>NZ_JADDYH010000016.1:0-308714 GCF_015163595.1 Vibrio sp. OPT41 | reverse complement strand
CCAGCTCACCACCAACGCCGCCAATACCAACCACGAATACGTCTAAGAAGTGCTTAGAGTTGAATAGGTTCTCGTGACACGCTTTGATCGCTTCAGAGATTTTATCTTCAGGAATCACGGCTGAGATTGCACGCTCAGATGAGCCCTGTGCGATGGCTACAATGTTTACGTTCACTTCAGCAAGAGATGAGAAGAAGCGAGATGCAACACCGCGCGATGTACGCATGCCGTCACCAACCAACGTTATGATTGAAACATTATCAATAAACTCGACCGGCTCTAATAAGCTATCTTTCAGTTCCAACTCAAACGCATCGACCAGTACTTGTTGCGCTTTTGCTTTATCTTCTGCCTCAATACAGAAGCTAATGCTGTACTCAGAAGAAGACTGAGTAATAAGAACAATAGACACACCAGCGGAAGACATTGCGCCAAATACGCGGCTTGCCATGCCAACCATACCCTTCATACCTGGGCCGGAGACGTTAACCATGGTTAGGTCGTTTAGCGTCGTGATACCTTTGATCGCCAGATTGTCTTCACCAGTGTCTTGCCCAATCAGAGTTCCTGCACCTTGTGGGTTAAAGCTGTTTTTGATCAGACATGGGATGTGGAACTGCGCGATAGGAGCAATGGTCTTCGGATGCAAAACGGAAGCACCGAAGTAAGAAAGCTCCATTGCTTCTTGGTAGCTAAGAGATTTAAGTAAGCGAGCATCTTCCACTAAACGAGGGTCGCAGTTGTATACACCATCTACGTCAGTCCAGATCTCACAACAATCTGCGCGCAGACACGCCGCAAGAACCGCCGCCGAATAATCAGAGCCATTGCGACCAAGTGTTACCAATTCACCTTTCTCGTTACCTGCGGTAAAGCCAGGCATGATATTCACATGGCCCAGAGGAAGAGGGTTTTGGCGGAAGTTTTGCGTTGAAACATCTACATCAACCATGGCTTCAAGGTGATCACCTTTTGCGTATAGGTATTCAACTGGGTCGATAAGATGTGCTGGCTGGCCTTTGGCTTCTAGCACCGCTTTCATCAATTGAATCGAAACGCGTTCGCCTTTGCTAATAATACGTGCATTAACATTGTTTGGGCACATGCCAAGAAGATTGATGCCATGAACGAATTGGCGTAATTGAGAGAGAGAAGTTTTCACTTGGTTATCGAAAGCTGAACCATCGATATTGGGTAGTACTGCTTGGATTTGAGTGAAGAGCGTTTTAAACGACTCCTCCAACTCTTTGATTTGTAGTTCTGCTTCACCATTGCGCAATGCGCCTTCAATGACCGCAACCAATTTGTTTGTTGTTTTACCAGGAGCGGAAAGAACAACCGCTACTTTTTCTTGTTGAGCGTTATTGGCAATAATGTCTGCCGCTCTCAAAAAGCGATCTGCATCAGCTAGTGATGATCCGCCAAACTTCAATACTCGCATCCCTTCCTCCGGTATATCTTCTTAAATTTGTCTAAATTCTGGATAAAAAAGCATAAAAAAAGGCCTGTATCTTGTTGGATACAGGCCTTTTTTGTGAATTTCTTTCGCTCAGCAGCCTGCCCCAACATGTGTCGTGTCGGTAATAATAATGGTCGTGGTCATTACTACTAGGCTGTTAGATGGCATAAATAAATATTCAACGTTAATTGTGTTTGCTTAACTCTACGTTTACCGAGTTTCTGATACATAGTCAACAAAAAATTGTTTGTTTTTCCATCTTTCAGAGATTTCTGCTAAGCAATGTCATTGATATTTATAGTTAATTACACATTATTGATCATTTGAAAATCTACAGTTAGTTTTTGTAAAGGACTTAACTATCATCACCAGTTCGGTTTTTTATCTAATAACTAGTCTAATCTTTGCCATAAAACGTACGATCAAATAATTCGAGAGGGTTGTGACACATAACAACAACTTAACTGTGACTTATGTTCATAGGATCGAATTATTTAGAAAATAGGTGAGCTAGCTTTCATATTCTATGCTTTAATAGTGAGAAGCTTTGGGCGCATACTAATAAAAAAGTTGACACAAGGAGTGGTGAACATGAAAAGATGGCTTTTTCTGTTGCTGTTTTTTGTGCCTGGTGTTTGTCTAGCCAACGAGCTTCCGCCGCTTCCAGGTAAAACATCCCCTTCTCCTCATAAACTGTTCATTTCCAGCGACAGTTATCAGTCTGACAGTTTTGATGTTTGGAATATCGATACGGGTTACGCTTACGAACTTTTTGATTCGGTAGATGTTTATGTCGGTGCGCGAGTCAATAACTCTCCTACCCAAAATCAAAGTGGTTTTTTGAGTGGGATCAGCTATCACTTTAATGATCGTGTCACGCTGAAAAGTACAGTTCGCTCTTACAAGAACGAAACAGCGGAAGGTATTCGCCAAGACGACAGTAGCCTCGCGGCTGAAGTATCAAGTCGCGTAAAAATTACCGATAAACTGGATTTTCACGCGACTCTTGATTACCAAGATTGGCAACAAGGCTTTGAGGTTGGTTTAGGCTTTCGTTTTTAGAAGTCTAGCTTTTGCTTAGAAATCAATACACCGTTCCAGTCCGCGTAAACGTAGTGCTTAGGTTGAACGATTTGGTTTTGCATCGTTAAGGTTACGTTTACCTCTCCTATCCCGCGTTTCTCTGTTTTAAACGGGTTGGTGCCAAGAGCTTGAACGCCAATGTCCATTTGAGATATTTGTGCTACATCGCGTATTGCACCATAGACAATGATGCCTTCCCACCCATTTTCTATTCCGAGTATCGCTAATTGATCGCCGAGTAATGCTCTCTGACACGATCCATGTCCGTCAACAATCAATACTTTACCCGTTCCATCTTCGCCCAGTACTTCACGCACTTTCGAGTTATCGTGATAGCAGCGCACCGTAACGATTTCACCGTAAAAAGCGCTACGTTGACCAAAGTTCTGCAATGGTAAAGTAAGCAAGCTCACTTGGTCTTCAAATTGGTCACAAATATCGGGTGTAATGTCTCTCATATTTCCTCCGTGAATTTTCTCACCCAAGCGATGCTTCAGTGAGCAGTATCCTTTTCTATACCTTCTATACGAGCCGAGGTTTAATGGAGCCTAACGTATGAAAAACTTTCGGCTGCGAGCACGCAATAAGATAAAGTTGGTCATTAATGACGTAATAAATCGCGTTTTGTTGAAAGTCATTCGCCAATTCAACGGCTACCTCTGGCGACAACTCGACGGCAAAGCTTTCCTCATACCATGTAAAAGCGCTATCACCTACCGTGACAGGCGCGTAATTAACGTGCTGTAGCTGTTTTTCTAACGCGTGATTGTTTATGCTGTTCTCTTCTTTGGACCTCAAGTTACTGTATGGGTTCCAAGCGGTTATCACAGCATAGTTTGAAACACGCCACTCGGCTTCGAATCTGAAAAAAGATTCTGAATAAGCATTCCATAACGATGCGTCTATGTTCGTATTACTTTTTTCTATCATAAGTCTTAAACGATTAATAACAGTTACATTTCATCAATTGATATAAATCAACAAACTGAATGGAATTAACATTTGAGCATTGTTAGCATGCTGTTAACAATATAAAATCCGCTCAATATCTTAGGGTGTTTACGTTTCAGGCCCCACTGAAAGCAGGAAATGAAAGGTAAACAAGCCCTTTAGAATAAACGTCGCCATTGGATACTGGTGAGTTGGCAAAATTCCATGGAGGGCGGATAACTGAAAGAAGTGTTTTTTTGATCAACTTGATTTATTATCAAAATCACATTACCTGTATGTTATATTTTTGCCTAGAATTTATTCTATTAGCACAATTTTGTCACAAATTTAGGTACCGCCAATGCAAACCCCGCAGATTCTTATCGTTGAAGATGAGCAAGTAACTCGTAACACTCTTAAGAGTATTTTTGAAGCAGAGGGATACGCTGTTTTTGAAGCCAGTGACGGTGAAGAGATGCACCAAGTGTTGTCTGATAACTCAGTCAACTTGGTTATTATGGACATTAATCTTCCAGGCAAGAATGGCCTTCTACTAGCGCGTGAATTACGCGAGCAAGCGAACATTGCTTTAATGTTCCTGACAGGCCGTGACAATGAAGTAGACAAGATCCTAGGTCTTGAGATTGGTGCAGATGACTACATCACTAAACCATTCAACCCACGTGAACTAACTATTCGTGCACGTAACCTACTTAGTCGCTCAATGAGCTCTAACGCGGTGCAAGAAGAGAAGCGCTCGGTAGAAAAGTATGAATTCAACGGTTGGGTACTAGACATCAACAGCCGCTCTCTAGTAAGCCCTGCTGGTGATAGCTACAAGCTACCTCGCTCTGAGTTCCGCGCACTACTGCACTTCTGTGAGAACCCGGGTAAGATTCAAACTCGTGCAGATCTTCTTAAGAAGATGACTGGTCGTGAACTTAAGCCACACGACCGTACTGTAGACGTAACGATTCGTCGTATCCGTAAGCACTTTGAGTCTGTTTCAGGCACGCCAGAAATCATCGCCACTATCCACGGCGAAGGTTACCGCTTCTGTGGCGATCTAGAAGACTAGATTTAACCGCTAATATGCGAAGGGCTTGCTCATTGAGCAAGCCCTTTTTGTTTTAGGTCTAACGACTAATGCAACATCATTGCGGTTAATAAACCTTGTTAATCTTCACGTACTTTTCGACTAACCAACGCTGTTTACCCGCATCGTCTAGAAGCACTGCGACATCAACCGATTTTTCTGTGTTCACATCAATGTGAGACGAGAACGCCACCTCCCATCGGCTTTCACTGTGCGTTCGAGTATCTAAAGACGCACTGTCCACCAACCACTCTTTTTGCCCCTGTTTAATAATAAGAGCTTCTGCCGTTAGATTTGCAGGAAGTAACTGATCTCCTTCGAGGTAAAGTGCACCTTGAATACTTTGCTCTTCCACGTCCCCAATATTCGGCATGAGGTTCACCCATAAATTACTTTTGAGCTCAACATTAACCTCATTAATCGTAATCTGACTGTTTTGTTGCCAATTCACATTTGGAACGGAACTACAGCCTGCCATCAATGCCATGGCTAATGCCAATGGTGCGATTCTTTTCATGTTATTTCCTTTGTTCCAACCAACTTTTGAGGACTTGAATATCGTTTTGGTATTCATTTTTGATCTCTTCAACCCAGTCTGAAATGTTTTCCCACCATGCTGGCATATCAGGCGATTGCGCTTTTTGCGCCACACTTTGGATACGTTTCAGGCCAATTGAACCTGCAGCACCTTTGATTTTATGCGCTTCAGAAACAATCCCATCTTGATCTTTCGCTGTCATGTTCGAATCTAAGACATCAATATAGTCTGGCATCATATCTTCAAACATTTTTATGCTGTCGTAGACAGGTTTTGCACCAACAATGTCGACGTAAGACTCTAACATATCCATATCGAGCAAATGTGTCTCAATCACAGGAGAAGGGACTGGCTCTTCCACTGTTTCGGGACCGCTCACTACTTCCTTAGGTTGTTCTAGCTGGTGAGCGAAGAATTTATCAATCACTGACTGAATGGCATTCACTGCCAGCGGCTTACTGATCGCATCATCCATGCCGTTATCTAAGTATTCACGACGATCTTTCATTACATTAGCAGTTAAGGCGACCAATGGAGGAAGATTGTTATAATGCTTGCGGTAATAATTGGCGACATCAAAGCCCGTCATATCAGGCAGTTGGATATCCAACAACGCTAAGTCGTATTTTTCTGGCACAAAGTTCACTAACGCTTCTTGGCCCGTCATTGCCACGGTGACAGAGTGCCCTAGGCTCTCAAGTAACGATTTAGCCACAGTTACGTTAAGCTCGATGTCTTCGACCATAAATATGTTGAGGCGCACATTGTCGCGTTTCGCATCAATGACTGGCTCAGCTAGTTCAACAATCGGAACGTGGATCGATACAGTAAAAGTGCTACCAAAGCCTTCCTCACTGGTAACCGTAATGTCACCATCCATCATATTGATCAGTTGCTTAGATACCGCCAAACCAATACCTGTACCGACCGCATGCAGGTTGTCCTTGCCTGATTTCACTTGGTAATACATCGCAAAGATCTTATCTAGCTCTTCGTCTGGGATACCAATACCTGTGTCTTCCACTTCCATAATAATGGTCGCAAAATCGTCTTCGACATCCGCGCTCACTGTCATCACAACGCCACCTTCTTTGGTGAACTTCATTGCGTTGCTGACCAAGTTCCAAATCACCTGACGTAGACGGGTTGCATCCACTTCAATTGCTTTTGGCAAATCGCTTAAACGTTCTAAGTCAAAGCGTAACCCTTTTTGTTCTGCCATCAGAGCTGAGATACTCTCAATCTCTGCGACGAAGTCTTCGAAGTTAAGTGGCGCAGGTAATAGTTCTAACTTACGGCGATCAAATTTATCCATATCGATAATATCGTTGAAGATGTTACCTAGCGTAATCGCACTCACATTGATGGTCTGCATGTGTTTACGCTGCTCTTCTGTCAACGGACTATCTAGAAGCATACGACTTAAGCCTACAATGCCATTCAGCGGCGTTCGCAGCTCATGACTGATGGTTGAGATGAAGGTAGTTTTGTCGCGGCTTGCTTTCTCTAACGACTCTTCATGGCGCTTACGTTCAGTGATATCACGACCGAACCCAACGAGACCAAGGTGGCGGCCATCTTTGCTGTAAAATGGCACTTTACGCAGCTCAAAGTAATGCTTGCGACCATCTGGGTATTCGAGCCATTGCTCGTAAGTAATCGCTTGATTATCGGCAAAAACCTTTTGGTCAGTATCAACGATATGCTCGGCGATTTCTTTGCTATACACATCCCAAGGGCTTAATCCGACTAACTGGTGCTCTTTCTTGCCCGTTAGCTCTTCCATCGCGCGGTTACAGCCAGAGAAAACACCATCCGCATTGCGGTAGTAAATTAAGTCTGGTGAGGCATCAATAAATGAACGCAGTAATGCGGTACGTTCTGCCAACTCTAATTGAGTACGTTCGCGTTGGAACACCTCATTTTCGAGGTCTTGCATCGCCTCTTCACGTGCTTCTTCCGCTTTAATACGCTCTTCAATTTCTTGGTTAAGCTTTTCAATGTTTTGTTGAAGTTGGTAATTCAGCTCTTGATCTCGCGAACGCATGTCCTTCAGTTTGGACACCAGCTTAGTTAAACGCTGGCGAGACTCTTCTAGTTGATCGACAACCACAGAGAGGAAGTAAACCGCCCAAGGGGTGATCAATAGACCAAAAAACACCGAACGGACAATATCGATATCATCTACTCGCCCTTTGAGAGCTAAAGTAATCCCTACCTGCACCACAACAGCTAATGCCACCAGCGCAAGGGCTAGCAAAATAGAGAAGCGAACAATCCCCAGTTTGACTAGCAAGTCGACATAATACTGGGCGAGGTTTTTCATGGGTTTCATTAACTACTCCATGGTGGTGGCTAGATAGCGCCATTCGATGATGAAAAACAGGTAAATGCACTCGACCTAACGCAATTTAGGTCTGTTTGATTAGTGAAAAACACACGGTGCGATCTGCGCTTGTGACACGAGATAGAAAGATAAACCAACGAGCGCACAGGCTTCTGTAAGTTTAACGTGTTTAATACGGTGATTTAAACAATCAGCTATCAACTTAGAGCAAGCGGTCACAAAGCGTTAGCAAGAACTGGGGTGAATACAGGTGCGATTACGTCCATCAGCTTTAGCTTGGTATAACGCACTGTCAGCCATAGCGATGCCCATTTCGGGTTCATCACCATGCTGAGGAATGTAAGAGACCAGACCGATACTGACGGTAAGGCGTTCAGATGCTTCTGAACTGTCGTGTTCCATATCAAGCTGTAGAATTTTCTCATGAATACGCTGTGCTACGTTGCGCGCACCTTCCGTGGTGGTATTCGGCAAGATAAAACCAAACTCCTCGCCACCATAACGCGCAACACAATCCGAAGAACGATTGATGACTTGTGTAAACACGGTAGCGACACTGACTAACGCTTCATCACCTTGTTGGTGACCGTAACAGTCGTTGTAATCTTTGAAAAAGTCGATGTCACATAACATGATGGTGAGCGGCAGCTTTTCTCGAGCGTGGTGGTACCACAATACCTGCAGTTGTTCGTCGAAACGGCGTCGGTTCGATACTTGAGTTAAGCTATCCATAAAGCTCAATTTTTCTAACTCTAGGTTGGCTTTTTCCAACTTTTGTTCTGCAAGATAACGCTCAGAAATATCACGCGCCATGATCAGCACACCATTCGTTCCTGATGCTTTATCTTTAAAAGGCGATTTCACCACATCAAACCACGTACTTTTACCATCACTACTCACGACTTTATCTATGTATCGAACTGGCTCTAACTGGCGTAATGCTTCTAAGTCACTGTCTGCTAAGCGCGCGTACATCTCTTTAGGAATCACGTCTTGGAGGCGCTTACCTATCAAATCAGAAATTTTTGAAATGCCTAACGCCTTAACAAAAGGCTGATTACACGCTTGATAGACCATGTTCTCATTGAAAATACCAATAGAGTCCGGACTGGCATCCAGAATCGTTTGTAAGATAGTATCTCTTTGCGCTAGCGCCACCTCTGTATCTTTGCGACGCTCCATTTCATCTCGCAGATTCTGTTGCATCTTGTGCCATTCAGTCACGTCATGACTAATAGACAGCGTACCGATAAGCTCACCACTCGGCGAAACAAGAGAGTTTTGATTGACTTCCAATAAGCAACTTCGACCTTGTGGATCCGTTGTCCATTTACGTTCGCTTTTTCTGGTCATCTCACCCAAGGCCTTGGATGCGCAAGCTTCTTCCCTTCGCCCTTGCCAGAATTGATCAAATGCTCGATTGGTCGTTAATAGATTGCCTTGGCGGTCTTGGGTACAAATCAGCTCTGAAAGTGAGTCTAATGCCGAACGTGCGATGATTAATTGGGCAAGTTCTTGTTGCTGCTCTTGGTGAGTGGCTTGATATGGCTGAGCATAAAGAATCCAAACTCGATGATTGCGCAATAAACTCTTTCTGCCTGACAGCTCCACTTTAATAGATTCACTATCAGATAGTCGCCAGTCAAAAGCCTGCTGACGAAAATGACGACTAGAGAAGCGATCGAGAAACTGCTCAAGCTCATGAATATCGAATAAAGCAGGATACAAATACCCCGTTCCCAAAGAGCGAATGCCTAACAACTGCATCGCAGCCTGGTTAGATAGCAAGAGCTGAGCATGGCTAGTGTCCACCACTATGACTGGATAGGGAGAATCCGTTACTAGTTGCTTAAGTGATGTCTGAAAGTGCAAATAGATCAGTGCTAACGCGCACACGCCTGCGATTAACAACAAGACGACATAGCCATAACCGCCTTGACCACCCCAAAGCCAATTGAGTAACTGATCCATCGTTTAAACCTTCAAAGAACACTGGTTAAAATATATCAGTTATTTATTGAGCGATCTGCTATTAATTCCGGTTTAGTATAGATAAAGGCATTCCCCGTAAGGCTCCCTTGAGCACCATGAGCACTGAGATCTCGACCAATTTCCGTCATCGCTAGCCAACGGTTTTCACACCACAGAGGCGATAATAACGTGGGCCTCCTGGCTGCTGATGAAACGCGATGATAAATCACATCTGGTGGTGTCATACGAATCATTTCACTGGCGATCGCAACATATTCTTCTAATTCAGGGGCTTCTAGCTTTCCAGCACGCCAAGCTTTCGCCATGGTGCTACCTTCGACAATATGCAAGCCATGTAACTTGATGCCATCCGTTCCCACGGCCAACACTTTTTGCAGCGTTTCAATATTTTCGGCGCGGGTTTCTTTGGGTAAACCCACAATTAAGTGAGTACAAACCTTGATTCCGAGTGTTCGAGCACGCTTAGTGATTTCGGCATAACACTCAAAGTCATGACCACGATTGATACGTTTGAGGGTGTCGTTGTTGGCGGTTTGAAGACCTAGTTCTAGCCAAATTTCATAACCTTGCTGTACATAGCCCGACAGTAAATCCAATACCGCATCAGGGACGCAATCCGGACGCGTCCCCACACAAAGACCAACCATGTCTGCAGCCTTTAGTGCTTCCTCATACATGTTTTTGAGAACTTGTACTTCTGCATAGGTACTGGTGTAGGCCTGAAAATAAGCGAGATACTTCTTCGCTCTGTGAATTTCACCTGCGCGATCTTTTAACTGTTCGTGAATGCTTTTTATCTGGACTTCTTCATCTGCAAACGAAGCCACATTGCAAAATGTACATCCTCCCCGCCCAATCGTGCCATCGCGGTTAGGGCAACTAAATCCACCGTGCAATGTTAACTTATGAACCTTTTCACCGTATCGACGCTGAAGATCTTGGCCGATTGTATTGACCAACTCATGTAACTGCATAAATTCTCACCAACAATAAATCGTAATCAATCTCACTACGATCTGTGTAAATAAATTACATCCCTGAAAGAAAAAACACACAATATTAATCAATTCAAACACCCATCATGCAGGTCAAAATCAATAAACTTGCATAATTAAAGACAAAAATCGTTCATGTTGCGTAAATGTTAAACTAAAAATGCATAATTAAACGAAAAAATTGGGTCACAACGCCGACTTTTTCATTGCATTCTGAAGTGACAAAATTGTAGGATACTTACACAACCCCGTTATTTTTGTGACTTTTATTACAAAGCACACTGCGGGATTTGTCGGTGTTATCCCACTCCTACCTATATAAATCACTAGATAGTGATAATAAATAAAGGGATACCACCAAGGATTGTTTTTCTCGCAAAACTTTTCCTGCGAGATACGGAAAGGAATCAAGACCGGTCAACCTAGATCGGTGGCGATAATAAATATAAAGGACAAGACGTAATCAATAGTCTAGGTAGTATTTGCTGCCCGGTACTTTTGCGTCGACATTGAACTGGAAGGATGTATCTATGGTAGATAGAGAGCAAAATCCACAGGGTCTGTACACTCCGGAACTGGAGCATGACGCTTGTGGTATCGGTTTTGTTGCTCACCTTAAAAACCGTAAATCTCATGAAGTAGTGACTCAAGCATTGGATATGCTGGCTCGCATGGAACACCGTGGTGGTCAAGGTTGTGACCCATGCAGCGGTGACGGTGCGGGTATCTTGCTACAAAAACCTCATGAATTCCTATTAGAAGAAGCCGTTAAGCTAGGCATTAAACTGCCTTCGTTTGAAAAGTATGGTGTTGGTGTCGTTCTTTTCCCGAAAGACGAATACAAACGCGAACAATGCCGTGACATTCTAGAACGCAACGCACAGCGTCTAGACCTTGAAGTTATCGGCTACCGCGTATTACCAACCGACAACTCCATGATTGGTGCCGACCCTCTAAGCACAGAGCCTCAATTTGAGCACGTGTTTATCTCCGGCGGCCCTGGCATCACGCCTGAAGAGCTAGAGCGCAAACTGTACGTACTTCGTAACTATACTGTACGTGTTTGCCTAGAAAGCGTTTCGAACATTGGTGACGACTTCTACATTAACTCCATGTCTTACAAGACATTGGTATACAAAGGTCAGTTAACGACCGAGCAAGTACCTCAGTACTTCCTTGATCTACAAAACCCGACCATGGTGACTGCACTGGCGCTGGTACACTCTCGTTTCTCTACCAATACCTTCCCGAAATGGCGTCTTGCACAGCCTTTCCGTTACATTGCCCACAACGGTGAAATCAATACAGTTCGCGGTAACTTGAACTGGATGAAAGCCCGTGAAGCAATCCTAGAATCAGACCTGTTTACTCAGGCTGAAATCGACATGCTTCTTCCAATCTGTCAGGAAGGCAGCTCGGATTCATCTAACTTCGATATGGCACTTGAGCTCCTAGTTCTTTCTGGTCGCAGCCTGCCACACGCATTGATGATGATGATCCCGGAAGCATGGCAAGAAAACAAAAACATGGATCCTAAACGTCGCGCGTTCTATCAGTACCACGCGAACATCATGGAACCATGGGATGGTCCTGCTTCAGTATGTTTTACTGATGGTGTTCAAGTTGGTGCGACACTAGACCGTAACGGTTTGCGCCCTTCTCGCTACACAGTGACCAAAGATAACTTCCTAGTGATGGCATCTGAATCTGGTGTTGTGGATATTGAACCAGAGAACGTAGAGTTCCGTGGTCGTCTACAACCGGGTCGTATCTTCGTTGCAGACCTAGAACAAGGTCGAATCATCTCTGATGAAGAAGTGAAAGACACCATCGCAACGGCACAGCCTTACGAGAAGTGGGTAGAAGAAAACCTACTGAGCTTGAAGAAGCTGCCAGATGCGAGCAACCAGTTCAGCCAACCTAAGCCAGAACACCTTCTACACCGCCAACAAGCGTTTGGCGTAAGCACTGAAGAAGTGAACGAAATCATCGTTCCAATGGCGAATGATGCGAAAGAGCCATTATCAGCAATGGGTGCCGACTGGCCTCTTGCGGTTCTATCTCATCAGTCTCAACATCTTTCAAACTACTTCAAGCAGCTGTTCGCACAGGTAACTAACCCACCGATCGACCCGATCCGTGAGCGTATGGTTATGTCGCTGAACACTTACTTGGGTAAAGACCAAAACCTTCTGACTGAAACACCACTTCACTGTCAGAAAGTAGAATTGGAATCGCCTGTTCTAGCCAACTCTGAGCTTGAAAAATTGCGTGCGATCGATAACGAGCACCTACAAGCGAAAACGTTGGATATCGTATTCCAAGCTAGTGAAGATCAAGGCAAACTTGAGCGTGCATTAAAACGTATCTGCCAATACGCAGAAGACGCGGTTATCGATGGTTATTCAATCATCCTACTCACTGACCGCGCAGTGAATTCAAACCACGCGGCGATCCCAGCAATGCTGGCAGTTGGCGCAGTACACCACCACTTGATCCGTAAAGGTCTACGTGCGAAGTGTGACATCGTGGTTGAAACTGGTGACGCGCGTGAAACGCACCACTTTGCAACGCTACTTGGTTACGGTGCGAATGCGGTTAACCCTTACCTAGTGATTGAAACCATCATTGAACTTCAACGTACGAAGAAGTTGGATCCAGAAGCGAACCCTCGCGATCTGTTCAACAACTACCGTAAAGCGATCAATGGCGGTCTTCTGAAGATCTTCTCGAAGATGGGCATCTCTACGCTACAGTCGTACCATGGTGCGCAAATCTTCGAAGCATTGGGTATCCACAAATCCGTGGTCGACAAATACTTCACAGGGACGGTTTCTCGTATCCAAGGTCTAACCCTTGATGATATCGCCAAAGAAGTACTTATCCGTCACCGCATCGGTTACCCACAACGCGAAATCCCAATTCAAATGCTGGATGTTGGTGGTGTTTACCAATGGAAACAGCGTGGTGAGAAGCACCTATTCAACCCAGAAACCATTTCTCTACTGCAAGAGTCTACGCGCAACAAGAACTACGATCAGTTCAAGCAATACGCGACTGCTGTAGATAAGCAAGGTGACAACGCGGTAACCCTGCGTAGCCAACTTGAGTTCATTAAGAACCCCGCTGGTTCTATCTCTATCGACGACGTCGAGCCAATTGAAAGCATCGTGAAACGCTTCGCGACGGGCGCTATGTCATTCGGTTCTATTTCTTACGAAGCACACTCCACACTAGCTGTTGCGATGAACCGTCTTGGCGCGAAATCGAACTCTGGTGAAGGTGGTGAAGACCCAATGCGTTTCGAGCGCAAAGAGAACGGCGATTGGGAACGCTCTGCAATCAAGCAGGTGGCTTCAGGTCGTTTCGGCGTAACCTCTTACTACCTAACTAACGCTGAAGAGCTGCAAATCAAAATGGCTCAAGGTGCGAAGCCAGGTGAAGGTGGTCAGCTACCAGGCGATAAAGTAGATGACTGGATCGGTGCAACGCGTCACTCGACTCCGGGCGTTGGCCTTATCTCTCCACCACCACACCACGATATCTACTCAATCGAAGATTTGGCTCAGCTTATCTACGACTTGAAGAACGCGAACCGCGCAGGCCGTGTAAACGTGAAGCTGGTATCAGAAGCAGGCGTAGGTACGATCGCTTCTGGTGTAGCGAAAGCGAAAGCGGACGTTGTACTAATCGCAGGTTTCGACGGCGGTACAGGTGCATCACCAATGTCTTCAATCCGCCATACCGGTCTTCCTTGGGAACTTGGCTTGGCAGAAACGCACCAAACGCTACTGAAGAACGGTCTACGTAACCGTATCGTGGTTCAAGCAGATGGTCAGATGAAGACACCTCGCGACCTTGCAGTGGCAACACTACTTGGTGCAGAAGAATGGGGCGTAGCAACCGCAGCATTAGTGGTTGAAGGTTGTATCATGATGCGTAAGTGTCATAAGAACACTTGTCCTGTTGGTATCGCGACTCAGAACAAGACGCTTCGCGAGCGCTTTGATGGCCGCGTAGAAGACGTCGTTACCTTCTTCCAATACATGGCACAAGGTCTACGTGAAATCATGGCTGAGCTTGGCTTCCGCACTATCGATGAAATGGTCGGTCAAGGTCAGAAACTGAAGATCCGCCAAGACATTTCTCACTGGAAATACAAGAACCTAGATCTGTCTCCTGTTCTCCACGTTGAGCAACCACGTGAAGCTGATGGTGTATTCAACCAAGCTCAACAGAACCACAACCTAGAAGAAGTGCTAGACCGTAAGCTGATTCAAGCAGCGATTCCTGCACTAGAGAAAGGCGAAGCGGTGAATGCCGAGTTCCCTATCGTCAACACGGACCGCTCTGCAGGTACCATGTTGTCGAACGAAATCTCGAAAGTGTACAAAGATGCGGGTCTACCTCAGCCAATGAACGTGAAGTTCAAAGGTTCTGCGGGTCAGTCATTCGGTGCATTCCTAGCTAAGGGCGTGAAGTTCGAAGTGGAAGGCGACGCGAACGACTACTGGGGTAAAGGCTTATCTGGCGGTACGTTAGTACTTTACCCAGATGCAAAATCAAGTATTGTCGCGGAAGACAACATCGTGGTTGGTAACGTGTGTTTCTACGGTGCAACTTCGGGTGAGTCTTTCATTCGCGGTATGGCTGGTGAACGTTTCTGTGTTCGTAACTCAGGCGCGAAAGTAGTAGTAGAAGGCGTCGGTGACCACGGTTGTGAATACATGACGGGCGGTGCAGCAATTATCCTAGGTTCAACAGGTCGTAACTTTGCCGCAGGTATGAGTGGCGGCGTGGCATACGTATGGGATAAATCAGGTGACTTTGAGTCGAAACTGAACCCAGAGCTAGTAGACCTAGATCCAATCGAGCAAGAAGACAGAGATCTATTACTCGACATGCTAACTAAGCATGTTCAATTCACAGGAAGTGAAGTCGCTCAGTCTTTCCTAGACAATTTTGAAGCTAGCCTAGCCTCTATGGCTAAGGTAATGCCGCGTGACTACAAAGCGGTTCTTCAAAAACGCAAAGCTGAAGCACTGTCTCAAGGAAACGAAACTCAAGTGGAGGCCGTATAATGGGTAAGCCTACTGGATTTTTAGAGCATGGTCGTGAACTACCACAGAAGATTGACCCAGCTGAACGCATCAAGAACAACAAAGAGTTCGTTCTGAACGAGGAGTTTGGTGACAAGATCAATACTCAAGCTTCTCGTTGTATGGATTGTGGCGTGCCGTTTTGTCATAACGGCTGCCCTATCGGTAACATCATCCCAGAATTTAACGACGCGGTTTATCGTGATAGCTGGGAAGAAGCTTGGAACATCCTAAGCTCGACGAACAACTTCCCAGAGTTTACTGGTCGTGTTTGCCCTGCTCCATGTGAAAGTGCTTGTGTTCTTGGTATCAACCAAGACCCAATCACTATCTGTAATATCGAAAAAACCATCGTAGAAACGGCGTATCGTGAAGGGTACGCCAAACCAAAAACACCACGCTCTCGCACTGGCAAAACCGTTGCGATCATTGGTTCAGGTCCTGCTGGCCTTGCAGCTGCTGAGCAGCTAAACAGCGCAGGTCATACTGTGACGGTATTCGAGCGAGACGAGAAAGTGGGCGGTCTACTACGTTTTGGTATCCCAGACTTTAAACTGAGCATGGAAGTCATTGATCGCAAGATCAATCTAATGGCAGAAGCTGGCATTGAGTTTAAAGTAAACCAACACGTCGGTGTTGATGTAAATGCTCAACAATTGCGTCAAGAGTTCGATGTGGTTCTACTAACCGGTGGCTCAACGGTTCCACGTGATTTGCCCGTTCCGGGTCGTGAACTAAAAGGCGTTCACTTCGCGATGGAATTCCTAGGTCAAAACAACCGTCGCGCCAATAACATGGACCTGAAAACGGAAGAAATTCACGCTGCGGGTAAACATGTTGTGGTTATCGGTGGTGGTGATACGGGTTCAGACTGTGTGGGAACATCAAACCGTCACGGCGCAGCAAGTGTAACTCAAGTGGAAATCATGCCGATTCCACCAGAAAAGCGTCCTGCCAATATGCCTTGGCCACAGTACCCGATGATCTTGCGTACTTCGACCTCTCATGAAGAAGGTGTCGATCGTCACTGGAACATCCTGACCAAAGAGTTCATCGGAAATGACAAAGGTGAAGTCACAGGCCTTCGTCTTGCTGATATCGTTTGGCAAGATGCAAAACCAGGCGAGCGCCCAAGCTTCAAAGAAGCAGAAGGCAGCGAGCGTGTGATTCCATGTGATATGGCATTTCTAGCGATGGGCTTCCTACACCCTGAACCAACAGGCGTACTTGCTCAACTGGATATCGCGCTAGATGATCGTGGTAACGTAGCAACTCAAGGTTTTGCTACAAACCAAGAAGGTGTATTTGCTGCTGGTGATATGCGAACAGGCCAATCTTTGGTGGTTCGTTGTATCAATGAAGGCCGCGAATGTGCCCGTGCTATCGATGATTACCTAATGGGTGGAACAAACCTAGAAGCAAAAGCAGATTCACTGATGCTTTCTGCTTAACGAAGCAGTCATGCTTCGCTCTTTCAATTGCCTAATAGCCATCAGCAATATCGATGGCTATCGGTGAAGAAAGAAAACAATTCCTTCCAATCTTTCTATTTTGACCAGCATTTTATGCTGGTCTTTTTTATCTCCCACAGAATCAAATGTTACTTTTTTGTAACAATCAATTTTCTATCTATTTGAAATTATTAAACTATTTTAGCTTATTAAATGGTAAATCGTATATTCACGTGATGATCCACTAATAACTTGACCTTTTTTACAATAAGCTATAGCTTGTGAAGTTGATGAAAATAAAACACTCAAAAAATGTTAAATATTTCACAACTTTTACTGAATAATTATACATAAAGCTATAAAGATGACGCATAGTTAGTCATCGATATCAACGTAAGCAGTGTTGATATATCTGTCGGGATGACGGATAAGCAAAGGGAGAATTGCAATGGCTCTTTATGATCCAAGTCTTGAGAAAGACAACTGTGGATTTGGCTTGATCGCGCATATGGAAGGCGAACAAAGCCACAAGCTGGTACGTACAGCAATTTCTGCACTTGACCGCATGACTCACCGTGGTGGTATCGCCGCCGATGGTAAAACTGGTGATGGTTGTGGTCTTCTATTACAAAAGCCCGATTCCTATTTACGTCTTATTGCCGAAGAAAATGGTTTCAACCTTGGCAAGCAATACGCCGTAGGGATGATTTTCTTCAACCAAGATCCAGTCAAAGCTCAACTCGCTAAAGACATCGTCAACAAAGAACTGGCGCAAGAGACGCTAACTGTGGCTGGTTGGCGTGAAGTACCAACTAATTCAGAAGTACTCGGTCCAATTGCGGCCAACTCGCTTCCAAATATTCAGCAAGTCTTTATCTCTGCACCGGCAGGTTGGCGCGAGCGTGACATTGAACGTCGTCTCTACATCGCACGCCGTCGCATCGAGAAACAAATCACCGAAGATCCGGATTTCTACATCTGTAGCTTGTCGACTCAAGTTTTGGTGTACAAAGGCCTATGCATGCCTGCGGACTTACCGCGCTTTTATCTTGATCTTGCCGATCTACGTATGGAATCTGCTATCTGTCTGTTCCACCAGCGTTTTTCTACCAACACTCAACCGCGTTGGCCATTAGCTCAACCGTTCCGCTACCTTGCTCATAATGGTGAGATCAATACCATTGAAGGTAACCGACAATGGGCACGCGCTCGTGCTTATAAGTTCTCGTCACCACTGCTGCCTGACCTACAAACTGCAGCACCGTTTGTGAACGAGACAGGCTCAGACTCGTCTAGCTTAGATAATATGCTAGATCTCTTCTTAGCTGGCGGCATGGATATCTTCCGTGCCATGCGTATGCTCGTACCGCCAGCATGGCAAAACCACCCGGATATGGATCCGGATTTGCGTGCGTTTTACGATTTCAACTCCAAACACATGGAACCATGGGATGGCCCAGCAGGTATCGTACTGTCCGATGGTCGTTATGCTGCTTGTAACCTAGACCGAAACGGTCTACGTCCTGCGCGTTATGTAATTACCAAAGACAAGCTGATCACTCTGGCATCTGAGGTAGGGATTTGGAATTACGCCCCAGATGAAGTTGCCAAAAAAGGTCGTGTAGGTCCGGGGGAATTGCTCGTCATCGACACTCGTAAAGGTAAGCTTTGGCAATCTAGCGAGATCGATAATGATCTGAAATCTCGTCACCCTTATCGCGAATGGATGGAGAACAACGTTCGCAAACTAACGCCGTTCTCTCAGCTGCCTGAAGATCAAGTAGGTGAGCGTAGCTTTGATGAAGACTTGCTTAAGACTTATCAAAAGCAGTTTGCCATGAGCAATGAAGAAGTCGATCAAGTATTGCGTGTCCTCGGTGATATGGGGCAAGAAGCCGTCGGTTCGATGGGTGATGACACCCCGATGGCGGTTCTTTCTTCGAAAGAGCGCTTGGTGACTGATTACTTCCGTCAGAAGTTCGCGCAGGTCACCAACCCACCAATCGATCCGCTGCGTGAGAAACACGTCATGTCGCTGGCGACCAGCATCGGCCAAGAGATGAACGTCTTCTGTGAAACCGATGGCCACGCGCATCGTGTAACCTTTGATTCTCCAGTACTGCTCTATTCAGACATGCAGCAACTACTAGAGCTGAGTGACGATCATTACCGTAATACCATTCTCGATATCAACTACGACCCACAACAAAAAGATCTTAAACAAGCCATTAATGATCTGTGTGAGCAAGCAGAGCAAGTCGTTCGTGAAGGCACGGTTTTAGTGGTGCTTTCGGACAGAGCCTTGGTCAAAGGTAAGTTGCCAATTCCGGCAGCAATGGCAGTCGGCGCCGTTCAAACTCGTCTGATTGACGCGAACTTACGTTGCGATGCCAACATTGTTGTCGAAACCGCAACAGCCCGTGATCCACACCAATTTGCCGTCTTGCTTGGTTTTGGTGCCACTGCGGTTTACCCATACCTTGCTTATGAAGCGTTAGGTAAACTGATTGATGATAAAGCTCTAGAGAAAGACTACCGCGATGTGATGCAAAACTACCAATACGGCATCAACAAAGGCCTGTACAAGATCATGTCGAAAATGGGGATCTCAACCATCGCCTCTTACCGCTGCTCACAACTATTTGAAGCAGTTGGCTTGAGCCAAGATGTGGTCGATCTGTGTTTTAAAGGCGTCACAACTCGAATTGAAGGCGCGAATTTTGACGACTTCCAGCAAGATCTTACAAACTTATCTCGTAAAGCATGGGCGAAACGCAAATCGATTGATCATGGCGGCTTGTTAAAGTACGTCCATGGAGGTGAGTATCATGCTTACAACCCGGATGTTGTCGGCACGCTGCAACAGGCCGTTAAATCTGGCGAAAGTAACGACTATCAGAGCTTTGCTAAGCAGGTAAATCAACGCCCTGTTGCCATGCTGCGTGACTTAATGTCGCTGAGAAAATCAGACTCACCGCTGCCACTTGAGCAAATAGAACCACGCACTGAACTGTTCAAACGCTTTGACTCTGCGGCAATGTCCATTGGCGCACTTAGCCCAGAAGCGCATGAAGCACTTGCAACGGCGATGAACCGTCTTGGTGGTTACTCTAACTCGGGTGAAGGCGGTGAAGATCCTCGCCGTTTCGGTACTGAGCGTAACTCACGTATCAAACAGATTGCTTCTGGCCGATTTGGTGTAACGCCGCATTACCTGACTAATGCGGATGTACTGCAAATCAAGGTGGCACAAGGTGCGAAACCGGGTGAAGGTGGACAGCTACCAGGACACAAAGTCACCGCTGAAATCGCAAAACTGCGTTATTCGGTACAAGGCGTGACTCTGATCTCCCCTCCTCCGCACCACGATATCTATTCGATTGAAGATTTGGCCCAGCTGATCTTCGACCTTAAACAAGTCAACCCGAATGCGCTGGTTTCGGTAAAACTCGTCTCCGAGCCAGGTGTCGGCACCATCGCAACGGGCGTAGCCAAGGCTTACGCTGATCTTATTACCATTTCGGGTTACGACGGTGGTACCGCAGCAAGCCCATTAACTTCGGTAAAATACGCTGGTAGCCCTTGGGAGTTGGGGTTGGCAGAAACACAACAAGCACTGGTAGCTAATGGTCTGCGTCATAAGATCCGCCTACAGGTAGACGGTGGTCTAAAGACTGGTTTAGACGTAGTTAAAGCCGCAATTTTAGGTGGAGAAAGCTTCGGTTTTGGTACTGCGCCAATGGTCGCTATGGGTTGTAAGTTCCTACGAATTTGTCACCTCAACAACTGTGCAACTGGGGTTGCGACTCAAGACGAGACACTGCGTAAAGAATACTTCAAAGGTCTACCAGAAATGGTGATGAATTACTTCATCGGCCTGGCAGACGAAGTGCGCGGATTACTCGCAGAACTTGGCGTTGAAAAGCTGACGGACTTGATTGGTCGTACCGATTTACTTGAGGCAGTAGAGGGATTTACAGCGAAACAGACCAAGCTGGATCTATCCAATATTCTAGAAGCTCCAGTATCACCTGAGGGTCATCCGCTATTTTGGACAGAGCCAAACAAACCGTTTGATAAAGCTGAGCTCAACCAAAAGATCATTGATGATGCCATGCATGCGGTCGAAAACGGTCAATCGGCAAGTTTCTTCTACAATGTCATCAACACTGATCGTTCTGTTGGTGCACGCTTATCTGGCGAAATAGCAAAACGCTATGGCAACCAAGGATTGGCGGCTTCCCCTATCAAAATCTATCTTGACGGCACCGCAGGCCAGTCCTTTGGTGTTTGGAACGCAGGTGGTGTAGAGCTTTACCTCACGGGCGATGCGAACGACTACGTGGGCAAAGGCATGGCGGGTGGTAAAGTGGTTATCAAACCTCACCTTGGCACTGCATTTAAGTGTAATGAAGCAACCATCATTGGTAACACCTGTCTGTACGGCGCGACCGGCGGTAAACTATTTGCAGCCGGTAAAGCAGGTGAGCGTTTCGGCGTACGAAACTCAGGTACGATAGCCGTCATTGAAGGTGCTGGCGATAACGCTTGTGAGTACATGACTGGCGGTATTGTTGCCATTCTTGGTGCGACAGGTGTGAACTTTGGCGCGGGTATGACTGGAGGCTTTGCCTATGTTCTGGATGAGAACCAAAGCTTTGAAGGTCGAGTTAATACTGAGTCTGTCGAAGCCATCTCATTGTCCGATCTTTACATCCACCAAGAACATTTGCGTGGCCTAATTGCGGAACACCTTGAAGAAACAGGGTCGAGTCATGCTGAAAATATTTTGGCGAACTTTGATGAATGGATTCCAAAGTTCTATTTGGTGAAACCACAAGCGGCAGATCTTCGCACGCTACTTGGTCACCAGAGCCGCAGTGCCGCAGAGCTGCGTGTTCAAGCACAGTAATCATGGAGGATGTTTGAATCATGAGCCAGAACGTTTATCAATTTATCGATGTGCAGCGTGTAGATCCTGCGAAAAAGCCTATCAAAGTTCGTAAGATCGAGTTCGTTGAAATCTATGAACCGTTCACTAAACAACAGGCGACTGCACAAGCGGATCGCTGCTTAGATTGTGGCAACCCATATTGTGAATGGAAATGCCCAGTCCACAACTACATCCCTCAATGGTTAAAACTTGCCAATGAAGGTCGTATTCTTGAAGCGGTTGAACTATCGCATCAAACCAACAGCCTACCGGAAGTATGTGGGCGCGTTTGTCCTCAAGACCGCCTATGTGAAGGTTCATGCACGCTTAATGATGACTTTGGTGCCGTCACCATCGGTAACATAGAAAAGTACATTACCGACAAAGCGTTTGAAATGGGCTGGAAGCCAGATATGTCCAAGGTGGAGTGGACCGATAAAAAGGTTGCAATCATTGGAGCTGGCCCAGCTGGCTTGGCTGCCGCGGATATCCTAGTGCGCAATGGCGTTAAGCCAGTCGTGTTTGACCGCTACCCTGAAATTGGAGGCCTTCTGACCTTCGGTATTCCTTCCTTCAAGCTTGAAAAAGGCGTGATGGAAAACCGCCGCCGTGTGTTCACTGAAATGGGCGTCGAGTTCCGCATGAACATGGAAGTAGGCAAAGATGTCCAAATGCAAGAGCTGCTTGATGAATACGATGCTGTTTTCTTGGGCGTTGGCACCTATAAATACATGCGTGCAGGTCTAGATAATGAAGATGCGCCGGGTGTGTATGACGCGCTGCCATTTTTAGTTTCGAACACCTACAAAGTCATGGATCTTGAGAGTAACCAACCCTTTATCGATATGGCAGGAAAGAAAGTCGTCGTACTGGGTGGTGGTGATACAGCAATGGACTGCGTTCGTACCTCAATTCGCCAAGGTGCCTCCAACGTAGTTTGTGCTTATCGTCGTGATGAGGCCAACATGCCGGGCTCTCGTCGCGAGGTAAAAAACGCAAAGGAAGAAGGCGTGAAGTTCATGTTCAACCTTCAGCCTTTGGGAGTTGAAGTGGATGCGTCAGGCAAAGTCTCGGGGGTCAAAGTGGTGAAAACCGCACTTGGTGAACCTGATGAAGCGGGTCGCCGACGCCCAGAGCCCGTTGAAGGCAGCGAGCACGTTCTACCAGCAGACGTTGTTATCATGGCGTTTGGTTTCCAGCCGCACAAAATGGACTGGTTAGCACCGTTTGATGTCGATTTGGATCAGTGGGGTCGTATCAAAGCCCCAGCTAAGCAAGAGTTCCAGTTCCAGACCAGCAACGAAAAGATCTTCGCGGGTGGCGATGCGGTACGAGGTTCTGATCTTGTCGTAACCGCAATTGATGAAGGACGAAAAGCGGCAGAAGGCATTCTCGATTACCTCGAAGTTTAATCACTGTTAACGTCTCAAAAAGGATCCTACTATTGGATCCTTTTTTCTTTTATTACATATAATTAAATTCCTATGATAAGGGATAAAACCAATGAAAAAAGCCGCTCTCCTTTCCATTACTTTGCTCGGCTTAACCGCTTGTAGCCAAGGAGTCAAAACCATGACGGATCGTTCTCAATCACCTTGTGGTGACAAACCAAACTGCGTCTCCACCCAAGACACGCGAGAAAAATACAACCTAACGCCATTCATCTTAGTGGATTCAGCGAACATCGACGCTATTGAGCAAGTCGCGCTTGAACTGCCAGGCGCGAAAACCGCGGTGAAAGAAAGCAACTACCTTCGTATCGAGTGCACATCTAAAATCATGCGCTTCGTGGATGACCTCGAACTAAAAATAGCAGGAGACCAACTGATTGTGCGCTCGGAATCTCGTGTGGGCTACTCTGACTTTGGCGTAAACAGAAAGCGCGCCGATCAATTACGAGAAAAGCTCACTCAAGCTAAGCTCATCAAATAGAAAACTGCCAACGGGGAGTGCTATACTCTCGGCCAACTAAAATATTTACCTAAAGAGAGTGTTATGAAAGTTGGTATCATCGGTGCGATGGAACAAGAAGTGACCATCCTGAAGCAAGCAATTACAAACTGCAAAACTGTAAATAAAGCAGGTTGTACGTTTTTCTCTGGTCAAATTAACGATGTCGAAGTCGTCGTACTACAATCGGGCATCGGTAAAGTTGCAGCAGCAGTGGGCACGACAATCCTTCTTGATGAATACCAACCAGACGTTGTGATTAACACAGGCTCTGCTGGCGGTTTCGATTCAAGCTTAAACCTTGGCGATGTAGTTATCTCTACAGAAGTTCGTCATCATGATGCAGACGTAACCGCTTTTGGTTATGAGATTGGCCAAATGGCCGGTCAACCAGCTGCATTCAAAGCGGATGACAAGCTAATGGACTTAGCCGAAAAAGCCCTAGCACAAATGGAAAACACTCATGCGGTTCGCGGCCTAATTTGTACTGGCGATGCGTTTGTTTGTACTGCTGAGCGTCAAGAGTTTATTCGTAAACACTTCCCGTCAGTTATCGCTGTAGAAATGGAAGCATCTGCTATCGCTCAAACTTGTCACCAATTCAACACACCGTTTGTTGTTGTGCGTGCAATCTCTGATGTCGCTGATAAAGAATCACCAATGAGCTTTGATGAGTTCCTGCTTCTAGCAGCAAAAAGCTCTTCCGAAATGGTATTCAAAATGCTGGAACTCATTAAGTAAACGACTCATTCATGGAAGAAGTTTTTCAGTCATTTTATGCCAACGGTGCGCTCCTCATTATGTGGGGTGCACTGATCTTGCACCTTTTAGTGCCAATCCCCCATTCAGCGCACCCCATCACTTTATGGCGAAAGCTAGCAGAGCAGCTAGCTAACAAAGTGAACAATAATCACAATTACTCACAGAGTGTAATCTCAGGCAGTCTTGCATTAGGCTTGATGCTGTTTCCTTGCTTGATATTACTGATTGCAGTAAAGCCATTTGTTTGGCAAATCCCTTTATATGAACTGGTTCTATTGATCATTGCGCTAGACTGGCGTAACAGCGAAACGTTAACGAAACAGCTCATCACAAGTATCTCTTCGGAAGACAAAGCTCAGTGTCGAGCATTACTGAGACCATATCTTAATCGCGATACTGGTAACCTCTCGATCGTTGGCATAGGTAAAGCTGGCTCAGAAACCCTGATTATGGGATACAGCCGCAACGTGATCGGCGTGCTATTTTGGTACGCACTAACAGGTGGTATTGGTGCGTTAATGTATCGACTCACAACAGAATTAGCGCGAGTGTGGTCCCCTAGCCGACGCCAATATTTGCCCTTTGGTAAACCTGTGATTCAACTGGTTGCTACTCTGGATATTATTCCACTTCGTCTCTTTGCCATACTTTTAGCTGCCGGAAAGAATACAAGTAATGTGCTCTCTGGAATACAACAGCAAGCGAAGTCTTGGCCCTTACCAGGACCTAGCTGGGTGTTATGTACTATCGGACACAAACTACAACTGTCTTTATGCGGCCCTGCTATCTATCAAGGTGTGCGTGCAGAGCGCGCAAAAATCGGTGGGCGCATTGCGCCATCGGCTATTCACCTTTCACAAATACATACGCTGCTCGTTTGGCGCGTCCTGGCTTGGATCGCAATCCAAAGTTTGCTTTTAGGAATAATTTATCAAGGATTATGATGAATAAATTATGCTTCGCATTAACGCTGTTTGTTTCGACAGCGACCTTCGCTCAACCCGCTCAACGCATTATAAGTTTAGCTCCACATGCCACCGAAATTGCCTTTGCAGCAGGGCTAGGAGAGCAGCTTGTTGCTGTCAGCGAAATGAGCGATTATCCAGAACAGGCAAAGCAGCTAGAAAGAGTCTCAAATTATCAAGGAATTAAATTAGAGCGCATTATTGCTCTTCAGCCGGACTTAGTGATTGCTTGGCCAGCCGGAAACCCTGCTAAAGAGTTGGAGAAAATTAAACAGTTCGGTATTCCTATCTATTACTCCACTACAGGTTCATTAGAAGATATCGCCAATAATATCGAGCAACTCAGCCAATACAGCGAAACTCCACAAGTAGGAAAAAAGGCCGCTGAAGATTTTAGAACGCAACTGAGTACACTAAAAGAACAGTACAACACGAACGAGAAAGTTAGTTACTTTTATCAGTTGAGTGAAAAGCCTATCATCACTGTCGCCGGAAAGAACTGGCCAAGTGAAGTCTTTACTTTTTGCGGTGGTGAGAACATTTTCGCCGCATCTAGCGCGCCTTATCCTCAAGTTAGCATCGAGCAAGTCATTACTCGCCAGCCAGAGGTTATTTTTACTTCTCGTCACGCAATGAGTAACGATGGTATGTGGGCTGAGTGGAGTAATGAGCTTCTTGCTCTTAAAAACAAACACATCTGGTCCCTAAACTCTGATTGGATTAACCGTCCCACACCACGCACATTGAACGCGATCAAGGAAGTGTGTGAGCACTTTAAAAGCGTTCGTCAAAAACGCTAACGATTTCGTGGCAAATACCGTACAATTTCCGCCCATTTTTTCTCACACTATTTAAAGGTACTAAGTAACATGGACTCCATGCTGCTTTATATGATCGATTTGTTCGGTACCGCTGTTTTCGCTATCTCTGGCGTATTACTGGCGGGCCGTTTAAAAATGGATCCATTCGGCGTTATCGTGCTCGGCAGTGTGACTGCTATAGGTGGCGGAACAATCCGAGACATGGCGCTTGGTGCCACTCCCGTATTTTGGATAACAGATACGACTTACTTATGGGTGATATTTGTTACGTGTCTACTAACCATGCTTGTTATTCGAAGACCCAAGCGACTCTCATGGTGGGTATTACCCGTTTGTGATGCCATCGGTCTCGCTGTATTTGTAGGAATAGGAGTAGAAAAGGCACTCGCCTACAATGCTTCTGGGATGGTCGCGGTGATAATGGGGGTTATTACTGGCTGTGGCGGTGGCATTATACGAGACGTGCTGGCTCGCGAAGTTCCTATGGTATTAAGAAGTGAAGTCTATGCTACGGCATGTATTATTGGCGGCATCTTCCATACGATGGCGGTAAACATGGGTTATGACCACTCAACGGCTTTACTCGCTGGTGTAATCTCAACGCTCATTATACGTCTCGGTGCGATTCGTTGGCATCTATCCCTGCCAACTTTCGCCATTAACCGTTAAACACCAACAACATCACTCATCATGGAGTCGACCAAGTGTCGGCTCCTCTCATTTATGCTCATTTGATTCGCCAATTCTTGGGCAATTCGCTAAATTATCTCAACCATTCCTAACTTTCATTAATCATTATGTTGCTTGAAGGTATTGAAACGTTACTTGTCCTCAGTAAAGAAAAAACCATGAGCCGCACGGGCAGTCAACTCTATATTAGTCAGTCTGCCGTGAGTAAACGTATTTCAAATCTAGAGAAGAAGTTAGGAAAAAAATTGATAGAGCCAAATGGTCGGCACATAAAGCTGACCTCCGATGGCCTTGCGCTCATCAACACGATCGAGCCAACGTTCAATGAGTTAAGAGGAAAAATCTACGATCAACAACAAATAGAAGATACTTCTTTGATCAAGATAGACTGCTCTGAAACCTTAGTCGCTGGATACCTCAGCATGATCATGGCAGAACACTTTGCCCATGATCAGTACATACGAATATCGACCAATCATACGCCACGCATTATTGAGAATGTGAAATCAGGCAAAGCAACATTGGGATTTTGCGCTGGCTATCTACCACCTCATCATGGATTAATGAGCCTTCACCTCGCCGATGAACCTTTCTCAATTGTCAGTCGACATTCACTTTCACAACTACCTAAAGCTATTTTGACCAATGACCTAACTAACCCTGCCAACACATATCAACAAGCTATTTTATCCATACACGGAATCGAACCTTTGATGGAAATGGATTCGTATACTGCGGCAGCACAACTGGCTTTGGGAGGTATGGCTCCCGCTTTAATCCCTAAATCTATCCTAACGACACTTAATATCACATCTAAGTTCTGCTATGACTTTGAAGAGCTAGATCAGTTAGTTCGACCAATACATATCTGCTTACGTCACAGCACATATCGTAGCGAACGAGTTAAAGCACTGACAGAATCCATTGCTGATGTTGTTGCCAAAGAAGTTTCGTTGCCATGAGCATCGACATTACTATAACTAGAGGACGAATCCATTTTTGCCCTTTACTTACCACGACCTTCGCCCCTAACTGAGCACCAAGAAAACCGCCAACAGCCATAGTTAAGCCAAGCTTCCACACTGGCAACCCAGCTAAGATAAAAAAGAGTAGTGCCGCTATGTTTGACGTGAAATTGAGGATTTTGGTTCTAGCTGTGGCTTCGACCAAAGAAAAGTGACCTAGTGCAACAAAACAAACAGTAAAAATAGATCCAGTCCCAGGGCCAAAAAAGCCATCATAGAAGCCGATCCCAGCACCAATGCATAGCGCAAACATCGCTTCAGATAACTTTGGTTCTCCATCGATTTTTCGCGTACTTGGCGCGAGTAAAAAATAGAGGGAAATGGCTATCAAAAGAACAGGGATCAAACTGGTGAGTACGCTAGCATCAATAAACTGCACAGCCTCGGCACCGATTGCAGCACCTATAAAAGTGCAGAGTATCGCAAAACGCATTTCCTTTAAGCTGACAATACCGTTACGCACGAAATACCAGCTAGCAGAGAAACTGCCAAACGAACTTTGTAACTTATTGGTTGCTAGAGCTTGAGTCGGACTCAACCCCGCAGCCAAAAGCGCAGGGAGCGTAATGAGCCCTCCCCCACCAGCCATCGCATCAATAAAGCCTGCGGCAGTCGCAACCAAAAATAAGGCCAACAAAATCTCAACCGTGATTTCCACTACACTTCCTTTTTGAAGAGGTATCAAAGAGGAAGAAACGGTAGCACTTATTCACAAAACTACCAATGGAAAGTCAAGACACCAATCTATTCCTAATTTTCATAGAATTAATGCTTAAACTTGACTCCAAACTTTTACATAAAATTTAGTTGTCAGAAAGAATTGAATCACTGTCACAAATCTATTCCTGATAATGAGATCAAACGCTTACCTTTAAATATAAAACTAGACGAGTATGAAAGATCTGTTCAGCATGTAGAGTTTACATTGTCAGCGCTCAAGGCCCGATATCTGAGGAAAATACATGACTAGCAACTACCCTTTATCACGACATCAATCCTCAAAAAATAGTGGTAGTATAAGCACCTACCCACTTTATAAATCAAATCATCAACATCGAAATCAAGAAACCATTATCTTATCTATCGAGAGCTTCGATATCGTTGTCAAGAACAATGTAAAAGATAAAGCGAAATTAGAACGTTGGGAAAAGATAAAGGGAATGTTTGAAAATACAGCAAACTATTATGCTACAGGACAGGACTTAGTTTTTATAACCAACTTATCAAACTATTTGTACGGAAATAATAGCTCTGTTATCGTTAAAAATTATTCTGGAGCTCCACATATCATACTCACAGGCTCCCCTGCTATGCACTCAAAGCTTTCTGGATTAGGAAAATTTCTTCCCACTCCAACTGTGGCAAAGTTCGCTGTTGGACCAGAAGGGGCATTACAATCCATTAGAAGTGGGGGCATAATAACAATTATCTTAATATCCACATACAGAGTGATTGACTTTTTCCTCAATGACCGTCAAACCTTAGCCAAACTATTTGGTACTTTAGCTAGTGATATAATCACTATCGGGCTATCGTCAGCTGCAGCAGCTATATTTGTAAACTTTGCCGCAGCAGTGGGTGGCAGTGTTGTAACTTTAAGTGCTGGCCCATTATTAGGGGCTATTTTGATAAGCTCGGCTGTAGGTCTTTTATTGAATAGAGAAAATGATAAACGAGGTTTAACACAGAAGTTAATAGCCTCTATAGATATTTACTTAAAGCAAAGAGATATAGAAGCAAAGAGAAGAGCAAAAGAAGAATATAATGAGATTCAACGTAAAACTCAAAGTATGATTTTCTCGCAAGAAATACAGCGAGGTTTGTTACGATGAAAAAAGGGAGTTACGACCGAACGCAAGTGTTTTTTTATTTAATAATTTTATTAGCATCAGCAATATCACTGTTAATATATGGTTTTGATGGATTGTCAGACTTTTATCTTAACATCTATAATAATGAAAGTTATTCATCTTTTGATCAGGCTGATATTTTGATTATAGGCTCTAGTTTGATCTTATTTGAATGCTCTAGAATGTCCGTAAAAACATTAAAATCAAATAATTTCCTAACTAAAAGTGAGTTTAAAAGCTCTAGTAAGATATTCCTAACTATATCGGTAACTAGTTTTTTTCTTCTTTATCCCTCGCTACTAGCAGCAGATGTTTTTGCAAAAAGTAACGGATACTCTCTTGATACTGAAGAATCAACTTATAACTTAGTCTTAGAAAAAAGAACCTATCGAAGCACTCCATAGTTAGTATGTTTTTAAGCTCGACACTGCTTATTTTAACTTTTTCTAATTACCTATCTGCTTAAAGAGTTATGGTCGGCTTAATACCTCAGTCCTACAGCATTAATTTTGTTGCAGCAAGTGGTAGTACTATTTCTTCATCTTTGGGTACATCGCTTGCCATCATTAGCTTGATGATCTTCAAAAGCGAAGCATACCAATCGTTCCTAGCACACTTTAATGCTCTTCATTTTAGAAAAACCTCGATATAAAAAAGCCCGCTCAAATGAGCGGGCAATGAGGTTGTCATGTAAGCCCTGATTAATGAGCTTACTGATTTTTATCTGTTACGCGTCTAGGCTCGCTTTCACTTTAGCGTGTAACTCTTGAACCGAAGTTACTGACGCTTTTGCGTCTGCAGTATGAGACATACATGTAGCGAACGCTGCATTCAGTGTCGTTGTGTAGTTCACTTTTTCTGCCAGTGCACCACGTCGTAGAACTTTCGAATCTTCAATCGCTTGACGACCAGCAGCCGTGTTTACGATGTAGGTGTATTCGTTGTTCTTGATGCGGTCAAGAATGTGTGGACGACCTTCGTGTACTTTGTTTACCAAACGTGGGTTAATACCCGCTTCGCCCAGAATTACAGCAGTACCGTGTGTCGCATCCAACTGGTAACCCAGTTTCACTAACTTAGAAGCTAGGTCAACAACACGCTCTTTATCACCTTCACGTACAGACAGTAGCGCACGACCACCTTCAGGATAAACCGCACCACAACCTAGCTCTGCTTTAGCGTAAGCTTCTGCGAACGTTGCACCCACACCCATTACTTCACCTGTTGAGCGCATTTCAGGGCCCAATAGAGGGTCAACACCAGGGAATTTGTTGAACGGCAGAACCACTTCTTTCACTGAGTAGTAAGGAGGGATAATCTCTTTAGTAAAGCCTTGTGACTCTAGAGATTGACCCGCCATTACACGTGCAGCGATTTTCGCTAGAGGAGCGCCTGTCGCTTTCGATACGAATGGTACCGTACGAGCAGCACGAGGGTTCACTTCAATTAGATAAACGTCGTTATCTTTCACAGCAAACTGCGTGTTCATCAAACCGCGTACACCGAGTTCGAATGCTAACTTCTCAACTTGCTCACGCATCTTGTCTTGAATTTCCTGACTTAGCGTGTACGCAGGCAGTGAACATGCAGAGTCACCAGAGTGAACACCCGCTTGTTCGATGTGCTCCATGATACCGCCGATAACGACGCGTTCACCGTCACAGATAGCATCAATATCAACTTCGGTTGCATCATCCAAGAAACGGTCTAGCAGAACTGGAGACTCGTTCGATACGCTTACTGCTTCGTTGAAGTAGCGACGCAGGTCTTGCTCGTCGTATACGATTTCCATCGCACGACCACCGAGTACATAAGATGGACGAACAACTAATGGGAAGCCAATTTCTTTCGATTTCTCAACCGCTTGCTCCATCGTTGTTACTGTCGCGTTTTCTGGCTGAAGTAGACCTAAACGGTCAACAGCGGCTTGGAAGCGTTCACGGTCTTCCGCACGGTCGATAGCATCTGGGCTAGTACCAATGATTGGCACACCAGCCGCTTCTAGAGCACGAGCCAGTTTAAGTGGCGTTTGACCACCGTACTGAACAATCACACCTTTTGGTTTTTCAACGCGAGCGATAGACAGTACATCTTCCAGAGTTACTGGCTCGAAGTACAGACGATCAGACGTATCGTAGTCAGTAGATACCGTTTCTGGGTTACAGTTAACCATAATGGTTTCGTAACCGTCTTCACGCAGCGCAAGTGATGCATGAACACAACAGTAATCGAATTCGATACCTTGGCCGATACGGTTTGGACCGCCACCAAGAACCATGATCTTATCTTTGTCTGTTGGGTTTGCTTCACATTCTTCATCGTAAGATGAGTACATGTAAGCCGTGTCAGAAGAAAACTCTGCTGCACATGTATCCACACGTTTGTAAACCGGATGAATATCAAACTGCTCACGAGCACGGCGAATTTCACTTTCAGCGACACCAAGCAATTTAGACAAGCGAGCATCAGAGAAGCCTTTGCGTTTCATCTGACGAAGCACTTCTTTGGTCAAACCTGCGTAGCCGCCCGCCTTGACTTGTTCTTCGAGTTTTACAATTTCTTCGATTTGAACCAGGAACCAGCGGTCGATTTGAGTCAAGTTGAACACACCGTCGACTGACATACCCGCTCGGAATGCATCGGCGATGTACCAGATACGCTCTGCACCTGCTTCTTTAAGTTCGTGACGAATCTTAGTCAGTGCATCTGGCGCTTCCAGATCGACCATCTCATCAAAACCAGTTGCGCCAACTTCTAGGCCACGCAGTGCTTTGTGAAGAGATTCTTGTTGGTTACGACCAATCGCCATTACCTCACCAACCGATTTCATCTGAGTTGTCAGACGATCGTTTGCACCAGCAAATTTCTCGAAGTTAAAGCGAGGGATCTTAGTTACGACGTAGTCGATAGTTGGTTCAAATGACGCAGGTGTTGCACCACCTGTGATGTCGTTTTGTAGTTCGTCTAGCGTAAAGCCAACAGCCAGTTTCGCTGCAATTTTCGCGATTGGGAAGCCTGTTGCTTTTGATGCTAGCGCAGAAGAGCGAGATACACGCGGGTTCATCTCGATGATGACCATACGACCATCTTTCGGGTTGATACCAAACTGTACGTTTGAACCACCTGTTTCAACACCAATCTCACGTAGAACGGCTAGCGATGCATTACGCATAAGCTGGTATTCTTTGTCAGTCAGTGTTTGTGCTGGAGCAACCGTGATTGAGTCACCCGTATGGATGCCCATTGGGTCAAAGTTCTCGATTGAACATACGATGATACAGTTGTCCGCTTTGTCACGAACGACTTCCATTTCGTACTCTTTCCAACCGATGAGTGACTCATCGATAAGAAGTTCGTTGGTCGGAGATAAGTCCAGACCGCGACGACAGATTTCTTCGAACTCTTCTTTGTTGTACGCGATACCACCACCAGTGCCACCCATGGTGAACGATGGACGAATGATACAAGGGAAGCCAACCATATCTAAAACTTTGTAAGCTTCTTCCATGCTCTTCGCTGTATCTGCGCGAGGACACTCAAGGCCGATAGACTTCATCGCTTTATCAAAACGAGAACGGTCTTCCGCTTTGTCGATTGCATCAGCCGTTGCACCAATCATCTCTACGCCAAACTCTGCGAGAACGCCGTGCTTCTCTAAATCTAACGCACAGTTAAGTGCTGTCTGACCACCCATAGTTGGCAGAACTGCATCAGGACGTTCTTTCTCGATGATCTTGCGTACAACTTCCCACTGAATCGGCTCAATGTAAGTCGCATCTGCCATCTCTGGGTCAGTCATGATGGTTGCTGGGTTAGAGTTAACCAGGATAACTCGGTAGCCTTCTTCGCGAAGAGCTTTACACGCTTGTGCGCCAGAGTAGTCAAACTCACATGCCTGACCGATAACAATCGGACCAGCACCAAGAATTAGAATACTTTGAATGTCAGTACGTTTTGGCATTATCTACTACTCCGAATTAAGCGCTGTGTTTTTTGATTAGTTCGATAAAGTGGTCAAATAGCGGTGCCGCGTCATGTGGACCTGGGCTCGCTTCTGGGTGACCTTGGAAGCTAAATGCTGGCTTGTCTGTGCGGTGGATACCTTGCAAAGAGCCATCAAATAGCGATACGTGAGTAGCACGTAAGTTTTCCGGTAATGTTGCTTCATCTGCCGCAAAGCCGTGGTTTTGCGAAGTGATCATCACAACGTTACGCTCTAAATCTTTTACTGGGTGGTTTGCACCGTGGTGACCAAACTTCATTTTCACCGTTTGCGCACCTGATGCTAGCGCCAGAATTTGGTGACCTAGACAAATACCAAAAATTGGCAAGCCTTTTTCTAGGAACACTTTGGTTGCTTCAATCGCGTAAGTACATGGTTCTGGGTCACCAGGGCCGTTCGATAAGAATACGCCATCTGGATTTAGTGCCAGAACTTCTTCCGCTGACGTTTCTGCAGGTACAACCGTTAAGCGGCAGCCGCGGTCAACCAACATTCGTAAGATGTTGCGTTTTGCGCCAAAGTCGTAAGCGACAACGTGGTATGGCAGCTCGCTGTCATCTTTCGCCTCTGGAAGTCCACCTTCAAGCGTCCACGAACCTTGCTTCCATTGATACGCTTCTTTTGTTGTAACTTCTTTCGCAAGGTCCATTCCTTTTAAGCCTGGGAATTCTTTTGCTTTCGCTAGTGCCAAAGCTTCGTCTAGGTTGTTGCCCGCAACAATACAGCCGTTTTGAGCACCTTTTTCACGCAGGATACGAGTGAGCTTACGAGTATCGATATTAGCGATGCCAACGATATTTTGAGACTTAAGATAATCAGAGAGGGATTGTTCGTTACGGAAGTTAGAAGCGATTAGAGGAAGATCGCGAATCACAAGGCCTTGTGCATGAATGGAAGAGGATTCTTCATCTTCGGAAGTGGTTCCGGTATTGCCAATGTGAGGATAAGTGAGAGTGACGATTTGCTGAGAATAGGAAGGATCAGTGAGGATTTCTTGATACCCCGTCATCGAGGTATTAAAAACGACTTCACCAACGGAAAGACCATCTGCCCCTATGGACACTCCGCGGAACACTGTCCCATCTTCTAGGACCAACAGTGCTAATTTACCCAAGACAACCTCCAGAATAAAAATGCAAAAAAAATAAATCAAACTGCAAACATGCCTTCCTTTACCTATAAAATCTACATAAATAGGTATTTCAGACAAATTGGCGGTATTCTAAAGTTGGACTCGAAACCTGTCAACCTACAATCAAAAATAAATGATTAATTTCTAGCGAGTAAGGTCATTTTGAATCAGTAAGGCCCAAAAAGATAACTTTTACATGCTATTACATAGAGAGGCATAGAGGTTTAATGAATTTTACAAATTTGAACTTTTTAGAGATCACAAAAAAGTATGAGTTTTTCACGCAAACGTTCACTCAACAAAAAAGATATTAGTTTTTAGACATTAAAACCAAAAACACCCACAAAACAACTAAAACAACAACAAAAGTAAGCACCAAAATACTTTCTGTTAGAATCATTTCATTTACAAATAATTCTATAGATATAAAAAAGCCGGCTACCGCCGGCGAATAATTATGTATTTAGAGTTCATTCAATCCCAAAACATCTGTCATGGTATAAAAGCCCGCTGGTTTGGCACTCAACCAAACAGCGGCCTTGACGGCGCCATTAGCAAACGTCATACGATCGGTCGCTTTGTGCGTTATCTCCACTCGTTCCCCAATATCAGCAAACATGGCTGTGTGCTCACCGACAATATCGCCAGCGCGAATTGTAGCAAAGCCGATCTCATCTTTAGTACGTTCACCTGTGATACCTTCTCGCGCATAGACAGCTACATCATTCAGCTTGTTGCCCATCGCACCAGCAATGGCTTCGCCCATCCCGATAGCGGTACCAGAAGGAGCATCAACTTTATGACGATGATGTGCTTCGACAATCTCAACATCACAGTAGTCGCCCATCACTTTGGCTGCTTTCTCAAGAAGCTTAAATACTAGGTTCACACCAACAGAGTAGTTAGGAGCCATGACAACAGGCACTTGCTTAGCGGCTTCGTCAATTAGTTCACGCTCTGCATCACTGAAACCAGTCGTCCCAATCACAATACTCTTTCCATGCTTCTTACACAGTTCAAGATTCGCCAACGTACTTACTGGGGCAGTAAAATCGATGATTACATCAAAATTATCGACGTCTTTAGCAAGATCATCCGTTAAGAACACATCGAATTTGCCTTCACCACAAAGTTCACCGATATCGACACCGACAAGTGAGGACTCAGGTCGTTCTGATCCCGCGCTCACTGTCGCCTCTGGGTTAAGGTGTGAAGCTTTAACCAAATTACGGCCCATTCGGCCTGCTGCTCCTGCGATTGCAATACGAACCATTGCGCTTTCTCTCCTTCTCTGGATAACGAGGTTTGCTCTCGTTCTCTCGTTTCGCTTAATCTGTTTAAACTAACAACATACCGTGGTTACCACAAGCAAGTTCATCAGGCTTAAGCGAACTCTTTTACGACACGCTCCAAGATAGGCACGTTCGCTTCAGGAAAGGCATAGTTACCCAATTCTCTTATCTCAACCCAGCGACCTTCTTGACCTTCTCGGCCGTAAGGCTCATTACTGAACTTAGATACCGTAATAAAATCAAACTTAAGTGATTTGTCTGGATAGTCATATTCCAAATGCTCGAAAAGGGCTTGCTCAGTAACTTCAATTCCTACTTCTTCTTCAAGTTCTCTTGCTAGAGCATGTTCAATACTTTCTCCTGACTCGACTTTCCCGCCGGGAAACTCCCAAAACCCGCCTTTATGCTTGTCGTCTGGACGCTTTGTAATAAAAATTTTTGATTTGTCTTGGTTAAAAATAATAGCCGCGACTATGTGAATTCTTTTCATAGGGGTTCCTAACTCTCAAGCCGTTACACTTCAACGGTCTTTGCATCTCTAAAACTATCCGATGCTATCAAAACTTATGAAATTCGACAGCCACAGAATTTGCTTAAAAAAAGAGCCGCCTAGGCGACTCTTTAAAAAATTATCTGACTAATACGTTAGTCGATCTTGCCGTGGCACTGTTTATACTTCTTACCACTACCACAAGGGCAAGGCTCATTGCGACCTACTTTACGTTCATCACGTACCATTGGCTGACTTGAACCTTCTTCAGATTCTTCACCTTCAGAAAGAGGGTTTTGTGCTGCTGCGTGTTGCGCTTGAGCACGACGAGCGGCCTCTTCAGCTTGCGCACGACGTTGCTCTTCCATACGTTCAACTTCTTCTTGTTGCTGGACTCGAACGCGAGATAGAACAGTAATCACATCAGTTTTCAGCGCTTCTAGTAGACCTTCAAACAGTTCAAACGATTCACGCTTGTATTCCTGTTTCGGGTTCTTCTGCGCATAGCCGCGTAAGTGAATACCCTGACGCAAGTGATCCATTGCTGCCAAGTGCTCTTTCCAAAGCGTATCCAGAGTTTGAAGCATAACCGATTTCTCGAAGTTACGAAGCACTTGCGCACCCACCACTTCCTCTTTCTCTTTATACACTTCAACGGCTAGATTGATGATCTTCTCGCGTAGCGCCTCTTCGTAAAGCTTATCGTCTTCTTCAAGCCATTGCTTCACTGGCGCATCAAGATCGAAGTCTGCTTTCAGGCGCTCTTGCAGACCTTCAACGTCCCACATATCTTCTAGTGATTGTGGCGGGATGTACTCATCAACAACCGCTGTTAGCACATCTTCACGGTTTTGCTCGATCATACCGCTGATGTCTTCAACGTTCATCAATTCGTCGCGCAGCTCGTAGACAACCTTACGCTGATCGTTCGCCACATCATCGTATTCTAGTAGCTGCTTACGGATATCAAAGTTACGACCTTCCACTTTACGCTGTGCTTTTTCAATTGAGCGAGAAAGCATTTTCGATTCAATTGCTTCACCTTCTTCCATACCACTTTGGATAAGGCTCGCCATACGATCAGAAGTGAAAATACGTAACAAAGAGTCTTCCATAGATAGGTAGAAGCGAGATGAACCCGCATCTCCTTGACGACCAGAACGACCACGTAGCTGGTTATCAATACGGCGAGATTCGTGGCGCTCAGTACCAATGATGTGTAGACCACCAGCATCTAGTACTTGATCATGTACCACTTTCCACTCTGCTTTAATCACATCGATTTGTTCTTGAGTTGGGTTCTCCAAAGCTTCCACTTTTGATTGCCAACTACCGCCAAGCACAATGTCCGTACCACGACCGGCCATGTTGGTCGCGATAGTTACCGCACCAGGCATACCCGCTTCAGCAACAATTTCCGCTTCCTTTTCATGGAATTTCGCATTCAATACGTTGTGTTTGATCTTCGCTTTCTTCAATGCGTTAGAAAGAAGTTCTGATTTTTCAATCGATACTGTACCAACCAATGTTGGCTGACCTTTCGCAACGCGCTCTTTGATATCTTCAATGATTGCAGCAAACTTCTCAGCTTCGGTACGGTACACCACATCCGGCATATCGTTACGAATCATTGGTTTGTTGGTTGGGATAACCACCGTTTCCAAGCCATAAATAGATTGGAACTCAAACGCTTCAGTATCCGCAGTACCTGTCATACCAGACAGTTTTTCGTATAAGCGGAAGTAGTTCTGGAAGGTAATCGAAGCCAAAGTTTGGTTTTCGTTTTGAATCTTAACGCCTTCTTTCGCTTCTACTGCTTGGTGAAGACCTTCAGACCAACGACGACCTGGCATTGTACGACCAGTATGTTCATCAACAATTACTACTTCACCTTCGTCAGTCACGATGTAATCAACGTTGCGCTCAAACAACACATGAGCACGCAAAGCGGCATTCACGTGATGTAACATGCTGATGTTAGTCGGAGAGTAAAGTGTGTCACCCTCTTCCATAAGACCATTTTTCACCAACAGTTCTTCAACGTACTCTTGGCCCGTTTCTGTGAGGTATACTTGCTTTGATTTCTCATCAACAGTGTAGTGACCATCACCACGATATTCTTCAGAGTCTTCTTTGTCTTGCTTTTTAAGATACGGGATCAAAAGGTTGATTCGGGTGTATAGCTCAGAGCTATCTTCAGCAGGACCAGAAATGATTAAAGGGGTACGAGCTTCATCAATTAGGATTGAGTCCACCTCATCGACAACTGCAAAGAAGCGTTCACGTTGTACGCGATCTTCGCTACGGAAAGCCATATTGTCACGAAGGTAGTCAAAACCAAATTCATTGTTCGTTCCGTACAAGATGTCAGCTTGGTACGCTTCTTTTTTCTCTTGAGGAGGCATGTTTGGCACGTTTACGCCAACAGTCATACCTAAAAATTCAAATAGAGGGCGGTTTGTCTCTGCATCACGTTTAGCTAGATAATCGTTCACTGTTACAATATGAACGCCTTTACCAGCTAGGGCATTTAGGTAAGCAGGAAGCGTTGCCGTCAGCGTTTTACCTTCACCCGTACGCATTTCAGCGATTTGACCCGCATTTAGAACCATACCACCGATAAGCTGGACGTCGAAGTGGCGCATACCGTAGACACGCTTAGATGCTTCACGAACCGTAGCAAAAGCTTCTGGAAGTAGTTTATCAAGAGTTTCACCCTTATCTAGGCGCTCACGGAATTCAACCGTCTTTGCTTTTAACTCTTCGTCACTTAGAGCCTCGAATGTTGGCTCATAGTTATTAATTTCTTTTACAATTTTTCTAAGGCGGCGCAGTGTTCGGTCGTTGCGACTGCCAATCACTTTTGTCAGTAGCTTAGTTATCATTTTTCGTGAATCTCTCTTTATTCAGACCGTTCCCGATCTACTCATAATGCCTTCAGTCTCTGCCAGTTTGGAACTAAGAATACTGAGATAAATCATTTATCAAAGATATTGAGTTCAAACATCCATATTTCAAGGCTAAGTTTTGAAACAATGTGGCTTAGTGTAAGGATTTTTAATCGATACAACCATAAATAGACGTATTTGTTTGAAGCACTCTGAAGTTTTTACTTAAAGTGGTGACTGATTAGCCGATATTGCATACCGCAATATGTGTAATCCATCCAGAGCAAACTTTGCTTTTTACCTTGCTACATTGTAAAACTGAAGCTAAAGACGTTAATGTAAACTATACCTTGATAGAAAGCTGCTCTAGAATAGCTATATCTCAACAAAATTAGATTTTACCTATGCGTGATCACCGTCCAACCTCGACTGAAGATGTTATTGCTGAGTCACAGTTCAAGCAGATTCAAGAACATGCTGGAGAAATCTTACAGCTTAACCAAGCTTTGCAAGAGGTCTTACCCACGGGGACGGCCGATCATTGCCGAGTAGCGAATGTTCGTAACGGCCATCTATTGATCGATGTCTCTAGTGCCGCGATCAAAATGAAGATCGATTACGATCGCCTCATGATCCTAAATAAACTTCGTACTCAAGGCTTTGCCAAGCTGATGAGCGTTGAAGTGAGGATCAATCCTTCACTATATCGAAACCGCTTTCAACAAGACGACAGACCTAAGCGTCCACCACTAACCGAATCTGCAGCAAAGTCATTAATGACGATTGCCGACATGGCGCCACCGAAAATTCAAGAGCGTTTAAAACGATTAGCCGATATGGCAGAAAAGGAAGATCGTAAGTGAACGTTATTTCAATATGCTGAAAGCTTGAATGTTATTGATAAATCCAGGATTAAAGCCAAATAGCAAAAAACCAGGCATAAGCCTGGTTTTTTATTAATTCTAATGCCAAGTATTTACGCAAGCACCATATTTGGTTCTGCGAATGCTACTGGTGAGCCGACTTCTTCTTCGAATGTAGTCCACTCCCACGCTTCCTGATCTGCAAGAACAGCACGTAACAGTTGGTTATTTAAACCGTGGCCAGATTTAAAGGCACGGAATTCACCAATGATTGGGTGGCCACACATGTAAAGGTCACCAATCGCATCCAACACTTTGTGAGTCACAAACTCATTTTCAAAGCGTAGACCTTCTTCATTAAGAATACGGTAATCATCCAAAACGATAGCATTGTCAAAACTACCACCCAAAACTAGGTTTTGAGATTGTAGATATTCGATATCACGCATAAAGCCAAACGTACGTGCTCGAGAAATCTCACGAACAAAGCCTTTTGACGAGAAATCAAACAGCAAACGTTGCTCGTCTGATTCAATCGCTGGGTGATTAAACTCAATTTCGAAGTCCATACGGAAGCCGTTAAATGGTACAAATTCTGCCCATTTATCACCATCTTCAAAACGAACTGGCTTTTTGATGCGGATGAAGCGTTTTGGCGCATTTTGCGTTTCGATACCTGCTTGTTGTAGCAAGTATACAAATGGGCTTGCACTACCATCCATGATCGGAATTTCAGGTGCGTCTACTTCGACAACAATGTTATCGATGCCCATACCAGCAAGTGCCGCATTCAAGTGCTCAACAGTTGAAATACGCACACCTTCATCGTTTACCAATGCAGTACAAAGCATGGTGTCACGAACCGAAGCTGGATCAGCTGGAAAATCTACAGGTGGATTTACATCTGTACGACGGTAAATGATACCTGTATTTGCAGCAGCCGGGCGCAGAGTAAGTGTGACTTTACGACCAGAGTGGAGACCCACACCAGTTGTTTTCACTATTTCTTTCAGAGTACGTTGTCTGATCATCTGCTTGCCTCTCAAAAATTTGCTACAAAACACGGCCGTCTGTAACGTCGACCGTGAATGCTACCATAATTTTGAGCCATGTCAAATTTATGGGTTAAAGATTAATCAGCCTGACGACGCAAAAATGCCGGTATATCTAAATAACCACTTTCCTTTTCTTGCTTTGGAGCCGCAGAACTTTGGCTCGACGAAGCTGGAGAAGAAGGAGCAGTGTTTGTCGGCTGAGGAGTTACCTGTGGCTTCTCTTGCACTTGATTATTTTGCAAGGTCTGTGCCGGTTTTTCTTCAGCTTGCGTTGCCGCTGCTTGTTGCTGTGGTTGAGCTTGCGGCGTCGGTGCCACTTTAGCTTTACCACCCGCAACTAGCGTGATATCTGGCTTTTTCTCATTACCAATACCTGTCGCTACAACTGTTACGCGGATTTCGTCAGTCATATCAGGGTCTAGAGAAGTACCGATAACAACAGTCGCATTGTCAGAAGCGAATGCCTTCACTGTATTACCAACCGTCTCAAACTCGTCAAGACGCATATCCAGACCAGCAGTAATATTGACAAGAACACCACGAGCGCCCGCTAGATCGATGTCTTCCAGAAGTGGGCTAGAAATTGCCATTTCAGCCGCTTCTTCAGCACGGTCTTCACCTTTGGCGATGCCGCTACCCATCATTGCGTGACCCATTTCAGACATTACAGTTCTTACGTCCGCAAAGTCGACGTTGATCATGCCAGGGCGAGTAATTAGCTCAGCAATACCTTGAACGGCATTCTTAAGAACATCGTTAGCGCTTGCAAAAGCTTCTAGTAGTGTTACACCACGACCAAGTACTTTAAGTAGCTTTTCGTTTGGAATCGTGATCAAAGAGTCAACATGCTTAGACAGCTCATCGATACCTTGCTCAGCAAATGCCAAACGCTTTTTACCTTCAAAACTAAACGGTTTAGTTACTACCGCTACTGTTAGAATGCCAAGCTCTTTAGCCACTTCAGCAATAACAGGCGCTGCACCAGTACCGGTACCGCCACCCATACCAGCTGCGATAAACACCATATCGGCGCCAGTCAGGGAATCTTTAATTCGATCTCTGTCTTCGAGAGCTGCGTCACGGCCAACCTGTGGATTAGCACCTGCACCCAGACCTTTAGTGATATCACCACCGATCTGAATAACATTGCCAACGCTTGTCTTACGAAGTGCTTGCGCATCAGTGTTGACGCTGATGAATTCCACACCTTCGATGGATTCACGCACCATGTGTTCAACGGCGTTACCACCGCCGCCACCAACCCCAACGACCTTGATTACTGCATCGTCAGACATTTCCATCATCGGTTCAAACATGTGTTGTCTCCGTTTATCCTGCAACTCAGGTTAAAACTCTTTTTGTATCCAGTTACGCAATTTATCGAAAAAGCCAGTTACAGATGAGCGTTTAGGTTCATTATAATCGCTATCGTCGCTAGACTGCATGTCTCTTGCGTAATGAAGTAATCCAACTGCCGTAGAATGGTACGGCTCTTTTACATAGTCAGTTAATCCGCTGACTTCGAGCGGTTTGCCGACCCTTACTTGATTGCGGAATACGCGTTCCGCACATTCTACCACTCCGTCCATTTGCGCAGCACCGCCGGTGAGTACAACTCCCGCAGCCAGATGGTGCTTGATACCCTCTTCGCGCAATTTTGCTTGTACAGAGTCGATAGTTTGGTTAACCAGTCCCATAAGCTCAGAGTAGCGTGGCTCAATCACTTCTGACAACGTTTGACGTTGCAGGCTACGTGATGGTCGTCCACCTACGCTTGGTACATTAACCGTGTCATCCTTACTGACCAGTTCACTCAAAGCACAGCCATATTTGACTTTTATTTCTTCAGCATCGCTCACTGGCGTGCCAAAAGCAAAAGCAATATCACTGGTTACAGCATTTCCTGCGTACGAAAATACTTCTGTGTGACGTAACGCACCGCCAGTCCAGATGGCCACATCCATCGTGCCGGCACCAATATCAACCACACAAACTCCAAGCTCTCTTTCATCCTCGGTGATTACTGCATTACTAGCAGCAAGCCCAGAAAATACGAGTTGTTCTACTTTAAGGCCGCAGCGTTCTACCGCCTTAATAATGTTGCGTGCCATGTCATTATGGCATGAGATAAGGTGGACACTCACTTCCATTCTTACCCCAGATAAACCAAGCGGATTTTTGATTCCTTCTTGGTAATCAATGGTGAACTCTTGCGGGATCACATGAAGAATTCGCTGTTCATCACCGATTTTAATCGATTTTGCGGTATGGATAGCGCGATCCATGTCTTCTTGAGACACCTCTTCATCAGAAATCGTGCCCATACCTTTTTCAATTCGGCTTGCGATATGCTTACCAGACAACGAAATGAAGACTCGGCTGATCTGGCACTCTGCCATTAATTCAGCTTGATCAATTGCACGTTGTACTGATTTTACAACCGACTCCAAATCATTCACGCCACCTTTATCCATGCCGCGTGAGGGGCTACTACCTGCGCCAATAATATTAATTTGACCGTCTGGTAAAACCTCACCCACTAGAGCCGATACGGTTGCAGTGCCTATATCAAGACCAACAATAATGTTGTCATCAGCGGCCTTAGTCATCTGTACTCTCTTCTAACTCTTGTTCAGGAAACCAACCAACTGCGGCTCCTGTATCGTACCTAAGATCGATATAACTGATTCTTTGCGTGTCACTGCCAAGCTTGTTATAGAGCTTAAAAAAGCGCTCTATACGCTCAAGAAGAGACTCTTTTCCGAGCTCTAATCGAATACCGTTATCAAGGATGATTTGCCAAGCTCGTCGCTCGTTTAATACCAGAGACGATATCGCTAAACCCAATTGCTGAAACTTAGGACTCAAATCACGGTAAGTCTGTAAGACTTCCGGTCCGCTATCTTTGGGTCCGTACAGCTTCACTTTTTCTTCTTGCAACAGAGCAACATCTCCATCAAAAACGAACCCGTTTTTATCTAACAGTTCGTTGCCATTCCAAATGGCTTCTGGTTGATGCTCCGTCAAAAAAACTTTTACTGTATCCGGCCACTGCTTTCGGATTGCGGCATGCGCTACCCATGGCAGAGCTTCGACACTTTGCTGTAATACATCAATATCCTGAGACATAAATGTACCGATGTGATCAATTCGACTAAATGCAGCCTGCACATCGTCAGCTTGGACATACTCCAGTTTCCCCTGAAGTACTATTTTGGAGAGAGGTAACCTTTGGTCATCCCACATCCAACTGATCGCCGCGTACAAAACAGAACTAATTAAAGTCACAACCACAACGAAAAATAACGCACCCAAGATTTTTTCTTGGCGACCACGGTTGTTACCCGTGTTTGGTCGCTCGTCATTCAGTGCAATATTCAACAACGTCTTCGTTTCCTGACTTTTGTCGTGTACTTTTTACCCATATAATTACGCAGAGGTAAAAGTCTTGACTTTAACCTTGGGATTATACTGAGCTCTTGTAAACTATCAAACACTGATAGCAATAAATCACAATGATATTGACGCAAAATCGAGATCTGAGTCTTTATCTGTCCTTCGCATCAACAATATGTGTCAGCCAAGCATCTTGTTTATATTCAATTTAAGACCTGCCAGCTGTTTCGCCACTTTACCAATATCACCCGCACCTTGCGTTAAGATTAGGTCGCCGTCTTGTATAACGTTAGCTAAAACTGAAGGTAATTGCTCGATTTCTGGAACAAAAATCGGATCTACCTTGCCTCGGCTGCGAATTGTGCGACATAAAGCGCGCCCATCAGCACCTGCAATCGGCTTTTCACCCGCTGCGTAAACATCCAGCATGATCAATACATCCACCTGTTCAAGCACATTCGCGAAATCATCGTATAAATCACGAGTACGGCTATAACGGTGCGGTTGGAAAATCATCACCAAACGCTTGTCTTGCCAACCACTGCGTGCTGCATTAATGGTTACATCCACTTCTGTTGGATGATGGCCGTAATCATCAACAAGCATTGCATGGCCGTTGCCAGTATCAAACTCGCCAAGGTGATCAAAACGTCTTCCCGTACCTTGCGTACCAGCCATTGCCTTTAGGATCGCATCGTCTTCAATGTCATCTTCAGTAGCAACCGCAATCGCAGCAGACGCATTCAATGCATTGTGACGACCTGGAATATTCAGCGTGATATCTAAGTTAGCTCGCCCTTTACGTACTACCGTAAATTTGCCTTGCTGCCCCTCTTGACGATAATCTTCAATACGTACGTCGGCATCTTCAGAAAAACCGTAAGTTATCACTTGACGACTAATACGTGGGATTAACTCTCGAACCACAGGATCATCAATGCAAACAATTGCTTGGCCGTAAAACGGTAGATTATGAAGGAAATCGATGAAGGTTTGCTTTAAGGTTTCAAAGTCACCACCATAGGTATCCATATGATCGGCTTCGATATTGGTAACAATGCTCACCATTGGTTGCAAGTGCAGGAATGACGCGTCACTTTCATCTGCCTCTGCAATTAGAATACGACTCGAGCCTAGACGCGCATTTGTACCTGCGCTTTTCACCAAACCGCCATTCACAAACGTTGGATCAAGACCGGCTTCAGAATAGATTTGAGTGACAAGAGCGGTCGTCGTGGTTTTACCGTGTGTACCCGCAACGGCAATACCGTGACGGAATCGCATCAATTCAGCCAACATCTCTGCGCGGCGTACAATAGGGATGCGTAATTCACGTGCCGCCATCACTTCTGGGTTTTCTTCGTTGATCGCCGTTGACACAACAACCACACTTGCTTTTTCTACATTACTGGCTTGATGACCAATAAATACCGTCGCACCTTTTGATACCAAACGCTCTGTCACAGCGTTCTCTGATAGATCAGAACCTGTGATTTGGTAGCCTTCGTTCAACAGCACTTCTGCAATGCCGCTCATGCCCGCACCACCAATACCGATGAAGTGGATGGATTTCACGCGGCGCATCTCTGGCACCATTGCGCGAATCTGAGCTAAGTCTTGTGTATGTTGGATTGTCATCAATTCTATTCTCAATAATTCGGTTAACGCTTTTCGGTCAAAGCGACAATGGCTTGTGCGACAACTCGGTCAGCATTCAATTTTGCAGCGCCACGCGCTTGCTCAGCCATTGTAAGTAAAGCTTGGCGATCCAATTGTTGGATCTGCTGAGTCAGAGACTCAACGGTTAAATCTGGTTGTTCAATCATTTTCGCCGCGCCGCAATCCACCAAGTGGTCTGCATTAAGTGCTTGCTGGCGGTCTTTGTGCATGAATGGAACAAAAATAGCGCCTACACCTGCCGCCGAGACTTCAGAAACGGTTAACGCTCCAGAGCGACAAACTAAAAGGTCAGCCCATGCGTAAGCTTCTGCAACGTCATCAATGAATTCCATTACTTCTGCATTTACCACACCATTAGCTTGGTATGCTGCATTCACTTCTTCGGCGGCACCTTTGCCCGCTTGATGACGAACATAGTAATCTTCGCCCAATTTCGACATCACTTCTGGCAGAGTTTGGTTAAGAATACGTGCGCCTTGGCTGCCACCCATCACCAAAATGCGAATTGGACCTTGGCGCTCTTGCATGCGCTCAATTGGCGCTGCTAATTGAGTCACATCTTCACGAACAGGGTTCCCAACCACTTCGGCATTTGGAAAAGCGCCTGGGAAAGCCTGAAAAACCTTCTTAGCGATTTTCGATAACCATTGGTTCGTTAAACCTGCTACTGCATTTTGTTCATGCAGAACAACAGGAATGCCACTCATCCAAGCGGCAATACCGCCCGGGCCGCTAACATAACCGCCCATACCAAGCACTGCGTCTGGCTGCCAGCGTTTCATGTGAGCACGAGCCTGCATAATGGCATTGATAATTTGAAATGGTGCTGCAAGAAGACGTTTAACGCCTTGACCTCGTAACCCTTTCACTTTGATAAAGTCGATTTCAATGCCATGTTTTGGCACCAAATCCGCTTCCATTCGATCCGCCGTACCTAACCAACGGATCTCCCAACCTTGCTCTTGAAGCTGTTTTGCTACCGCCAAACCTGGGAATACGTGACCGCCAGTACCACCAGCCATCACCATCAAACGTTTATTTTGTTTCATTAGCTTGTTGTTCTGATTGTTGTTCTGATTGTTGTTGCTCGCGTTTCAAGCGGCATTCGTAATCGATACGCAGTAGTATGGACACTGCGACGGACATAATTATTAGACTAGAACCACCATAACTGATGAGTGGAAGTGTTAAACCTTTAGTTGGAACAATACCGGCGGCAGCTCCAACATTAACCAAGGTTTGAAACGCAAACCAAATACCAATTCCGAAAGCCAGATAACCTCCGAACATTTCGCCTTCTTCAAATGCACGCTTGCCGATGTAAACCGCTTTTAGCACCAAGCTAAAAATCAGCATTAAGACCAGCACTACGCCTACGAAACCAAGCTCTTCAGCAAGTACGGCAAACACAAAGTCGGTATGCGCTTCCGGTAGATATTCCAGTTTTTGAATTGAATTACCGAGACCTTGTCCGAACCATTCACCACGACCAAACGCCATCAAAGACTGAGTCAACTGATAGCCACTGCCAAATGGATCTTCCCACGGGTCAAGGAAGGAGGTTACTCGTCGCATACGGTATGGCTCGACGAGAATCAAACCTACTACAGCGCCGATACCAGCCACCATCAAGGCGAGAAACTGGGTTAGTTTTGCACCTGCGATAAAAAGCATGCCAAACAGCGTGACCAGCATCACGACGACCGTCCCCAAGTCTGGCTGACCAAGTAGTAATACTGCGAAGAAGGCAAACACCATGATTGGCTTCATAAAGCCACCAAAGAACGTTTGTCGTACTTCGTCTTGCTTTCGAACTAAGTAACCAGACATGAAGATAAACAGCGATAGCTTCGCGACTTCCGCTGGCTGAAGGTTAAACAGCCCAAGGGGAATCCAACGAGACGCACCATTAACCGACTTACCCGCCAAGAGCACGATGATCAACAGTGCGAAAGAAGCCCAAAGTAAGTAATGGCTCTTCTTAAACCACTCTTGCAAAGGCACTTGCAAAATAACAGCGGAGGTCCCTAACGCCAGCACGAGAAACGTCGCATGACGAAACATAAAGTGGAACGGCTGTTCCGTTAATCGAGAGCTGATTGGAAATGATGCAGAGGTTACCATGACCAAACCAGTCAACATCAAACCCAGTGCAATCCACACTAACTGACGATCAAACATCGCCTCTGGGGCTGGATGCTTGAGCCAATTGCCAATACTGCGTTTAACGTTACCTAAACCCACGAAGTGTGTAACCTTTAATTATGCATATTTCTGAGCAAGAGCAGCGAAAGCATCACCTCTTGCCATAAAGTTGTCGAATTGATCAAAGCTAGCACATGCAGGAGACAGCATCACCATATCACCTGGTTTTAACTGCGAAGATACTTGTTGAATCACATCTTCCATAGTGTCGAAACGTATTGCAGATTCATGCAGTGGCATAAATTCATCGCCATCAGCGCCAAAGCAACACAGTTGCAAGTTAAGCGTCGCGAAGATCGGTTTTAATGGCGAGAAGTCAGCACCTTTGCCAACACCACCAACGAGTAAGTAGAGCTTGCCTGTCGATTCCAAACCAGATAGCGCAGCCATAGTGCTGGCAATATTAGTTGCTTTAGAGTCATTCACCCATTTGACGCCTTGATTATCCGCAACCACCTGGCATCGGTGTGTCAGTCCCGTGTAATTTTTAAGTGCATTCAATGCTTTGTGATAGTTTACGTCCGCAGCTTTTAATAGCGCTAAAGCAACCAGAGCGTTAGATAAGTTGTGCTTACCAACCAACTTAAGCTCATCACTTGCGACAACTCGTTGACCGTGATCGAGCAGCCAAGTACGGTTGCCATCCACCTCGAGACCAAAGTCCTGATTGTCGCTGCCAAATGTCACCAATGGCATCTCTGCGTCTGGGAAGGTTTCTTGATCATCACGGTTCACGACTGCAAGAGCAGCATGGTTAAAAATACGCAACTTAGCTTGTCGATAGTCAGACATGCCTTGATAACGATCCATATGATCTTCAGAAAGATTCAGAAACGCAGCGGCTTTGAGCTTTAAGCTTGACGTCGTTTCTAACTGGAAGCTCGAGAGTTCGAGTACATATAGGTCTGCGTCTTGTTCTAACAAATCCAGAGCAGGCACACCGATGTTACCACCAACGCCAACATCCAAACCTGCAGCGTTAGCCATCACACCTGTGAGGTCGGTTACTGTGCTCTTACCGTTTGAGCCCGTAATCGCAATCACCGGTTTCTGCACCGCCCAAGCGAATAACTCGATATCACCTACTACTGCCGTACCTTTTGCTAATACGGCTTGGATCTCTGGTGTCGCTAGCGCAATACCAGGGTTGGTCACGATAAGATCCGCGTCAGAAAGCCAGTCTGTATTCCAACCACCACTATGCAGTTGAACATCTTCCGGCAAGCGCTCTGCACCCGGAGGATTTACGCGAGTATCAATGACTTTGACCACAAGCTGTGGCTGATTTTTTCTTAGGTGTTTAACGACAGAGAGCCCGGTAATACCGAGCCCTACGACGACAACACTATGTATGTTTTGCCAACGTTCCATATTTGATCACACTGTAAATCTTGTTCTTGGAAAGTGCGATTAACGCACTTTCAATGTCGCAAGACCAATCAGAACAAGAACCATAGAAATAATCCAGAAACGCACGATTACGCGAGGTTCTGGCCAACCTTTCAATTCGTAGTGGTGGTGAATCGGTGCCATACGAAAAATGCGCTGACCACGCAGTTTGTATGAACCCACCTGTAGAATTACCGACAGCGTTTCCATCACAAACACACCGCCCATGATCACCAACACCAACTCTTGACGAACGAGAACAGCAATAGTGCCTAACGCGCCGCCAAGCGCTAGTGAGCCGACATCACCCATGAACACTTGTGCTGGATACGTGTTAAACCACAAGAAACCAAGGCCTGCACCGACGATTGCTGTACATACGACAACCAACTCAGAAGCATGTGGTAAGTATGGAATATGAAGGTATTCAGAGAAGTTAACGTTACCGGTCGCCCATGCAATAACCGCGAAGCCTGCTGCAACAAGAACCGTTGGCATGATTGCCAAACCGTCTAGACCATCAGTCAGGTTAACCGCGTTACTTGTACCTACAATGACAAAGTAAGTCAGAATGATATACATCAAACCAAGCTGCGGCATGATGTCTTTAAAGAATGGCACCACTAGCTGAGTTGCTGCTGTGTCTTTACCGTAAGCATACAATGCGAAAGCGACGACAAACGCGATCAACGACTGCCAGAAGTACTTCCAACGCGCGATCAAGCCATCGGTATTTTTGCGTACCACTTTACGATAATCATCAACAAATCCGACCGCACCGTAGCCAAGTAAGACTGTCAGTACCGCCCATACGTAAGGGTTGGATAAGTCTGTCCATAGCAAAATCGTGATTGAGATGGCCGCTAAGATCATGATACCGCCCATTGTTGGGGTACCACGCTTACTAAAGTGAGATTCAGGACCTTCGTTACGCACTACCTGACCAATTTGCAGCATTTGCAAACGCTTGATCATGATTGGTCCCATCCATAATGACAGACCTAGAGCGGTTAATACGCTTAGGATTGCTCGAAAAGACAAGTATTCAAACAATCGGAAAAAAGACAGGTATGGCTGTAGCAGCTCGGCAAGCCAAATAATCATTAATAATACTCCTTCAAAGCAGCAGCGACTTCAAACATACGTGCACCATTCGCTCCTTTCACCAATATCGTATGGTTTTCAGGAACGGCTTGGTCTAGATGCTGCTTGATGTATTCAATCATCTCTTGGTGCGTCTCAAAATGAATGCCTTGGCAAAGATCACTGATCACCTTGGCGTCTGCACCATATGTGAGAACATGTTCAAATTTTTGTGGGGCAGCATGTTCCCCGACTTGACGATGAAGTGCAAGACTTTCCTCGCCCAATTCCGCCATATTACCTAAAATCAGCCAGCGTTGACCTGGGAAAGCGGCCAATAAATCAACTGCCGCTTTCATGGCTGGCACGCTCGCGTTGTAGCTGTCGTCAATCAATTTTATCTTTTCGCTCAGCGCTTCAACCTCGACGCGACCTTTCACTTTGTTCAAATGTTTAAGGCCAGCACGAACCTCTTCTAATGTGGCGCCCATTTGTAACGCAATAATAGAAGCAGCGATCGCATTCGCAACGTTGTGTTGACCTATAATACCCAGAGACAGTTCAATTTCTTGTGAGCTTGCTGCGATATGTAAGTCAAAGCTTGCTTCACCTGCGACGTTCAATACAATGTTAGAAGCGAAGAAGTCTGCATCAGTATTACTTTGTGAAAAAGTAATGACTTTCTTATCTGCTAACACTTCATCCCACTTGGCTTCACCATTGCTGTCTAGGTTAACAATCGCAATACCACCAGCTGAAAGGCCTTGGTAGATTTCACCTTTGGCTTGTTTCACGCCATCGATAGAACCAAAGCCTTCAAGGTGAGCGGCTGCTACATTGTTCACTAACGCGATATCTGGTTTTACTAACTGAGTCGTGTAAGCAATTTCACCTATATGGTTAGCACCAAGCTCAATCACGGCATAATCATCATCCTGCTGTGAGCGTAATAATGTCAACGGAACACCAATATCATTATTGAAGTTACCCGCCGTGAATAGCACTTTGCCTTTCAATTGCAGGATACTCGCAACCATTTCTTTTACGGTCGTTTTACCGCAACTTCCGGTGATGGCAACGGTAGGTGTTTGGCATGCTTGATGCACCCAAGAAGCAAATTCACCCAATGCAAGTTTGGTATCCGACACCACAATTTGCGGCACATTCACATCTAAGCGTTTTTCCACGAGTAAAGCACCGGCACCTGCATCTACCGCTTGTTGGCAAAAGTTGTGCGCATCAAAGCGCTCCCCTACTAACGCCACAAATAGAGCCCCACGCTCAATCGCTCGTGTATCAGTAGAAACCGCGTCGATAAGTAGATCGTCGCCGAATCGCTCGCCACGTGTGATGTCTGCAATTTGAGATAACGTTACTTTGATCATGAGGTCAATCCTAAAAGTTGCATTGCGGACTCGCGGTCGGAGTAATGAATCGTTTCGCCATTACGAATCTGATAATCTTCATGACCCTTCCCAGCTAACAAGATAATGTCGTTTGGCGAAGCATTTTCAATGGCATAAGACAGTGCTTTGAAGCGGTCATGCTGAACAATCGCTTCAGCAGGTTTTGACAGCCCAGCTAACATGTCTTTCACAATCTGAACCGGGTCTTCGCTGCGTGGGTTATCGTCAGTCAACACCACTCTGTCGCCTAGACGCTCTGCAATTTCCGCCATCATTGGGCGCTTACCTGCATCGCGATCACCACCGCAGCCAAAAATAGCCCACAGCTGGCCTTCACAATGAACTCGTAAAGCTTGCAGCGCTTTTTCTAAAGCATCAGGAGTATGGGCATAATCAACCACGACTTTGGCACGATCCTCAGTTTGGAATAACTCCATTCGGCCGAGTACAGGTTGCAGTTGACCTGCGGTTTCGAGTAACGCTTGTTTCTCTTTACCTAAGCTTAATAAGGTCGCAAAAGCGAGCATTAAGTTGGTTGCATTAAACTCACCAATCAATGGCGCGTGCAATTCACCTGAGCCAAATTTACCATCGAACTTAATAGTAATCCCTGACTCCGCGTAACTGACTTCCGTCGCCCAAATTGCGCTTTCAAATTCAGTATTCGGTTTGAGCGAAACAGCGACCGCATTACTTAACTGCGACGCCCATTGATGACCTACTTCATCATCAACATTGATAATGGCACGTTCACATTGGTGTTGCGTGAACAACCCAAGCTTTGCATTGGCATACTCTTCCATCGTGCCATGGTAATCAAGATGGTCACGACTTAAGTTAGTAAACACGCTCGCCGCAAATGATAATGCTTTGACACGACCTTGCGTCAGGCCATGGGAAGATACTTCTAGCGCGGTGTATGTGGCTTGTTGATTTGCGAGAGAGGAGAGCGTTTTCTGAATTTCAACGGCATTCCCCGTTGTATTCGCAGCTTGTTGCAAGTTATTGAGGAAGCCATTTCCTGTTGTTCCCATTACCGCCGCTTTATGGTCAAGCAGTTCTAGCCATTGCGCTATTAACTGGGTAATGGTGGTTTTGCCGTTGGTGCCGGTGACACCAATCAAATCCATATCAGGGTAAGCATAAAGCTTTCCAGCAATTGCGGATAAACGTTGGTCCAACCTATCAATGTAAATGACGGGAACATCATCAATGATTTCCACCGTACCATGTGTTTTGACATCGCAGGCTTGCGCCAGGGCTGCATTTGCACCTTGCTCAATTGCAGAGGCAATGAATTTACGCCCATCCACAACATGGCCAATCACTGCTACAAACGTGGTTCCAGGTTGAACTCTTCGGCTGTCGAGCTCCAATTCAGAAACAAGAACGGACGATAAGCTAGGGCAATCCACCCAAGGGGAAAGCAGCACGTCCATACTGATGGCTTTAGTCATATTTGTTCTCCGAGCTTTGGCTCAGGTTTTCTTAATTTTGTTTGCTCAGTAAACCACAGGGCTTACTGTTGGAATTTGTTTTCGTCAGGTGCAACATTGAGTATTTGTAGCGCGCCTTTCATGATTTCAGAGAAGACAGGAGACGCTACCGAACCACCATAGTAGTCATCGCCTTGAGGCTCGTTTACGATCACTACTAAAGCAATTCGCGGATCGCTAACCGGAGCAAGCCCAGCCGTGTAGGTGATGTACTCGTCGCTGTACCCACCGGCAGAAGCTTTACGTGATGTACCCGTTTTCGCTCCTACTCGATAACCAGGAACTGCCGCTCTGCGAGCCGAGCCCCCTTTTTGAGTTACGGTTTCCAACATGTCTAATACTTGACGCGCATACTTCGCACTCACCACTTGACGTGACATGTCATGATCATTGCTTTCAATAATATGAATAGGCTCGTATTTGCCAAGGTTTCCAAGCGTCGCATAAGCATGGGCTAGCTGGATTGGTGTAATTGATAGACCGTAACCAAACGCAATCGTGGCGCGTTCAATTGGCGACCAACGAGTTCGTGTAGGAAAAATACCCGTCACTTCCCCAACTAGGTTTAGGCCAGAAAGCTCACCAAAACCCACTGAACTGTACAGCCCAAGAAGCGCCTCTACCGGCATTTGCATTGCTAGCTTCGTCACACCGATATTACTCGACTTTTTAAGGATCGTGGTCAAGCTCGCTTTGCCTACGCGAGAGACATCTCTGACTCGACTACCACCTAAACGTAGGACACCATTACCGGTATCTACGATGGTATCTTTATCGGCTATCCCATTTTCTAAGGCGGCTAAAATAACGAAAGGCTTAATGGTCGAACCAGGCTCCATTGAGTCCGTGATCACTCGGTTACGCATTTGATAGCTTTGCCAATCGCTACGATTGTTAGGGTTGTAAGAAGGAGCATTAACCATGGCCAATACGGCGCCCGTTTTTACATCCAACATGACAACGGAACCTGAAGTGGCGCGGTGGTCCGCAACGGCTTGCTTAATCGCACGATACGCAATCGCCTGTAGGCGCTGATCGATGGTTAACTGAAGTGATTTACCTTCTTGCTTGTCTTGCCAAGCAATGTTTTCCACAACACGACCATAACGGTCTTTACGAATAGTTTTCTTACCCGCCGCGCCAGTGAGCCATTCATCGTAGCTACGCTCCACACCTTCTAGGCCATGCCCGTCAATGCCTGTTACACCGACTAAGTGAGCACTAACCTCACCTGCAGGATAATAACGACGAGATTCCGACTTAAGGCCAACACCTGGCAGCTTTAGCTCACGAATATAGTTCGCCATGGCCGGACTGACCTGGCGCTGCAAGTAGATAAAGCGGCGTTTTTCATTGCGCTTGATTTTGTCTATTAACCCTTGTCGGTCAATACCAAGAACATCCGCTAATGCATGCCAACTTTTGGTCTGGCTTAACGCGTTTTCTTTAAATATCGTGGCAGGATCTGCCCAAACCGCCTCAACCGGTACACTGACAGCAAGCGGCTCACCATTTCGATCCGAAATAATACCGCGAGCAGAAGGAATGGATTTAACACGAACCGAACGTAGGTCACCTTGTTTAATCAGGTTATCTGGCTCAATGATTTGGATGTAGGCTACGCGTGCCACCAAAAGGGCAAATGCACAAAAAACAAAAAACAGTAATAGATGGAAGCGCCAACGAATCAAGAAAGATTCTTCGACCGCCACTTTCACTGCTTTGTTATCGGTTTTCTTATCCCCCGTAGCCGCTTTCTCTTTTGCTACAGGTTTACGCTTATTGGCTTGTTTCGTGTTGGATTTTTTTCTAATCATTTGAGCGTGACAACCACTTCTTTATCGCCATCAGGTCGTTTCATTTCAAGTTCTTTTTTGGCAAGGTCTTGAACACGACTGTGTTCCGCGAGGGCAGTTTCTTCCAACATTAAGTTACGCCATTCGCTATCTAATCGTTCTCGTTCAACCAACGTATGGTCTTTCTCGGTGATCGCTTGACGCGCATGGTGGGTAGCAAATACCACTCCCATTGCCGATGCCACGATCAATAGCAACAACAGTAATGGCCAGCGACCAACAGTGAGGAGATCCGTTGCAATCAACTTAGCAAGATTAGGAGTGGATTTCGTCATAATAATTAAAGCTTTTCTGCAATTCTTAACACAGAGCTGCGCGAACGAGGGTTCATTTCAATTTCTTGTTTGCTTGGTTTAATCGCTTTGCTCACCGCTTTCATATTCGCACTACCAAGAGCACGAATTTGCTCTTCCGTCATTGGAATACCGTGTGGCACTTCAGGCCCTTTGCTCTCTTTACGGATAAAACGTTTGACCATACGGTCTTCCAGAGAGTGGAAGCTAATCACAGATAAACGGCCTTCAGGAGCAAGAATGCTCGCCGCGCCTTTAAGTGCCGTATCAATTTCTTCTAACTCACTGTTGATGTAAATACGAAAAGCCTGGAAAGCACGAGTCGCAGGGTGTTTTTTCTCTTTAAAACTTTTCGGTGCGGCATCTGAAATCAATTTTGCCAGCTGACCAGTGCGAACCATTGGCTCATTTTCTTCATCTTCACGGTAGGCAACAATCGCTTTTGCAATACGGCGCGCATGTTTATCTTCCCCAAACTCGCGAATGACCCAAGTGATATCATCGAGGTCTGCTTCCATCAACCATTGAGATACTGGAACACCTGATGTCGGGTCCATACGCATATCTAGCGGACCGTCTTTCATAAAGCTAAAGCCACGCTCTGCGTCGTCTAACTGAGGAGAAGAAACGCCTAAATCCAGCAGAACACCATCCACTTTTCCAACTAGCCCATACTCTTCAGCATACTCAGCAATACCAGAAAATGGACCATGAATAATGGTGAAGCGAGGGTCATTGATTTTGCCTGCCTCAGCGATCGCTTGAGGGTCACGGTCGATACTGTACAGTCGGCCATTTTCACCGAGTTTAGATAGAATTGTCCGGCTGTGACCGCCACGGCCAAATGTTCCATCAATATAGACGCCGTCTGGTTTGATAGCTAAGCCATCAATGGATTCATTTAATAACACGGAAATATGTTGGAAGGTTTCGGTCATAGCTTTCTCGTTGAATGATCTTGAGGCGATTCTTTAGTGTACTGATTTCCTACATCATCGCCACCACAAGTCTAAAGTTAGACGTGATTTACGCCAAGTTTATTGGTAATGACATAGTTTGCGTCAATTAAATGCAAAAAACCCATCACTACCGAAGTAGAGATGGGTCTCGAATAGGTGGAGCCGACACATAAGCCGGGTTCTGTTCCGCTTGCACGGCGGTAGCCATTCGTCTAGGCCAGCAATCACTCACTGGCTCGAGCAACCTACCCGCCTCCTTACGCGAGCAACGCAATGTGGAGGCCTATTTGGTCTTGCTTCAGGTGGAGTTTACCCTGCTACGAACTATTGCTAGTCGTCCGGTGCGCTCTTACCGCACCCTTTCACCCTTACCTGTACCCTTACGGGCCATCGGCGGTCTTCTCTCTGCTGCACTTGTCGTAGGCTTGCGCCCCCCAGGCGTTACCTGGCACCTTGCTCTATGAAGCCCGGACTTTCCTCCCCTTTGTCAGTCTCCCGAAGGACGTCAACGTCAGTCTCCCAAAGGGACTTCGACGTCAGTCTCCCGAAGGACATCAACAAAGCAGCGACTACCCAGTCAGCTCCGAGGGCGGATTGTATAGAGTTCTCACTTCAGAGTCTAGTTAGATCACAGATATGATGAAATGAATGCACTAAGTGATGACTTTTTAGTCAACGTGCCAAAAATAGATAATAAAAAGGCCGATGCCTAAACATCAGCCCTCATTGACCATTTATCTCGCTAGCGGCACTTAGTCTAAGTTTTCTAAGCCCCATTTATATAGCGCATTCTTCTTCAAGTTATGTATTTCTGCCACCAAAGCAGCTGCTTTTTTCAAAGGCAGCTCTTTGGTCAAAATCCCTAACGTGCGTAAAGCATCTTCAGGTAGTGAGTCGTCTGTTGTTTCACGATGGCCATGTACCAACAATACCATTTCACCACGCTGTTGGTTATCGTCACTTTTCACCCATTCAATCAGCTCACCTAACGGCATGCCTTGAATGGTTTCAAAGGTTTTTGTTAGCTCTCTTGCCAACACAACTTCTCTATCTGGGCCAAGAACGTCTAACATGTCTTGTAGAGAGTCTAAAATACGGTGCGGTGACTCGTAAAAAATACACGTACGCTCTACCGAAGCAATCTCTAGGAATTTATCCTTACGACCTTTGCTTTTCGGTGGTAAAAAACCTTCGAAGCTAAAGCGATCCGATGGCAAGCCAGAGGCACTTAACGCCGTAATGACCGCACAAGCACCTGGAAGAGGCACAACTCTAACGCCCGCTTGACGACATTTTGTCACCAAATGGTATCCTGGGTCGCTGATAAGTGGCGTACCAGCGTCAGAAACTAATGCGATAGACTGACCGGAAAGCAGCTTTTCTACCAAAACTTGTGCTTTTTGCTGCTCATTGTGGTCGTGTAGAGCAAAAGTTTTGGTTTGAATATTGAAGTGAGACAGTAATTTGCCCGTATGTCGAGTATCCTCAGCGGCAATGATGTCCACAGTCGACAGAATTTCGATAGCACGTTGGGTGATATCCGCTAAATTTCCGATTGGAGTCGGTACGATATAGAGAGTTGGCCCCTCATTCGGCAACTTATTTTTATCTGTCATTTGTTTACCATCACTTCAACGATTAATATAGAGACAATTTTGTACAAAATTATAGAGAACTCACGGCAATGATTAACCATAAGAGACTCAGTGTACCACGCATACTTACTCCTGTTGCACTAGCAATTACGCTCGCCGCCTGTTCTTCAGGTCCAAGACAGCCTGATGGCGTTGATGTAACACTTGAGCCTACTCAGTCTGTTCAGAACTATATGATCCAAGCTGATAGCACGGAAGGCAGTTTACAAAATGACTGGTTGATCATGGCAACCAAAGCCGCGATTCAAGCAAACCAGTTTGATCAAGCAGAAATGTTGATCAAGCGCCTGGCTCGTCAACAGTTAACCGAAGTTCAGCAAGCAGAGTGGCAACTAGCGCGTGCGACCATACAGCAAAAACAGGGTAATTACTCTCAGTTGCTGCAATTGTTGAATTTTAAACCTTGGTGGAAGTTGCCAAATGAGCAATGGAAAGACTATTACTTGATGCGTGCCGACGCTTATCAAGGTCTTAACCAAGCGTTTGAGGCAAACCGCCAACTGGTTGCATTTGGCCAATATGCATCGTCCGCGGAGCAGAGAGAGATTTCTAGCCGTATTTGGATGAACTTTGGCAGCTACTCCGAGTACGAACTGACCTCATTAGAAACAGAGCCAAATGAAGATGTTTTGGATGGTTGGCTACAACTCGCTATTTATGCGAAAACGCTGTCGGGCAACTTATCCCAACTAAAAAATACCCTAGAACGCTGGTTAAACGAGAACCCATCGCACCCAGCCGCTATCTACACACCAGAAGAGATTCAAAACATTCTCTCTCTAGACATCGTTAAACCAAACAACACCGCTTTGTTACTGCCGCTTACTGGTAAGTTCTCGCCACAAGCGCAATTAATTCGTGATGGTTTTGTGTTTGCTATGATGAATGATCGTAACCGTGATCCAAGCGCTACCCTCACGGTAATAGACACTAATGCGTATAACGCCGACCAAATTAAACAACGTTTGATCAATGAAAACATCGACTTTGTTGTTGGTCCCCTAGAAAAAGAAAACGTTGAGCTATTGCACACAACCATGGATGGCTCAGAAAATGGTCCTACGATTCCAGCCCTTGCGCTAAATATTCCCGAAGATGTGCAACCAGATAGCAATATTTGCTACTTGGCATTATCACCAGAACAAGAAGCCGCACAGGCAGCGAAACACTTGTTCAGCGAAGGCTATAACTTCCCTCTGATTCTGGCACCAAAGGGCAGCTTTGGTGAGCGTGTAACTGAAGCGTTCAACAAAGAATGGCGCAAGTACAGCTCTAATAAAGTCGCAGCAAGTTATTTTGGTGACAAGCGCCAACTTCAAAAAGACATCAATGAAGTATTTGGTCTGCAAGAAAGCAAACAACGTATTGCTCAGATGCAATCACTAATGCGTATCAAGCTTGAAACACAGCCACGTAGCCGTCGTGATGTCGATGCGGTTTATATTGTTGCTAGAAGCACGGAACTGACTTTGATCAAGCCGTTTATTGAGGTAGCGATTAACCCAGACGCCAAAGCGCCACAAATTTTCTCTAGCTCGCGTAGCAACAGTGGCGGCGCGACTTACGAAGATCTAACAGGCATCATCTACAGCGATATTCCATTACTGATTGACCCAGACCCTAGCGTGACCGCTGAAATGAACGAGCTGTGGTCAGAGCAATCTAACATGGAAAAACGTTTGAAAGCACTGGGTATGGATGCGTATAAATTGATTGGGGAGCTGCCACAAATGAAGGTCGTTCCGGGCTACTCAGTTGGCGGCCAAACCGGTATTTTAAGTATCGACAATAATTGTGTTGTACAGCGTGAGCTAAGCTGGGCTGAGCGTGGGGCTCTTTAGCAAGCGACAAATCGGAAATCAATATGAAGCTCTGGCGAAGCAGTATTTACAACGCCAGGGCTTGAACTTTATTGAACAAAATTTTCTGACTAAGGTCGGTGAGATTGATTTAATCTTCCAACAAGGTGAAACTATTGTGTTTGTTGAAGTCAAATACCGTAAGAACAATCACTTTGGCTCGGCAGCAGAAATGGTGACGCACGCTAAAATGCGCAAGCTAGTCAAAACCGCACAAGTTTGGCTTAGCCAACAAAAGCGCTTAAAACACAATATCGATTATCGATTTGATGTCATCGCCATTCATGATAATGGGCGAGATATCAACTGGATAGAAAACGCAATCTCTGAAGGATAAGCGATGCTAGACAGCATTAAAGACAGCTTTACAGAAAGTATTCAAATTCAAATCGCAGCAGCAGAGGCGCTGCCTGATGCCATTACTCATGCAGCTCAAGCGATGGTGTCGAGCCTGCTTAATGGCAATAAAATTTTATGTTGTGGTAATGGCGGCAGTGCTTCAAACGCTCAACAATTTGTTTCTTGTCTTTTAAACCGTTTTGAAACTGAGCGCCCTAGCTTACCAGCAATGGCCTTAACCGCCGATAATACCACCCTAACCGCAGTGGCCAACGATTACCACTACCAGGAAATCTTCTCAAAACAGGTACGAGCGTTTGGTCAACCAGGCGACATTTTGCTTGCCATGTCGACTAGCGGTAACAGTAAAAATATTATCAAAGCGATGGAAGCAGCCGTAACTCGAGACATGACGATTATCGCGCTAACAGGAAAAGATGGCGGAGAGATGGCAGGACTGCTCGGTGAGAACGACGTCGAAATTCGTATTCCATCACACCGCACTGCACGTATTCACGAAGTACATATGGTAACACTCCATTGTCTTTGTGATCTTATTGACCAGGTGCTTTTCCCTGCTCACGAAGAGTAACCAAGACTGAGAGTCAGAATTATGATACGTAGCCTCGTTATCTTATTAACAGCATTGAGTTTAAGTGGTTGCGCAGGTTTGTTTATCGCAGGTGCAGCAACCACAGCGAATATTGTCACGGACACACGCACGACAAAACAAATCTGGCAGGACAATAACATCGAATTCGAAGTTGCGGCGATCGGCAATAAAGCACCGTTTAAAGGTGAAGTTCGTGTCGTTGCCAGTTCATATAATGGGACTGTAGTCCTTATGGGACAAGCTCCGACACAAGACCTTATCCTTGCTTTAGAGCGAAGGGCTCGAGAAGTTAGTGGTGTAAAAGTCATACACAATCAAATCAAACAAAAAGAGCCACTCACTGTTACCCAGATTAGCAATGACAGCTGGATCACAACCAAAGTAAAGTCAGCTTTGCTTACTGATTCTGAGCTTAATGGTGTTAAGGTTAAAGTGATCACCGAAGATGGCGACGTTTTTCTGTTTGGTTATGTCACGCCAGAGCAAGGCGATCGAGCGACAGAAATCGCGCGTAATATCTCAGGCGTAAAACAAGTCATTAAAGGGTTCCAATACGGCGAAATGGAGCCTGTTGAAGTAGACTTACCGAGTGACGGTGTACAAACAATAGAAAGTGAGGCAAGTACAGAAAGTGAAGAGAACGTCGAAGTCTTTACGATTAGTGAGTAATTTCCAAAGTCTGGCTTGAAATCATCTTCAACAAGTTAAAAAGAAAAAAGCAGCGTTACGCTGCTTTTTTATTATTTAATCACTCTTAAGCTTGGTTTGCCTTTTGGTCGAGGAGCATCGTCCTCTTCGGCATCTGAATCAGAAACTAACTCAGAAGGCTCATCGCTAACCGTTGTGAACGATGGGGATGATTCTTCCTCGGTCATCGCTTCTTCTTCGATGTGAGTGTACGCTTCTTCTGGTTCAAACATAGTACCAGCACCATTCTCACGTGCATAAATAGCTTGAACAGCATACACAGGCACGATCACTGAGTGCGGACGACCGCTAAAGCGAGCATGGAAGGTAATCGCATCATTACCTAACTCAAGATTACCCACTGCACGTGGCGCAATATTCAAAATAATTTGACCATCTTGAATAAATTCAACCGGGACACGCACCCCTGGCATTGTTGCATCCACAACCAAGTGAGGAGTCAAGTCATTGTCTACTAACCAGTCGTAAAATGCGCGAAGCATATACGGGCGGCGAGCAGTCATTTTTGCAATATCCATAACGTGTTTTAAATCGCTTAGCGAACTAGGCGCATTTCACGTTCAGCTTCAGTCAAAGAAGCAAGGAACGAATCACGTTCAAATACGCGGTTCATGTATACCTTGATTTCTTTTGAACCAGGGCCAACAAGATCGATACCAAGTTGAGGCAAACGCCACAATAGTGGAGCTAGGTAACAATCGATCAAGCTGAATTCTTCGCTCATGAAGTACTCATATTCAGCAAAAATTGGCGCTAACGTCAGAAGATCATTACGCAGCTTTGTGCGTGCTTTTTCTGATTCTTCCGCATTACCTTTCATCACTTTTTCAGCGAGTGAATACCAGTTGCGTTCGATACGGTACATCATCAAGCGGCTGTTGCCACGAGCAACAGGGTAAACCGGCATTAGAGGTGGATGAGGGAAACGCTCGTCCAAGTACTCCATGATGATTTTTGAATCGTAAAGAGCTAGCTCACGGTCAACAAGAGTTGGCACTGATTTATATGGGTTTAGCTCAACAAGCTCAGCAGGAAGGTTTGCTTCGTCAACAAGCTCAACTTCAACACTTACGCCTTTTTCAGCTAGTACAATGCGAACCTGATGGCTATACAAATCTGATGCACTTGAGAAAAGAGTCATCACAGAACGTTTATTGGCAGCTACAGCCATGGAGCCCTCCAGTACACTTACAAATAAAAACAATGGAGGCTAAGCCTCCATTGTACATCAATTAAAATTGGGAATTAGCACGGTATTTTAGCACAATTAATGCACATCGCGCCAATACTCTTTCTTGAGCATCACAACAACGATGGTTAGAAGCACTAAGAAGCCCATTACCCACCAGCCTAGAGCGTGACGCTCAAGCTGCACTGGGTCACCTGAATAAACTAAGAAGTTAACGAGATCGCCAACCGCTTTGTCATATTCGCCTTCACTCAGCTCACCCGTGCCATCGGTTTCAGTACCAACAACAACTTGTACTTCTTCGCCATCTACGATTTTCGTATCGTAAATCGGCGTCGGGATGCCCTGTAGCTCTTCAAGCACATGCGGCATACCAACACTCGGGAAGACGATATTGTTCACGCCGAATGGACGAGATGGATCAACATAGAAAGAGCGTAAGTAAGTGTATAACCAATCAGCACCACGAACTCGTGCAACCAACGTAAGATCTGGTGGTGGAGCACCAAACCAGTTTGCAGCTTGCTTCGGTGGCATAGCATTGACCATTAGATCACCGATTTTCGCTTCAGGATTGAAAATCAGGTTTTCTTTCATTAAGTCTGTTGGAATTTCCAAGTCTGTTGCTACACGCTCGTAACGCTGGTATTGCGTAGAGTGACAAGCAAAACAGTAGTTCATGAACAACTTCGCGCCGTTTTGTAGCGAAGCTTTATCCGTAAGGTCAACATTCGCTTTATCCAGCGGAACATTGGCCCCAGCTGCCATCGCTAGTGATGGCAACATAGCAAATAGAATTACAATCCACTTCTTCATTTGAATGTCACCCTCTCTGGTAATGGTTTGGTTGCTTCATTTTTGCTGTAGAAGAACAGCAACACAAAGAACATGAAGTAACACAAGCTAAAGATCTGAGATAGTAGTGTGTACGTTGGTGTTGCAGGTAACGCACCTAAAATACCCAGAGCGATAAAGGCGATAGTGAACTGTACAATATTCAATAGATGAAGTTTGCTACGGTAACGGTATGAACGAACTTTACAACGATCCAACCAAGGTAGAACAAACAGCACTGCAATTGACGCACCCATTAGGATAACACCTAATAGTTTGTCTGGAACCGCACGTAGGATTGCGTAGAACGGCGTGAAGTACCATACCGGAGCAATATGCTCTGGTGTCTTCAGTGGGTTTGCAGCTTCAAAGTTAGGCGGCTCAAGGAAATACCCACCCATTTCTGGGTTAAAGAACAGCACGTAACAGAAGAAGAACAAGAAACCAGCAACACCGACCAAGTCCTTAACCGTGCCGTACGGATGGAAAGGAATAGAATCAATGATGTCATATTTCTTCGTGTAGTAATCGTGGAACTTGAATTGCGTTTTGTAATCGTCGCCCATTGAGCCTTTTGGCAGCTTAGTTTCGATACCATCCGGGTTGTTTGAGCCTACTTCGTGCAGCGCCAATACGTGCAGAACAACAAGAAGAAGCAAAACGATAGGCAGTGCAATAACGTGTAGTGCGAAGAAACGGTTTAGCGTTGCACCAGAGATGATGTAGTCACCACGAATCCAAAGCGTTAGGTCATCACCGATAACAGGAATAGCACCAAACAGGGAAATGATTACCTGCGCACCCCAGTATGACATCTGACCCCATGGAAGTAGGTAACCCATGAACGCTTCAGCCATGAGAACAAGGAAGATCAACATACCGAAGATCCACAATAGTTCACGAGGTTTTTGGTATGAACCGTAGATCAAACCACGGAACATGTGAAGATACACAACAACGAAAAACGCTGACGCGCCAGTGGAATGCATGTAACGCAGAAGCCAACCGTACTCTACATCACGCATAATGTATTCGATAGACGCAAATGCACCGTCACCTGAAGGAACATAGTTCATCGTTAGCCAAATACCCGTTAGGATTTGGTTAACAAGAACCAGCATCGCCAGAGAACCGAAAAGGTACCAAAAGTTGAAGTTCTTAGGCATTGGGTATTCAGACAAATGCTTTTTATAAGCATTCATTGCAGGAATACGCTTTTCAACCCAATCTAACATTGCTTGCATTATGCATCTCCCTCATCAACACCCACAATGAGCTTTGTATCGCTCAAATACATGTGCTTAGGAACGACAAGGTTCAACGGAGCAGGTACTCCTTGGAACACTCGACCAGCCATGTCGAACTTAGAACCATGACAAGGACAGAAGAAGCCAGATCTTACGCCCTGCACCTGCTCTGAGAAAGAGTCAGGTAGATAGGTTGGTGAACAACCTAAGTGGGTACAGAAACCAACTGCGACGAAAAACTCTTCCTTAATCGAACGAAACTCATTCTGAGCGTACTCAGGCTGCTGCTCCATTTCAGATTGTGGATCGCGAAGCTTATCACCGATCGATTTTAAGTTATCCAGAACGCTTTGAGTGCGGCGAACAATCCATACAGGTTTTCCCTGCCACTCAACACGAACCAGCTGACCTGGTTCAATTTTACTTATATCCACTTCCACCGGTGCGCCCGCCGCTTTGGCTTTAGCACTCGGATTCCATGATTTGATAAAAGGCACGGCGACGGCGACTGCCCCTAACCCACCAACAACTGCCGTTGTAGCGGTTAGAAAACGCCTGCGACCGTTATTTAAAGGCGCGTTGCTCATCCAAACATTCTCCCATTTGCTCCCTTTGGATCGTTATTATTCCGCTTATAAGAGCATGGCTAACAAATAATGAATTTAGTTCTATTTATTGGAGGGAAATGATAAAGAAAACCCTACTTTTTGACAAGATAAAGCTACCTTTTTGTAACATTTGTGAGGCAAATCGCTCGCGTCGTCACAAAAGCGGCAGAATTATAAAAAATTGATGTGATTTGTAACAAGAAAGCACCACATAGAAGCCCCGCTGAAAGCAGATAAAACCTTTTATCTTGGTAGTTTTCAGTTAATTACACAGAGAAATATTTCGTATTACGCGTTCAGCTTACTGTGTTTATATTTTCAATTTTGTAGCACGCAGAATGCTCAAAAAGGAGCGTAAGTCATTTTAAAACATGTTACAGGAAGAATAAGATACAAAGACATTCTTGCTGATGAATACATCTATGCTGCATCGCAAGAGAAAGCGTGGTGAGTCGCGATTAAATAAGGCACACATATAAAACGGCACTGGCAACCTTTCGACGAAGAGGACGAATAAGAAGGCCTGCTCGGAGTGTGATGATAAGTGAAGGCTGTTCGTTGCTTTAAATACAAAAAAGCCCGGCATAGAGCCGAGCTTTTGGTACACAGTTTCCAGAGTAACTCTGAAAAGCATAATTCCCGATAAGAGGAAATTAACGCTTAGAGAACTGTGGACGACGACGTGCTTTACGTAGACCAACTTTCTTACGTTCAACGCAACGAGCGTCACGAGTAACGTAGCCAGCTGCGCGTAGAGCAGGACGTAGAGACTCATCGTATTCCATAAGCGCGCGAGTGATACCGTGACGGATAGCACCAGCTTGACCAGAAATACCGCCGCCTTTAACTGTTACGTAAAGGTCTAGCTTTTCAGTTAGTTCAACTAGCTCTAGAGGTTGTTGTACAACCATACGTGCTGTTGGACGACCGAAGTATTCGTCAAGGTTACGCTTGTTTACTACAATGTTACCGCTGCCTGGTTTAATGAAAACACGTGCAGCTGAGCTTTTGCGACGGCCAGTGCCGTAGTATTGATTCTCTGCCATTTTCGAAATCCCCAATTAGATGTCTAGTACTTGTGGTTGTTGAGCAACATGGTTGTGCTCAGCGCCCGCGTAAACTTTTAGCTTACGGTACATAGCACGGCCTAGAGGACCACGTGGAAGCATGCCTTTAACTGCAAGCTCAAGAGCCATCTCAGGTTTACGATCGATCAACTTTTCAAAAGTGATAGATTTTAGACCACCTGGGAATTCAGAGTGACGGTAGTACACTTTGTTCTTAGCTTTGTTACCAGTTACAGCAACTTTCTCAGCGTTGATAACGATGATGTAATCACCAGTGTCAACGTGAGGAGTGTATTCAGCTTTATGTTTGCCACGTAGGCGAGATGCAATTTCACTTGCTAGACGGCCAAGAGTTTTACCTTCAGCGTCTACAACGTACCAGTCGCGTTTTACAGTTTCTGGTTTAGCAACGAAAGTTTTCATGCTAACAATAACCCGTTAATTAAATTTTAAACTTTAAAGGAACACCCAATAGTGCTCCCACACTGTCTAAGAGCCCAGTCATCACCCCTTCGAGTCGTTGGTACTCTCGACCTTCAATTTCGAAATAACTTCGATAATCAGGTCTGCAGTAACGGTGGGTCGCAGGATTATAGAGAAGAGCGAAGAAAAAATCACCTTTTTTTGCGCCAAATCACTAATTTTTTCTTCACTTTTTTAAGACCCCATTGGATCTAGGCCAAATGTTCACGCGCGAGATACTCATGACTTTGCATCTCAGTAAGCCGAGACAAACAGCGCTTAAATTCGAACTCTAACTGCCCGTCAGCATATAAATCGGCCATTGGCACTTCAGCAGAAATAATCAACTTAACATTGCGCTCGTAAAACTCATCGACCAGCGCGATAAAGCGTCTCGCCGCATCATCTATTTTTCGGTTCATTTGTTGAACATCTGCCAGTAATACCGTGTGGTAAATACGAGACAATTCAATGTAGTCATTTTGACTGCGAGCAGTTTGACACAACTGAGCAAACGACGCATGCAGCACCCCATCGCTTGCTTCAATCACCGCTAGTTGACGGTGGTTAACTTCGATTTGATGAGCAACAAACTGACGCTCTCCAGTCAGCTGCTGATAATATTTGTTAAGGTTTATGCTAGCCTGCTCATCAAGCGGGTAATGGTATATTTCAGCCTGTTCTAACGTTCTTAAGCGATAATCAACGCCACTATCGACATTCAACACTTCACAACGTGCCAAAATCATATCGATCGCGGGCAAAAAGCGCGCTCTTTGCAAACCGTTACGATATAAGTTCTGCGGCTCAATGTTTGAAGTCGCGACTAGGATCATCTGCCGCTTGAACATTTCTTGAAGTAGCGTTGCAAGGATCATCGCATCAGTAATGTCGGAAACAAAAAATTCATCAAAGCAAACCACATCGGCTTCTTCTTTAAATTTATCCGCCACTTTTGATAGCGGATTTTCGACATCACCTAACAGCTTCAACTCATCATGTACTCGATACATAAATCGATGGAAGTGGACGCGCATTTTTCTTTGGGTCGGTAAAGCATCAAAAAATGCGTCCATAAGGTAGGTTTTACCGCGACCTACCCCACCCCAAAAGTAAAGGCCTTTTGGTGGTTCAGGCTTGTCGATTTTTTTCCCCATTAGCTTTTGCCATTTGGAAAGCTGAGGCACAGGCGCTGACTGAAATTCAACGATAGCATGGTAAAGCTTGTCTAATGCAACGACCGCTTGATACTGAGCTTCATCACGCTGAAACCCGTGTTCTGCTATGTCTTTTTGATATTGTTGTAGTGGTGTCATCGTATTAAGTCGTATAGAGGTATAGAGAAAAGGGTTACCTCGGGGTCAACTTTGAGAATAGAGAGAAGTAGTTATCAGTCCCCGAAGACATACTGCTATTTTTCTTTATCGGCTGTTCAAGCCATAGTAACATGGACGAGCACCGCGTGTAACTAAGTAGTAAAAGACTTGTTAAAACAACTATAAGGAGCAGTTATGCCTTGGATTTATGCCATTGTGGGTTTGCTGGTCGGTACAATCGTAGGCGTAGTCATTAGTAGACTAACCACCCCTGAATACAAGAAACAAAAGTCTGTGCAGAAAGAACTTGAAGCGGCCAAGTTTGAATTAGAGCAACAACGTCAAGAGCTCGTCGATCATTTTGCACAAACCGCAGAAATGTTGGACACCCTAGGTAAAGATTACACCAAGCTATACCAACATATGGCCAAGACCTCTTCTGAGCTTTTGCCAAACTTACCAGAACAAGACAACCCGTTTGATAAGAAAACGGCAATGTCGTCTGAAACTATTGCAGAAGATCAACCAGAGTTTAACGAACAACCAAAAGACTACGCTAATGGCGCCACCGGTCTTTTGAAGGATCAAGAGAAAGAAATCATTAATGCTCCCGAAGCGGTAACCGCAAAAGCATCATAATCCTCTCTTACTTCTATCTAGGGCCGATACATTTGTATCGGCCCTTTTTTGAACTTTTTCACCTCACCTTCGCTCTAACTTGGATGTGCACTGCCTCCCCTTTTGATTGTCCGAACTAGACCCTATATTAGTTATTAACAAAGTGAACTAACCGTTCGGATATTTCTTTTTGGCAGACATGTTTCAAGAGGAGTTATTGGATGAAAAAACCACTGCTTGCGCTCACCGTTCTATCTCTGAGTTTGGGTTCGATTATTGCCCCAGTTCAAGCCACTGCCGCATTACCTTTGAATGTGGATGGCCAACAGTTACCTAGCTTGGCACCAATGCTTGAGAAGGTGACCCCAGCTGTTGTGAGTATTGCTGTAGAAGGTAAACAAGTACAAACCAGCCGCATTCCCGAGCAATTTCAATTTTTCTTTGGCCCAGACTTTCCTATGGAACAAAGGCGAGAGCGCCCGTTCAGAGGTTTAGGGTCTGGTGTCATTATTGATGCGAAGAAAGGCCATATTGTCACTAACTACCACGTGATCAAGGGCGCAGATGAGATTCGAGTTCGCCTCTTTGACGGGCGCGAGTATGACGCTACGCTCGTTGGCGGTGATGAAATGGCCGATGTTGCGTTACTTAAATTAGAGAAAGCGAAAAACTTAACGCAGATTAAAGTCGCGGATTCCGACAAACTGCGTGTCGGTGACTTTACGGTTGCGATTGGTAACCCATTTGGACTCGGTCAAACTGTGACTTCGGGTATTGTTTCAGCCCTTGGTCGTAGTGGCTTAAACGTTGAAAACTTCGAAAACTTCATCCAAACCGATGCCGCAATTAACAGCGGTAACTCTGGTGGTGCATTGGTCAACCTTAATGGTGAGCTGATCGGTATTAATACTGCGATTTTAGGCCCTAACGGCGGTAATGTGGGTATTGGCTTTGCGATTCCATCAAACATGATGAAAAACCTCACCGATCAAATTCTAGAGTTTGGTGAAGTCAAACGCGGCATGTTGGGTGTGCAAGGTGGCGAAGTAACCTCTGAGCTAGCTGATGCATTGGGTTACGAATCGAGTAAAGGGGCCTTTATTGGTCAAGTCGTACCGGACAGCGCAGCCGATAAAGCAGGGTTAAAAGCCGGTGACGTAATTGTATCGGTGAACGGCAAAGCGATTAATACTTTCTCAGAGCTCCGCGCAAAAGTGGCAACACTGGGCGCAGGTAAAGAAATCACATTAGGTGTGGTTCGAGATGGTAAGAATAAAACCTTTGATGTAACGCTTGGCGAATCTACGAATATGAAAGCTAAAGCGGAGACATTACATGAGGGACTCAAAGGTGCGGAGTTAAGCAATACAACACCAAGTGATGTAATCCAAGGTGTTAAAGTATCGAGCGTTGCAGATAACTCTCCGGCTGCTCAATATCAATTACAACAAGGTGACATTATTATCGGTGTGAACCGTCAACGAGTGAAAAACCTTGCCGAGCTTCGTACAATCGTAGAGAAACACAAAGGTGTACTGGCTCTTAATATTCAACGTGGTGAGCGTACTATTTATCTTGTCATTCGTTAACCACTTTCAAAGTGATAGAAAATAAGGTTTCCGATGCATAGTACTGAGTGATAAGGCTCGATCACTTTTCCTTATCGCTCAATAACTAATGAAAAGGGCAGCGCGATGACGTGCTGCCCTTTTGTTATTTTTCAATGTAATGCTATTCTTCATCTTCGATGCCATTTTGGCGCTCACGCATGGAGAGGATATGCTCAGCTTTTTATTACGTTCTGTCTTTTTAGGCTTGGCTACTGCCGCAGTGGTATTACTGGCGGTTCCATCTTTGCGCAACAACGTAATTCCTGCCGCGCTTGATCCTCAACCTGTTAATATCGCATCAGTCGAGTTGACGTTTAATCAAGCGGTCCGAAGAGCAGCGCCTGCCGTAGTAAACATCTACAGTCGTAAGTATGTTGAGAATGATCGCAGTAAACTCTCGACTCAAGGTCTGGGGTCAGGGGTCATTGTTAGTGAGAAAGGCTACATCATTACTAACTATCATGTGGTTGCTCAAGCTGATCAAATTGTTGTGGCATTACAAGACGGCAGAGCCGCAGCGGCTCAGCTCGTGGGGACAGATAAGCGTACTGATATAGCCGTGCTGCGTGTCGAAGGTTCGAATTTGCCCGTAATCCCTCTGAACTCTAATTACAAACCACAAGTGGGCGATGTAGTACTAGCCATCGGTAACCCATACAACCTTGGACAAACCACAACGTTCGGCATTATTTCTGCCACAGGTCGTTCATCTATTAGCGATGGTCGTCAAGCATTCATTCAAACCGATGCCGCCATCAATGAAGGTAACTCTGGTGGAGCCCTAGTGAACACACAAGGCGAGCTCGTCGGCATTAATACCGCCTCTTTTCAGCAAGCGACAGATTTAGAAACTTACGGGATCTCTTTTGCGATCCCTGCGCCGCTAGCCAGTAAGATCATGCAGAAAATCATCGCTGATGGCCGCGTGATTCGTGGTTATATTGGAATCGACGGCCAAGACATTAATGCGGTCACTGCTCGCCTACTTGGAAATGAACACATAGGTGGTATTGTCGTACTTGGTATTGATCCAAATGGTCCTGCCAATGCGGCTGGCTTTCAAAAACAAGATATCATTATCAGTATTGATGGCAATAAGGTTCAGGGGCGTCAGAGCGTTATGGATATCGTCACCGATTTACGGCCTGGCACCACCGTGGATGTCGGCATTATTCGCAAAGGAAAAGAGATGACCTTGAAAGTCACCATTGCTGAAGACAAGCAAGAAGCATAAAAAATCCCAGCCATTGGCTGGGATTTTTATTTGTGCGTTACTCGCTATCGCTCAGTGTTTCCGTCGTATCGGAATCATCTAGCTCAACTTCAATGCGAGTGACTCGCTGCAAACCTCTCGGTAATAACCCACCTCGGCGACCACGTTCGCCACGGAAGTTATCAAGGTCAGACGGTTTAAGACCCAACTTTCGCTTACCCGCGTACAGCGTTAACGATGCACCTTTTGGTAAAGACATTAAGTGAGATAGTACTTCTTCTCGCTCTTTTGCTTTAGCAGCAGGAATGTTGATGATCTTATTCCCTTTACCTTTCGCCAGTTGTGGCAAGTCTTTGATTGGGAACAGCAGCATGCGACCTTGGTTAGTGATTGCTAAGATTTCATCAGAGTCTAAATCTTCAATCTCTTTTGGCGTCATGATCTCAGAGTTGGCAGGTAAAGTGACGAGCGCTTTACCACTGCGGTTTTTAGACAGCAAGTCCGCGCCTTTACATACAAAGCCGTAACCTGCATCTGAACCCACCAGCCACAGCTGATCTTCTTCACTCATGATGACTTGGCGAATACTGCTACCAGCCGTAATATTCAAGCGACCGGTAATCGGCTCACCTTGACTACGAGCAGAAGGCAGTGAGTGCGATTCCAGAGAGTAACTTCGACCGTCACTACCTAGGAATACCGCAGGCTGATTACTCTTACCTCGAGCATGCGCTAAATACTTATCACCCGACTTATAGTTTAAGCCTTCGGCATCCACGTCATGGCCTTTCGCGTGACGAATCCAACCTTTCTCAGAAAGCACAACCGTGATTGGCTCACTTGGTACGAGGTCACGTTCAGTCAGCGCTTTTGCTTCTGCACGCTCAACCATTGGAGAGCGACGGTCATCACCGTATTTCTCTGCGTCTGCTTTGATTTCTTTTTTCAGTAGTGTATTCAGACGACGCTCAGAACCGAGTAGCTGTTCTAGCTTCTCACGCTCTTTCTCTAGCTCGTCTTGCTCACCACGGATCTTCATCTCTTCTAGTTTCGCTAGATGACGAAGTTTGGTATCTAAAATTGCATCCGCTTGGATATCGGTAATACCAAAGCGTTCCATCAGCACCGCTTTTGGATCGTCTTCAGTACGGATGATCTCAATCACTTCATCTAGGTTGAGGTAAGCAACCAACAAACCTTCCAAGATGTGTAGACGAGCCATGACTTTGTCTAGGCGGTGTTGTAGACGACGACGCACAGTCGTACGACGGAACTCGATCCACTCAGACAGAATTTGCACCAGACCTTTAACTTGAGGACGGTTATCCAAACCAATCATGTTCAAGTTAACGCGGTAACTGCGCTCAAGATCCGTTGATGCGAACAAGTGGTTCATCAACAAATCACAATCGACGCGGTTTGACTTAGGCACCACAACGATACGCGTTGGGTTCTCGTGATCCGATTCGTCACGAAGATCGTCAACCATTGGCAGCTTCTTCGCACGCATCTGGTTAGCGATTTGCTCAAGCAGTTTGGCACCCGATACTTGGTGAGGCAAAGAAGTGATAACAATATCAGAACCTTCTTTATGCCAAACCGCGCGCATTTTGATGCTGCCACGACCGTTGCGGTAAATCTTCTCGATATCCGCTTGCGGCGAGATAATTTCTGCTTCTGTTGGGTAATCCGGACCTTTGACATACTGCATCACGTCCGGCAGTTCTGCTTTCGGGTTGTCGATCAAATGAATAGTCGCATCTGCGATTTCACGAACGTTGTGCGGTGGGATGTCTGTTGCCATACCAACGGCAATGCCGGTTACACCGTTGAGCAGGATGTGAGGCAGACGTGCTGGCAACATTTGTGGCTCTTTCATTGTGCCATCAAAGTTAGGTTGCCATTCAACCGTTCCCTGGCCAAGTTCGCCAAGCAATACTTCAGCAAACTTAGACAGTTTTGCTTCGGTATAACGCATTGCCGCAAATGATTTCGGATCATCTGGCGCACCCCAGTTACCTTGACCATCCACTAATGGATAGCGGTAAGAGAATGGCTGAGCCATCAATACCATCGCTTCGTAACACGCTGAATCACCGTGCGGATGGTATTTACCTAGCACGTCACCAACGGTACGTGCAGATTTTTTGTATTTTGCTGATGCAGAGAGACCAAGCTCTGACATCGCATAAATGATGCGTCGTTGAACCGGCTTTAAGCCATCACCAATGTATGGCAAGGCGCGGTCCATGATTACGTACATCGAGTAGTTCAGATAAGCGTCTTCAGTGAACTTGCGCATTGGCAATTGTTCGACGCCATCGTAGGTAATTTCTGTAGACATCCGTTACACCTCTGCCAAGTCGCCGTTGTTTTGTAGCCAAGAACGACGGTCATCTGCACGCTTTTTACCTAGCAGCATGTCCATCATTTCCATGGTCGCCGTAGAGTCGTCAATGGTTAACTGCACTAAGCGACGCGTGTTCGGATCCATGGTGGTTTCACGCAACTGAAGTGGGTTCATCTCACCCAGACCTTTGAATCGTTGCACGTTGATTTTGGCTTTCTTCTTCGACAAGCGCTCTAAAATGCCATCTTTTTCATCATCATCGAGGGCGTAGAACACTTCTTTCCCGCAGTCGATTCGATACAGAGGCGGCATCGCCACATAGATATGACCCGCTTCCACTAGTGCGCGGAAGTGACGAGTAAATAGAGCACAAAGCAGCGTTGCGATGTGAAGACCATCCGAGTCCGCATCGGCAAGGATACAGATCTTACCGTAACGAAGACTCTCGAGGTTGTCGCTATCTGGGTCAATACCCAAAGCAACGGAGATATCGTGTACTTCTTGAGACGCAAGAACTTGATCGGCAGAGACTTCCCAAGTGTTCAAGATCTTACCACGCAGTGGCATCACGGCTTGGAATTCACGGTCACGTGCCTGTTTTGCCGAGCCACCCGCAGAGTCACCCTCCACAAAGAAGATTTCCGTGCGACTTAAGTCCTGTGCAGAACAGTCGGTCAACTTACCTGGCAGTGCCGGGCCAGAAGCCACTTTCTTACGTACGACTTTTTTCGCCGCTCGCATACGACGATGCGCGTTAGCGATACAGACTTCTGCCAATTGCTCTGCGAGCTGAGGCTTTTCGTTCAACCAAAGACTGAACGCATCTTTTACAACGCCAGAGACAAATGCCGCGGTTTGACGAGAAGAGAGACGTTCCTTGGTCTGGCCTGCAAATTGTGGATCTTGAATTTTAACCGACAGCACGTAAGAACAGCGGTCGAAAACGTCATCACCCGTTAGCTTCACACCACGAGGTAATAGATTACGGAACTCACAGAATTCGCGCATCGCTTCCAACAAGCCTTGGCGTAAACCATTAACGTGTGTACCACCTTGAGCGGTTGGGATCAGGTTAACGTAGCTTTCGGTGATCATCTCACCGCCTTCTGGCTGCCAAATTACCGCCCAGTTTGCCGCTTCAGTATCCGCCAAGAACTCACCAGTAAATGGTTCTTCAGGAATAACTGGATAGCCTTTTACACCTTCCGCAAGATAGTCTTTCAAACCATCTTCGTAGTACCACTTATAGTCTTTGCCATTAACTTTGTCGGTTAATGTGATTTCTAAACCCGGACACAAAACCGCTTTTGCGCGCAGGTTGTTGACTAAGCGCGTCACAGAGAAGTTAGCCGAATCGAAGTACTTCGCATCAGGCCAGAAATGTACGCTGGTACCGCGATTACGACGACCACATGTGCCAGTTACGGTCAGATCAGACACTTTCTCGCCGTGTTCAAATGCAATTTCATACACTTGACCATCACGACGAACTGTTACTTCAACGCGTTTTGACAACGCGTTTACTACAGATATACCTACCCCGTGCAAACCACCAGAGAATTGGTAGTTTTTGTTAGAGAACTTACCACCCGCATGTAGCTTACATAGAATTAGCTCTACGCCTGATACTTTCTCTTCTGGGTGGATATCAACAGGCATGCCTCGACCATCATCGATCACTTCGAGTGATTGGTCAGCATGTAGGATGACTTGTACTTTTGAGGCATGTCCGGCTAGCGCTTCATCGACACTGTTGTCGATAACTTCTTGGCCCAAATGGTTTGGGCGCGCTGTATCCGTATACATCCCTGGTCGGCGACGTACTGGCTCTAAGCCATTCAGTACTTCAATGGCACCAGCATTATATTGTTCAGTCATAATACGGAATTATTCTCAAAGTTTACTTGTTGCCTGAGTATCACCAATGGGCGTACCCATACTCAGGAAACGAAAAAGCCACCCTGTTCACATCACTAAGAGTTTGTAAACATGATGCATAACAAAGTAGCCAGGGTCCTCGACCCTTAAGATCTTTTGGCAAAACATAGTCGGAAAGCATACCGCCCATGTCAAGAAACGGTTGGATATATCAATAAAAACTATGAGCCTTTTCCAATCGCTTTCGAATTACAGTTCTAGAAACTCGATAATCTGTGCAGGATAACGCTCAAAGCCTACAAAACTGTGATCACCGCCTTGTTCTACTGTTTGCTTAGCGTCTGCAAACTTATCTACCGCTTGTCGATAGTCTAAAACCTCATCTTCTGTTTGTTGCAATAACCAAAAAGAATGTGGCGACGCGATGCTTTGTACATCAAGAGCTTTTAACTCGTCAATATGACAAGCTTCAAGTGTATAGGTTTCATGCGTATATGGGTTAGTTTGCTTACCCAAATAATCTACTAGCAACTCATAAGGCTTGACTGCGGGGTTGACCACTACCGCTTTAAACCCAAACTTGTCATTTAGCCACGTTGACATAAAACCGCCTAATGAGCTGCCCACTAGACCAATTTTATAGTCGTCTTTATATTGCTCGAGAATATCCAACAACATTTTCGCCGCTTGCTGAGGATAACAAGGTAACTGGGGAACAATCACCTTAATATCAGGCCTATGTTGCTCGCAGTAGGCTCTCATCACATTCGCTTTCATGGAGAGTGGAGAGCTATTAAAGCCATGGATATAGAGAAGAAGTGAAGGTTTACTCATAGATATCTCGCACAAAAAAGCGAGCCCGAACAGAGAGCTCGGGCGCGTTAGTAGCCGTTAGAAGAGAAGTCTGGTTGGAACTGGCCATCGGGAAGCCGACCTACTTGGGTCGTAATATCGCCACAAGCGTGTAGTTGCAGCTCCCGCCAACCAGGCGAAGTGGTATCAAGGGCAAAATCATCCGAGTTAGGCTTAAACTGAACACAAGTTGAGGGTGTTGCCATCACTCGAATGCCCTTGTGAAGCACATTCATATCTTGATGAACATGACCACAGAGAATGCCTTTCACGTTATCAAAACGCTCGACAACCTGCCAAAACGCTTCGGCATCTTTTAAAGTATGTTGATCAAGCCACGCGCTTCCCACCAGTAACGGGTGATGATGCAACAAAACAAGTGTGTGTCTTTCTGGGTGTTCGGCTAGCTTTTCTTCGAGTAGCGTTAATTGCTGATCGCTCAAGCGCCCATGAGGAACGCCAACCACTTGCGAGTCTAAAAGAATTAACTGCCAATGCTCGCCAAGCAACACATGCTCTGCGGCTTTGATTTGTGGCGAAGGCAAAACACTGCCCATATTAGGCTTGTAATCATGATTACCAGGTAGCCAAAAACAGTCTTTCTCTAGCGGTTCAATGCCGTTGGCAAAGCGCTGATAAGATTCTGCACTATGGTCTTGGGAAATATCCCCCGTCGCCAAGATGTAATCAAACGCCACGTTGCGGCGTAAAACATCAGCAACAACAGCATTGAAGCTATCGACTGTTTTTACGCTTAGCAAACTTCCCTCATCGGCAGCAAACAGATGAGTATCCGTAATTTGTAAAAGTTTGATGCTGTCACTAGATGATTGCAAAATGAAAACCTGATTCGTCCACTATATCGTTATTTGTTATTTTCCTTTAGTGACGTGACGATCAATTGAAGGCAAGTGGTGTTCTACTGATACCACTTCGTAAACAAAACGTCAGCCATTCACCGAGGAATGTGTTTAATTGATGCTTTTCATCTTTCTGCATCAGTTGGTCATTGGGATAATCATACTTAGCTTTTATGCGAGAGAACTCTCCGCTTGAGCATACTTCGGCTACTCTCGCATCATGATAAAGCCTGACAGACATCGTCGGTAAAGGAAACACTGGCGTTTCATCACTCTGACATATCTCAACAACTGTGGTGTATTTTGTGATTTCATTCACGGTCAATTGGTAAACCATGTTCGCCGCTTGGTAGCAACGTACATCCCCAACTTCGGCAGAAGCAGGCAATAAGGCGTTCAACTTAGCGTAGTTGGTCTCATACGTTCTCATAAGACCAGCTAAATCAACATGATATTGTTGTTTTTCAGCCAATTGTGCCATTACTCACTCTCCACCGTTTGGGATAGTCCCCATTCTGACTTTAACTCTTGATGGTGTAATTGCAGCCATTGCAACGCAATAATCGACGCACCATTTTCAAATTTTCCGTCCTTCACCCATTGATACGCCGTTTCACGACTCATGACATGAACGCGGATATCTTCATTCTCATAGTCTAAACCATGAATGCCGTGCGCTTTAGACGCATCCACTTCACCAACAAAGACGTCTAGCTTTTCCGAGCAACCACCAGCCGAAGGATAATAAGAAGTAACAGGTACAACGCGCCCCACCTGAATCCCCGCTTCTTCGACAGCCTCTCGACGAATTACGGCTTCAGCAGATTCATCGCGGTCAATCATACCGGCGACAATTTCTAGCTGCCAAGGGTGTTCATGTTCCAACGCGCCAATACGAATCTGTTCAATGATTACGACCTGGTCCGTCTTTGGATCATAAGGAAGCATCGCTGCTGCGTGACCACGCTCGAACATTTCTCGTTCGACAACTCCACTCCAACCACCAGCAAATAGCCTATGCTGAAAGCGGTATTTCACCATTTTGAAAAAACCTTCAAATAAGGTTTCTTTCGAGATGACTTTTACATCTCGCGAAGTAAAATCTTGTTGTTGTTTGTCACGCTGTTGCATTCAACACCTCTCTGAGTGAATCCTGTAGTTTACTCATTGTTATTCGCTTGCTCAAAGGACTTGGCTCAACTTTTTGTATAATAGTTACAAATTAATTTAAGTCTTCGCTAAAAATTTATTGCACAAGTGGATAATTACGTGTAAAAAAGTGCAAACTTTAGAGTAAATATCGTGCAAATTGAGTTAAACTACTGAGAATTAACCAATCTATGGACCGCGGGAATAGAAAATGAAAAAATTGCTTCCACTATTTATCAGTGCAGCGCTAGGTAGCATGAGTACGTCTGCGTTCGCAGACTCTTTGGCTGAAATCTACGACTTGGCAAAACAAAATGATCCACAATTGCTCAGTGTAGCAGCACAACGTGACCAAGCTTTCGAAGCAATCACCTCAAGCCGTAGTGCTCTATTACCACAGATCAACCTTACTGCGGGTTACAATTTAACTCGTGGTGATACTGAATACGATTCAAATCTAATTAGCGACGTATCAAACGATGGCAACGCGCTAACCGCTGGCGTTAGCTTTTCACAAGCACTTTACAACCGCGCATCTTGGATCTCTCTAGATACTGCTGAGAAAAGTGCTCGCCAAGCAGACGCAACTTACGCAGCGACGCAACAGGCACTGATTCTTCGCGTGTCACAAGCGTATTTTGAAGTTCTACGCGCACAAGATAATCTTGTTTTCGTACGTGCAGAAAAAGCCGCGGTTGGCCGTCAACTTGAGCAAACTAAACAGCGTTTTGAAGTAGGTTTGTCTGCAATCACTGACGTGCATGACGCACAAGCTCAGTACGACCAAGTGCTAGCGGACGAAGTGTTGGCAGAAAACGCGCTAACTAATAGCTACGAGTCACTGCGTGAAATTACAGGCCAAGAGCACAAAGATCTCAACATTTTGGACACTGGCCGCTTCACTGCTAGCCCATCGACCGTACCAGCTGAATCCCTCATTGATGAAGCAAAAACCAAAAACCTGACCTTGCTATCTTCACGTATTCTTCAAGACATTGCGCGTGACAATATTTCACTAGCAAGCTCTGGCCACCTACCAACGCTCTCTCTAGACGGTGGTTACAACTACGGTGATACTTCTCATAGCTCTCGTGACAACACGACAGACAACTTCAATATTGGTGTGAACCTTGCTGTACCGCTATACACAGGTGGTAACGTAACCTCTCAAACCAAACAAGCTGAATACGCGTACGTGGCAGCAAGCGAAGATCTTGAAGCACAGTACCGTAGCGTAGTCAAAGATGTTCGCGCACAAAACAACAACATTAACGCCTCTATCGGCGCATTACGTGCGTATGAGCAAGCGGTTATTTCTGCACGCTCTGCACTAGAAGCAACAGAAGCTGGCTTTGATGTAGGTACTCGTACTATCGTTGATGTACTGGACGCGACTCGTCGTCTATACGATGCGAACAAAAACCTATCGAACGCTCGTTACGACTACATTTTAAGTGTTCTTCAGCTACGCCAAGCAGTTGGTACGCTAAGCGAACAAGACATCTTGGACGTTGATGCAGGTTTGAAAGCGGCAAAATAACCGCGAACTGAATACTTCAGGTCTTAATAAATAAAAAACGCCAGTTGAGTTATCAGCTGGCGTTTTTTATTACTTGTAGTTCAGAGCTTAAAAGTGCCTCTGAACTACAAGTATCAAAAAGGCCGCACTTAGCGACCTTTATGAGCAAATAGCATTTCAATGCTAACAAACAGCAGCCTTAGCCCTTACCGCCTTTGATTGCATTAATGATTTCACTGGTCGAGCAGCCATCTTCAAAGTTCAATACACGAACTTCACCACCCGCCGCAATGACTTCTTTACCACCAGCAATCTCTTCTGGTTTGTAGTCACCGCCTTTTACTAGCAAGCTTGGTAGAACTTCTGAGATCAAACGCTGCGGCGTATCTTCACTAAATGGTACAACCCAATCCACAGCGCCCAAACCTGCCAACACCGCCATGCGGCGATCGGTTGGGTTTACCGGACGACCAGGGCCTTTAAGGCGTTTTACTGACTCATCGGTATTTACCGCAACGATTAGGCGATCGCCCAGTTCAGCAGCATGGTTTAAGTAAGACACATGGCCAGCGTGTAGAATATCAAAGCAGCCATTTGTCATAACGACTTTCTCGCCACGAGCACGTGCTTTTTTCACCGCTTCGATCAGTGCTTTTTCTGAAATAACACCGTAATCCGTGTCTTGGCTGCCATGTACCGCTTCTGCTAATTCAATCTCAGAAAGCGTTGACGTGCCTAGTTTTCCAACCACAACACCTGCCGCTGCGTTTGCTAGTGCACACGCTTCTTCAAATGATTTGCCTGCGGCAACAGACGCTGCCAATACAGAGATAACCGTGTCGCCAGCACCTGTCACGTCGTACACTTCTTTCGCTTGAGTTGGAAGGTGGAAGGGTTCCTGGCCACGACGAATCAAGGTCATTCCATTTTCGCTGCGTGTCACTAAAAGCGCTTCAAATTCAAACTCTTCAACCAAAGCCAGTGCTTTCTCTACTAGCTCTTGGTCAGATTTCACTTTACCTACAACGTCTTCGAACTCTTTCATGTTTGGCGTAAGAAGTGTTGCGCCACGGTAGCGTTCAAAATCAGCACCTTTCGGGTCAATGAAAACCGGAATATTTGCTGCGCGCGCTTTTTGAATGTATGCCTGAACATGCTCTAACGAACCTTTTGCGTAGTCAGACATAATCACGGCTTTAACGTTTGGCAGTGCGGCATCCATACGTGATAGCACAGGTGCAGAATCTGTGTTTTCAAACTTGTCTTCGAAGTCGAGACGAATAAGCTGTTGTCCACGGCTCATTACGCGAAGCTTCGTAATCGTTGGGTAATCAGGCAGTGCAACGAAATCGCACTTCACATTGAGTGAGCTCAGCGTCTCCGTCAGCACTTTTGCAGGCTCATCTTCCCCAGTTAGACCAACAATGTGAGCATGGCCACCTAGTGATGCGATGTTCATCGCAACGTTCGCAGCACCACCAGGACGCTCTTCATTGTTTTCTACTTTTACAACAGGAACCGGCGCTTCAGGAGAAATGCGCCCGGTTGGGCCATACCAGTAACGATCTAGCATGACATCACCGATGATGAGCACACCAGCGCTGTTGTAATCAGGTAGAATTGGTTTCATTGTTGGTCTCCAAAAATTAAATCGAAGTGAGTTTATCACAGCCCTTATCGAGGCTAAATATATGGTCTTAACTGAACCACTGATTCCAAGCCTGTTTTACCCACTCCCTTTCGGCAACAAACTTATCTTCCACCACATCAGCGTCTAAATTGAGTAGATTTCGGCGGTGTATTTCGTTGCGCATTGTCGTGTAAGCACGTATCAACTGCATTGCTTGGTCTTCGTCCATAACATCTTGCGCAATGAGCGTTTCAAAGATGCGCACATTATCACACCAACGCGTCAATTTCGGCTTATCGTGACTATAGTTGAGCACTAGGTACTGAGCGAGAAATTCGATATCGGTAATCCCACCTACATCTTGCTTGAGCATAAAGCGGCCTGGCTTTTTCCCCCCAAGATGACCGCGCATTTTTTCTCTCATTTCGACAACGTCTTTTTTCAGTTCAGCTTGATCGCGTGCTTTGCACAACACATCATGCCGCGTATTGTGAAATGCAATTGCCAGTGGTTCATCACCATAAATCATGCGCGCGCGGACAAGTGCTTGATGTTCCCATGTCCACGCGTCTTGATGTTGATAGTCGTCGAACGCATCCGTTGGGCTAACCAACAAACCCGATGCACCGGACGGACGCAATCGGGTATCGACCTCGTATAAAATACCGGAAGCGGTGCGAGTGGAGAAAATATGAATGATACGCTGTGCTAAACGAAGGTAGAACTGACGACCATCAATCTCTTTCTTGCCGTCAGTGTAGACATTGACGGGGCAGTCATGCATGAAGACAATATCCAAATCGGAGTTATAGCCGAGCTCCCACCCTCCGACTTTACCATAACCAATTACAGCAAAGCCTTTACCTTCACGATCTTTCACATGCGTTGGCTCGCCGTACTTTTCAGACACTTGCAACCAAGCCTGACTGATCACCGCATCCACGATAGCTTCCGCTAAATAAGTTAAATGGTCACTCACTTTCATCACTGGCAATGCGCCAGCAATATCTGCCGCTGCAATACGCAAAATACAAATTTGCTTAAACTGACGCAACGCTTCCATTTGCTGTTCCATATCATCTTCAGGAATACGCGCCAAATAATCACGCAGCTCTGTACGGTAACTGTCTAATGGAATGGGATTGTACAGCTGCGCAGGGTCGATCAACTCATCAAGCAAGATAGGATAACGAGACAGCTGCTCTGAAATCATTGGGCTTGCGGTACACAAACGTACGAGCTGCACCAGAGCCGCTGGATGCTCATCCAATAATTCCAAGTAAGTTGTGCGAGTGCAGATGTTGTGTAGCAAGTGAAGTACACGAGATAAACCAAACTGTGCATCAGGATGGGCAAAGACCGCATCAAACACTTTCGGCATCAAACGATTGAGCACTTCGCGTCCACGTGGGCCTAACGTTTTTTTGGCCAGATCGGTTTTAAAGTTGATGATGGTTTTCGCGCATGAAGCAAAGTCTTCAATCTGAATATCCTGCTGCAAGATATGCTCAAGAACGTCTTGTTTGTCGGCCATATCCCATAGCTCATGAAAATGACGAGCAACGGTAGTCCCCTCGTCTTCTTCATCATCACCAATTAGTGATTCAAAAACTTGGTGAACATTTGCCATATGCTGCTGGGTTTGCTCAATTAATTGCTCCCAACAGCTCATTTTCATCGCGGTGGCGAGCTTTAAGCGTTCGGTTTCGCAATCAGGCAGCGTCTGGGTTTGCTTATCCGCCATTGCTTGCAACAAGTTTTCTAATTGACGCAAGTACTTGTATGCGGCTTCTAGATCGCTGACTTCTTGTGGAGTAAGCAATGCCAGCTCTTCAATGCCTTGCAGCGTTTCCAACAGCCCTCGATTACGCAAAGAAGGTTCTCGACCACCTCGAATCAATTGAAAAACTTGAGCGATAAATTCAATTTCTCGGATGCCACCCGCACCTAGCTTAATGTTGTTATTCAACCCTCGGCGGCGAACCTCGCTACTGATCATCGACTTCATTCGACGCAAAGATTGAATCGCACTGAAATCAATATAACGACGAAAAACAAAAGGGCGCAGCATTTGGCGTAGCTCTTGATACTGCGGGTACATCTCACATCCCATCACCCGAGCTTTGATCATCGCGTAACGTTCCCAATCTCGTCCCTGTTCTTGGTAATAATCTTCAAGTGCGGCATAGCTCATAACCAAGGGGCCACTTTCTCCAAATGGGCGAAGCCGCATGTCGACGCGGTAGCAAAAACCATCGAAGGTTTGTTGGTCGAGCGCTTTGATGATGCGTTGACCAAGACGAGTAAAGAACTGGGCATTGGCAATGCTTCGGCGTGCGCCTTGGGTTTCACCATTCTCTGGGTACGTGAAAATTAGATCAATATCGGAAGAAAAGTTTAGCTCGCCACCACCCAGTTTCCCCATGCCGATAATTAACATCGGCTGCACTTCACCGTCCTCACTTATTGGCGTGCCCCACTCCTGACAACACACTTGATATTGCCATTGATAGGTTTCAAAAATCATCGCTTCTGCCAACTCAGATAAGTGGCTTAAAGACGTCTCTAGAGACCATGCATGCGTGAAATCCTTCCACGCAATGTACACCATTTCTCGATTGCGAAACTGACGCAATACGCGATGACCAAACATCTCATCAGGACATTGTTCCAACAGTTCAGCAAGGCGTGAGCGGTAAGACTCCTGACGACTTGGCTGCGCTAACATACTTGGCAACTCACGGGCTAGGACTTCATCGCGATGAATGGCTTCAGTTATAAACTGGCTTAAGCCCGCCACATAACGAAATTGCTGCGCAACCTCATCGGGCCAAAGGGGAAAATAACCTGCGTCTTGGGCGTTTTGTACGGCAGATTCAGCGATAGAAATCAGTGGCGAAGGCAGCTGCATTTTTCTTCCTTGTTTGAAAAGCACGGTAACTCATTCTTTATACCAGACTGAAAGCAAATAAAAACGCCCACAAAAGGTTTGTGGGCGTTTTATCAAAAGTTCGGGATCGAATATTAAACTTGGAAAGATTTGATCTTCTTGTCTAGCTCACCTGCATTATTTTGCATCATTTCAGAGGTTTCTAGCAGCTCGGTAACAACAACAACTGAGGCTTCAACCAACTCACGTACATTGGTGAGGTTTTGGCTCATCTCTTCTGCAACACTGCTTTGCTGACCAGACGCCGTCGCGATCTGGAAGTTCATGTCATTGATTTGCGTCACTTGCCCAACAATACCATCGAGCTCAGATCCAGCATTAGAAACCAGCTCGTTTCCATCTGCCGCTTCTACAACGCTTTTTTCCATGAGTTCTACCGCAGATTCAGCACTGGTTTGCAGCTGTGCGATCATCTCTTGAATTTCTACCGTCGCTTGTTGTGTACGTTGGGCAAGGTTACGAACTTCATCTGCAACCACAGCAAAACCCCGCCCAGCCTCGCCAGCTCGCGCCGCTTCAATCGCCGCATTCAGTGCAAGCAGGTTGGTTTGTTCAGAAATGCCTTGAATCGTCCCTACAACGCTACCAATGGCTTCAACACGTTCTTCAACTTGGTTAACCGCTTGTGCCGATGAAGCGATATCCGACGAAAGTTCACTCATTTTCGCCATTGTACTTTGCAAGAACTGCTGACCAGAAATTGCTTGTGCGGAAGCTTGCTCTGTTAGAGAAGATGCCGTCTGGGCATGTTCCGCAACCGTTTGGACCGTCGACGACATTTCACTCATCGCCGTAGCAAGTTGATCAATTTCGTTAAACTCTTCTTGCGCCGATTCCTTCGTTTCCGACATGCTCAGCGTCATGACTTCGGTGAGCGTTGATAATTCATCAGACGCATTAATTTGCATTTGAATAACATCGTGCAATTGTCGACGTGTCTTTTCTAATTCACGTGCCACGTCTCCGTATTCATCTTTACAATCCATACCAAATGGAACAGAGAGGTTCTTGCTCGCCATCAGTTTGATCGCGTCGCTCAGATACTGTGTTTGACGCAACATCACTCTAGCCGCCGCTAATAAGAGCACGACAAAAACCACTATCAATAAGGCGGTTTGCCAAGCAACTTGCGTTAAGTATGCTTCATAATGCTGTTGGGCAACTTGCGCGTTTTGTGTCGCCGCTAAAAGTGAATCGTAAAAAGTGTTTGCGTCCCACAGTTGTTTTGCCACGATCAGGACAGTACTGAAGACCATCAGCATGACCATTTTAGGCACCAGTCGAATGTCGGATATGACCCTTTCCCATGGCTTAAATGCCAGCTTTTCCATTGTCAGTTCTCCACCGAGTCTTATATAGTCTTTATCTATAATCTTTATATTACTTATAGTTATGTTCGCGCTTTGCGTGGTTACGCGATTTATTTTGAGCTTCGTATGAAAAACAATGATATCAAAGACAGCACACGACCGATGGGCCTGTTGTCACTAATATTGTCTTTTATGGCACTATTTGTGATCTCTGGCTTGTTGTTTTTCCCGATCGATCACGAAACCCGTCAAGTTCTTATCGGTCTGGATTTCATAATCTGTAGTATTTTTCTACTACAGCTCACCATTGATTTGATCCGGTCCACAGATCGCTGGTTATTCCTTAAACGTCATTGGATAGATTTCGTGGCGAGCATCCCATTGATAGAGCCCCTGCGCTTTGCGCGTATTTTTCATATTATGCGAGTGGTATTAGTACTGCGTTCGTCAAAGTTCATTTTGCATCAGCTCAAAGAAAACCGCCGCGAAACTACGGTCGCCTCTATACTGCTATTGATGGTTATCCTCATAACGCTCGGTTCTAGTGCAATGCTGTTTATCGAAGCGAAAAACCCAGAAGCGAATATTCGCACTGGCGCCGATGCTTTGTGGTGGGTATTTGTAACGATCTCAACGGTTGGTTACGGCGATCATTATCCTGTGACCTCCATAGGAAAGTTTTTGGCTGTCATCATCATTGTTTGCGGGGTGGGTATCTTTGGTATGATCTCGGGTCTTATCACCTCTATCCTTACTGCCCCAACGAAACAACAGACGCACAGTTCAATCAATAAAGAACGTATGCTCGAGCAGCTCCTAACCCAACAAGCGCAAATACTAGAACGACTCGATTTCATGGAAAAAGAGCTACAACAACGTAAAACAGAGACAAAAAAATAGGACCATGCGGTCCTATTTTTTTGTCGTTACCACCAGAACGATCATTCACGCCAATAAGGCTGTACTTCCACACTGATCGCTCGGGTTTGATCCATTGCATGCAAAATTGAGCGCTCTTGACGGTGCAACCAGCGTTCTAACTGCTCTTTTTCTGCGTCTTCCAGCATATCAACCAACGGGAGCAAGTGGTTCAGCATTAGCAGATCATCGATACCATGCACCAGATCCGCCCATGGTAAACGGAAGCTGTTACGCTCATCCGAGTTATACAAACTCGCGAAACCAATGCCGGTATAGAGATTACGCAATAAGCGATAACGCTGATCAACGTACTCTTGCGCCGTCAAATCGCGCTCTGCTGGGAAAGCTTCCATTAGCTCAGCCCAAGTGCGATCGAGCTGAGTAACTGAAAACGGCATGATGTTGCTTGCCATTTTTTCACGTGCTTTTTCATCAAGAAATGGCTGCCAACCGCGTGCTAAGATCCAGCGGCTTAGATCCAGCAGTAACCCTGTGTAACGAGCGGAATTGAGCAACCCTAGCACTTCTTCACGGCTTGGCAACTCTTGTAACTGCTGAGTCAGCTCAGATACTAAGAACTTACGTGCATCCAACTTGCGCAGCACATTGCCTTTGTCATCTAAAAGCTCTTCAAGGTGTGCATGCTCATCCAACCAACTCAGTTCTTCTTCCAACCATTTAAGCTCTTGGCGCAGAATCGCGCTCGCGCGACGAGGGACAATCCCGCCAAAAATAGTCAATGTTTGACGAATGAAACGAATGGCATTACTGATTTCACGCAGTGCTTCCACGCTGTCACGCTCAGCATAAATTTGCTCGTGATAATGCCAATGAGACAAAGCGTGCTCTAATGAGTTGATCAAGCAAAATTCAACGGTATCCGTCGGACTACTGTCCACAAGTGCCAATGATTTTACTTCATCACCCGCATAACCGCTTGCAAGTCGATAACCTTTCGCCGCTTTGCTCAAGTTACCCAAGCGCATACCGCCTTGCTCGCAAAAGCTGCGTGCCAGTGTGAATAAAGCTTCGGTTTGGCCAGACTTAAGCTCCAGTTCAACTTCGCAAATTGGCTCTTGCTTCTCTTCTTCGTCTTCACCTTTGGCTACAACTAAACCTTGGTCAAAGGCAACTTCAATCTGACTGCCATCGGGCATGCCAATCAGCCATTGTTCACGTGTGAAGTTGGTCGAGAATAATGGCATAAGCTCGTATTGCAGCGTTTCTGCATCTTTACCTGGAGGCCAAATATCTAGAGGATGAAGCGACAGATCAGGCTCGTCGCTAGTGTGCTCAGCATTGTATTCTGGTCTTTGATGTAAGCCTGCGACGACGCGTCCTGCTGTCTTTACGGTTTGGACGAATACATCATCAAAACGGCGAATTCTTAAACCAATGTCGTGCTTTCTAAGCCATTTATCGGCAGTATCAAAATAGGTGTTACCCAAGTCACGACAACTATGCTGAAGTACTTTTGTCTCAGAAATTTTTTCTTTTAAAGTTTCTGAAAATTCAGGAGAAACAAAAAACTTCAGTTCTATTTCGGTTTCCATAGCTATACCTTTCAAAGCAGATAGAAACAGGATATTGCGTAATTTCTCACACGGCAAGAGAGAAATATCGCCGGAATGATGATCTAAAACAGTTTTAATGAGCGATTTAATGCGTTACCATGCGCGCCTTTATAGCCATCGTTCAACATTTCGCCAAGCACTCAGAAATGGTGTATGTTTTTTTAAGGTTATAGTTATTAGGTTGAATGACCATGCCAGTAAATACAATTATGGGGTTATTTGCAAAGTCCCCAATTAAGCCTTTGCAACGCCACGTTGTGTGTGTCAACGAATGTTGTTCACACTTGGTGAAATTCTTTGAAGTATCTTCAAAGGGTGATTGGGAAAAAGCAGCAGAAATCCGTGCACAAATTTCTCACCTAGAGAAAGAAGCGGATGTGCTGAAACGTGAAATCCGTCTAAAACTGCCTCGCGGTTTGTTCATGCCAGTCGACCGTACTGACATGCTTGAGCTTTTGACTCAACAGGACAAACTTGCAAACCTGGCAAAAGACATTGCTGGCCGTGTATATGGTCGTCAACTTGTCATCCCTGAGGCTCTCCAACCACACTTCCTCGCTTACGTTCAACGTTGTCTTGATGCTGCCGAGCAGGCGCAAAAGGTAATCAATGAACTTGATGAATTGCTAGAAACCGGCTTCAAAGGCCGTGAAGTGACGCTCGTCGCTGAAATGATTCATCAATTAGACGTTATCGAAGATGATACCGATGCCATGCAGATTGAACTTCGCCAACAGTTGATGGTGATTGAAGCTGACATGAACCCTATCGATGTCATGTTCCTGTACAAGATTCTTGAATGGGTAGGTGGTATTGCCGACCAAGCGCAGCGCGTAGGTGCTCGTTTGGAAGTCATGCTATCTCGATCTTAAAACATAAAGTTAACGACATAACGAAGAGCATAATTAACACGTGTCATAGGGACGATGACTATTTTCATCGTCTTATGGTTTGGCGCGCGTAAAATTTTGTTCCGCTTGTTATAAAACAACTAGGTATTACGATGGATATCCTTGCGAACTACGGCACTGTCCTGATTATTGTTGCAGCGATTTTTGGTTTCATGATGGCGATTGGTATTGGCGCGAACGACGTTGCTAATGCGATGGGTACATCTGTAGGTTCAAAAGCGCTAACTGTAAAACAAGCTATCATCATTGCGATGATCTTCGAATTTGCAGGTGCTTACCTTGCAGGCGGTGAAGTAACCGACACTATCCGTAAAGGTGTAATCGAAACTTCTTTATTTGCTAGTCAACCAGATGTTCTTGTCTACGGCATGATGTCTGCGCTTTTGGCAGCAGGTACATGGCTGCTTCTTGCTTCTTACATGGGCTGGCCAGTATCAACGACTCACTCAATCATAGGTGCAATCATTGGTTTTGCATGCGTATCAGTAGGTACTGAAGCGGTTGACTGGGGCAGCGTTCAAGGCATTGTTGGTAGCTGGATTATTACGCCAGTGATTTCAGGTTTCTTTGCTTACGTTATCTTTGTCAGCGCACAACGCCTGATTTTTGATACAGAGAACCCTCTGTTTAACGCGAAACGTTTTGTACCTGTTTACATGTTCATCACAACAATGGTGATTGCACTTGTAACCATCAAAAAAGGTCTGAAACACGTTGGTCTTCACCTGACCAATGGTGAAGCCTGGATGTGGGCAGCAGCAGTTTCAGCACTTGTGATGATTGGCGGCTACGTATACATCCAGAAAAAATTCGCTAATCGCGAAGAAGACCGCAGCTTTTCTGGCGTGGAAGGTATCTTCAGCGTTCTGATGGTTATCACCGCTTGTGCGATGGCATTTGCACACGGTTCAAACGACGTTGCAAACGCCATTGGTCCACTGTCTGCTGTCGTATCGACTGTTGAACACATGGGCGAAATCAGCACGAAAAGCACCATCGCTTGGTGGATTCTACCTCTTGGCGGTATTGGTATCGTGGTCGGTCTTGCAACACTGGGTCACAAAGTAATGGCAACCGTTGGTACAGGCATCACTGAGCTAACGCCTAGCCGCGGTTTTGCAGCACAGCTAGCAACAGCATGTACGGTAGTTCTAGCGTCTGGTACAGGCCTGCCAATTTCAACCACTCAAACATTGGTTGGTGCGGTTCTCGGTGTTGGCTTTGCTCGTGGTATCGCAGCACTGAACCTAGGCGTAGTTCGTAACATCGTGGCATCATGGATCGTTACACTACCAGCGGGGGCGTTATTGGCCGTAGTATTCTTCTACGGACTTCAAGCGATGTTCGCTTAAGACACTCGTCAATAGAATGTAAGCGCTTTGTCATTATTGACTCAAACGCACAGAAAGGGAGGCTTTGCCTCCCTTCTTTGTTGCACCGAGGTTTGAAACTGCATACTATTCGTCTATTTCCGGCTCCAATCATTCGGTGCCAACGCTGTCTCCAAGAAAAATCGTTAAGGGATTTACTGTGAAAAAACTAATCATCACGGTTTTGTTTACTTTGCTAGCAGCGCCAGCGGCCCTAGCAGCAGACCGTTATATTTCTGATGACCTCTTCACTTTTATGCACTCAGGTCCAAATAACACCTACCGTATTATTGGTAGTGTTAACGCCGGTTCTAAAGTACAACTGATTAAAACCAACCGAGATACTGGCTACACGCAAGTTCGTGATGACCGTGGTCGCACTGGTTGGGTACAAAGCAAGTTTGTGACAAACCAAGAGAGCATGGCAATTCGCCTTCCTCGCATTGAGAAAGAGCTAGCCGAAGTAAAAGAGCAGCTTGCTAATGCTCGTCAAACTTCTGATGCAGAGAAAGCCGGTCTTGTTACCTCTCTCGAAACACGTAACCAACAAATTTCAGATCTAGAAAATAAATACTCTGAGATCAGCGATCAGCTTACTTCTGTTGAAACAGAAAACCGCGAGCTACGCGCAAAACTGGATACACAAAAAGATGACATGCTGCTTAAGTACTTCACTTATGGCGGCGGTGTCGCAGGTTTAGGTTTACTATTTGGTTTGATTCTTCCGCATGTCATGCCTCGTAGAAAGCGCTCTCCTGCGGGTTGGGCATAAACCTCACGCTTTTATCTTTAAAAAGAACGCAAAAGCCAGTCGATATCGACTGGCTTTTTAGTTTGCTTCGTTTGACAGAAGTGAGTATTACTCCCCCATTGAACTAGAGGCTCGACGACGATCCGTTGCGCCATAAAGCTTGCCATCTTTTAGCTCAATTGCATTCAAACCGCTTACCACTGGAATAACGTGCACTGGGTAGCCAAGCTCCATAAACTCAGGCACCAGCATTTCTGCGAACGTTTTCTTTTCCACCAGCAAGCCAGTCGGGTCATAAGGCTTAGTGCGGTCTATTTTGGTGCCGTACTGAATGTTTGGTAAGTCAATTGCCTCTTGCGCTGATAAGTTCCAATCCAGCACCCCAACCACGGTTTTGAGTACATACCCCGGGATTTGTGAACTACCTGGTGACCCAACCACCAAACGCAAATTATCATCACTGTCCATCACCATTAATGGCGTAATAGCCGAACGTGGACGCTTGCCCGCTTCAATTGAGTTTTGTGTAGGTTTGCCGTTAACCGTTGGCAGAGGTGAGAAGTTAGCCATCTGCGCATTCAAGACAACGCCATCGACCATCACACCCGAGCCCATACCCGTTCCTACCGTGCTGGTCATCGCAATTGCATTTCCATCTCTATCGACGATAGAAATATGCCCTGTATCTTTGCTCTCGAAGCCTTGATATTGCGCATACTGAGTTTGCGTTATCTGTCCTGCTTTTGGATCCTCTTTTGAAGTGCCATTATCGGGGATTAAATCACGTCTCTGATCTAGATAGGCTTTAGACAACAACTGTTCAACTGGCGCTTCCACATAATCTGGGTCTCCGGCATACGCAATACGATCAGCTTTTGCAATTCGCATCGCTTCAGTCATGAGACGCCAAGGTTCCAAATCCGTTTTCGCCATATGGGCAATGTCATAGGGTGCGAGCAGTTCAAGACTCTGAGCGACCATCACACCGCCCGAAGCTGGGTAACCAAAAGAGACGATTTTATTCCCACGGTAGTCGCTCTCAATGATGTCACGCTGCTTCACTTGGTAATGTTTAAAATCTTCTAAAGACAACTTCTCGTGTTGGTCATCAATACGACTATTAACCGTCTCTACGATGTGCTGACCAAGCTCACCACCATAAAGGTAACGATCGCCTTGTTGCGCGATCTTCCTCAGCGTCTCAGCCATCTTAGGGTTCTTCATCAAGGTTCCCGTCGGCTTAATATCGTCCCCTTGCCAATACAAGGCTTTCACTTCCGGATCTTGCTCAAGTCGGCTTTGCTCTCTTACTACGATGTCGTAGGTGTAGCTGTTCATCGCATACCCATTGCTCGCCAATGTAATCGCTGGCTTAATCAGCTCTGCCCATGGCAACTTGCCGTATTGTTCATGAGTGGTGTAAAGCAACCGCAACGTGCCCGGAACCGCAACAGAACGAGGGCCTAATATTTCGTTGCGACTGAGTACTTCCCCATTCTCAACAAACATTTCAGGGTTCGCGCTAGAGGGCGCTTCATCTCGACCATCAAGGGCCAGAAATTTTTTCTCGTCATGTTGATAAAACAGCGCGAAAGTCCCGCCGCCAATTCCGGTCATATCTGGCTCAACGACAGACATCACCATCTGCATCGCGACCATAGCATCAACAGCGTTACCGCCTTCTTTCAATATTGAGTAACCGGTACTGCTCACGTAAGGATTCGTCGCACTGACCATGAAATCTTGCCCGCGACTATCTGGTGTAACTGGGAATGGGTCTGGCTTTGCTGCATAGCTTGTCGATGCAACAATGCTTAAAGAAAAAATCAGAATACGCATGTGTCTCTGTTTAGACTCCTATTATGTGATGGGGTCTAACGTGGACCAAGTCATTACTCCGAAGTTCGTGAAGATGGTGTCTTTTTACACAACGTTGACTGGAATCGCGCTATCAATAGATGAATGATATTGGTGCTATTTAAACGACTGAGAAAAGCTATATTTTGCTTGTTTGAGTATCTAAAAATCATCACCAGAATAGATGCAAAAGATGCTCTGAAAAATAAAAAGCCAGCGATATGATTTCGCTGGCTTGATGTGTTTCTACAAGAGTTACCCTTTCCACTCATACAACGCTGGTATACGAATTTGCTCACCTTGGAACTCAACAATCACAGCTTGCGGTTGTATTTCTCTTAGAGTGACCTGATCATCAACGACATCCCCTTGATGATATTCAATATTGTTAATTTTCACCCAACGGCGATTTTCATCACTAGCGTACATATGGGTTTGCAAATTAAGCGCAGGTAGACGCCCTTGCCACTGGTGAGCGTTGCGCTCTAAATCGTTCACGCGTGCCGTTTGTGATGAAGAATTGTCATCATCTCGGGATAAGGCATTTTCGACCTTCCTAGCTAAATCAGGAGATAATGAGGATAAATCCAGATCATCCAAAGACAACCCGAGGTCCTCTTCAGCAGCAGAAGTCGCTTGGGTTGATGCTGAGTTGCGTGTTTCATCTCTGCTTGGTGTATGGCTCGTGTATTCATCGGGGGTGGTAAATGTACCAAAATCACGCGATAGCTCTGCACTTGGCCACTCTCTTGGCAATTGGGCCAACTGGGTGTTCTCTGGATAGTCTAATACTTTGAAAGGTGATACCACTTCGACCTTTTCTATCGGGGACGTTGTATCTACTTCAGCACTCGGTGCAAAGAGATCTAAGTACCAAGCGACTCCGATAGCAGAAGCAGTGATTGGCAGCAAGAACAGACCTATATGTTTCACAGCTGACATTATGCGTCCTCCTTCTCGATTCTCGCCAGTTGAGGCGCATCTGGCTGAACATTTTGCTGAAGTCGGTCTAGCGTTCGCTTACCTGCAATACCATCGACACCAATTCCTTGCCAACGTTGAAATAACTCGACTCGCTCTTTCATCGCACCATCAAAAATAGACGTTTCAAGCAGTGGCTCACTCACCGCTTCTGCTAATAATCGGTCTAATACTTCAATCGCAGGGCCTTCCATGTCTAAACGTAATGTTTCATTCAGCGGAGCATGCCACAGTTCGATAATATTGCCCTGCCACAACGGCTTTAGCCACGAAACTGGCAGACGGAGACGCTGCTTACCATTGAGCACTTCAGCTTGATCATTACCGACGGCATATAGAATGACATACCCAACATCACCTTGATAATTCAACTCCAAGATCACAGGGCGATTTTGTTGCATCAACAGCGGCCAAGTCGCCATTTTACGCTCACAACGCATAGTCGACTGCGGTTCTGACAAACAAAGATTATCGCGAACCGATGCTTGATACCCCCACAAACGATACAAATCATTTACAGCGAGGTTCGACTGTTTTTGTGTTAACAATAAATCACGCTGCTCATCCGTTAACTGTTGGCTGACGACGGTTGGTGTTGGCTCTACTCTTGGCTCCGTCACTTGTGTCAACACTGACGTCGCTTGAGCTGGCATATAATTCACGACCGCCCACCCCGTACTTAATGCAGCAATAAGGCCTACCGTGACAGAGCCCCAAGCAGGCCAACGGAAAGTCCGGCGCTCTTTTTTATCTTGCTGATAAATATCTGCCTGAAACTGCATCACCTCTTCACAGGCCTGCTGAACGGTTTGCTTATCCACAACCACATTACCCTGGTGATAACTAATGTTGAGGGATTTGTCACAGATAAGGTTGATGAGCCGCGGTATACCGTGACTGTATTTGGCTATAAGTTTACAAGAAGCACGATTAAACAGTTGCTGGTTGCCACCTGCTGTATGTAGTCGAAATGCGATGTAATCTTCTGTCTCTTTTTCATCCAACGGCAACAGGTGATAACGCCCAGTAATACGCTGGGCAAGTTGGCGTAGTTGTGTTGTTTGTAATAACCGCTGCAATTCAGGCTGCCCGACCAACAATACTTTGAGCAGTTTTCTGGTATCGGTTTCCAAGTTGGTCAACAAGCGCAACTGCTCTAGAACGTCGGCAGCAAGGTGTTGAGCCTCATCAATGACCAGCAATGTCTGCCAGCCTGAACGATAATTACGCAGCAAATATTGATGGATAACCTGGTTTAGCTGTTTGAGGTTTGCGTCTGGCGGATAGGTGATTTTGAACTCATCACAAATGGCTTCGAGCAAATCTCTACTCGAAAACGTGGGATTGAGGATAAGACCCGCTTTGGTGTTATCACCCAAATTCGCCAGCATCGCTTTTGCGACAGTCGTTTTGCCTGTACCTACTTCGCCAGTAAGCATAGCAAAGCCACCGCCATCGCCTAGCCCAGCTTGGAGATGTGTGATTGCCTCTTTGTGACGTTGGCTTAAATACAAATAACGTGAGTTTGGAACAATCGAAAATGGTTGTTCGACAAACCCAAAAAAGTCCTTATACATTAGGCTCTCCAGCTAAAAAACCACCTGGGAATAGTCAGACATGGTATAAACGCTCTTCTTCTATTCTTAGGAGTAAAGAAAAGTACCATTGCTTGCTACAATGTCCAACGGCATATCCATAAATTAAGAGGTAATTTGTGCAAGTTTATTTAGTAGGTGGTGCTGTTCGAGATAAATTGCTCGGAATTGATAGTTATGACAACGATTGGGTAGTCGTAGGCGCGACGCCTGAGATGATGCTGTCCCAAGGATACACCGCCGTTGGTAAAGACTTCCCTGTATTTCTGCATCCCAAAAGTAAAGAAGAACATGCCCTTGCACGAACAGAGAGAAAGTCAGGTTCTGGTTACACTGGTTTTGAATGCTTCTTCGATCAAAACGTCACCTTAGAAGAAGATTTGATACGTCGTGATTTAACCATTAACGCGATGGCAATGGAGAGTGATGGCAGGATCCATGACCCATATGGTGGCCAGCAAGATCTCAACGATAAACTGCTACGCCATGTATCAGACGCCTTTATTGAAGACCCTCTACGCGTTTTACGTGTCGCTCGCTTCGCAGCGAAGCTTGCTGATCTAAACTTTACGATTGCCGACGAAACCATGCGGTTAATGCGTCACATGGCAGAGTCCGGAGAGCTGAGCACACTGACTCCCGAGCGTGTTTGGCAAGAATGGCATAAATCTCTCTCTACTCCTCGCCCTGATATCTTCTTATCGGTTCTACGAGACTGTGGGGCATTAACCGTGGTGTTACCTGAAATTGATGCACTATTTGGCGTACCTCAACCTGAGAAGTGGCATCCAGAAATCGATACTGGCATCCATACTTTGATGGTGGCAGAGCAAGCCGCAAAATTGAGTAACTCACTCCCCGTCAGGTTTGCCGCCCAAGTGCATGACTTGGGTAAAGGCGTGACGCCAGAGAGCGAATGGCCAAGCCACAAAATGCATTGCCATACAGGATTAAAACTGATCAAAAAGCTGTGCGAACGTGTCCGGGTACCAAATGAGTTTCGTGATTTAGCCTTGATGGTGTGCGAACAGCACTCCAATATTCATCGCGCGGCTGAACTTAAACCACAAACCATAATTAAAATACTCAATAAACTTGATGTGTGGCGTAAGTCCGAACGTCTGCAAGATATCTTGCTTTGCTGCCAAGCGGATCACGCTGGTCGTAAAGGACTGGAAACGCAACCATATCCACAGGCGGATATTTTTAGGCAATCCTACCAAGCAGCAGCGGCAGTTGACGTTCAAACCATAATCAAAGAGGGCTTTAAAGGCCCTGCGATTCGTGACGAGCAAGAAAAACGACGTATTGAAGCAGTGAAAGCAGCACTTAAGAAGTAACGAACAAACAAAAACGCCCGCGGATTTCGCGGGCGTTTTTCGTTAACATCAATTATGCACTTAATAGAAAAGCGAACAAACCGACGCCCAAAATCAGACGGTAAATCACAAACGGTGTCATGCCCATGCGTGAAATCATCTTCAAGAAGAAGTGGATACAGATGTACGCACTGATAAACGATGTGATAATGCCAGTCATTAAGAAACCAACATGGACAGGTTCACCACTGGTCACTAACTTCATACCTAAGTAGCTACCAGCTAATGTAATGATTGGGATCGACATTAAAAACGAAAATCGGGCAGCCGCTTCTCGAGTAAAGCCAAGGTAAAGCGCTGCTGTGATGGTCGCCCCTGAACGTGAAGTTCCAGGAATCATCGCTAAGGCTTGAGCAATACCGATATATACAGCTTTCTTCCAACCCGTTTGGTATTCATCGGCAACGAGTTTAGCGTTTTTGTCTACCCACCATAGCAACAAGCCAAATACGATCGTGGTAGTCGCGATGACGTAAGCGCTACGTAGATACACTTCAATGATGTCTTTCATCAATAAGCCGAACACACAAGCTGGAATCGTCGCAATCACGATCATCCAAGCCAATTTAGCTTCTTTACTGCGATCTCCTTTAAAGATCGAAGCAAATAACGCTTGAAACAAAGTGATTACTTCATGACGAAAATAGATCACGACAGCCATTAATGTACCGACGTGAACAGCAACATCAAAGGCCAGACCTTGGTCTTCCCATCCTAAAATAGCGGAAGGCAGGATCAAATGGGCAGAGCTTGAGATAGGCAAAAACTCTGTCAGCCCCTGAATCAGAGCCAAAATAAAGGCTTCAAAATAACTCATGTAAACAACTCAAATTAAAAATGAAAGGAAACGGGTTTGAGCGAATCGACTGGCTGCATAGCATGCCAAATGTCTGCGACTGTGCGTCCATCGCCTGGGATCACTAATTGCGGTTCGAGATCATACAACGGCTTTGTGACAAAAGGATATTTGTAGATATCACTGCGAGGTAGCTCAGGTTTTTTCTTGGAGACGCGCTCACCGAACAACACTATATCGAGATCCAGTGTTCGATCCTGATACTTTTGCGCGTTTTCTTCGCGTCCCCACTTAAATTCAATCTCGCGTAGTTGATGGCTCAACTCTTCTAATGACAACTCGGTACGCATTGCAACGACAAAGTTGTAGAAATTCTTGCTGCTAAAACCAATAGGTTCGCATTCATATATCGGTGATACGAGAAGATTTTCTCCAAGCCGTTGCAGCTCCTGATACGCAGCAAGCACATGTTGCTCTCTTTCTACGTTCGTCCCAACACCGATATAGGTGGTGATCATGCTCGGCCTCGCTCAATCACCACACCAACAGCACGTGCTTGCGGCACGGCGCCAGGCTTCGCTAGGCGGATTTTCACCCAAGGCACTGAGAAACGCAGCATGATAAGCTCTGCTACTTCTTCAGCCACGCGCTCGACCAGTAAGAAACGACCATTTTCAATGTGGTTAAGTACCGCCTCACTCACCTGCGAATAATCCAGTGCATCTTGCACATCATCACTTTTGCCCGCAGGTTTATTATCGTGTGCCATTTCAATATCTAGAACCAACTTTTGTTTGATTTGTTGTTCCCAGTCGTACACGCCAATGGTGGTGATTACTTCTAACTGTTCAATAAAAACTTTATCCAGAGCCATCTTATGTCCTTCTATTACAGAGGTCGGATACCCGTGAGGGGTAATTTGATCGTAGTATTCTATACCTAAGTAACATTTACTTTGGTCATCACAATGTTACTTAGGTATAAACTGCGAAAGCATCTTTATATACAAGAAATCACATAATGCAAGCTCTATCACAGTGAGGATTTCTGCATTATGTAAATTCGGGGTATGATAGCAACTACGCGGGAACCGAGCATTAAATTCCAATCCATCAAGGACTTCTATGGACGCACTGGCACTGATAATGACAATGGCCGCCTATTTATTAGGTTCGGTTTCCAGTGCGGTTTTGATCTGTCGACTCTTAAAACTGCCAGACCCACGCAGTGTGGGATCTAACAATCCTGGAGCAACGAACGTATTGCGTATTGGCGGACGAGGAGCCGCTGTTTCAGTCTTGTTGTGTGATATGCTCAAAGGCACTATCCCCGTGTGGGGCGGATACTTTCTTGGTATCGACCCTATCATTCTTGGCGTCATCGCCATTGCTGCCTGTCTTGGCCACATGTACCCCATCTTTTTCCACTTTAAAGGCGGAAAAGGTGTCGCAACCGCGCTTGGCGCTATCGCTCCGATTGGTTTGGACTTAACAGGATTGGTAATGTTAACTTGGCTGTCAGTAGCCGCGCTATTCCGCTATTCATCCTTAGCGGCTCTCGTCACGGTTTTGGTCACTCCGTTTTATACTTGGATGTTTAAACCGCAATACACGTTACCTGTTGCTATGCTGTGCTGCTTAATCGTATTTAAGCATCATCAAAATATTCGTCGGCTTTTGTCTGGCGACGAGCCAAAAATCGGCGAGAAAAAACTGACACAAAAAAACTCGGCTTAATGCCGAGTTTTTCGTTTAAAGAAGGATGTATTGGTTACGCATGAACTCGATTCAGGAAGTTCAACAACATCTGGTTGACGAACTCAGGTTGCTCTAAACAACTGATATGTCCCGCTTGGGGAATCTCCACCAACTCACTGCCTGTGATACAGTCTTTCATTAAATAAGATTCAAAAACTGGACGGGGTTTATCTTCACAGCCCACTGCAATTAACGTCGGCAGAGCAAATTTTTCCGAATCCTCAATCACATCCCGGCGACCAAACACCATGCGCCCTATGCGAGCTACTTCCACCGCACGCTCACCGTTCAGCTCTTCTAAACTGCGTTTGAATGAAGCGACAAGTTTAGGGTTATCCTGATTGACGTTGTTGGCAAAGAACAGCGGCACAACGGCTTCAATAATTGGCGCAGGCACTGCTTGGACTTGGCTGATGGTATCAAGCATTGCAAAATACTTCTTATACGTAACTTCTGGCTCCCAGCCAATGAAGGTATCCATCAATACCAGTGACTTAACACGTTGCGGCGCTTGAGCCGTTAGCTCTGCTCCCCACATGCCGCCAACAGATAAGCCCACTATCGAGAACTCTTCGATATCTAAATGATCCATCAATGCCAACATATGTTGTGCATAGTCGGCCAATGACTGTGTCGATGCAGGTGCAGCGTCCGATTCACCATGTGCCCAAAGATCTGGCACAATACAACGGAATGACTGGCTTAAAACCTCAACTTGCGGCGCCCACATTTGGCTATCCCAAAGGTAACTATGACCAAATAGAAGCACAGGGCCCTCACCTTTATCTAGATAAGCAAGTTGCTGACCTTCAATTTCAAACTTATTCATTGTTATATCCATTTCTTATTCTTCCACGTCATCCTAGCACTGAAACAATAGCGAACTGCTCGCATCAGTCAGAATGTAAAACGAGGCGGTTCATTGAATAATTAAAAATAAAGGCCTCTGAGGAGCAGAGACCTTTATTACACAGAACCGGTTTCAAACCTACCGCATAAATTTGACTAAGCGACAGGTGTTAGTTGATCAATTGGCCAACGTGGACGAGCCTCTACTGACATATCAGCCACTTCGCCATTCTTCAAGCGCTGCATGCCTGCGTAAGCGATCATCGCACCGTTATCTGTACAGAACTCAGTACGTGGGTAGTAAACTTCGCCGCCAACTTTCTTCGCTAACTTCTCTAACTCAGCTCGCAAACGACGGTTAGCACTCACACCACCAGCAATAACAATGCGTTTCATGCCTGTTTGCTCAAGCGCGCGCTTACATTTAATAGCCAACGTAGCACACACAGCCTCTTCAAATGCCAATGCGATGTCCGCGCGAGTTTGCTCGTCATCACCGTTTGCAGCAATCGTGTTAGCCGTAAAGGTTTTTAGACCAGAGAAACTCATGTCCAAACCTGGCACATTCGTCATTGGGCGCGGGAACTTAAAGCGGCCCGGTGTACCTTTTTCCGCCAGTTTAGATAATAGTGGACCGCCTGGGTAATCCAAACCCATTAGCTTCGCTGTTTTATCAAACGCTTCGCCCGCCGCATCATCAATCGACTCACCTAGAATTTTGTACTCACCGATGCCTCTCACCTCCACCATCATAGAGTGACCGCCCGATACTAATACCGCCACAAACGGGAACGGTGGAGGGTTATCTTCCAACATTGGGGCCAATAGGTGACCTTCCATATGATGAACAGGTACCGCTGGCACTCCCCAAGCATAAGCAATACTGCGACCGATAGTCGCACCCACTAATAGCGCCCCAACAAGACCAGGCCCCGCGGTATACGCGACACCATCGATGTCTTTTGAAGTTAAGTTCGCTTCTTTTAGTGCCTCTTTAATAAGAGGAATGGTTTTCTTTACGTGGTCACGTGAAGCCAACTCAGGCACCACACCGCCGTAATCTGCGTGCAGTTTTACTTGGCTGTATAGCTTGTGTGACAAGAGACCGTTTTCATCGTCATAAATTGCGATGCCAGTCTCGTCACAAGAGGTTTCAATACCAATAATGCGCATGGTTTTCTCAGTATGCTTTCTGTATAGAGGAAATTTGGGCGTCATATTACCTCGCCTTGGTGCTGCAAACAAATTTTGTACAGACAATAATCGACAAAAGGCTTTACAAAGTAGTTGTGATCGGATTAAAATTCCGCACCATTTTTGATCAAGCTGGTAAGAGACCTAACAATTGTGATTTGGTCTGTTGAATACCAGCGTTAACGAATAACCCCTGAGGTGAAAGGCATATGCCAGTAGTTAAAGTACGTGAAAACGAACCGTTCGACGTTGCTCTACGTCGTTTTAAGCGCTCTTGCGAAAAAGCAGGTATCCTTTCTGAAGTGCGTCGTCGTGAGCACTACGAAAAACCAACTACAGTTCGCAAACGCGCTAAAGCAGCAGCTCAAAAGCGTCACGCTAAGAAGCTAGCTCGCGAAAACGCTCGTCGCGTTCGCCTGTACTAATAACTGAGCTCCAAAAGGAATTTAGTTATGGCTCTGATTGATCAACTCAAAGAAGAGCAAAAATTAGCGATGAAAGCCAAGGACAAATTGCGCCTTGGTACTATTCGTTTAGCCCTATCAGCAATCAAGCAACGTGAAGTTGACGAACAGATTACTCTGAACGATGACGACATTCTTGCAGTATTGACCAAGATGGTTAAACAACGTCGCGACTCTGTAGCGCAGTTTGAAGCAGCGGGTCGTCAAGATCTTGCTGATGCGGAACAAGCAGAAATTACCGTTCTTGAGGACTTTATGCCTCAACCACTGACAGACGAAGAAGTAGCGGCTCTCATCGAGAGCGCGATTGCTGAATCTGGCGCAGCTGGCATGCAAGACATGGGCAAAGTAATGGGCGTTCTGAAACCGCAAATTCAAGGGCGTGCAGATATGGGTAAAGTAAGCGGTTTAGTTCGCGCTAAATTGGCTTAAGGTACCCCACCCAATTGCAGCAAGCCGTGCTATCCTTTGGAGCGCACGGCTTGTTTGTATCTGGATGGATGGAATGAAATCAATGGGCAATACGCTCATTCTTTTAAGGCATTCACTCCACTCATCATCTTCTTTTTTTGTTAGGTTTTATGGCTGGACACATCCCTCGCAGTTTTATCGATGACCTTCTAGCTCGACTTGATATTGTCGATATCATCGACGCACGTGTGAAACTTAAGAAAAAAGGCAAAAACTACGGCGCATGCTGCCCTTTCCACAACGAAAAGACACCCTCATTCAGTGTCAGTCAAGAAAAGCAGTTCTACCATTGTTTTGGTTGTGGCGCGCATGGAAATGCCATCGATTTTTTGATGGAGTTCGACCGACTAGAATTCGTCGAAGCCATTGAAGAACTCGCTTCATACTTGGGTTTAGATGTTCCTCGCGAACAACGTAGCGGCGGTAATGGTTCGTTTCAATCAGGCCCACAAGCAAGCAGCAGTGAAAAACGTAACCTATACGACTTAATGGGCAGCATTGCTCAATTTTATCGTAACCAACTCAAACAGCCAGCAAGTAAGGTGGCGATTGAGTATCTAAAAGATCGCGGCCTGTCTGGTGAAATCGTCCAGAAGTTTGGCATCGGCTATGTGGCTGATGAATGGGATTTAGTTCGTAAGAACTTTGGCCAGAATAAAGAAAACCAAGACATGCTCGTCACAGGCGGCATGTTGATTGAAAACGATAAAGGCAACCGCTACGACCGATTCCGTGGTCGAGTGATGTTTCCTATTCGAGACAGACGCGGCCGAGTAATAGGCTTTGGTGGTAGAGTATTAGGTGACGGGACACCAAAATATCTCAACTCACCCGAAACCCCGATATTTCATAAAGGTAAAGAGTTGTATGGCCTTTATGAAGTACTACAAGCGTACCGTGAGCCACCACAAATTTTAGTGGTTGAAGGCTATATGGATGTTGTCGCGCTTGCTCAATATGGCGTAGATTATTCCGTTGCCTCATTGGGAACCTCGACAACGGGCGATCACTTGCAAGTGTTATTCAGGCAAACAAGCACCGTCGTGTGTTGTTATGACGGTGACCGCGCAGGCCGTGAAGCAGCGTGGCGTGCCATGGAAAATGCATTGCCTTACCTAACTGATGGTCGCCAGTTAAAATTCATGTTTTTGCCGGATGGAGAAGATCCCGACTCTTATATCCGGCAAAACGGAAAACAAGCATTTGAGCAGCAAGTGTCTAATGCGATGCCCTTGTCTGAATTCATGTTCAGCTCATTGACTCAGCAGGTCGACATGAGCACGAAAGAAGGCATGGCAAAACTGAGTACTCTTGCGGTTCCTCTCATTGATAAAGTCCCTGGCGGCACTTTAAGACTATACTTGAGAGAATTGCTTGGCCGCCGTTTGGGTTTGGTTGATGAACGCCAACTACAGCAGCTAATTTCAAAACAAGGTAAAGAGGATAAAAGGCCTCAACCTCATAAAGAAATCAAGCGAACGCCGATGCGAGAAGTGATCGCGTTACTGATTCAAAACCCACAATACGTAAGTATGGTGCCAGATCTAACTAGCGTTAGAGATTTGCCCATTCCTGGTCTAAGTTTATTTGTTGATGTACTTGATAAATGCCAAGCGCATCCCCATATCAACACAGGCCAATTATTAGAGCATTGGCGAAACAGCCAAAATGAGACCCTTCTGTCTCGTCTCGCGAGTTGGGACATTCCACTCGATGAGGACAACCAAGAAGAAATCTTTTTAGACTCACTGGATAAAATTATTGCCCAGTGCGTAGAAAAACAAATTGAAAACCTGCAGGCCAAAGCAAGAAGTGTCGGTTTATCAGCCGAAGAGAAAAGGGAGCTGCTAGCACTTATGCTAGATTTAAAAGCGTAACCCTGTTTAATTAGTCAGCAACGATTTAATTTGTTATAGTAAGTGGTTTGCATTTCGCATACTGATTCCTTCACCAGATTACGAAGTTGGATACCGTCTATGGATCACAATCCGCAGTCACAGCTAAAGTCACTTGTTATTAAAGGCAAGGAACAAGGCTATCTGACCTACGCCGAAGTAAATGACCACCTACCTGCTGAAATCGTAGATTCAGAACAGGTAGAAGACATCATTCAGATGATCAACGACATGGGCATTAAGGTAGTAGAAACTGCTCCTGATGCTGATGATTTAGCACTGAACGATGACACAAATATTACCGATGAAGATGCAGCCGAAGCTGCAGCCGCTGCACTTTCTAGCGTAGAGAGTGAGATTGGTCGTACAACAGACCCAGTACGTATGTACATGCGTGAGATGGGTACTGTCGAACTTCTAACTCGCGAAGGCGAAATCGACATCGCAAAACGTATTGAAGAAGGTATTAACCAAGTTCAATCGTCTGTTGCTGAATACCCAGGCACAATTCCGTACATTCTTGAGCAATTTGACAAAGTTCAAGCTGAAGAACTACGTCTTACAGACCTAATTTCAGGTTTTGTAGATCCAGATGCTGACGACACCGCTGCACCAACGGCAACACACATCGGTTCTGAACTGACTGAATCTCAGTTAGAAGAAGAAGACGATGAAGACGTTGATGACGACGAAGATAGCGATGACGATTCAGATGATTCTGAAGAAGATGTAGGTATCGATCCAGAATTAGCGCTAGAGAAATTCAACCAACTACGCAGCACCTATCAAAATCTTCAATTAGCAATCAACGAGTACGGCTATAACAGCCCGAAAGCAACCGTTGCTAATGAAATGATGCTAGACGTATTCCGCGAGTTTCGTCTAACGCCTAAACAGTTTGATCACTTAGTGAATGAACTGCGTACTGCTATGGATCGCGTTCGTACTCAAGAGCGCCTGATCATGAAGTCTGTGGTTGAATACGGCAAAATGCCGAAGAAATCATTCATCGCGCTGTTCACTGGTAATGAATCAAGTGAAGCTTGGTTGGATGAAGTTCTTGCTTCAGACAAGCCATACGCTGAAAAGATCAAACGTAACGAAGAAGAAATCCGTCGTTCAATCGCTAAGCTAAAAATGATTGAAGAAGAGACTTCTCTAAACGTACAGAACATTAAAGACATCAGCCGTCGTATGTCTATCGGTGAAGCAAAAGCTCGCCGTGCGAAGAAAGAGATGGTTGAAGCGAACTTGCGTCTTGTAATTTCTATCGCGAAGAAATACACCAACCGTGGTCTACAGTTCTTGGATCTCATCCAGGAAGGTAACATCGGTCTGATGAAAGCGGTAGATAAATTCGAATATCGTCGTGGTTACAAGTTCTCGACTTACGCAACGTGGTGGATCCGTCAGGCAATCACTCGTTCAATCGCGGACCAAGCACGTACGATTCGTATTCCGGTACACATGATCGAAACGATCAACAAGCTAAACCGTATTTCTCGTCAAATGTTGCAAGAGATGGGTCGTGAGCCACTACCGGAAGAACTGGCAGAGCGCATGCAAATGCCAGAAGACAAGATTCGTAAAGTACTAAAAATCGCTAAAGAGCCTATCTCAATGGAGACACCAATCGGTGACGACGAAGATTCGCATCTAGGTGATTTTATCGAAGATACAACGCTAGAACTTCCGCTAGATTCTGCAACTGCAACTAGCCTTAAAGTGGCAACAAAAGACGTGCTTGCAGGTCTAACGCCACGTGAAGCGAAAGTACTTCGTATGCGCTTTGGTATCGACATGAACACTGACCATACTCTAGAAGAAGTTGGTAAGCAGTTCGACGTTACTCGTGAACGTATCCGTCAGATCGAAGCAAAAGCACTACGTAAACTTCGTCACCCAAGCCGCTCAGAGACTCTGCGCAGCTTCCTAGACGAATAATCGCAGCGCATATAAGCTTTTAGAAATCAAAAAAGGTGACTTTAGGTCGCCTTTTTTATTATCTACTGTTCTAAGTGGATAAAAACTAAGCGCAATTGCCCTAGTTGGTATCTAGACACCTTGCAACGCTTCCCCTATAATCGTTGTCCTATTAAGGCCCCTTAGCTCAGTGGTTAGAGCAGTCGACTCATAATCGATTGGTCCGCAGTTCAAGTCTGCGAGGGGCCACCATATTCTAGAAGGCGTAGCAGGTTAGTACCTGCTACGCTTTTTTTGTACCTAGTGATTTTGGGTGTAGTTGTGGGTGTAGTTAGGAAGTTGCTTAGCTCACAATTTTGGACGCTTTGCTGAGCTTGCCAACATTTTTCCATCACGAGCAGAACAGAAAATTCGATAAGATAATAAAAAAGCGCCCCTTATGTGAAAGGGGGCGCTTTTTTATTATCTGCCTATTTTACTCAATTCCGTGTTTACGATCATACCAAATAGCTAACAAAGGCAAACCGATTGTACCAACGGTAACTAGAGCTAAAAATAAAAGTTGAGCTAAAGTCATACCCGTTACATCCAAAAGTTGTACTAACATATTGAAACCCGCCCTAGTGTTCTTGTGGTTATATTTTAACCTAAAAATACAAAACTTGATAATGTGCTTACCGGCCAAGATAGATAACTGTAATCTCTTCTCGCTCATGCCCTAACTCTCTACTAATAATAAGGCGAGCTTCTTTATCTGCACTTTTTTGTTGTCTACTCAGTTCTCTGCTAGTTAAACCACCCGCTTTAGGTGCATTCATTCCTGTCAGTTCTATGTATCGCTGTTGAGCATATTGATGGCGTAGACCATGGTTCTTGCATAACCCAACCTTCCTACAAGTATTTTCGTAGTGCTTTAGCTGTTGAATGTACTTTTTGCCTGCGGGAATCAGAGAGCCTCTTGGGGCAATAGCTATAGCTCGTTCTAATACCTGCTTTTGATATTCGTTTCTGATTGGTACCTCTCGCGCCTTGCCACCTTTAGTCCAAGAACCCATTAAATGAATTCTATCTGCTTTAATCGCTATACTGGGGTTAAACTTCAAAGCTTCTTCCCGCCTCAGACCGAATGCAGATTGTAGCTCTAACGCTATTTTTATATATGGGTCTGAGATTGCGTTAAACTTTACTTCATCAAGCTCTTTCGCCTTGTTGGTACTATTGTCACTGAAAACTCTCTTTCCTATCCCCAACTCTTCATTGGACTTGGGTAACAAATGCTCACGTCCAGTCTTTTCGAATACCCAACGAATATGTGCCATTCGGTTTTTTATAGTTCCAACGCTTAAGCCTTGACTTTGCCAATGCTCAACCAAAAATTTTACGTGCTTTAACTTAAGTGTATGTGGAGTTAAGTGCCTGTACCCTCCTCTCTTTAATTGTTTTTCGATTTGGATGAGGATGTTTTTACGTGCAGCTTGAGATGCATAACTCCCATCAATGTTGCGCTTCATTAACAAAACTAGGCCGTGTCGTAAGTTTGGTTTGCTCATGACTCTTACTCCTAAACAAATAAGAGCCATATAGCTCATATGGCTCTATCTACTTGAAAAATGATGGAGAAAACGTAATCAAACCACGTGAACCTGATGGTTAGTGATAAGCCCAATTCAAACTTATGGTTAGTAAGATGAATGCCTCAGAGGCGATTAGGGCAAGAGTGATGGTTTGTGTATCGATAGTTACGAATATCGTACATGATCTACTTGAAGAAGCGTGAGCATCTACGAGAAGAGCATTATGACGTCACAATGCTGGTTACGTTTCTTTCTCCTATTGAACATTTATGATTTATGAAGAGTCTTTATAGCGACGGCTACTTTTTTATTTACGTGATGAGGCTACCAAGCCGTCACTTGGCTGTCACCAAGTGACCCCGCTTAAAAGAAATAACGAGAATATAGAAAAAATAAGGTGGTGCGCTCGCGGTATACCTCCTGTCACTACCTATTTCACAGCTAGTGACAGGAGGGCTTCAACGTGCGTTCTTTATGCTGTTGAGCAGTGGTTCTTTGATACCATCAATACATAGGACAGCTTCTTGCAAAGACGATTCAAGGCGTGGATCAAAGTAACCATACTGAACGAATATCTGACGTTTGATGTCATCTGGGGATTTCAAGTAATTGATTATATTTTCATCTGTAAGCTTAAATGGTGGCTCTTGGATTAACATGGCCGTAATTGCTTTAGCCATGACTGCGCGATGCTGCAAGTCCAAACTCGTGACAGCATCTCTAAACATACCTTCTATGTCTTCCATGTAGCGCTTCCAAATAAATTCGTCCATCTGCACCATACATCCCCCTTTACGTTGTTTTGTTCGCACTGCGAACATTCACTTACAGTATTACTATAAGCGAATCAGAAAATCTTAATGTGAACAAAGCCAAGAGCAATGAATAAAAAGTAATGAAGATGCTCTTCTAAGCAGTAATTAGGTTAATACTAAGGCCTAACTAAAGAATGCTGCTGACCTTCACGAATTTGATAATACCTGCTTTTAGAGCGTCTTCACGGACATTTCAACTAATAAGAACATCGATATGCAAGGTGACCCACTTAGTTTAGTTTGCTAGCATTTTTTGCACGTTTAAGATTCAGGAAAAACCAATGAGTACAAAAGCTTACCTATCCATAGAGAGCATCATGAGTGGTTGTCTATCAACAGGCTGCAATACTTTCTATTCTATGGGAAACAGCTATCAGCTAGGTCATGAGGATGAGATTACCGTCCTATCTTTCTCTCATTCGATTGCACACGATAGCCGCTCGATCCATGCTCCAATTCAAATTGTTAAGAAAATTGATAAATCTTCACCAGTATTGGCTCAAGCGTGCTCCGATGGGGAAGAGTTAAAATGCCGCCTGACTTTTTATAGGCCAAATCATAAAGGTGGGGATGAGCTTTTTTATGAGATAACGTTGAGTGGTGCCCTAATTAGGTCAGTTTCATCTCATATGCCACATGTTGTCGACTTCAACGAAAGCGAGATGACAGAAACTATCGCTATTTCATACAGGGATATTAACTGGCGTCATGTTGGAGCAAACACTGCTGCTTTTGCATCTTGGATACAGCCACTTTCCGAACTTAAGGAAAAAGCAACCCAATGAGCAATATTCCTACGCACATAGAAGAAGACGAAGTAAGAGTTGCAGTTAGAGGCTTGCTTCGTCAAGCTAACATGTACAGCATGAGTCACTTGCAAGACCCAACCATCCAACATCAATTTCGGGAAGAATATCGTTTTCTTGGTCAATGCCTATTGAATGATTACAGAGATGGGATTCTAGTAGGGAGCAAAATTGTTCGTCTGGTAAAGCAAGAACGACAAAGCTTGATCGATCAGGCATTTGAGCTAGGCAAGTATAGTATTGGAATAGTTGCTGGTGCAGGCCAGCTCTCAGCTGGGTATGGACTATGCGTTACGAGCTCTGTTTTCTCGATTGTTGGCGCTTCTTGGTGTGGAGGTGTTGGAGCTCCAATGATGGCTCATGGAGCTAATAACGTGTTCGAAAACTCATATAATATTGCTGGTAACATCGACCAAAACTGGAACGGTCGATATACAGGAAAGTACGGCAATAATACTGGTTTTATGAAAAAAGGCTATCGAATCGCAGCAAAGCATATGGGGCTATCAGAGCAAGATGCAGATACAGCATTTGCTACTGTTGACTTAGCTACTAGTGCTTATGGTCTGGCAAATAAGAAAAAAGTAGTACAAACTTGGACAAACGCACCAGACTCTAAACAGCTAATGCTATTTAACTATGCAAAACGAGACTATGAAAAAGGATTTAAAGCCATGAGTAAAGGGGCTTTAGGTATAGAGTTTTCAGCCAACTACTTTACTGCACAGGGAGCATTAGAGCCGTACTTTAAGGAAAAGGAATAATGCCTTTATTGGAATATATTTTACTGAGTGTTCTCGGGGTATTGATTTGCCATTATTTTTCAGGTTTCTATTCTAAAAAAAATAATATTATTGCCTTCTTGGGATACTTATTTATTTTAGGTAACTTTGGTGGGCAGCATTATAATGTATTGTTTAATAAGGAGTTTATTGATAACTGGCTGTTTTTCATTGAAACAAACAATAGCTACTACACTGATACCTACAGATTTGTCGCTATGCTTTTCTTATTCTTAACAACTCTGACGTTACCACCATCTAAGTTTGGCAAACTCTTCAAGCGTATCTCTCGTCGCTCTTGATTAAGGTTCCTCGTAAACAGTAAGCCTATACATTGGTCCAATATTTAACTAATGCGGAACCAAACTGCCAATCCCTACAAGTGGAATTAACGTTCGCAGTGCGAATAAAAAGCGAGGCCTATAGCCTCGCGTACATAAATTTAATCTTTAAAAGTCTGTTCTTGCTCTACTAACCAATCAACAAAGTCTCGCTCACGCCATCCCAAACAACGTCCGTTGATTTGAATTGGTTTGGGGAAACATTTGTCTTTGGCCCACCAACGCCAGATCGTCCTCGGACTGCGACCTAGTGAATCTGAAACTTCTTTAAGGGACATAATTCGATCTCTTGCCATGAGCATCCTCCTTTTCTCATTTGATGACTGAACCAGTATCTTTGATAAAAAGAGGCGTAACGGTTTTAAGAGGTCGATTGATTGAATTGATCAGATGTTCGCAGTGCGAACGACATAAAATTGGTTTTTCTCAATTTACTTCACTTACTCCACTTTAAGTGAGGTAAGTGAAGTAAAGTTATGAACATACAATCTCAGAAATGTGGACGATAGCTGCTTGGAAACAAATACAGCCTGTAGCCATCTTTGTAACGAGTTTCAATTTTCCCCTCATCAGCTAATCGCTGTAGAGCTCTGCCGACATGAGCAACATAGTTACATGGTATGCCTAAGATCTGGCTAATTTGGCCTGGTGCAAGCCATTCAGTCTGGCTTCGATTATCATCAGCCTCCATTGATATTCGCTCCTGAAGCATTTTATACCAACGCCCTTTATCCAAATATTTATCAGATACCGTCTCAACCAGAGCCTGCTCGTCCATTGACAGTACCCAAGGCTCACCAGCTTCATACATGTGCTTGACCTCCAACCAAAACTGCCGCAATGACTCGGGCTCTTCTTGGCGAAGGCTGCCAGTTCCGTTGTATTGCCACCCGAGAATCCGATTCACAGTAGTCATATCAATGGGTTCATTGAGCTCAATCACACCAAACCGAGTATTACCCGTTCTGTCCTTCAAGAAGTCTTGGCCGTTTACCGTCGCTATCAAAAGCGTTTGCCTCGGTTTTTTGAGGTCGGTACGCGCATAGGGCAACCTGATTGTGTCTGCCTCTTGGGATATAAAGGCTTTCAGCTGACCTTGACTGTGCTTTGTTGAGGACTCCAGTTCACCGAGTTCAACAATCCATGACTTAATAATAGGTAACACGCTATCTTTGCAGCGGGGATCTAATGCCCGACCTCCAAGAAATGCCCCTTGTACGATGTCACCTATTCTTGATAAGAAAGCGGTTTTTCTAAAAGACTGCTTACTCTGAAGCACTGGAACTAACTTACTGCTAAACCGAGGCTCGTATAGCGCCGCAATACAACCTACAAGCCACCTCCGCATAATTAGCTCCGTAACTTCAGGTTTCTTAGAACGGATGCACCCAATAACTTTCTTCACTCGTTCGACGCCATCCCATTCAGAGTCAGCCAGATGCAAAACAATAGGGTGATATGAACGCTCCTTTGCCAAAACATGTAGATGATCACCAATTGCTGCTTTTGGTACATCGAATCTTGCACAGTCGCTTATCAGCTTACTCATTAACACCTCATATTGCATAACCTTACCGTTATGGAGCACTTCTATCTCAGTGTTCATCGCATTTAAGTAAGGGACGTATCCTTTGTGATCTAACAGTACCCTCAGGTTGTCATCTGTATTGAGAATAAGCTTCTTAAACCCTTCTTTTTTCTTGTCTGGAAAATCGAGTTGAGACTCGCTCGGCTGACTTTTATCACTTGCTGCTGTCACTTTTCCCCCCTTGACTCTCCATCCAGTTATCTAGCTCAGACTCTCGCCACCCAAGGCAGCGTCCATTGATCAGAATGGGTTTCGGAAATGTTTTCTCTTTTGCCCACCATCGCCAAATAGTTTTGGGAGTTCGCCCTAAGGCTTCTGATACCTCTTTCAAGGACATGATTCGGTTATGTGTCATCAACTTTCTCCTTATCTCATCAAGTGACAGGAGTTAGTATCTTGGAAAAAAAAGGAGGGAGCGGTTTTAGGAGGTCGATTGCTTTAATTGATCTTGATAAAGAAGTTGTAACCAAAAGAAGATGTTCGCAGTGCGAACAAAAGATAAAAATTGGCGTCAAAAGTCCTCGCAATAAAGAGTGAAACCAATTTGTGGACAAAACTGTTTTACGGGTTTAACTAAACTGTCATTTGACGGATTACCAGAGATATAGCAAAACCTCTAATCGGTAGGCCGAAACCAGTCACCAACTACAATTCAGTAGAACAGTTTTTAAAAGCGGATAAGGCTATACCTTCGAATTCTCATTCGACTACTTACGACTTAATCATCAACGACCAGCCATTTTTGGCTTGGCTATGAGTATCAGGCTTTATCACATATTGATCATGGGTGTTTCTTTAGCTCTATTTTTGATTTTAAGCGGAAGTTTGCCTTCTGCCCCCCCATGATGGTGCGTTTCGGCATGCCCAAAAGCTGCAAATACTGTTCATAGGTCATAAAAGGCATATTTATTACTATTTGATATGAAAGCATGGTGCTATCCTAGTAAGCTATTGAATGTTTAATATTGGCTCATAGAGCTGCCGGTCTAAACGTCTGAATGCGAGAATTACTGATCGTATATGCTAGAAAAACAGTAGCAATTACTGCCTTTTGATTATGAAGGTGGTAAAAATGTGACCGAAAGACTATGTGAAACGCTTGTAGAAGGTGAGCCACTTCCGAATAGGCAAATGACTGAAGAGCAGTTCGAAAGTCTAGAAGAGAAATATCTTATGATATTGACGTATTTAAAATTCTCAATGGCGAACTAACGAAATTACGAACTCTCACATTCGATAAAGCACTTTTATAAGAAACAGCTATTGAGAGTGCTATCGCAATCTATGACGGTGACTCTACCTTTATCATGTATAAGAGTTCACAGCAAGCCGTAGCCGGAACCTACCTAGTAGATATGGACGCCCCTCTCCCTAAACGAAATCCAACGTATTCTGGGTAAAAAAACTAGCTATCAGTTTTAATGGAACGATGATTACTATTGATGAGGGTGATGTGAAGGTTGTGAGTCGGGTTGATTTAGTAATATCAAAATCGAATTTGTAGGCTGTAGACACCAATAATGTAGCGAACGATTAAAAATTTATTATTTGACAGATTATATGAAAATTTTACTTCTATCAGATTTACATGCCGTTTTAGAAAATGACAGCCAAAATCTAAGCAACTCAAGGCTTCACCTTGATCAGAATGGAAATGGTGAATGGGGTAACGCACTTATAAGTTACATCAGCACACTTAACATCAAGTATGACTTAATAGTCTGCTGCGGGGATATTGCTAACAAAGGATCTAAAGCATCTTTCTTGGCTGGGTGGACGTTTCTTAACAATTTGAGTCGCACGTTACCCAATGCAAAATTAGTATGTGTACCAGGTAATCATGACCATCAGTCAAGACCAGACCTTAGTGACCCAGATGGTTTTTCTCCAAAACATCAATTGCAGTTTTGTGAACCACCTTTCCCGTTTAATTGTCATGAAAAGAATACACACTTTTGGGCATGGAACTGGGTTTTAGACGATAGTGACCCCCAGTCAAACTTAGTTTTACTAAATACAAGCGCTTATCATGGCTTTAGTAATGAATCACATCATGGCAGAGTGGCTCTCGAAACAGTCGACCAAATAGAGAAAAGACTTGCCAACCAATCAAGCCCCAAAGCAATAAACATTCTTATCTGCCACCATCATCCACAAAGAATGGAACATGCACATGATGATTATGACGGTCAACAAATGAGCGGCGGACAAAAGCTACTCAACTCATTGCAGAAAGTAGATCAAGGTCCATGGCTAATTTTACATGGTCACAAGCATTATTCCTGTATTTCAAAAGCTTCAAGTGAAGGTGAAGATCCACCAATAGTCTTTTCGGCAGGCAGTGCATCTGCAAAATACGCAGACCTCATAGATAATCAATTTTATTCAATCGATATTGACATAACAAAAACTTCTGAAAACGAACGAGTTATTGGTACATTTGAAACGCATCAGTTCTCTGTTGGCAGCGGCTGGAAGCCTTCAGCTTCCACCAATATGCCAGCTAAAAGTGGACTTGGTTCAAATATCAATTCACGAACATTGATTAATAGAATAAAAGCTCTTTTAAAAAATGAAGCATTTTTAGAAGAAACTGACATAAAAGATATAAACGACGAACTCCGATATTTTTTGCCTGCAGAGTTCAAAAAATTTAAGAGTAGGTTAGAAAAAAATTCACTAGTTTCTGACATTGATGAAGCAAACCAGTTCATTTTACAGGTAGGGCCAGCCGATGCTAAATAGAATCCCAAGTGTCAGCGATTCTTTCAACGCAAAAACATCAACCACCGAGGATCTCTGCGAAACTTTTATCACAAATGAATTTTATGACAAATTAGCCTGTCCAAACCACTGTATTATGATCGGACCTAGAGGCAGTGGTAAAACAACGCTCATGAGAATGTTGGACATTGAATCTCTTGAGCTATGGAAATCAGAAAAAGCAAGTGAATATAGAAAGACCATCAATTATTCAGGTGTATTTATACCCACAGACCGTTATTGGAAAACACAATATCAAAAAATTGAAAATAAATTAAAAGGTGATGAAATATCAAAGAAAGAAAAATTACGATATGACACCGCAATTATTCTTTTGGAACAATTATTTTCTTATCACGTTTTTGAAAACCTCCTCTCTGTAGTTAATTACAGATGCAGCAGAACAATAAAGAAAACTAACAATTTTAAGAACGTGGAATTTACTAAAGAATCTGAAGTAGAGCTAGTTCACAGCCTAAAAAACATCCTAAATGTTGAACCAAGAATAAATTCTTTAAAAAGTCTTTTAACAGAAGTCATCTTAAAAAAACAACTTATATCCAATACCGTAAACAACCTTATATCCAACGATGATGTTGATGTCCAAGAAGTAGGTCACTTTGATTTAATAAGTAATCTAGAAAGTGTTGTTGCTATCGTTAACACATACTTTGAAGAAAAAAGTGGAAAATGGGCGTTTTTATTTGACGAGTTGGAACTTGCACCAAACCAGATAATCAAACCACTGGTAAACGAAATGCGTGGTGGGCATAGGGATATTATATTCAAACTTGCTCTATCACCTTATCACAAAGGTGTCTCTATAACTGATGACACCGATAGTGCCATGAAAGCTCAAGATATAGAATTGATTGACCTAACAGGTCTAAGTGACAATGGGGGTAATAACTTCGCTAATTCACTATGTACCGCTCTATTTCAAAGAAAAGGGCTCTATAACAATATTGAGCATTACTTTGAAGAACCTAAAGATATAAATATCGACAAAGATTTTAACGATTTGTCAGCGAAGGACCCTTCCTTCAATAACTATCTTATTGAAAGAGGTTTCAAGTCTGATATCTATACTAATCAGAATAGCCAACTTAGAAAAATAAAATTTATTGTGCATCTACGGAACTTTAAACGTAGTAAAGATGGTAAAAAACATGCACGAAGAAGACCTGCCGACTACTATGGTGGGTTTGAAAACATATGTAAATCGGTCGAGTATAATCCTAGAATGCTTATCGGTTTAATGAATAAATTTATTAATCATGCTAAAGATGGGAAAATAAGTTTAAATCAGCAATTAATAAGCTTACAAGAATACTTTCATGACTACCGTTCGTTACTAGGCACAATTGCAGTAGATTCCGGAGACGATAAATTTAACAATATATATGATTTAATATCAGAGATCGCACTATTTTTTAGAGACGAAATTCATGGACCACAGTTTAAAACCCAACCTAAAGGTTCAATAGCAATCAAAAACAAAATAAGTGATGAACTCAATGAAATAATAGGATATGCACTTAATGCTGGCGCACTTGTACCAATCGATACTGAGATAGGTTCGTTAAATGATTTAAACTCTAGTAAACGCTGCAGATTATCTTATATCTTCTCACATCATTATGACCTGTTAATGACTAAGCAAAGTGAGATAGATATCGTAGATCTAATAGAACAAACTAAGCTTAAATCGACTAGATTGAAAATCGTTGACTTACTAGGTTTTACTAACTATCAACAATACTCTTTGGAGCTTGAATGAAAATACTAAGTGATAGCTTTAATGGACCGTATGACTTATCAATATTAGGATTAGGTTACGAAGAACGAGCGTCAAGTAAATATAACCAAGAAAAAGACTTACTTGGTGAAGTCTTAGCTTTGGGTTACCTGACACATACTGAGATTCTTCATTATAAAGCTAATAAAGATAAGTATGTGTCAGGGCATAGCAATGTCTTTGAAGGAAATGATAAGGATGTTAAATCATATTTGAATGAATGGCTTAAAGAAAAGATTGGTGAAAAAAATAAACCTATCAATGTATTAATAGATATCACAGTTTTTTCCAGATCAAGACTTGCTGCACTATTATATATTTTGGTGAAAAGCCTGCCTAAAAGCTCTATCTTAACTATATCTTATGAAATATCGAAGTTCGTTTCTGCACCTGATGGGCTATCTCCAATAAAAAAAGTGGGAGATATTATACCTGAACTATCTGGCACTATAGGGGATCTAAATAAACCAACAGCGTTAATCTTAGGTTTAGGTTATGAAGACGGCAAAGCTCTTGGATTAGCAACTTATCTTGAGCCAGAGTTCAATTTTGCTTTAGTCCCAATTGGTGTTGACAAAAAATTTGACGATTTAGTTGTTAAAAATAATCAGGCATTCTTAAATGAGATCCCTAGTTCGAGAATTGTCCATTACAGATTAGATCAACCTTATAACACATACATTGATATGAGAGACCTAGTAAGTGCGACCTCTTCGTTTGCGACACCTCTTATAGCCCCGTTAGGACCTAAAATTCTAACAGCCATTAGCGTTCTTATTGCTATTGAATTTAATGAAAAATTGCCTGTTTGGCGAGTATCTTCCGACTATGAAGAAAAGCCAGTAAACAGAAAACCTAGTGGAACCAGTGTTAAACTTTCGGTTATGATTTAAATAAAGACGCCCATATTTTTGTGGGCATTTTTTTTACTTACACAGTAACTCTGACTCTATGCCGTCTTCACTAGCCTAAGACCACCACCTAAGCAATAATCGCTAGCAAACAAATGGGGCAATTTCGAGTTAGAAAATATCACGGGCAAATCAAATAAGAATGAGATCGCAATGTGTCACTTACTACTTTCGATGCATCAACAATAAATAAAAAGTAATGCAGCGTTCGCACTGCGAACGTCAATCCACCTTCACCAAAGACTAACTACATTTGATCCCGTGTCTTCCACTCTCAATAGCTTCGTCTCCCATAGCTCAAGGGCATGCCTTTTCTCACTTAGATACTCGTATCTATCGTAATGTTTTGAGCTCACATCATTCAGTGCATGGTTCTGTAGCCTATCTCTCAATGCTTTACTTACACCCAGCTCTCCCATCAAGGTTTTACACGTACGGCGCAAATCCCTGGGGATGAAATGCTCAAAGTGTGGGTGATCATCTCGATAACGAGCAATGGTTTGACTCAATGAATCTAAGCGAACGTGGTCATTGTCATCTTTATGATGAGGGAAGATAAATGGACTAGCTGAGTTGCTTTCTCTGAGCCTTTCTAAGATAGACATCGCTGATTCAGTCAAAGGGACCAAATGGCTACGCTTGTTTTTCGAAAGGTCAGGAGTGATAAGTAACGTTCGTTCATCCCAATTGATTGCCGTCCATTTTGATGCTGCAATCTCATAAGGTCTTTGTCCACCAGTATGAATACAAAGAAGAATAAGGCATCGCATCATTTCTGAGGCTCGAACTCCTTCTATATCAAATTCAATATCATGCATAAACTGATGTAATTCCGTGAACGTTAGATAGCGCTCCCCTACTCGCTCTGCATCTTTTTGTTTTGGTATAGAAGATACTGGGTTAAGGAGGAGACCAAACTTAGCGTCTCTCAAGTAATTCGCAGGATCATTGTCATGTGAAAGGCCATAATTAAATGCGGCATGAAGGTAGCTTCTGACTCGATTGCTTTGTGTAGCGGCACCACGTTGTATCATGTGAGCTAATATCGTAACGATATTAGACGTCGTCACATCACAAGCCTTTGTTTCTTTGGAGATAAATGGATAAACCTCTTTCTCCAGTGACCGATAAACGTTTTGATAAGTCCGCTTCCCCTCTTTTTTCATTTGGTTTACATAACTTTGAAACAGCAACTCTAAGCTTCCCTTGCTCTCCTCCTCTCTTCGAGCTACTTCACGCTTTTTCTCTGCGTTGGCTAATTCAAATTTAGGATCGAATCCCTGCTTTAACATTAAGCCCAGTTTATGCGCCTCTTTCCGCGCATCAACAAGACTGAGCGCCGGAAATCGCCCTAACTGAATAAAGAGACGTTTACCCTCGCGGTAGTAGCGAAAGACAAACCCTTTATTTCCACTAGCAAACACCTTCACTCCAAGACGTCCAGCGCCTTTAGTTCGGTCATCATCCCAAACGTAATACGCATTACTTTTAGGCTTTAAACCCACAATTTCTTTTTGCGTAATTGCCATAACAGTTCCTTTGTTGCGCAACTACACCCAAAGTTAAATTGGGTGTAGTTGTGGGTGTAGTTAGGAGGTCTCTTAATGACAGTTTGTGAGATATCACAAGATAAGGCAAGTCAAACAACTCACTATTTATCAATAATTTAAACACAATTTGAGATAACATGGAATTTGATAAAACAAATATTATCACGACTCATAATCGATTGGTCCGCAGTTCAAGTCTGCGAGGGGCCACCATATTCAGAAGGCTCGTAAAGAAATCTACGGGCCTTTTTTCGTTCTAGTCCTTTCCATATCCGGTCCGCAATTACTTCCTGTACGCTCTGGTCCATTAGGTCAGCCGAAACACGCCACGTAGTCACCACAGAGTCACACTTCCTCTGTCAGAGTGATATCCACCATCAGAACCTCTCTCGTCTGTACAACGCGAATCAGAGCAGATACATACCACTCAACATCAGACCGGAACCCCAGAAAAACTTCGCGCTGGAACCAACAAAAATATAACCAACATCCTGTCCATTAGCTGAGGTTATTAATTTAGATATGGGATGGAAAGCTAGTTCAGCGACGGAAGGGACACCCATGATCCAAAAGCTCTCAGAACTAGCAAATCAGGAAAAACAGCATTCAATGATGACCGATTACCCTCAGTGGTAATCGGTCTGTTATCTAGTAAGTGATTTCGGCCAGCAATCAGTGGCACTCAACCACAGCACCAGAAACAGCAGCTAATCATTGGACTGGTATTCATACTCGAATCGGAAAAACCAACGGCACACTGGATTACAGCGCGGATCTGGTATGAGTTAGGGCTAAGAGTTGGGTTGGTGCAATCAGATGGAACTACCGTCGTAGCTACCGACGACGGCAAACTGGACTGAAAACCTAAATAGGAAATTTACATTAGGGTTCGTGTCCAGCTCGGTATCTAGCCAAAATCACAGCTAAAGACCGGATAGAGACCGGACCGACGACGCCGTCGCCAAAGTTGCTGGAACTACATCATGCAGGAAGTCAGGCGGGATAAGTCTTAGAGTAAGATTACAGGGCCAGTCTGGTGTGACCGACCCAGCGATCTAGGATTTTAGTTAGAGCGCAGTTATCGATGGAACATCTGAAATATACAGCTTACTTTTAGTTACAGGAGATAAACTAGGTATGTGTTCGTACAGCCAGTCAATAAATCCCCTGCCGTCCATCACATAAATACCACGATCTTGTGCTTCACTTATTGCTTGCTCCGAAAGCACACCCGTTGTAATTAACCACTTTTGAGATTCATCATCGTCTAGCCCACTAAGTTGCTCTACGCCATGAATACTTGTATGACCATCGTGGTGCTTAACTTGTATAGTTAGCCTAGTCGATGTAAAAGTATCAGAGCGAGATGCTTCAATATCGGCGTCAGATATATCACTCGATTGATTCTTAGCTAAAATCTTACCTTGATAACCTTCGATCTTGAGCAATTCTAAAACCAACTTTTCTAATCCATACCCACCGCTTTCTAAGTTAGTTCTGCCCTGTTGGATATTATTTAATAGCTGTTCTTTAAATGTATGAGTTGCCAGCTCTTCTGATTCAAGAAATCGAGAGTTAAATGAAACACCACCATCTTTTTCTATCTGCTGAAGTAATGACAGAATTTCATCCCCAAATTCCGTGAGGGGACCGACTGCCATTCTAATTTTTAAGCGGCTGGAAAGACCTTGAGATAATTGGTTGCGTGGGATTTTTATGATCTTTCCAGTGGAGTCTCTTAGAAAAGAAACCTTTACCCTGTTTTCTCCGTAACTAATCCCTTTCTCATACTTTTTTACATCGGATGCATGACCGATAACGATATGCTTAGAGACTGGCACGACTATTATGTCGCCTTTCTTTATATTAAAGAAACGAGTTATTTGGTTCCGTTTTCGACCAATTGAACCGTACTCTCTAAGTAGCTCATCAATTACTTCTGTAGCTGATTTAAAAGCAGAGAAATTAACTCGCTGCCAACCATAACCAATCCAATCGTCTTCTGTTAAGCATTCAGGACTTCTCACTAGAATAATGTTATCCATTAATCTTCCTTGCATAGCAATGTTCGCCGAACCATCAAATAGTTCAAACACATATTAACACTATGATACTGATAATCATGGAGTTCAATATGATTAAGCTAACTAATCTTCAACAAATCACAACCCTACCAATCACCACCACCTTACAAGAACAAATCAAATCCATACTCACCGAACCATTTCACGATACAGCAGAAACCCAACAGGCATGGGATGTGCTGCAATGTGAACTCTGGTTTCTCACATCAAAATCCGAGCTCTCTACCGTCGTCGTCGACGATATCGAAATGCTAAAACGAGCACTTACCTACACCGAATTCGAAGACGATCTGGACTACGGAGCAACACTCACCCTGAGCATTGTCGAGGACTCTGGTAAGGGTATCTACCTACTGATACCTAAGACACTGCTCACCGAATTACGCCAATATTTCTCCATCGAGAATGACTAAGGAGGCAGCGATGCAATCCCGAAAATTCAAATTCAATAAGCGCCAACTCGACTCACTACCACCGACGCCGACGACGAGCAAAAGTAAGGAAACGGAATACACGGACGAGTTGTGTAGCGGTTTAAAATTAATCGTCAACCGTCAGGGGAGGAAGCGTTTCCTCTTTAGGTACACCTACAATCGGGTCAAAAAATCTATACAACTAGGCGAACATCCAGCGCTAGACATCAACACTGCTCGTCAGATTGCCAATGACCATAAACGGGAAATTGCTCTAGGCAATGATCCCAAGGCGATTCGTGATGAGAAGCGTAACGTGCTCACTTTTCAAGAATTTGCGGAGCTGCACTACTTACCCTACGCCATGATGAATAAGCTCACCGCCAAAAGTGATGCAGGTAGTCTCAAGCTCCATTTCTATCCGAAATGGGGTAAGAAACCTCTTACTGATATTGGTCAGCAAGATATTCAGAAATTGTTGGACGGGTTACTAGAAGGTAGGAAACCTGCAACGGTCAACCGTCTACGCTCTTTGATCCTTCGTATGTTCAGACTGGCAATGGAATGGGGCTATGTCGATTCTAATCCCGGTCAGTACATACGGAAGCTCAAGGAAAACAACGTAAGGCAAAGATTTCTCTCACGTGCAGAGGTTTCCAGCTTCATCAAGGCATGTAACGAAGAACCGAATCGAACTCAAGCCAACGCATTGAAATTTGCGCTACTAACAGGGATGCGCATAGGTGAAATAACTGGCTCAAAATGGGAGTGCCTTACTGTCGACGACGACGGCAATTGGAGCCTATTTCTACCACACACTAAGTCGGGATTGTCTAGAACGGTCCTACTCAACCACCTAGCTAAGGAGGTCATCCATGATCAACGACGATTTCAACAACCGAAGAACCCCTATATCTTTGCCGGAGATGCACCCGGTAGACCTATCGCTCATCCGAAGAAGGCATTTGCTCGAATCAAGAAAGCTGCCGGGATTACAGACAACTTCCGAATTCATGACTTGAGGCACAGCTTCGCATCGATACTGATCAATTCAGGTAATGCCACGCTCTATGATGTTCAGCATTTATTGGGGCATCAGAGTCCACAGACCAGCACTAGGTATGCTCATTTAGCTTCGAGTAGACTGAGGGAGGTAAGTGCTAATGTGGCTGAGTTGGTTGGAGGTGTGAATAAGTAATTATCTTAAGTAGCCTATTAGGGGGCTACTTAAGTCCAAACTTCAAGCTAAATAAGATATACATAACATTTTAAAGGTTAATATTTGCACTGCTTGTATTTTTTATCATTATGTACATTGATGCATTTGCTTATTTGATTGAATGTCGTTTATGAGTGATAAAAACAAAATACATGCTAATGATGGATTAGAGGCAGAGGAAGAAAGCTTTTCAGAAATAGTTATAGCTTTAGTTTCAGCCGTTGGAACAGACCTGAGTCGATTCATTAACTTAATGTCAGATGAACTAGAGTTGTACGACTTTAAACCCGAAGTCATTCGAGTTTCATCGGGTTTTTTGCAGGCACTTCAACCTGTGCCTGAAGGTTTATCAAAGCTTGAAACTATCAATTACTTTATGAATCTTGGAAATCAATATCGTAATGTGACTGAAGATAATGCAGCTTTAGCATATGCTGCTATTACCGAAATATCTCAACGACGAGCTGAAATTTTAGATGGGCTTGAGCCTCAACCATTAAAAAAGAAAGCATGGATAATTCGATCACTGAAACATCCTGATGAAGTTGCTGCTTTGAGAGAGACTTATGGCAACAGTTTATTTGTCATAGGGATTCATGCTAGCTACGAAAGTCGATTTCAATCACTTGATAATAAACGTAGAAGTACTGAAGATAGCGATGTCGTAAAGAAACTTATCTCCAGAGATGAGGATGAAGGACCAAATAACGGTCATGGGCAGCATACAAGAGATACTTTCCACTTAGCTGATTTTTTTATCGATGAAGATCAAAATCTTAATAAAAATAGGGTTGATGTGGAGCGCGTATTTAAGCTGATATTCGGATACCCATTTCTTACTCCCACGTTTGATGAATATGCCATGTATATGGCTTTCTCTGCATCTAGTCGATCTGCTGACTTATCAAGACAAGTTGGCGCAGTATTAACCAAAAATAACAATATCATATCAACAGGGGCGAATGATGTCCCTAGATCTAAAGGTGGTTTGTACTGGCCTTCCTTAGATAGCTCAAATACACGGATAGCAGATAGTCATGACGGTAGGGATTACATGCGTGGTTATGATGCTAACAAAAAAGCAATTCAAGAGGTCATTGACGATATCATTGATAAACTGGAACTTGAGAGCTCTGCTGAATTAAACAAAAAACTAAAAAATACAAAACTAAAAGATATCACAGAGTATGGAAGAGTCGTGCATGCTGAAATGGAGGCTATTTTATCTTGTGGTAGAACCAATAATAGTACTTTAGAGACAACGCTGTATTGTACAACTTTCCCATGTCATAACTGTGCGAAACACATAATTGCTGCGGGAGTATTGAGAGTTGTATATGTTGAGCCATATGCAAAAAGTAAGGCGTTTGAGTTTCACTCTGATGCAATTTCAGAAGGTTATTGTGAAGATAAAGTGTCCTTTGAGCCATTTGTTGGAGTTGGACCAAGAAGTTTCTTGAACTTCTTTTCTATGACTTTAGGTAATGGTCGAGAGATAAAGCGCAAAAAATCTTCAGGCGAGACTGTAGACTGGAGTAGAGAATCAGCTAAACTTAGGCTAAAACCTAACCCAATCCAATATATTACAAGCGAGGAATTTTCCTCAGCATTAACAAGTGAGCATTTCAAAATCTTTAATGATAAAAAATGTTAACTAACAGGAACTTATGATGAAAAAAGTTGATAACAGAGCTCTAGTCGAACACTTGGAGAAGGCTGAGCAGAAAATGGCAGCTTGGCCTCAATGGCAACAACAAATTTTCAGATCAAAAGTAACCTCTCAATCTTCTCAACTCTCTAGCCAAAGAACTGTTAGAGAGTCATCTACTACTAACTAAAATCCTAGATCGCTGGGTCGGTCACACCAGACTGGCCCTGTAATCTTACTCTAAGACTTATCCCGCCTGACTTCCTGCATGATGTAGTTCCAGCAACTTTGGCGACGGCGTCGTCGGTCCGGTCTCTATCCGGTCTTTAGCTGTGATTTTGGCTAGATACCGAGCTGGACACGAACCCTAATGTAAATTTCCTATTTAGGTTTTCAGTCCAGTTTGCCGTCGTCGTCGACGGGAGTTCCATCTGATTCCATCAACCCAACTTGACACCCTAACTCATACCAGATCCGCGCTGTAATCCAGTGTGCCGTTGGTTTTTCCGATTCGAGTATGAATACCAGTCCAATGATTAGCTGCTGTTTCTGGTGCTGTGGTTGAGTGCCACTGATTGCTGGCCGAAATCACTTACTAGATAACAGACCGATTACCACTGAGGGTAATCGGTCATCATTGAATGCTGTTTTTCCTGATTTGCTAGTTCTGAGAGCTTTTGGATCATGGGTGTCCCTTCCGTCGCTGAACTAGCTTTCCATCCCATATCTAAATTAATAACTTCAGCTAATGGACAGGATGTTGGTTATATTTTTGTTGGTTCCAGCGCGAAGTTTTTCTGGGGTTCGATTCTGGTGTTGAGTGGTATGTATCTGCTCTGATTCGTACTGTACAGACGAGAGAAGGTTCTGATGGTGGATATCACTCTGAGACAGGAAGTGTGACTCTGTAGTGACTACGTGAAGTGTTTCGGCTGACCTGATGGACCGGAGCTTACCGGGAGTAATTGCGGACCAGATATGGAAAGGACTGGAACGAAAAAAGGCTTACGGATTTCTCCATAAGCATTTTTTGTATCTTATATCTTTGGGTACAGTTTCGGTTGCGGTAACTCGTCACTAACCTCGTAATAGCTTTTCTTCTTCCCCTCTTCTTTAACTATTATCTGGCTTTCTATACGAGCAATAGAAACAAAATGTCTGCTCGTGATTTAAACCATTGACCCTCAGACAACTTCTGATAGTATGGACATATAAACGTATGGACGTCTAAAGCAAAAATGGAGCTACAATGAAAAGTATTGGTCACTTAAAGAAACTAGCTTTGATTCTCACGGCAGTAGTCGGCTTAAGCGCTTGTGGAGAAAAAGATGACTCTGTCATTAAAGTGGGCGCGACAGTTGGACCACATGCACAAGTAGTCGAGGCGGTAGCGAAGGAGGCAGCGAAGCAAGGTTTGAATGTCGAAGTCATTGAGTTTTCTGACTACGTGACACCTAATGCCGCTCTTAGCGATGGTAGCATCGATATTAATAGCTATCAGCACCAGCCATTTTTAGACAACTTCAACAGTAGCCATAACGCCCAATTAGTATCAATTGGTCAGTCCATTCTTATGCGTATGGGGCTTTATTCCAATAAGTATCGCTCACTGCAAGAGCTTCCAAACAATGCACGTATAGCGCTTCCAAATGACCCTACCAACGGTGGTCGTGGTCTGTTGCTACTCGCCGATGCAGGTTTAATTGAGCTGAAACAGGGTGTTGGCCATAAAGCCGCCCTAACTGATATCACAAAAAACGCAAAATCATTTGAATTTGTCGAGGTAGATGCCGCTCAGCTACCAAGAACATTAGATGATGTGGACGCGGCTGCGATTACAATGAACTACGTAATGTCTTCTGGTTTAGATCCGAAGAAACAAAGTATCTATCTTGAAGCAAAAGACGCCCCATTAGCAGTCATGGTCATCGCCACTCGTGACGCAGACAAAAATAATGAAGCGTATAAAAAATTCGTTTCTATTTATCAATCTCAAGCGATTCGTGATTATCTCGATCGCACTTTCAAAGGCACAATCGAAGCAGCTTTTTAATCAATAAAGCAGCGAATACTTTGCCCCACGAATCAGATAGAAAAGAGGCTAATGTTTTCTCATAGCCTCTTCTTTTCATTACTCACTAAATCGACTCATTGTCGACTTTCAGCCTCTAACTTCATTGCCAAATAAGCTTGGTCAGCAGAAACCAATTCAGGACGGTTAATCAACTTCCAGAGGAAGTATGGTGGGATTAAAAATACGATGAAGTAGAGAGATTCATGGAAGAAAACATCGGCTATCGTTTGCTGATGCTCCCAAAGTGCCGTCAGTGCGAAGAGCTCTAACATCACGCCTAATACGCCAAAGACGACAGAGACAACAATCGCTAAACCCAGTAGTTCTCTAATAAAGTGCTTGTATGCCATGATACTAATTCCTTCTAGCAATAAGTCATACTAACTTACGCTCATAAGAAAGAAGCCAGCTTGACTATCATCAAACTCCCCTCATCACAGTTAAGAACTTAGTTTTATAAAAAAGTACTTGTATATAGCGTCATCGAAGACTGATTTCCCTATCACAGAGCATAGATACCTCTACAAATAGAAGGTGATGGAACGACCAACTATTGACTATATGAGCGCAACTTTAATCAGATAAGTAATATTGAACCGTCGATACCACTCGTACTTTCTTAATGTAAGGCGTGTTGCTGTCTCGGTCATAAATCGAGAACTGCCCTTGAGTTGCACGTTTGATCTTACCCAGTGAACTCTGTGAGTCTTTCGCAAATTTCTCAGCCACTTCACGCGCATTCTTAGTCGCTTCTTCGATCATGTTTGGCTTCACATCATTCAGCTTAGTAAAGCTGTACTCAACACGATTTGCATAAGGATCTTGGTTAAGCAAAACGCCTTGCTTTCCTAGCTCACCTATTTCATTGATTGCCGCTCGAACAACATCAACACTCTGGCTATAAACCGTAACGGTTCGCGAGGCCAAATAACGATACTCAATGTCTTGCTCGCTCCCATATTGCTGTGCTTTTCTGTCAATGACCGCTGGGGAAGAAAGGGAAACGCTGGTTTCAGGAAGCCCTTTGGCACTTAGAAAGTCCAAAATCAAACGGGTTTGCTGGTCAATTTCATCAAACATGGCCCCCATATCATTACTCGCTAGAGTAAATTGAATCGGCCAAATCACCGTATCAGCAGGATACTCACGCTCCGACAAACCTTTTACTGTCACGACTCTTTCATAGGCTCGGTATTTCACCGCCGTCTGCTGCATAAAATAGCCAAGGATGCCAAGACCAAGTATCAAACTTAGCCCAATCCAAAGTGCTGCTTTATTGGAAACTCGTTCCATTATTTCCCCCTGATAAATATCAACTTAGCTTAATCTTTGTTCTAGATAAGATAGCCTATCTATTGTTTTAAGAGGGAGACATAACGCGAGTTTTGATTCATAGCACAGTGATATACCGTTTTCTTTAGTCAATAAAGCTTCATTGGTTTGTCACCAAAGGCTCATGCTTTTGCCTCTTAACTGTCATCTGTAATTTCTACTATCCAATCAGCAACTTGTACGCTGAGGTAAATATGGATAGTTCAACCCCTTTTCGTCTCCCTCGTAAAACGCCGTTTGGCATTGGTGAAAACGTTGCTGAATGGGCAACCGGTTTAAACCAACTTGATAAGTTCTACGCCCAACGCCCCGTTAATGCCGATACCAAAACTTTTCTCCGCTTCACGCTAGATATCTTAGGTATCGATTATCGCATTGCTCATGGTTCACTCGACTCAGTGCCTAAACAAGGTGCTACCGTCATTGTGGCGAACCACCCGCTTGGTTGTGTGGAAGGCGTCATCTTGGCCGAACTCTTGTTGATGGTACGAGACGATATCCAAATTCTAGCCAATCAATACCTGAAAACCGTACCAGAGTTAGATCAGCTCTTCATTGGTGTCGATGTGTTTGAAGGCAAAGACGCCGTCAAATCAAATATGAAGGCCCTCAGAGCGGCTAATAAACACCTCGCAAGTGGCGGCTTATTGCTTGTCTTTCCTGCCGGTGAGGTTTCCCAGTTAGTCGATGCCAAACAGCAACGCTTGGAAGACAAAGCGTGGAGTCGAAGCGTAAGTAGCCTGATCCGCAAAAACAAAGCAACGACAGTTCCAGTATTCATCAGTGGTCAGAACTCGAAACGCTTCTATATGGCAGGGAAAATCCATCCACTTTTGCGTACCCTAATGCTCGGGCGGGAACTACTGAACAAACATGCACAAACCATCAACTTGTCTTTTGGCCAAGCGATTAAATTCAAAGAGCTCAACACACTTAACGATGATCAAGTGGTGAACTATTTGCGGCTCAACACTTACTTGCTCAATCGTGAAACCCAATCAGTTAAGCCTTCTTCTTCATCAGAACTGCTCTCTCCAATAGCGGCAGGGTTACCCGTAGGCGAATTGCTTGAAGAGCTGAACAACTTACCAAAAGAGTCCAAGCTGCTAACAAGTGGTGAGTTCGATGTTTACTGCACGGAGTCGCAGAGTATCCCTTCCCTACTGCATGAAATTGGTCGCCTACGTGAGCTCAATTTCCGACAAGTTGGCGAAGGGACTGGACTAGCAATAGACATTGACCATTTCGATCATGATTACCTGCATCTGTTTGTGTGGGACAGAGAGAACCAATGCTTGGTGGGCGCGTATCGTTTAGGTCTGGTTGATCAACTGATTGAAAAGCGCGGCGTAGCAGGTCTGTATTCACGAACGTTGTTTAACTATGACCAACGCTTTATCGACCAAATGGGTAAATCCATTGAAATGGGGCGCTCAGTGATTGCACAGCAATATCAAAAGAGCATGAGCGCGCTACTGCTGCTGTGGAAAGGCATCGCAACGTTCGTTCATCAAAACCCAGATTACACTCACCTATTTGGTCCGGTAAGCATTAGCAACGATTATAGCGATACTGCACGTCAATTACTGGCTCAATCAATGACACTGCACCACTACGACAACAATTGCGCAGAGTACGTCACGCCTTCTAACCCACTTCCCGAGCACCACCGTGACTGGAACACCAGCATGCTTACTGCTCTGGGAGATTTACAGTTACTATCACGCGTAATTGCCAGAATCGATGAAGGGAAAGGTGTGCCCGTGTTACTGCGTCAGTACTTAAGCCTCAATGGCAAACTGGTGTGCTTTAATGTCGATCCTGCATTCAATAACGCGCTAGATGGGTTGATTACGGTGGATTTGCGCGATGTTCAAGAAAAGACGTTGGCAAGGTATATGGGACGCGAACAAACTCATGAATACCTCACCTACCATGCTAATAGCAACCATAAGTAAGCGCAGTGAGTAAGAAGGGAGTTGTGAGTCAATAAAAGCAGTGTAGCGACTCTCTTTTACTTTTCTATCAATTAGATAAGAGCACTTCGTGAAGTACGCCGAAAAGACTCTTATAAATACATTCTATCGAAGAGTCGCAATGACATTGAACACGCCAATCCCGTCGCAAACTTTCACAAAACACCAAAATCGACTTAGATCACATTTTACATCCAGACCAAACCAGCACAAAATGTGATATTGATCGTTACTGGTATTTAATTTGAATTTCAAAAGAAATCAAAAGTGATCAAGGTCACAAAGTATTTTTATTTTAAATTTGTCAGAAGATCGAATTGATCACTAAGATTTTTATTGACAGATTTGAAAGTGGCTTTTTGTTATTAAGTTACAAGTTAATAAGTTGAACTTGGTCACTTAAAAACCGTTTCTCAGCCCAAGAAATGCGGGCGTAGATCACGAAAAACCCGTTGTCAGTTCCAATTGGAAAATGTGTGGTAAATTGATTGGGTACTAAGCAATCAAACAAACGGTTTTGGCGAACCGTTTACTACAACAAGATTCATCAGAACATCGAACGGGGAATTGTTATGATATCACCAGATGCCAAGATCAAGATACAAAATTTTGGTCGTTTTCTGTCAAACATGGTAATGCCAAACATCGGCGCGTTTATCGCGTGGGGCTTTATCACTGCTCTATTTATCCCAACTGGATGGCTACCAAACGAAACGTTAGCCTCTATGGTTGGCCCAATGATTACCTACTTGCTGCCACTACTTATCGGTTACACCGGTGGTAAATTAGTTGGCGGCGATCGTGGTGCGGTAGTCGGTGCAATCACAACAATGGGTGTGATTGTCGGCACAGACATCCCAATGTTTATGGGGGCAATGATGGTCGGCCCAATGGGCGGCTGGGCTATCAAGAAATTCGATAACTACATCGATGGTAAAGTAAAAAGTGGCTTCGAGATGTTGGTTAACAACTTCTCTGCGGGCATCATCGGCATGCTATGTGCGATCCTTGCCTTCATCTTTATCGGTCCATTCGTAAAAATTCTGTCTGGTGGCTTGGCGGCTGGCGTTAACTTCCTAGTTTCTGCTCACCTACTACCACTGACTTCAATCTTCGTTGAACCTGCGAAGATCCTGTTCCTAAATAACGCGATCAACCACGGTATCTTCTCTCCACTGGGTATCCAACAAGCGTCTGAGACAGGTCAATCGATCTTCTTCCTAATCGAAGCAAACCCTGGTCCTGGTCTAGGTATCCTGCTAGCTTACATGGTGTTTGGTAAAGGTACGGCTCGTCAAACTGCAGGTGGTGCATCAATCATCCACTTCTTCGGCGGTATCCACGAGATTTACTTCCCATACATCCTAATGAACCCTCGCCTAATCCTTGCGGCTATCGCAGGTGGTATGACTGGCGTATTCGTTCTAACTATCTTTAACGCAGGTATCGTTTCTCCAGCATCACCAGGTTCAATCTTTGCAATCTTGTTGATGACTCAGAAAGGCTCAATCGTTGGTGTTCTAGCGTCTATCGCAGCAGCAACAGGCGTGTCATTCGCCGTAGCAGCACTGCTAATGAAGACTCAAACGTCAACAGAAGAAGACGGTGATGAAGCAGCACTAGAGAAAGCAACATCACAAATGAAAGACATGAAATCTGCATCTAAAAACGATGCGGTGGTAAACAGCCAAAGCAAAGGTGACGTAGACCTAGCGACAGTACAAAGCATCATTGTCGCTTGTGATGCGGGCATGGGCTCGAGTGCAATGGGCGCGAGCATGCTACGCAAAAAGGTTCAAGACGCAGGTCTGAACATCCACGTAACCAACCTTGCCATTAACAGCTTACCAGAGAGTGCAGATATCGTGATTACTCATAAAGACTTAACGGATCGTGCACGTAAGCATGCTCCAAACGCACACCACATTTCATTGACTAACTTCCTAGACAGCGAAATGTACAACCAGCTAGTCACCAAACTACTAGCCGCACAAAACCAATCCGCAGCCAATGACGACCAAATGGTAAAAGTGTCGCTCGTGGCAGCAAACGACGACAACTTCGAGCCACAGCAAACGTCGGTGTTCCAAATCCAGCGTGAGAACATTCACCTAGGTTTGAAAGCTGCCAACAAAGAAGAAGCGATTCGCTTCGCGGGCAACAAGTTGGTCGAACTTGGCTACGCAGAACCAGAATACGTAGACGCGATGTTTGAGCGTGAAGCATTGGTTCCAACTTACCTAGGCGAATCTATCGCAGTGCCTCACGGCACGGTAGAAGCGAAAGACCGCGTGAAGAAAACCGGCATTGTAATCTGCCAATACCCATCGGGTATCCAATTTACTGAAGACGACGATGATGTAGCGAAACTGGTTATCGGCATTGCCGCTAAGAACGATGAGCACATCCAGGTGATTACCACCATTACGAACGCGCTCGATGAGCCGGAGGCAATTGAGAAGCTAACCAGCACCAACGATGTGGAAGAGATTCTGAACATCCTTGGCGGTCAACAAGCGGCTTAATTACCCCTTTAATTTGCTCCTGAGGCAAATGAGGTCAGCTGTCACCCCCTATGCGGTTGGCCTCCCCCTAGTTTCGTAAGTCAACATTTTAGACATTGGTAGGTAAGAATTATGAAAAACGCAGTTCATTTTGGCGCAGGTAACATTGGTCGTGGCTTCATCGGAAAACTCTTAGCAGATGCAGAAGTCGAGGTCACATTTGCAGACGTTGACGCTCCACTCGTCGACCAACTGAGTCACAAGCAAGAATACAAAGTAAAAGTGGTCGGTACTGAGTGCCAAATCGACACAGTAACTCACGTCACCGCGGTAAACTCAGCCAGTGAAGATGTCATCGACCGCATTGTAAAAACCGACTTGGTAACAACAGCGGTTGGCCCTAACGTACTGGACATCATTGCAAAAACCATCGCTACCGGCATTGCTAAACGCTTTGCAGCAGGTAACGATAAACCATTGAACATCATCGCGTGCGAAAACATGGTTCGTGGCACGACTCACCTAAAAGGTGAAGTGTACAAACATTTGGATGAATCATTACACGCGAAAGCAGACGAGCTAGTTGGCTTCGTCGACTCCGCAGTGGACCGCATCGTACCACCAGCAGAAGCGGCGAACGATGACCCACTAGAAGTCACTGTAGAGAGTTTTAGCGAATGGATTGTGGATGAGCAGCAATTCAAGGGCGAAATCCCTGACATAGCTGGCATGGAAAGAACCAACAACCTAATGGCATTCGTAGAACGCAAGCTATTCACTCTCAATACAGGCCACTGCATTACCGCTTACCTAGGTTGCTTGAAAGGCCATCGCACCATTCGTGAAGCAATTGAAGACCCAAGCATTCACGCTGAAGTAAAACAGGCGATGCAAGAGAGTGGTGAAGTGCTGATCAAACGCTACGGCTTCGACCGTGACATGCACAACGCCTACATCGAGAAGATTTTAGGACGCTTTGCCAACCCATACTTAGTGGATGAGGTGGATCGCGTAGGTCGTCAACCAATTAGAAAATTGGGTGCAAACGATAGATTAGTGAAGCCTTTACTCGGTACAATTGAGTATGGCACTGAAAATAAAACACTTTTGAAAGGCATTGCCGCTGCGTTGAAGTACACTAACGACACCGACCCACAAGCAGTAGAACTGCAAACCTCATTAAAAGAAGTGGGTGTGAAGAAGACGCTAGCGACATACACAGGTCTTGCAGAAGACAGTGATGAAGTGGCTCAAATCGAGACACTTTACAACCAACTTTGATTTACCTAGGGGAGCTTGGCTCCCCTTCTATGTCCTTCTCTGCTTGAAGAGTTGGGATAGCTAATAATTAGAAATGTATTCAGTATATGGCAGATAACATCAACGAAACCGAGATCATTGAGCGATTAAACAGCGCACCATCGGTACGAGGCTTTTTCATTGCAGCAGTCGACGTTTTTAACGATTCGATCGACGGGTTGGTGCAAAGAATCTTTCGTAAAGATAACTTCGCTGTTCAATCGGTTGTCGGTCCGCTGCTACAAGACTCTGGACCGCTGGGCGATCTATCTGTTCGTTTGAAGTTATTGTTTGGCTTGGGAGTGCTCCCCGATGACATTTACCACGACATCGAAGACATCATCAAACTCAAAAACCAACTCAATAGTGACGCTTCAGATTACGAATTCACTGACCCGAATATTCTAGAACCAATTAAGAAACTGCACTTGGTGAAGAAAATGGGCATGGTGCAACTGGAAGTCAGCGAACCAGATGACGACATCGACCTTGAGTTTTATCAGCTACAGCTGCAACGTCAACAACAAATCATTAAGTCAGGGCTCTCACTTGCCATTGTCGAGATTTGCAATGAGCTCGGCAAAGACAGCCCTTTTTAATCGAAAAACTGGCAAGGAAGCCTCCTCAACTCGCCCCTCTTTTTGCACATTCTTCTATACAACGTGCGTGAAAGCCATCACAGTCCATATTCCGATGTCTCTGTAACATCAGACCAATCTATCGCTAGTATTGAAACGGGATCGCATGCTTTCAATCGAAGACACTAAAACTAAGTGGGAGTTTTTCCAGAAACACCACTGGGTATCTCCAGAATTTTCCCGCACTCCCGTCCTCGAGTCGTGGGAGCGTTGCATAAAGCAATGCAGCCCTTACACCTGGTCAAAGCCACATATTGCCTCTGGATTTACCTTCTCATCTCTGATGAAACGCAACGAGCACCTCATCGAATGCGCCACGACCGTACTTGAAGACACTTACGACATGCTAGGGGACGAAGACCTGCTATTGATGGTAACCGATGGCAACGGCTGTATTCTCTCCACCGTCGGGCACGACTCTATGCGACAAGAGATGCAAACGCTCGGCATAAAACAAGGCTGTTTTCTCTCCGAAGGAAAGATAGGCACAAATGCAGTCAATCTCTGTATCAATACTCATATCCCGTGTGAAGTTTTTGCTGCCGAACATTTCAATCGCCACTTGCACTCTTATGCCTCTGTAGCTGCGCCTGTTTTTGACCAATTTGGAAAATTACGCGGTACAACATGCCTTTTCAGAAAAGCGGAAAGCTATAAGAAAGAAGACTTAGTCATCATCGCGTCGAGCGCGAAAGAAGTCAGCTTGCAAATCCACATTCAGTCGGAACAAGAAAACATGAACCGCCTCACTTGTGCGCATAACGCAACGTTAGAGTGCATGGATGACGGCCTTCTAGCGTGGGATGAAGAAAATCGCATCACCATGGTAAATCACCAGTCCGAGCGTTTGTTAAACATTGAAGCCAGTCAGGTCTTGGATAAAGAAGTCTTTTCTGTTTTGCGCTTCCCACCGAATGTCCTTACTAGTATTGAGTCAGGTGCGAGCATAAACCGTAAACTCACAACGGTAGAGGTTCGTGGCGAGTTTGTTGAGGCGATCATCACCTTGCGTCCACTCAACGACGGCACACACTTATTGTTCTTGCACCCTATCGATAAAATTCGCGAACTTGCTCAACAACAAATAGGTGGCAGTGCGCGCTATACGTTCAGCACTTTGCCCGTCATTTCACGAAAAATGAAGCATGTCATTACCGTGGCAAAACGGGCCATAAAGTCAAAATCACCGATTCTAATTACAGGTGAAGAAGGCGTAGGAAAAGCCACTCTCGCCATGGCGATTCATAACGAAAGCGCCTACAAAGAAGGACCATTCATTACGCTCAACTGCCGCTCCATCAATACAGAGCAACTGGTCAAAGAAACCCTGGGGTACGACGAAGGGCAAGGCATGCCTTCAAAGTTTGAGCTCGCCCATGGCGGTACGCTCTTTTTAGAAAAGGTGGAATATCTGTCGCCCGATTTACAAGCCGTGCTACTTAAGTTGTTAAAAACTGGGCTCGTCAGCCGCAGCGACAGTTTGCGATTGATCCCCGTAGATTTTCAACTTATTACCAGCACCGCTTCAGAGATCAGCGAGTATGTCACTCAGCGCTCATTTGGTCGGCAACTTTATTATGAAATCTCCTCGAACGAGCTGCATATTCCACCACTACGAAAGCGTAAAGAAGACATTGAATTTCTCGTCCAGCAGCTTATCAGCCATTACGAACGCCGCCACAATGTGACGATCTCGATAGAGCCAGTCGCACTGGAAGCGTTGATGAATTTTCGTTGGTCAGGCAATAACTCCGAATTAAGAAATCGAACTGAGCGAATTTTGCTTAACCGCAGTTCCAACTTAATCAAGCTGAACGATATTCCTGAAGACATTAAACTGAATTCTCGCCATACCGCAGAAAATACGCCAGTAATCACGTTAGAAGAAGCCGAGAGAAGAGCGATTGTTCAGGCTTGGAATCAGTGTGATGGCAAAATGCGTGATATGGCGAAAGCATTGCAAATTGGCCGCACGACCTTATGGAGAAAAATTAATAAGTTTGGGCTGCAGGAGCAAATGAAGCTGTATTAAGTCGTGAATTGGCGTTCCTATAACAAAAGTAAAACCGGCGTAAGCACGCCGGTACAGGTGTACTAACGATAAGGTATCGATTAAACATCGACAGACAACTGACGAATCTGCGCTTTTAGTCCCGGTAGCATGCTCGAACTGGCGCTGAATTTTCGCAACCCCACGCGGAGCAATGTTTCTGTGGCATTTGGATCGCCAGCCATCTCACCACACATACTAACCGGTATGCCCGCGCGATCGCCTGCTGCACACGTGAGCTCAATGGCTTTTAGTACCGATGGTTCAAAGTAGTTCACCAATTCAGCAACAGCAGCGTTACCTCGATCGGCGGCCATAACATATTGAGTCAAATCATTGGTGCCGATAGAGAAAAAGTCGACTTCTCGAGCTAACGCATCAGCATTCAACACCGCGGCTGGCACCTCAATCATAATACCAACGCGCAAATGAGTCGCATCCAAGCCGAGTTGGTTTGCTTGATGCGCCAACAGCACTTTTACTTTTCTCACTTCTTCAACCTGAGCCACCATCGGTATCATCAATTGAATATTCGGTTGCTCGTGAAAGGCTCTCAGAATGGCTCGAAGTTGAGCGGTAAACAATGACTCATGTTGAAGACACAACCGCACCCCTCTCAAACCTAAAAATGGATTATCTTCTGCTGGCATAGGATAAGCGGCTAAAGGCTTGTCACCGCCAACATCTAGACTACGAATCGTAAGTGGCTTATCACCAAGTGCGGCGGCAATATCACGATACACTTGGTATTGCGCTTCCTCAGTTGGCAACTCATCACTGTTTTGAAATAGAAACTCAGTCCGAAATAGACCAACGCCCTCAGCTCCTGATGTTAGTGCATCATCAATATCTTTCGGTCCACCAATATTGGCGAGTACTGGAATATGGACACCATCACAGGTGACTGCGGCTTGCTGAGCACTCGCTAATGCACGTTGTCGGATGCTTTGCCACTCAATTTGCTGAGCTTCTAATTCCTGCTGTACGGCATCTGAAGGAGAGAACCATAAATGCCCTCGGAAGCCATCAATAGTCACCACTTGACCAGCACGCACAGCATCAAGGCAGCCCTGAGCTTTAACGATGGCAGGAATCCCCATCGCACGAGCAAGAATCGCACTGTGAGAGGTTTTCCCTCCCTCACTCAAACAGATACCAAGCACTTTCGATTTATCAAGCCCGGCCACATCAGAAGGCATCAGGTCGCGGGCCAACAAAATACTCGGTTCCTGAATGTCGATGGCATTAGGCGTTACGCCTGTCATTTCGACCATAACTTGGCGTGCGATATCATGTACATCTGCTTCGCGTTCCCGCATGTACTGACTTTCTGCCTGGCGAAACTCTTCGGCCAACGTTTGCAGTGATTCTACCCAAGCTTGCTCGGCTATCATGCCCGTTTGAATTCGCGACTCGACCGATGCCCATAATTCTGGGTCACTGAGCATCATGCTATGAGCAGCAAATATTTCCCCTTTCGGCTGCTTCGCTTGCTCCTGCAAATGTTGAACAACCACGCCTATCGCACGCTTAACCCGTTCAATTTCATCTTGTTCACTTTGGAAATCACGTTCAGGCACTGCTGGCATTTCATGAGTAAAAAGGACAGCAGGAGCAGTAGCGATACCGTCATTGACTCGAATACCAACAACAGCACCTTCAATCTGATTTGAGGCCATGCCATCGAGCAGAGTATCTGAACTTTCTTCAGGTTCGATAATGCCTTGCTCAACCGCCTCTTTTTCTCCGAAGTGCTCATAAGCTAAGGCTTCAAATGCCTTGATTGCTTCACTGGATTGAGAGCCGAGTGCGCACAGCGTGATCGTCTCTTGGCTACGAACGCCAAGTTTCGCAATGCTGTTTAAGCTTTTCGCGTTCACACGGCGCTCGCCTTTTTTCAACCATAATTGGCAGTCAAAAGGCGCGAGTGCACCAACAATGGCCGCAGCGGGACGAGCATGTAATCCATGCGGATTTTGCACTACCCAATCAAATGTCCATTCTTGCTCAAAGTTCTCTGATACTGGCGCTATCTCAGCGGATGTTAGTGGCTGATCACCAAGGTGCTCTTGTTTTACGCTTAACGCATTCTGTGCCTCTTCGACTACCGTCGATAAAGGCAGTCCGGCGGCGGCAGCCACCGACGCCGCCATGGTTCCTTCAACAATAGGTGCCGAGATAAGGGTGACATTTTCCCTCACATGATCATCAATCAGGTCCAGAGCCATTTCCGTGCTAAGCAACGCGCTGCCAAGATCCATCAACACAACAACCCCTTGTTGATCTTGTACCTGCTCAATCGCTTCCATCACGGCAATGGCATCGGTTCCGATCGGGTTCTCTGGATCATCAATCCCAGCAGCAATCGCAAGCTTGGCTTTGCCTTGCGTCATTTGGGTGGCAAGTTCTGCCACCCCTTCGGCAAGTCGACGACTATGAGATACAACTACAATTCCCACCATCTTAATTACCTGCTATTGCCTGCTGTAGTGCTTTAATCATTAACAAAGAAGAGGTTGCACCGGGATCTTGGTGACCAATACTGCGTTCACCTAAATAGCTTGCTCGCCCTTTTTTCGCCAACATTTCAATCGTGGCAACCGCGTTCGTTTCTGCTAGCTCAACCATTTCATTAAGTAAGTGATCGGCGCTCATGCCATTTTCTAACGACGCCTTCACGCTAACTAAAACGGGTAACCAAACATCACACATGGTTTTATCACCCAGTTCCGCTTTACCACGAGACACCACGCCATCCACACCGCTTTTTAGTGCATCGACCAACTCTTCAAACGTTAGTTGCTCTCGGGTTCCGACAGCGGCAGCCGTGCGAATAAACAGCGTGCCATACAGCGGGCCACTTGCCCCACCGACACTAGAAAGCAAGGTCATGCCCGTATTCTTGAGAATGCTGCCGATATTTTGGTCCGCAAATTGCGGCAGTTTTTCAGCAACTTTTTTAAAGCCACGGTTCATATTGAGACCATGGTCTGCGTCACCAATATCACGATCAAGGTCGGTCAGAAAATCTTGATTCTCTTGATACGTTTTTGCACATAACTCTAGCCAGTGAACGATATGTTGTTTTTCAATTTGCATGTTTGCTCCCCCCTCTTACCACTTGATCGCGGCCGTATCGACAGGAGCATCGAACAGCTCCAACATCTCTTTATCTGCCTTCAGCAACGTAATCGAAACGCCTTCCATATCGAGTGACGTACAGAAGTTACCAACCATATTACGCACGATACGGAACCCTGCTTGCTCGCAGTTATGAGCCAGACGGCGGTACACTCCGTAAAGCTCTGAAGTTGGCGTACCGCCCATACCATTCACCATCACGATGTAGTCGTGTTCAGCGGCGAAAGGCTCAATGCTGGATTCCACTTCATCCCATTCACCTTCGTCACGATTCCAAATACGCAATGTGCGCTGATAAGGTGTGTTTTCAGCAACTTCAGCAAACATTTCATCCACTAACGTATCGACATCGGTGTATTTCACTCGCTTGATACCTGGTTCACCATGGATACCAACACCAAACTCCACTTCATCATCTTCCAGAACAAAAGATGGTTTACCTGCTGCGGGTACAACACAAGCATTAAGCGCCACGCCAAATGAACGACAGTGATTATTAACGCGACGAGCCAGTGCTTCACATTGCTCCAACGAATAACCTTTGCTCGCGGCAGCCCCAACTAACTTTTCAACCAATACCGTTCCAGCTACGCCACGGCGACCAGCAGTATACAGGCTGTCTTTGACTGCAACATCGTCATCCACCAACACCGACCCAACTTTGATGCCATCGGTATGAAGCAGCTCCACAGCCGTTTCAAAGTTCAACACGTCTCCGGTGTAGTTTTTAATGATAAATAGCACGCCTTCACCAGTATTCACTTGGTTGCCACATTCGTACATTTGATCTGGCGTTGGTGAAGTAAATACCTCTCCAGGGCAGGCGCCTGTCAGCATGCCTTTACCAATAAAACCTGCGTGCAAAGGTTCATGACCACAGCCACCACCAGAAACCAGTGCCACTTGCCCCGGTGTTTCCTCGTGCCACATGTAACGAGGTTCGTAGTTCGCTTTTAGCTCTGGGCGAGATAAAGCCAGACCTTCCATTTGCTGCAATACAACATCATCAACTTGGTTAATTAACTTTTTCATCGTTCTATCTCATTCCATTTATATTTTTATGTAGGGTATGAATTCATCTTAAACAGAGAAAATGCGTGCTCAACAAAAATCAATCCGTTTCATATTGAAACAAAAACTTCGGCATTATTGTTTCAATATGAAACGAAAAACGACAAATTTTCCTGAATAGTGATCGTCGCCATAAAGCATGCTGATTCTTATTACTTCTGGCAGTCGGTTTGACACAGAGGTCATAAAAGCATGGAACAAAACCAGAGATATCCTTCACCACTTACCACACCAAACCTAATATAAACCTTATCCCTACAATGGATATTCATTGCAGTCCAAAACACACATAAAAAAGGTTAAAGGTTTGAATTATGGACAAAATTATTATCAGCCCGAGCAAATACGTCCAAGGTGAACAAGTACTTACATCTATCGCTCACTATGTGAAAACATTGGGTGAACGTCCGTTAGTAATTGCCGATGAGTTCGTGACTAACCTGGTTGGTGATGACGTCAAACAAAGTTTTGCTGACGAAAAGCTTCCACTCACTATGAACATTTTTGGTGGCGAATGTTCGCGCGTTGAGATTGAACGCATCACGGACATTTGTGCCACTCAAAAACACGATGTTATTGTCGGTATTGGTGGTGGTAAAACGTTAGATACAGCAAAGGCTGTTGCGTTTTACACCAAAATTCCTGTCGTGGTGGTTCCTACCATTGCCTCGACAGATGCACCAACCTCAGCGCTTGCGGTGATATACACACCTGAAGGTGAATTTGCAGAATATTTGATGATCCCTAAAAACCCAGACATGGTCATCATGGATACGTCAGTCATCGCCAAAGCCCCTGTTCGCTTACTTGTATCGGGGATGGGCGACGCGCTTTCCACCTACTTTGAAGCTCGTGCCAACATGACTTCTGGTAAGGCAACAATGGCTGGTGGGTTAGCGACGCGTTCAGCACAAGCGCTTGCGAAACTTTGCTATGAAACCTTGCTTGAAGATGGTGTAAAAGCAAAAGCTGCGGTAGAAAATGGTGTGAGCACCAAAGCGGTAGAAAACATTATTGAAGCCAATACATACCTAAGCGGTATCGGTTTTGAAAGCAGTGGTCTAGCGGGTGCTCACGCTATTCATAACGGCCTAACTAAGCTTGAAGAGTGTCATCATCTCTATCATGGTGAGAAAGTCGCGTTCGGCACACTAGTTCAGCTGGTACTAGAAAACGCAGCGATGGAAGAGATTAATACGGTTCTTGCATTCTGCCGCTCTGTAGGTCTACCAACCAACTTATTTGATATGGGCGTTAAAGAGCTTAACCACGCTAAGTTGCGCGAGGTCGCCGAAGCCTCAACGGCCGAGGGAGAAACCATCCACAATATGCCATTCCCAGTGACGGCAGAAAATGTCTACTCTGCAATTCTAACCGCTCACCAGTTGGGTCAATAACTCACCCCCTTAAAGTGGGCTTAAATAAAAAAGCGGCACATACTCTCGCATGTGCCGCTTGGATTTTTGCTGTTAAGCGTAATTACTCAACCGTTACCGCTTTCGCCAGGTTACGTGGTTGGTCTACGTCCGTACCTTTGATCAGTGCTACGTAGTAAGACAGCAATTGCATTGGGATGGTGTAGTAGATCGCCGCCGTGATTTCACTAACGTGAGGCATCGTGATGATCTTCATTGTTTCATCGCCTTCGAAGCCTGCGTCTGCATCTGCGAATACATACAGAAGACCGCCACGCGCACGTACTTCCTCAACGTTTGATTTTAGCTTTTCAAGTAGGTCGTTGCTTGGTGCAACCACAACAACAGGCATGTCAGCATCAATCAGCGCAAGAGGACCGTGTTTTAGTTCACCCGCCGCGTACGCTTCTGCGTGGATGTAAGAGATCTCTTTCAGTTTTAGAGACGCTTCCATCGCGATTGGGTAGAACTCGCCACGGCCTAGGAACAATGTGTGGTGCTTGTCTGCAAAATCCGTTGCTAGTGCTTCAATTTCTTTCTCGAAAGAAAGTGCCGCGTTGATTTGCTTAGGAAGTGCATGCAGCGCTTCAACAATCTCTTTTTCTTTCTCTTTGCTGATGCGGCCTTGCTCTTTACCTAGTGCTGTTACCAGCATAAGTAGTGCAGAAAGCTGAGTCGTGAACGCTTTGGTTGAAGCCACGCCGATTTCGACGCCAGCGCGAGTCATGAATGCAAAATCTGATTCACGAACCAGAGAAGAGCCTGCTACGTTACAAATGGTCATCGCCGCCATATAACCTTTCTCTTTCGCAAGACGAAGTGCTGCTAACGTATCTGCAGTTTCACCAGACTGAGACAACGTAATAAGAAGGCTGTTTGGACGAGTCACAAACTTGCGGTAACGGAACTCAGACGCGATTTCTACATCACAGCTAACGCCAGCAATGTCTTCAAACCAGTAACGCGCTGTCATACCTGCGTTGTAAGACGTACCACACGCGACGATTTGTACGTGTTCTACTTTGCTTAGAATGTCTGCCGCGTGCACACCGATCGCGTCTGTCACAACAGAGTCTGCCGTGATACGACCTTCCATTGTGTTGATCAACGCTTTAGGTTGCTCATAGATTTCTTTTTGCATGAAGTGACGGTATTGGCCTTTATCACCTGCATCATGCTCTGCGTTAGATTCAACAATTTCACGCTCAACTGGCTCACCCGTTGCATCAAACACAGTGACTTCACGGCGAGTAATTTCTGCTACGTCCCCTTCTTCTAGGTACATGAAACGGCGCGTAACGTTAAGTAATGCAAGTTGGTCAGACGCTAGGAAGTTTTCACCTACACCAAAACCGATCACGATCGGGCTGCCTGAACGCGCTACTACGATGCGTGAAGGATCTTTGCGATCCAACGCTACCGTGCCGTATGCGCCTTCAAGTTGTTTTGCTGTTTTTTGTACCGCTTCTAATAGCGTTTCTGAAGTACGAAGTTCCCACTCAACCATGTGTGCGATAACTTCTGTATCCGTTTGCGATTCAAACACGTAGCCACGAGATTGAAGCAGCTCACGCAGCTCTTCATGGTTTTCGATGATGCCGTTATGGACAACTGCGATATCACCAGACATGTGTGGGTGAGCATTGATTTCAGAAGGTTCACCGTGCGTCGCCCAACGAGTGTGCGCAATGCCAGTTCCGCCGATCACTTTTGCTTCTTCTACTGCATCAGCCAATTCTTGTACTTTACCCAAGCGACGAACGCGCGTTAGGTTTGATTCGCCATCAACAACCGCAACGCCAGCAGAGTCGTAACCGCGGTACTCTAAGCGGCGTAGACCTTCAACCAAAATTTCTGCAACATCTCGTTGTGCTACTGCACCTACGATTCCACACATGTGTTTATCTCCGTTTGTAGTTTTGTTCTTCCCTAGCCATGATTTCAAATAGAGGCAGCAAGCAAAGGCCTTTATCCAGAGGGAAGTGAAATATGAAACTGATTACATCATTAGGCGCAAATGACTTTCACGCCATGTTGTTCAATCTGTACTTTATGCTCTGCTTGGATATCTGCATCGGTCACCAACACATCAACTTGATGCCAAGCGAGCTCTAAGTTTGGGATCTTACGGCCGATTTTTTCGGACTCTATCATTACGATCACTTCACGTGACGCTTCTGCCATTACCTTACTTAAGCCAACCAACTCATTAAATGTCGTGGTTCCACGCTCGAGATCGATGCCATCCGCACCGATGAATAGTTGGTCAAAGTCGTAAGCTCGTAATACAGATTCGGCTACTTTGCCTTGAAAGGACTCTGAGTGCGTATCCCAAGTACCGCCAGTCATCAGCAGTGTCGGTTCGCTCTCTAATTCATTTAGGGCGTTAGCAACATGCAACGAGTTGGTCATGACCACTAAGCCACGTTTGTCATTCAACTGTTGAATCAGCGCGGCAGTCGTGCTGCCACTGTCGATCACGATGCGATTATGATCGCGAATCAATGATGCTGCTGCTTTTGCTAAGCTTAACTTTCGAGTCGAAACATTAGCGCCCAATTCTTCGTGAATGACTTCCTTTGGGATAGCAATCGCACCGCCATAGCGGCGTAGAAGTTGGCCGTTTTTCTCTAAAGAAGCTAAATCCTTTCTAATCGTGACCTCTGAGGTTTCGAATTTCTGAGCAAGTTCATCAACGCTGACTTCTCCTAGTTCAGAAACCAAGTTAGAAATGGCGTGTCTTCTTAATTGAGTATTTCGTTTCGACATTTAAGTTTTGACTTTAAGTTTCGATGTGAAACTTATTATAGTCAAACCGAAACTTTCAAGTCCATTTATTTCGATCCAAAAAATTAATATTTCTCGATAAAACCTTGTCCTAAGACAATTCTTAAACAGTGATATTGGATTCATTCAGTGGTAGAATTCGCCACCGAAAAGAAAAAAAATTACAGAATTGAAGGCTATTTTTTTGCAACTTTCTGCATATAAAGTGGGATTAGTCACAAAAAGGTAACCAAAATCGCCGATCTTTTAGTCATAAAATGACTAAACTTGGTGAAAGACTTTCAGAATCTGAAGTTCTAATAATGAGACGAAAAATCGGTGGATGACAGGTACTAAATGTCATCAAAAACGTCCTGACTTCAGAGTAAATAACCGACTTTCAAATTGTAACTATACTTACCGGAGAGTATCTTCCATGAAAAAGACCAAAATCGTATGTACGATTGGCCCTAAAACAGAATCTGTAGAGAAGCTAACTGAACTAGTTAACGCAGGCATGAACGTAATGCGCCTTAACTTCTCTCACGGTGACTACGAAGAACACGGCACTCGTATCGCGAACTTCCGTAAAGTAATGGAAGCTACTGGCAAACCACTAGCAATTCTTCTAGATACTAAAGGTCCAGAAATCCGCACTATCAAGCTAGAAGGCGGTAACGATGTTGATCTAGTAGCAGGTCAAGAATTCACTTTCACAACTGACACTTCAGTTGTAGGTAACAAAGATAAAGTTGCAGTAACTTACGCTGGTTTCGCAGCCGACCTAAACGTAGGTAACACTATCCTAGTAGACGACGGTCTAATCGAGATGGAAGTTATCTCTAAGACTGAAACTGAAGTTAAATGTAAAGTTCTTAACAACGGTGCACTAGGCGAAAACAAAGGTGTTAACCTTCCTGGCGTTTCTGTAAACCTACCTGCACTATCTGAAAAAGATAAGAACGACCTTAAGTTTGGTTGTGAGCAAGGCGTTGACTTCGTAGCAGCTTCTTTCATCCGTAAAGCGTCTGACGTTCAAGAAATCCGTGAAGTACTTGCTGCAAACGGCGGCGAGAACATCCACATCATCTCTAAGATCGAAAACCAAGAAGGTGTTGATAACTTCGACGAGATCCTAGATCTTTCTGACGGCATCATGGTTGCACGTGGTGACCTAGGTGTTGAAATCCCAGCTGAAGAAGTAATCTTCGCTCAGAAAATGATGATCGAGAAGTGTAACCGTGCACGTAAGATGGTTATCACAGCAACTCAAATGCTTGATTCTATGATCAACAACCCACGTCCTACTCGTGCGGAAGCAGGCGACGTTGCTAACGCGGTAATGGACGGTACTGACGCAGTAATGCTTTCTGGTGAAACGGCGAAAGGTAAATACCCTGTTGAAGCGGTAACTATCATGGCTCAAATCGCGAACCGTACTGACTCAGCGCTAAAAGCTGAACTAGGTTCTCGTCTAGACAGCCCACGCCTACGCATCACTGAAGCAGTATGTAAAGGTGCAGTAGACACAGCTGAGAAACTAGCTGCTCCACTTATCGTTGTTGCAACTGAAGGCGGTAAGTCTGCACGTTCAGTACGTAAGTACTTCCCAACTGCAAACATTCTAGCGCTAACAACTAACAAGAAAACTGCTGCACAGCTAGTTCTAACTAAAGGTGTTACTCCTGTAGTTGTTGATTCAATCGAAAGCACTGACGCATTCTACGTAGCGGGTAAAGAACTTGCTCTAGAATCAGGTCTAGGTAACAAAGGCGATATCGTTGTTATGGTTTCTGGCGCTCTAGTTGCTTCAGGTACTACGAACACAGCTTCTGTACACGTGCTATAAGACTGAACTTTTAACACTTCAGTTTCTTGAGAAGGAGGGCTTATGCCCTCCTTTTTTATATGGCTTTCTTGCTCTCATAATAGGCTAATTGTATTATTTACCTCTATCAGAATTTCGTACTGTTTAATTTTATCGTCACGATTAAAGTTTCTATGAGGTGTATGTGTCTAGTCCCACTCTTACCGACAAAGTATTAAGAATGATCCGTCAGGATATTCTCGATGGCGAGCTTAAACCAGGTCAAAAACTCGTGGTTGCCGAACTCAAAGAGAAGTACAACGTAGGAGCGTCACCCATTCGAGAAGCATTGGTGCAATTATCTTGGAGCAAATACGTCAAACTCGAGCCGCAAAAAGGCTGCTGGGTTGCACCTGTATGTAAAGATGAGTTACATGACTTGTACGAAAGCCTGCAAATGGTCTCCGCATGCTTACTCAGTAAGGCAATTACGATTGGCGATGAAAAATGGGAACTGGATGTACTAACTGCTTATCACAAGTTATCCCGAGTAAAACCTGGCGAAAGCTTTTGCTGGAGGGAATGGGAAGAGCGCCAAAATCAGTTTCTTACTGCGCTGTTTGAAGGTGCTGGCTCTGTCAATATGTTTGGGTTTTTCCGCGATCTACTCACGCAAATTAAACGCTACCAATACTTCGCGATGCAGATTTTAGGCACAGGGAGCCCTGGGCACTGTAATCTCGATGAGCAAGAAATGCTGATGAAGGCATCGCTAGACAAAAAGAGTCAGGATGCTTTAGGTTATCTAGAGCGTTATTTGAGACAGTCAATACAGTGTATCGAAGCCGCCATCGACAACCAATGTCGCATACTGGCTAGCGAATAACGCTGAGACTAAAAAGCGGGGGTCTATCCCCGTTTTTTCGTTTTTGTAAAAGCACTAAGCAATATCATCATAACTATGACACAGCGATACGCAGTTACGCCCTGCACTTTTTGACTCATACAAAGCAATATCAGCACATTTATACGTTCTTGTACGATCAGAGGTTAAATCACTATACCCAGCACTGACAGTAATGCCTCTATCACTACGCATTTGAACCGCGACACGTAGCCTGTTCAATACAATTTCAGCCTCTTCTAGTGTTGTATGCGGCATGATCACTGCAAATTCCTCACCACCGACACGAGATACAAAGTCTGTGCTGCGGACTTCTTCTAGGAGGGTTTCTGCGACACTACAAATCACCTTGTCTCCTTCGTCGTGGCCTAGCTCGTCATTAATACGCTTAAAATGGTCAATATCAAACAACGCCAAACAAGCAGGAGGGCTATCAGGATAGCGTTCAATAATCCCCGCATATTGCGCCAATTGCTCTTCAAATTTTCGGCGGTTCCACAACCCCGTCAAGCCATCTTTTTCGCTTAGGTTTCGTAATTTTTCTTCTAACTCTTTTTGCCCAGAGATATCCACCAGCGACGTAATGTAATAACTCACTTTACCTGATTTGGTTAAATTCGCCTGAATACGCATTATTGCGGTAAAGACTTGATTAAACTTAGTTCGACAACGAATCTCCCCTTCCCATACGTGTTCACTCTTCAGTGTTTTCCAGATACTCAGGTTTGCTTCGAGATCTTCAGGTAAGAGAATTAAATGATGTGCACTCCAACCTTGGGCATGCTTGGTTGAGTAACCCATCATGTTTTCAAACTCTTGATTAACCATGATGATTCTATGCGAAGCATCCGAGATCATCACCGCAGTCATACCATCAAGAGCAGCTCGAGCCAACTTCGATTCCATACTATGACGCCGATAATGCAGAGCAAGGGCTGCCGTCGGCAAAGTGAAGCCGAGCACCAAACTTAGAACAAAAAATGCTTCTTGGATTAAGTCATCAATGTCCCTCTGAGCTCGGGATAATAACTGCTCATTGGTAAGATCAATAACCAGATGAAGAGGTTCGCTAGAAACAAACTGGATGGTGCGATACGCGACCAAATTCGAACCATTGTAAGCATAGCCCGAATCTTTTGAATTTAAACTACGCCAAATGTTTGGGTACATCCGGCCAAAATTAAATTGAGAGCGAGCGGGAATTATATGGCCATATAAACGAGCTGATTTAGGGCTATCAATGTAAAAACCGTCACTTTTAATCAGCTCAATATGGAAATCAAGCACTGACGAATAGTTGAGTCGAGAAGATAAATAGTCAATATCAACATTAAGGACGAGATACCCTTCGCGCTTTCCGTTAAGCGAAATAGGCATCAAAATGCGCAGTGACGGGCTATAGGGATAGACTAACTCGCCATACTCTCGTTCTAAACCTATCCCCCACGAAGCGATTTCGCCATCGTCTAAGTTCTTAGCGAATTGAAAGTAATCTCGCTCTGACTTATTTTGCAATTTGATCGCGGGCAACGCAGCGCCTGTTTCAATCTCATAATTAATCCTCACTTTTTCTCGACCAGAAACATCAAGAAAGCGAATTTGCTTATACAACTTTTGATTGATTGCGACCGAGATCCACATGTCTTCTAAGATGGAACGGTTCACCCGGTTAGGTTGGCGCAAATATTCATACAGACTTTGGCTGTGACCAAGTAGGTCACTGATCGTTTCGATTTGATCCTGAATATTGCTGTATTCACGGCCAGTATAGGCCAATTGATGTAACGCTTCTTGAGCGGTGTTCTCAACATTGTTTTCTAACAACGTCAGATATTTCTGATAGTAGTAAGCGGCAGTGAGTGCACTAAAAAATAGTGCTGTCGCCAATAAGGTGCCGACTCGCTTAGGTACTTTCACACGTCTAATGCCTATCATGCTTACTAAAACGACAATTATATCATTAATTGTTATTTTCTAAACAAAAAAGCCACTTAGATTAAGTGGCTTTTCTATATGCAATCAGAGAGTTAAGGTTTGAGGGCTCGCTCTCCTCGCGCAATGCCAACGACACCACTACGAGCAACTTCGACAACTTCGGTCACTTCGGATATCGCTTGAATGAAGGCATCTAGCTTTTCACTCGTACCCGCAAGTTGTACGGTGTATTGGGAAGCCGTGACATCCACGATCTGGCCACGAAAGATGTCTGCCGTCCGCTTCACTTCTGCTCGCGCAAAACCACTGGCTTTCACTTTCACCATCATCAGTTCACGCTCAATGTGCTCATACTCGGTGACTTCTTGCACTTTCAGCACATCGATCAATTTGTGTAACTGCTTCTGAATTTGTTCCAACTGCATCTCATCAGATGTCGTGGTAATGTTCATTCGCGACAGGGTTTCATCATCAGTCGGTGACACCGTCAAAGATTCAATGTTGTAACCACGTTGAGAGAACAAACCAACAACACGAGACAACGCACCTGGTTGGTTTTCCAATAGCAATGAAATAATGTGTCTCATATTAAGTTCTCTCCGTTTTGCTTAGCCACATTTTATCCATACCCTCACCTTTGATTTGCATCGGGTATACGTGTTCGGTTTCGTCTACGTTGATGTCCACAAACACCAGACGATCTTTCATATCCAACGCTTTTTGTAGCCCTTCTTCGAGCTGATCAGGCGTTTCGATACGAATACCGACGTGACCATAAGCTTCTGCAATCGCTGCAAAGTCAGGAACAGAACTCATGTAAGAATTAGAGTGACGGCCTTGATAAATAATGTCTTGCCACTGTTTTACCATGCCTAAGAATCGGTTGTTCAGGTTGATGATCTTCACTGGAATGTCGTATTGCATGGCTGTCGACAATTCTTGAATATTCATCTGAATACTGCCGTCACCAGTCACAACCACGACCTCTTCTTGTGGCATGGCAAACTTCACGCCCATGCCAGCCGGAAGACCAAATCCCATGGTGCCAAGACCACCAGAGTTTATCCAACGGCGCGGCTTATTGAATGGGTAGTACAGCGCCGCAAACATCTGATGCTGGCCCACATCAGACGCCACATATGCGTCACCATTAGTTAGCTTGTGCAGCGTTTCAATTACTTGCTGTGGCTTGATTCGTTCTGGAGAGGTTTCATAAGACAAGCAGTTGCGGTCACGCCATACTTGAATGTCATCCCACCATGCAGTGATAGCATCTTGATCATTTCCACTACCTTGCTCTGCAAGCAGCCCGAGCATGGTTGTCAGCACTTTTTCCGCAGAACCTACGATCGGCAAATCCACTTTCACGTTTTTCGAGATCGATGACGGATCGATGTCAATATGCATCACTTTTGCGTTTGGGCAGTACTTTTCAAGGTTGTTGGTTGTACGGTCATCAAAACGCACACCGATACCAAAAATAAGATCCGCTTCATGCATTGCCATATTAGCTTCGTAAGTGCCGTGCATACCCAACATGCCCAGTGAGTTTTTATGTGTACCCGGGTATGCCCCCAAGCCCATCAAAGTACTCACTACTGGTAGGTTCAGTTTGTCGGAAAGCTCTAAAATATGTTCATGGGCGCCAGAAATCACCGCACCACCACCGATATAAAGCACTGGTTTTTTCGCTTCTAATAGCGATTTAAGCGCTTTTTTAATCTGGCCTTTATGGCCCGACGTTGTCGGCTTGTAAGAGCGCATTGAAAGCGTTTCTGGATATTGATAAGGCAGTTTGATTTGCGGGTTCATCACATCTTTTGGCAAATCAATCACAACTGGACCAGGTCGACCTGTAGTCGCGATATAAAACGCTTTTTTGATTGTTTCAGGAATATCTTCCGCTTTTTTTACTAAAAAGCTGTGTTTGACCACTGGGCGGGAGACACCGACGATGTCACACTCTTGGAAAGCATCATTACCAATTAGGCTATTCGGTACGTTACCCGAGATAACGATCATTGGGATAGAGTCCATATACGCTGTTGCAATACCCGTAATGGTATTGGTCGCGCCCGGCCCCGAGCACACAAGTACGACACCCGGTTTACCGGTAGCTCGAGCGTAACCATCTGCCATATGAGTGGCGGCTTGCTCATGCCTTACAAGTACGTGTTTGATTTGATCGGTTTTGGCATGCAGTGCATCGTAGATATCCAAAACAGACCCACCAGGGTAGCCAAAGATCTGCTCTACGTGCTCTTCTATCAGAGATTGAACCACCATCTCTGCGCCTGACAACATTGCTGTCATAATTGCTCTCCTTAGCCAGTTTCCTCACCGTAAGGTCAACGGATTGGTCTGGTTTTACATAGTCTAGGTCTTATTCGTAGCCTAATCGAAATACTTCCACGTTTTCGGCTATGTCTTGCGTTCGTCATAACATCCCGCAAGGTTACCCAACAAATGTAACGTTTTATTATCAAAGGGTCTAATGAGAGATTGGTCTACTTTTTAAACAAGATACTAGTAATTAGAATGTTAGTAGGAATAGCAGCCACACATCTCCTATTTCACAGTACAACCTAAAAAATTAACGCTTAAAAAAAGAACATTATTTCATAAGCTTTTAGCTACAGGGTGCGAAATAGCGTTATTTGACGAGCAGAACAGAAAAAATCAATACAAACAAAAATCCCCAGCAATGCGCGATCACATCACTGGGGATTTTTTCATCAATATAAAATCTAAGTCAGCTTAAGTTACTTTTTATCCGACTTTTCCTTATACATTTCTTCAATTTCATCTTGGTATTTGTCATTGATGACTTTACGACGAAGTTTTTGAGTTGGCGTTAACTCACCATCATCCATAGAGAAAGCTCTTGGTAACAATTTAAACTTCTTCACTTGTTCAAACTTTGCCAACTCTTTTTGAAGATCGTTCACACGCTTCTCAAGCATTTCGACCACCTGGTGGTGCTTAATCAACTCAACGCGATCGTGATATTTGATATTCAGCTCTTTCGCGTACTCTTCTAGCGAGTCATAGCAAGGCACGATAAGCGCAGAAACAAACTTACGAGTATCCGCAATGACTGCGATTTGCTCGATGAAGTGGTCTTTACCAATCGCACCTTCAATCATTTGTGGAGCGATGTATTTACCACCTGAAGTTTTCATCAACTCTTTGATACGATCGGTGATGAACAAGTTGCCATTTTCATCAATGTAACCAGCGTCGCCCGTTTTTAGGAAACCGTGCTCATCAAAGGTCTTTTCCGTCTCTTCTGGCATTTTGTAATAGCCACGCATCACCATTGGACCACGAACCAGAATCTCGTTGTTTTCGCCAATCTTAACCTGTGCGCCAGGCATCGACATACCAATAGAGTCGGGGTTAAAACATTTATCATCCCAACACGATACTGTCGCCGTGGTTTCAGTCATGCCGTAGCCCAACTTAACGTTGATACCAATCGCATGGAAGAATCGACCGATGGTTTCATCCAGCTTTGCACCACCACAAGGCATAAAGTTGATTTGCCCGCCAAGTAGCGCACGCAGTTTGCTCAGAACCAACTTATCCGCCAAAGCGTATGACTTACGCAGCAAGAGCGATGGCTGACGTTTTTCTTGATGACAAGCGGCCATTTTTGCGCCCATGTTGACTGCCCAAGTAAACATGATCTTACGATGAATCGGCGCGCGAGACACTTTCTCATGAATCGCAGAGAAGATCTTCTCATAGAAACGCGGTACGGCACACATCACGGTAGGTCGCACCTGGCTCAGTGCATCACGTACTTGCATGGTGTCTTGCAAATAGCAGTTGGTCGCCCCTTTGTACAATACATAAAAGGTCCAAGCGCGCTCAAATACGTGTGACAACGGAAGGAAACATAATGACACGTCACTTTGAGAAAGGCTCAAGCGCTGATCGTGCCCTTCCAATTGCGCCGCAATGTTTGCGTAGTCCAACATAACGCCTTTTGGCTGGCCTGTTGTACCCGAGGTGTAGATCAGCGTGAGTAGATCATCTTCTTTTGCCTGATCTAAACGCGCGTCCAATTCAACTTGATATGTAGCGTCGCCTTTGGCAACAAATGCTTGCCAAGAGATAACGAAATCATGATCGCCAAGTTCTATATCATCAGACATCGCAACAATGAGCTCTAACTGTTCGCACTGGTCGAAAATGCTCACTGCTGCATCAAATTGAGGCTGTTCACCAACAAACAGAACTTTGACGTCTGCATTGTTAATGATGTACGCCGACTGGGCGGCAGTATTGGTTGGGTAAATAGGTACTGTCACGCTGCGTAATTGCAGTGCTGCGATATCAGCGATCGTCCATTGCGGCATGTTGTTCGAGAAAATGCCGATCTTATCTTGGACTCCTAATCCCTGAGCCAAAAGTGCAAGTGATAAAGCATCAACTTGCTGACCAAATTGCGTCCACGTAATACCTTGCCACTCCTCACCCACTTTATGCTTGAGTGCAACGCGTGTACCACCGTTCGCAATTTGTTCACGAATACGTTTAACGATATGAAAATCTAACTTGGCCATTCTTTTACTTACCTTTTGGCTTACAGGCGTAAGCTAATTGAGCGAACAAGTGTACTCACGGCTTGCTAAAACGCAACTGACCAGTATCAAACTTATCACTAATAAGAGACAACTATCACTTATACGTCGCGAACGTACCTCAAATTGCTGAATGATTACTCTATTTAACTTACTGTTTCGATTGTTGATTACGAAAACAAAAAGCCCCGAGAGACAAAAATCGCTCGGGGACCAATGAATTGTAAAAATTGATGATTACCAATATGGTCTAATCGAGAAGACCAAACGTCATCTTATTTTGCGGCAACGACTTCACCACAAGTGATCATCAGTTGATCGCGTAGCCAAATGTGGCCTTTATCTTTTTCACTTGATTCATGCCAGCTTAAGAAGCCGCTGATTTCTTTGTTCGCAAATGGGAAATCAAGAATTTGCAGTTGATCGCTGTTTACCGCATTTTCCGCCATCCAACGTGGTGCAATAGTCACAAGCTCAGATTGACCCACCACGTATAGTAGGTTGCTTAAACTAGAACCTTCATACGCCGCTTGGCAATCCAGTTCACGGTACGCTTGCTCTGAGAAACTACGTTGGCCATGCACTTTCGATAACTTCGCATGCTTTTCGTTAAGCAGTTGCTCAGCCGTCACACCACCTTGAATGCGTGGGTGTGTTTTTGATGCGATAACCACTAATTCATCTTTGAAGATTTCAGTACTTGAGAAACCTTGCTCATCAAAACGAGCGTAGTCGATCACGAAATCAATTTCTTGGTAGCGCATACGCTCAGACAACAAACGGTCAAATTCTGCATCTAGGTGAAGCTGAACGTTTGGTGCTTGTTGATTCACTTTTGCCATGATCTTCGGAGCAAAACGCATGTCGCAAGGGCTGCAAATCGCAAGCTTGAATAAGCGAGTCGAAGATTCTGGTTGGAATACAGAGCTAGGAAGTTCATTACGAATCAGCTGTAGTGCTTGGCGAATAGGGCCAAACAGTTGACGTGCTCGTTGCGTAGGCTGAATACCACGGCCTTGGCGCATGAATAGCTCGTCGTTAAACATCACTTTTAAGCGTGCCACGGCGTTACTTACCGCCGGCTGAGACATGCCTAGGTTATGTGCTGCACGAGTAATATTTTGCTCTTGCATTACAGCATCAAATACAGTCAGTAGGTTTAAATCTACACCACGCAAAGTGCTTTCCATACGGTAGCTAGCAATTGCGCTCATCGCGTCTTTCTTCTCTAACATTGAGTGCGCCTCTTTTGTAATCGTCAACTTTGTTCATTAAATTCATAACGAATAGAATCCCATCTCGCACAAAAGACGGCGGCTGGATTCGAATCATTTTACGAATAGATAACCTAACTTTTTATTATATTTATCGTCCGGATACTTCCGGCTCGAACTGTACTATCAACTAATCGATTGCGGTTTCGCAACTAGATTGATATTTAATCAGTAAATTTTAGCCAATTAGGTATTTATTTGTTAAATAACAAAGACTTGATAAAAACATAAAAAACTATAAAACACGTAAAAATGCATTCTTTGAGGACGTATTTAGCAAATTGATAGGACAGGCGGTCAACACAAGCATGCATTTAGCTCAGTTATTAGTTGGAATAAGAACAACAGATGACAGCTATATCTCTGATTGAATTTTGCACTTATCAGTCAAATTATCAGCAAATACACACTGAATAGAAATGAGAGAGGAAGAATAAAAATGCAGCCTTCCAAACAGAAAGGCTGCAACAAAATCGTGTCAAAAATGGAAGGAACAATGTACTGAACAACGTACTTAAATGTTCGACACGTAACTTGGAAAATCAACCTGCTCCCACAGCTGTCTGGATAACTCTGCTTTTGAATCCCATGCACCTTGCAATACCCAATGAACAATAGCCTGAGCAACATCTGGGTATTTCACACTTTCGGCTTGTTGCTCCTTTAGCCACTGGCGTACTGCGGAAATGTCTAAGCTCTCCATCGACATCGCAAGCCCTAAATCTTCTAAGGTCGCAACATTGCTCTGCTGCTCGAATTGACCCGCGAGTGGCTTTAGTAACAATTTTTTCCCCAAAGACAAGGCTTCTGAAGGAAGCTCAAACCCACCATTAGCAATGACACCACTACAGCGATGCAAATGATGCTGGAAGTTGCTGTGGCATAAAGGGCGCAGTTCTATGTTTTCTACCTGCTCACATTCGATCACATCCGGGTGATAACAGATAAACGCTTGTTGATTAAAGTGGAACAATAAGTCCGAGATATCTTCTATCGATTCGAACGGCAGATACACCAACACGAAGTCGTCGTTTTCTGCTTGGCTATCGACGGTATGCACTATTGGTGGTAACAAAGGTTGATCAAAATGATGCCAATGCAAACCAAGGTGATGTTGAGAAGGCGCAAAGTATTCAATGACGGATTTATCTAACCAACTTGCTCCCTTTAGTGGCACCGGATAACGGAAAGCATTTTGGTGGCTAATACCAATAGAAGGCTTATTTTGTTGTCTCGCTGCCCACGCAGTCACAGGTTCGAAATCATTAATGATAAGATCGTAGGACGACAGATCGAGTTGCTTAACTTCTTTGAAAAACTGCACCAAATTGTTATTCAATGCTGTTTTCGCGTAGTTTACAGAGCCTTTTTCGGTAATAAAGGTGAAGCCTCGGCGAGTCTGGTAATCGCCAAATGCTTCCATTGAAAAGTATTTTTCCGGCGCTCGCCCAGAAAACAAAAAGTTGACCTCAACATTGTGCTCTTTAAACGCATGACTCATCGCCCTTGCGCGTGCAATATGTCCGTTTCCTGTCCCTTGAACACCGTACAAGATTTTCATCAATTAGCCTCCTAACATCGCAATCGCTAATCCACCACAAAGACTGCCAAGCAGTGCACCAATGATGACATCGGTAAAAAAGTGCACACCCAATAAGATTCGCGCGGTTCCGATTAAACTTGCCCAAAAGAATGCAGCAACGCCTAGGCTCGGATAGAAATGGTCAATCAGCGTCGCCATGACAAACGCAGCGGCAGTGTGTCCTGAAGGAAGACTGTAGCGATCGGAGGGAGTAATAAAAGCAGGAAGGAGTGCACTAAGCTCTTCAGGGCGACGACGCTTAAAACTATTTTTCAGCGTCCAATAAATTGGTAGCTCGATAGCAAAAGCAAGTAAACCCGCCAGTAAAAACCAGACTCCTTGCTCCTTATCTAAATACCAAGCTAATAAACCCAACACCAAGTAAAGATGCCCGTCACCACTGTGGGAGACTCCTTTGCTGATATTGGCGACTTGTTGATTAAAACGGTGCTTAAGACAAACACTAGAGAGCGCTAAATCAAACTTAGCAATGGTTGCAATTGGCTGTGTAATTGTCTCTATGGTTCGCATGTGACCTTTCCTTACTTTGACAACGCCTTTGTGTGAAAAGTAGGAGGTTTAGGTGACAACAGCATGACGGGAATTTGGACAATTAATGACAAAGGCCAAATTAAGGTGTGCCCAACAATTTATCTATTGGGCATAACCATAAAAATAGAACATTAAGAAGGGTTTGCTGGTTGCGGTTGAGGGGTGTCTATATACCAGACTTTTCTCTTCTTGCGGCAGGCGCGCAAAGAGCCCGTCGTCATGTCGCCATCTTTTGTAAGCTCATAGCTCAGTGAGCGGCAAGTATAGTTTCCCGACAGTTCATGCTCTATACTCGTTTGCTCCGTTTTACTCGAGTTAGGCTCTAGTAAAGGGTTAGGCTGAGTAGATAAAATGTCACGATTTATCACATTGCTGCGCGCATAATCCTTATGGACATAACCTTTTATCACTCCTTTCTGTTCAACGAGAAACCAAGGTTGATCAACCACTTTTGCTAGCACATTAAAGACTTCCCCTTTCGATAATACGCCAAGCTTTGCCCCTTCAAGACTCGGTTTAGAGCGTAGGTTTAATGTGGTCTTAGAGCGGTAAGAAACATCCATAAACTCTACTGGGTTTGAAGTATCGACACCTTCAGTGGTTGGTCGGAAAACTTCCGCTTGCTGTTTCTCACTAGGTTGAACGCGGATCTTCCACCAAGAATACGTTTCCGGATCTTTACCTTTAAACTTATTTCGGCTGTCAGACTCAAGGGCAACAAGCATCTGATTCAAGAACGATTCGCGTCCCTCATAACTCAAAAATCGATCCATTTGATCATTGATAACCATGACGCTCTGCGAGTGATCATTCATAACAACGGGGGAAGCCACTTCCACATAGGTCTGCGATTGAAACAGCTGACAACCCGACAAGCTGACCAGAGTAAATACTATGGCTGAACGTCCAAATTGTTTTGTTAACCTCATTCTTTCCCTAACCCTTATTTCTTTTACCTAGTGCAACTGCACTACTATAAATGGTCATTCAAAACTTTTGCCAAACAATTCGGACCTTTGTGTGACAAGTCGCAATCCCGATGCTTGTTTTGGTAATGAAACGTCGCAAACTTGATGAGAACTTACTTCTTCTAGCACGTTTCTATCGCATCATGTCGTTTCACTTAGTGCATCATTTTTTTCAAGCAAACGAAAAGACTCATCCGATATGAATAAAAAATCGACTTTAGGGTTGACGCGCTTCATGGAGTGCGGTACTAATTTGTTAACTTAATTATGTGGAAAGCTTAACAACTATGTCAGCTCATTTTTCTATCCTGCTTAGCCTCCTCCTGATCGTGACCAGTTCGCGCGGGTAGGCTGTGGAAGAAAAATAACCACACCAATTTCTAAGAACCCGCATGAGAATGCGGGTTTTTTTATATCTAAATACTGGAAGTAAACGATTCACTTGCGCGAAAGTGCAGAAATCAGGAAGGAAGCAAACATGAACGATCAGGTCATTATATTCGACACCACATTGCGTGATGGCGAGCAAGCGTTGTCAGCAAGCTTGACGGTTAAAGAAAAACTGCAGATTGCCTATGCGCTGGAAAGACTCGGCGTTGATGTTATCGAAGCTGGCTTCCCAATCTCTTCACCAGGTGATTTCGAGTCTGTACAAACCATCGCAAAAAACATAAAAAACAGTCGAGTTTGTGCCCTTTCGCGTGCCGTTGCGAAAGACATTGATGCTGCCGCTGAAGCCTTAAAAGTGGCCGACCAATTCCGTATCCACACATTTTTAGCCACTTCCACCATTCACGTAGAAGACAAACTACGCCGCAGCTACGACGATGTACTAGAAATGGCAGTCAACGCCGTTAAACATGCACGTAACTACACTGATGATGTCGAGTTTTCTTGTGAAGATGCTGGTCGTACTCCTATAGACAACCTATGTCGCATGGTAGAAGCCGCCATCAATGCAGGTGCGAGTACAATCAACATTCCAGATACCGTTGGCTACACCGTACCAAGTGAGTTTGGTGGGATTATTGAAACCCTATTTAACCGCGTTCCGAACATTGATAAAGCGATCATCTCCGTTCACTGTCACGACGATTTGGGGATGTCAGTTGCCAACTCTATTGCCGCCGTTCAAGCTGGCGCACGTCAGATAGAAGGCACGATCAATGGCATTGGAGAGCGAGCGGGTAACTGTTCACTTGAAGAGATCGCAATGATCATCAAGACGCGTCAAGAGTTTTTGGGCGTTCACACTGGCATTAAGCATGATGAAATTCACCGCACCAGTAAGTTGGTGAGCCAGCTATGCAATATGCCTATTCAAAGCAACAAAGCAATTGTGGGTGCAAATGCGTTTAGCCACTCTTCAGGCATCCACCAAGATGGCATGTTGAAGAATAAGAATACCTACGAAATCATGACCCCTGAGTCTATTGGCCTAAAAAACCAAGCTCTGAACCTAACCAGCCGCAGCGGTCGCGCTGCCGTGAAGAGCCATATGGACACCATGGGTTACAACGAAGACGAGTACAACCTAGACGCACTGTATGCGGATTTCTTGAAACTTGCTGACCGCAAAGGCCAAGTGTTCGATTACGACCTAGAAGCCCTAATGCACTTCTCGAACTTGCGTGAAGAAGATGACTTCTACAAATTGAGCTACCTAAGCGTGCAGTCTGGCAGCGTAATGGCTACCACCAGCATCAAAATGCAATGCGGTGATGAAGAAATGTGTGAAGCAGCGGTCGGTAATGGCCCAGTTGATGCGCTTTACCAATGTATCTACCGCGTGACAGGCTACGACATCGTTCTGGATAAATTCGACCTAACCGCGAAAGGTGAAGGTGAAGATGGTTTGGGTCAAGCAGACATCATTGCCAACTACAAAGGTCGCAAATACCACGGTACGGGTGTTTCCACCGACATCGTTGAGGCTTCCGGCCAAGCATTATTGCACGTTATTAACAGCATTCATCGTGCAGATAAAATCGAAGAAATGAAGCAGAAAAAGATTGCGACTGTGTAATAACAACCGGGCTACACGGCTCAGGAAAGAACACGCTCGTTGAAATAATTAAGCTCAAAATTAGAAAACTTAAAGGATTAACATGACAGACAAATCGTACAAAATTGCCGTCCTACCCGGTGACGGCATTGGCCCGGAAGTAATGGCGCAGGCACATAAAGTATTGGATGCAATCGAAAAGAAACATGGTATTGCGTTTGAGCGTGACGAGCATGATGTCGGTGGTATCGCGATCGACAATCACGGTTGCCCACTTCCAGAGAGCACAATAAAAGCATGTGAAGAGTCTGATGCAGTCCTATTCGGCTCGGTTGGCGGCCCTAAGTGGGAGCACTTACCACCAAACGACCAACCTGAACGTGGTGCCCTACTTCCACTACGCAAACACTTCCAACTGTTCTGTAACTTACGTCCAGCGCAAATTCACTCAGGTCTTGAAGATTTCTCACCGCTACGTGCAGACATCTCGGGTCGCGGCTTTGACATCGTGGTAGTCCGTGAACTGACGGGTGGTATCTACTTCGGCCAACCGAAAGGTCGTGAAGGTGAAGGCGCAACAGAAAAAGCATTTGATACTGAGGTGTACCACCGCTTTGAGATCGAACGTATTGCAAAAATCGCTTTTGACTCTGCTCGTCTACGTCGCAAGAAAGTGTGCTCTATCGACAAAGCGAACGTTCTACAAAGCTCTATCTTATGGCGTGAAGTAGTCGAAGAAATCGCAAAAGACTACCCAGATGTCGAGTTGTCACACATGTACATTGATAACGCGACTATGCAGCTTATCAAAGACCCTGCTCAGTTCGACGTAATGCTGTGTTCAAACATCTTCGGCGACATCATTTCTGATGAATGTGCGATGATCACAGGCTCTATGGGTATGTTGCCATCAGCAAGTCTAAACGAAAGCAAATTCGGTCTGTACGAGCCAGCAGGTGGCAGTGCACCAGATATCGCAGGTAAGAACATCGCTAACCCTGTGGCACAAATCCTGTCTGCGGCACTGATGCTACGTTATAGCCTAGGTGAGGAAACGGCGGCACAAGACATCGAAACGGCAGTTTCAAAAGCGCTATCAGCGGGGGAACTAACGGGTGACCTTGCTGGTGACAACCCAGCACTTTCGACGTCTGAGATGGGCGATAAGATCGCTGAGTACGTTTTAAACTCTTAATACAAAACAGATTCATAATAAATACTAAATCCTCGGTCAACCAATGGCTTTCCTCTAAGTCATTGGTGCAATAGCAAGGCAGCAAGCCCATTTATATTAAGGCGTTTAGTTCGCTAAATAAGCTAAATAACTGGATAAACGGGTGTCGCTAACGCAGTTATTGCGGCAACGGCGATGAGGAAAGGAAGCAAACAATGGGCAAAACATTATACGAAAAAGTCTACGACGCACACGTTGCCGTCGCAGCAGAAGGGGAAAACCCAATCTTGTACATCGACCGTCACTTGGTACACGAAGTGACGTCTCCGCAAGCATTTGACGGCTTGCGTGAAAAAGGTCGTAAAGTGCGTCAGGTCAGCAAAACTTTTGCCACCATGGACCACAACGTTTCGACAACCACCAAAGACATCAACGCATCGGGTGAGATGGCTCGTATCCAGATGGAAACGCTATCGAAAAACTGTGAAGAGTTTGGCGTTACGCTTTACGACATCAACCATAAATACCAAGGTATTGTGCATGTTATGGGCCCAGAGCTTGGTATTACCCTACCGGGCATGACCATTGTTTGTGGTGACTCGCACACGGCTACACACGGTGCATTCGGCTCTCTCGCTTTTGGTATTGGTACATCAGAAGTTGAGCACGTATTAGCAACTCAAACGCTAAAACAAGCGCGCGCCAAAACGATGAAGATCGAAGTAAAAGGCAAAGTGGCTCCGGGTATCACGGCGAAAGATATCGTGCTAGCAATCATCGGTGAAACTACAGCAGCTGGCGGTACAGGCTACGTGGTTGAATTCTGTGGTGAAGCGATCACTGACCTTTCAATGGAAGGCCGCATGACCGTATGTAACATGGCGATAGAGCTAGGTGCGAAAGCCGGTTTGATTGCGCCAGATGAAACCACGTTCGAATACATCAAAGGCCGTAAATTCTCACCTCAAGGTGCCGACTTTGATGCAGCAGTAGAATACTGGAAGACATTAAAAACTGACGATGATGCTCAGTTTGATGCAGTCGTGACGCTAAACGCAGCAGACATTAAACCACAAGTCACTTGGGGTACTAACCCAGGCCAAGTGATCGCGGTAGATCAACCTATCCCAGCACCAGAAAGCTTTGCCGACCCAGTAGAAAAGGCATCGGCAGAAAAAGCATTGGCTTACATGGGCCTAGAGGCAGGCAAGTCATTGTCTGATTACAACGTCGATAAAGTCTTCGTTGGTTCTTGTACTAACTCACGTATCGAAGACATGCGCGCAGCCGCTGAAGTAGCGAAAGGTCGCAAAGTCGCGCCTCACGTTCAAGCGCTGATCGTTCCTGGCTCTGAGCAAGTAAAAGCGCAAGCAGAAGCGGAAGGCTTGGACGTTATCTTTAAAGAAGCGGGCTTTGAGTGGCGCCTACCAGGTTGCTCGATGTGTCTAGCAATGAACAATGACCGTTTGGGCCCACATGAACGTTGTGCGTCTACTTCAAACCGTAACTTTGAAGGCCGCCAAGGTCGTGATGGCCGTACCCACCTAGTGAGCCCTGCGATGGCAGCGGCAGCAGCAATTGCTGGTCACTTTGTAGATATTCGTGAACTAGACTAAGGAGCAAACCAATGTCAGGCTTTAAACAACACACAGGCTTAGTTGTTCCTCTAGATGCAGCGAACGTTGATACTGATGCCATCATTCCAAAGCAGTTCCTACAAAAGGTCTCCCGCCTAGGGTTTGGTAAGCACCTATTCCATGACTGGCGCTTCCTAGACGATGCTGGTGAACAGCCAAATCCAGAGTTCGTGATGAACGCACCTCGCTACCAAGGCGCGTCTATCTTGCTGGCTCGTGAAAACTTCGGCTGTGGCTCATCTCGTGAGCACGCACCGTGGGCACTAGCGGATTACGGCATCAAAGCGATGATCGCACCAAGCTTTGCCGATATTTTTTACGGCAACTCGATCAACAACCAAATGGTGCCAGTTCGTTTGACTGAACAAGAAGTGGATGAAATCTTCCAGTTTGTTGAGGCAAATGAAGGTGCAGAAGTCGAGGTCGACCTAGAAGCGAATGTCGTTCGTGCCAACGGCAAAGAATATGGTTTTGAAATCGATTCGTTCCGTCGTCATTGCTTGCTAAACGGTTTGGACAACATTGGCCTAACCCTTCAACACGAAGATAAGATTGCTGAGTACGAAGCGAATATTCCAAGCTTCTTGCGTTAAGACGCGTTAGTAAATACACAAATCAAGGGCTGGCAATTGTCGGCCCTTGATTTGTTTTGGGTGACTGATCTCATATCGCTTTGCTTACAGAATACCGAACGCCTCTGTTGAAATTCGTCATCCTGAACAGCGACGAAGGAGCGTGATTCAGGATCGACTACCAGAGCGCACTGTACAGATTCATACTGTCTTTACTCAAGAGTTTGTGGGTATTAGATTCCTGATATCGCTTATGCTCCTCGGAATGACAGCGAATAAAGGCCACTGATTACTGAAAGAAAACAAGCACTAAACTGGTCTACACTATCAACAATATCTCATTCAAAGGTATCTCTATGAAGCGTCTGTTATTGCTGTTGTGTGCTCTGGTTTCTTTCTCGACATTGTCCGCGCCTAAATCCGACTTATGGCCATATTGGAAACAATCGAATCAAGCCAACCAAACCCAAATTTCTCATCAAGAATGGCAACAACTGCTCGATACTTATTTAGTTGAACAAGGCGAGAATACCTTGTTTCGTTATAGCCAAGTCTCCTCTGTCGATAAAACTAAGCTGAAACAATACATCCAGCGTTTGGCAAAACTAGACCCTCTACAATACAACCAAGCAGAGCAATATGCCTATTGGGTAAACCTTTACAACGCCATCACGGTAGATCTTATTTTGGATAACTATCCAGTCGAATCAATCACCAAGCTAGGTGGTTTATTTAGCTTTGGTCCTTGGGGAGACGATGTGGTCGTGGTCAATGGGAAGGATCTAACTTTAAACGATATTGAACATCGAATTTTGCGTCCAATTTGGAATGACCCAAGAACGCATTACGCGGTTAACTGTGCCAGCCTAGGATGCCCTAATCTGCAATCTCAAGCATTCACTGCTGACAACACGCAAGCTCTACTGGATAGTGCCGCCAAAACATTTATCAACAGCAGCAAAGGCGTATCTATCCAAGGTAACACGGCACAGCTGTCTTCTATTTATGATTGGTTTGCAACGGACTTTGGTGGAGAAAAACAAATCTTCAAACACATCGCAAAGTACGCACCGCAATACAAAAACTTCTCTGGCAAAGTGAAATACGAATACGATTGGGACTTGAATCAAGCCAACTAAACTGGGGGATGTGAGGTCAATTAGCATTAGGGACATAATAGGCCAAAAGCTAAAGACACCGGCAACTCAAAGACTAAGACATGAAAAAAAAGGGCACTGAGTGCCCTTTTTTACATCCAAATGTTTGATAGAAAACGTCCGACTACTTAAAGCCTTTAACCTTCTTAATAAGATCGTAAGCGTTTTGAATCTCTTGAGATTTCTCTTTCGCGACGTTCATCATCTCTGGTGGTAAGCCTTTAGCCATCAATTTGTCCGGGTGATGCTCGTTCATCAGTTTACGATAAGCACGCTTGACGGTTTTACTGTCTGCATCTGAAGACACATCCAGAATTTTGTACGCGTCGGCCAACTGATCCGCTTGTGAAGCTTGTTGCCAGCTACCACCTGAAGATTGGCCTTGATGCTGACCATGAAAACCGCCCTGGCTTTGGAAACGAAATGCGGCTTCTTGCATTTGCAAACGACGCTCTAATTGCTCAGAAGAGAAACCCAAACCACGTGCAATCTTGTGTAGTACATTTCGTTCACTCGGGTGGATCGAGCCATCTGCAAAGGCCGCCGAGATTTGCAGCTCTAAGAAAAATTGCAACAAGTCAAAGCGACCAGCTGTCGAAATTTTCACACGAACAAGAACATCTTCTAACGGAAAGTCGCTGTCTTTACCTTCACGAAACGCGTCTTGCGCTGCGCGACGCTGTTCGCCATGCAAATTCATGCGGTCCATCATGGCTGAAGCCAGTTGGATTTCCTCTTTGGTGACTTGGCCTTTCGCTTTTGCCACATGTCCCATTACCGCAAACGCCGCTTTAAAAAACTCTTCTTGGCGCTGAGCTTGACTTGGCCCTTTTCCAAAGCCGCCAGTAGAGAACCCGGCTTGACTCAAGCGACGTGCTTTATCGAATTGATGGCCAATAAATAAGCCAAAGAGTAAACCTAGCGGTCCGCCAAGTAACAAGCCAAAAAAGGCACCCAGAATTTTGCCAAAAATATGCATTATGTGTTCTCTATCAATGAATTTTTATCGACGACGGCGGTCTTATAGTGCCGGATGCAACGATTTCCTTTATGATAATGGAATTAGTTTTATTTCGGCTAGGCCATTTCGCCTGCTTATCTTTGCAGCTATTTTGTCGTCATTATGCCACAGTGAATCAATACGCTGGGATAAATGCGACTATAGTTGATTCATTTGGCTATTACGCTAGGGTACAACAAGCCCTATAGCCATCGAGTAGTAGTGACACAGGAAAGTTCAATTCAATGCAACATTTCTCCCGCACATTTTTAGCGGCCTCTATCAGCACCGCCTTGTTTGTACCCACCACTCAAGCTGAAGCGAATATCCATGATAGTGTGCAGGAAATGCCCGCCACAGATCAATGTTTGGTCGATACAAGTGGCGAGGAGGACGCTCTTAATACCCCAGTAGTGGTAGAAGCTGACACCCTGCAAGCCATCAATGGTGACAAAGCTCAGTACTCAGGTAATGTACAAGTCACCCAAGGCCAGAAGAAAATTACCGCAGATAGCGTAACGCTGCACCAACAAGACAACGTCGTGGTTGCCGAAGGCAACGTGACTTTCAATGACGGCCAAGTCAAAGCTCGATCTGATCGTGTTACTAACGACATTAATCAAGATACGTTTTCACTTGAGAACACCGATTATCAGTTCCTTTGCCAACAAGGCCGAGGCACTGCAGCCTATATCGCTCGCACAGGTCAGTCGGTTTATGAACTCGAAGACGGCTCTATCACATCGTGCCCTCAAGGCGATAATTCATGGCGATTGGTTGCGTCAGGCATCGATGTTGACCAAGATGAAGAGACAGCGACGCTGCACCATCCTCGATTTGAAGTGTTAGATGTGCCTGTTTTCTATGTGCCGTATCTAACCATGCCAATTGGAGATACGCGTAAAACGGGTTTCCTCTTTCCTTCTTTATCGTATGGTTCTAGTGATGGTATGGAAGTCGAGGTGCCATTCTATTGGAACATCGCGCCTCAATATGACATGACACTCACCACGCTCTATATGCAGCAACGTGGTACAAAACTCGATACTGATTTCCGCTACCTAACAGATGGTTGGGGAAATGGGGAAATCAAAGGCGAATACCTCAATAGTGATCGCAAATATCAGGACGAGTCTCGTTGGGGCTACCAAGTTAAACACGACGGTATCATCAATAAACAGTGGATAGTCAAAGTCGATTACTCAAAAGTGAGTGATATTGATTACTTCCTCGATCTCGACTCCGACATTGGTAACCGTGAAGATGGTCAACTGGTTCAAGAAGGACAAGTACAATATCGTTCTGACTTCTGGGATGCCTCGTTAACCGTTCGTGACTTCCAAATCTTATTGAAAGAAGAGAACCGCCCTTATCGCCTGCTTCCTCAGTTAGACTTGAACTACTACACGCCGTTGTGGGGAGACTACCTTAACTTTGACGTGAAGAGCCAAGTGAGCCGCTTCGATACCAGCGATGCTGCGCGACCAAATGCGACCCGTGTTCACATTGAACCAGGGCTTACATTACCACTCTCAAACTCATGGGCAACGTGGACAACAGAAGCGCGTGTGCTCTCTACGTATTACTCTCAAGACTTAACGGGTTTGACTGATGTAAACTTGCAAAACCAGTTGGATGATGAAGTTTCTCGTGTTATTCCTGAGTTCCGTACGCATGCGCAACTTTACTTAGAGCGAGATACAAGCTGGATCAAGGGCTACACCCAAACACTGGAGCCTCAGCTGCAGTACTTGTACGTACCTGAAGAAGATCAAACCAACATCTACAACTACGATACCACCTTGCTACAAACCGACTACTACGGGCTATTCCGCAGTCGTAAGTACAGTGGCATTGATAAAATCGCCTCGGCGAACCAGTTAAGCTACGGTGCGAGTACTCGCTTCTTTGATGATGACTATAAAGAGCGTCTTAACGTTTCATTTGGTCAGATTTACTACTTCGATAAAAAGACCAAACTGAGCAACAGCCCAAATCTTCCGGATGAGACAACCAATTACTCATCATGGGCGATTGAAGCTGATTTCAACTACAACGATTACTTGTTCTATCACGGTGGAATTCAATACGATATTGATTTGAGCTCCATGCAGTTGGCAAACAGTACCTTGGAATACCAATTCAACGGCGGCTTTATTCAGGGTAACTATCGCTACGTTACGCGTGAATACATCGAAGATACGATCATTCTCGAAAACCTAGACACAATTACTCGTAAAGGTATTTCTCAAGCAGGTATTGTAGCGGCCTACGAGTTCAACCCGAACTGGTCTGCGAGTGGTCAATACTACTACGACCTCAATGAAAATGCGGACCTAGAATGGTTAGCGAGCCTACGTTACCAATCTGACTGTTGGTACATTGGCGTCACTTACTCAAACCAATTGCTTGGTTGGGAAGACCAAGCTATCGGCAGCACCGGGGCATCACCTGAATACGAAAATAACTTCAGCGTTAACTTCGGTATTCAAGGCTTTGCGACCAACCAGCGTGAAGACACTGCTGTCAAAGAACTGGATGGTTCTGACAACGCGATTAAGTACGGCCGCCCATTCTATCTGAACAATTAATCAAAATAGGCGTCTTAAATGAATAAGACGCCTATTCAAAAATACTGACGGAATTTTAAATGAAAATTTGGAAATCAATCTTATTCACGACCCTACTCTCTTGCGGAGCGGTTGCAGCACCAGTAGAGATCGATAAGGTTGCGGTCATCGTGAACGACGGTGTAGTTCTACAAAGCGACATCGAAACAGCGATGAAAACGCTGCAAGCCAACGCTCGTCAAAGTGGAAAGAGCTTACCTTCTACCAGCGTATTAAAAGAACAAGTTGTTGAAAAACTTATCATTGACACATTGCAAGGCCAAGAAGCTGACCGTATTGGTGTGCGTATTGACGACAACCGTTTAAACCAAGCGATTGCAGAGATCGCACGTAATAATGAGCAATCGGTAGAACAACTCGCTGCTTCTGTAGAAAGTGAAGGTTTAAGTTACCCAGAATTCCGCGAACAAATTCGTAAGGAAATCGCCGCATCAGAAGCTCGCAATGCACTGGTTCGTCGCCGTATTAATATCCTTCCAGCAGAGGTCGATAGCCTTGCTGAGCAACTATCACAAGAAACCAATGCGACTGTTCAATACAAAATTGGACACATTCAACTGCGCTTCTCTGACGATAAAGAAAAATCTGCTGTAGAAGCAGAAGCTAAAGCGCTCGCGAAAAAGCTAAACGAAGGTGCAGACTTTACGGAGATGGCCTACACCTACTCAAAAGGTCCTAAAGCTTTACAAGGTGGTGACTGGGGCTGGATGCGTAAAGAAGAGATGCCGACCATCTTTGCTGATCAGATCAAGATGCAAAACAAAGGCAGCATTATTGGTCCTTTCCGTAGTGGCGTTGGTTTCCACATCCTAAAAATAGAGGATGTAAAAGGCCTAGAAACGGTTGCGGTAACGGAAGTAAATGCGCGTCATATTTTGATTAAACCAACCGTGATTCTGAGCGACGAAGGGGCGAAGAAGCAACTGAATGAATTTGTACGCCGCATCAAAGCCGGTGAAGCAACGTTCGCTCAATTGGCAACACAATACAGTCAAGATCCTGGCTCGGCAGCACAAGACGGTGAACTAGGTTATCAAACACCAGATCTTTACGTGCCAGAATTCAAGCACCAAGTAGAAACTCTGCCAGTTGGCTCAATCAGCGAACCGTTCAAAACCGTTCACGGCTGGCATATCGTTGAAGTGTTGGATCGTCGCCAAGTTGACCGCACTGACTCAGCGATGAAGAACAAAGCTTACCGTATTCTATTTAACCGTAAATTTAATGAAGAAGCGGGCGCATGGATGCAAGAGCTACGCGCAAGTGCGTTTGTTGAAATCGTGGATGACAACAATGACAACTAATACAATTCGTAGAATTGTCGTAACCGCAGGGGAACCTGCGGGTATCGGCCCAGACTTAGTGCTTGCCCTATCGAAAGAAGATTGGGCGCACCAAATTGTCGTCTGTACCGATAAGAATATGCTGACGGAGCGAGCCAAGCAGCTTGGCATCGAAGTCCAACTGTCTGATTACAATCCAGAAGAAGCACCTAAAGCACAAAAAGCGGGCACGCTTATCGTTGACCATATCCAAATATCGGAACCTGCGGTCGCAGGCGAGCTCAATGAAGCGAATGGCCACTATGTACTAAAAACGCTAGAAAGAGCGGCTTTAGGCTGTATGAATGATGAATTTGATGCTATTGTCACCGGCCCTGTTCATAAGGGGGTGATTAATCGCGCAGGTGTTGCATTCAGTGGTCATACTGAATTTTTCGCCGAGAAGTCACAAACGCCGCTAGTCGTAATGATGCTAGCAACGGAAGGACTACGCGTGGCGCTGGTTACAACACATATTCCTTTAGCTTATGTGTCCAAAGCTGTCACCGAAGAGCGATTAGAAAAAATCATCGATATTCTTCATAAAGACCTTGTAGAAAAGTTTGCTATCGCACAACCAAACATCTACGTTTGCGGGCTTAACCCTCATGCTGGCGAAGATGGCTGCTTAGGTCGTGAAGAGATCGAGACCATCACTCCGACACTGGAAAAAATTCGACAAGAAAAAGGTATCAACCTGATCGGCCCTCTTCCGGCTGATACCATTTTCAATGAAAAATATTTAAATGATGCTGATGCTGTTTTAGGCATGTACCATGATCAAGTATTGCCAGTATTAAAATACAAAGGCTTTGGTCGTTCAGTAAATATTACTCTTGGTCTACCTTTTATTAGAACATCGGTGGACCACGGTACTGCATTAGATCTGGCAGGGACAGGTCAAGCGGATACAGGGAGTTTCCGAACAGCGCTCACGCATGCGATAGATTTGGTAGAGAAGAAACAATGAGAAATGATGTCCATTTAGGACACAAAGCGCGTAAACGTTTTGGTCAAAACTTCCTGAACGATCCATACATTATTGATGGAATCGTATCAGCGATTAACCCAAAACCAGGTCAAAACCTGGTTGAAATCGGTCCTGGTCTTGGTGCAATCACTGAGCCAGTAGGTCGTGAAGTGGATAAGTTCACAGTTATCGAATTAGACCGCGATCTGGCGGAACGCCTACGTACTCACCCTGAACTGGCAGATAAGTTGACCATCCATGAGGGTGACGCTATGCGTTTTGACTTCACTCAACTAGTGAAGCCAAACAACAAGCTGCGCATTTTTGGTAACTTACCATACAACATCTCTACACCATTGATGTTCCACCTTTTTGAGTTCCATAAAGACATTCAAGACATGCACTTTATGCTGCAAAAAGAAGTGGTAAACCGCTTAGCCGCCGGCCCTGGCAGCAAAGCTTACGGCCGTTTAACGGTAATGGCTCAGTACTACTGTAAAGTGGTACCGGTACTGGAAGTACCGCCAACGGCATTCGTTCCACCACCGAAAGTGGATTCTGCCGTTGTTCGTTTAGTGCCTTACGAAGAGCTGCCATGCCCGGCGAAAGATCTGCGTTTGCTCGATCGCGTTTGTCGTGAAGGCTTTAACCAACGTCGTAAAACAGTTCGTAACTGCTACAAATCGTTGTTAAGCACAGAAGTACTAGAAGAGCTAGGTGTTAATCCAAGCATGCGTCCAGAGAACCTGACGCTAGAACAATTCGTCGCAATGGCGAACTGGCTTGCGGATAACCCGCAGCACTAAGAACTCAAACAATGAGCCAAACCCTTGTAGGTTTGGCTTATTATTATTGGGATATTACGTTTCTGAGGAGTGCACATGGACGTCATTCAACCTTGCATCAAAATTCAAGTTCACACCAAATACATCGAAGAACAGTCCAACCCAGAGCTACAACGCTACGTTTTCGCTTATATCATCACCATCAAAAACCTTAGCCAGCAAACCGTACAGTTAGTGAGCCGCCGCTGGCTAATCACAGACTCGAATGGCAAGCAAATGACGGTTGAAGGTGACGGAGTGGTAGGCCAGCAGCCCTTTATTCCAAGCAATGATGAATACACGTACAGTAGCGGAACCGCGTTAGAAACCCCTGTCGGCGTTATGCAAGGACACTACAAAATGCTGGATGAGAAAGGGCAAGAGTTCATCACCGAAATCGAACCATTTCGCTTGGCTGTTCCAAATGTTTTAAATTAGTAAATTGGAGATTCAGTGGCTACCTATATTGTTGGTGACATCCAAGGCTGTTTTGATGAATTGCAGCGACTACTAGAAAAAGTATCTTTCTCTGCGAAAAAAGACCAACTTTGGCTTGCTGGTGATTTGGTCGCCAGAGGGCCTAAATCACTAGAAACGTTACGCTTTGTGAAGTCACTTGGCGCAAGCGCAATCGTCGTGCTTGGTAATCACGACCTTCACCTTCTTGCAGTGGCTCACGGGATAAAAAAGGTCAAAGACAAAGATAGAACCGCACCTATTTTCACGGCCCCTGACAAAGAGGAACTACTGACATGGCTAGCTCAGCAACCTCTAATGGCCGAGCATGACGAGTTCGTGATGTGTCACGCTGGCATATCACCGCAGTGGAATCTAAAAACAGCGAGAAAGTGTGCCCGTGAAGTTGAGCGCATCATCCAAAGTGAAGAGCTGCCTTGGCTATTAAAAAACATGTACAGCAATCAACCTGATTCCTGGGATGACTCTCTACAGGGTTTGGACCGATACCGTTATATTATCAATGCTTTTACGCGGATGCGCTTTTGTTTCCCTGATGGTCGTTTGGATATGGATTGTAAATTGCCACCGCAACAAGTTTCCGGTAACGAACTTATTCCATGGTTTGAGGTGCCTAAACGTATCCACTTAAACAAAGCGGTGCTCTTTGGGCACTGGGCTGCACTGCAAGGTTATATGAACAACGAAGTCATCGGGCTAGATACTGGCTGCGTTTGGGGCGGAAGACTGACCATGATCCGTTGGGAAGATAAGAAAATTTTTACTCAGGATGCGTTAAGTTAAACACTGAATAACAGTCGATAATCCATAGTAGGAGGAATACCTGTCACTTAACACCTCCTGTAGGGTCAACGAGCCTTAACGAGACTAGGAATCTAATATCCTCGCGCGGCGAATAGATAGAAATACCTTTGACAACAAAGTACTCGTATAGAGGCTCCTGAATCTCGCTCTTTCGTCGCTTTTCAGGATGACGGTAGGTTGGGATGGCCGCTCGCTGTTATACGAACGGCATTACCGTATTAACTACGCGGTGTTAATCTCGAATTACTTTTCTAACACAGTAAAGCGCATGTTGTAGGCGTTCTTCTCATCGGCTTGATACATTTCTGAGTAAGTTTCCTTAAATTGATCTCCCCAATCTGGGAACTGAGTATCACCATCAATGGCCGCTTCAATGTGTGTTACATACAGTTTATTGGCCATAGGCAGACAAGTGGTGTAAATCGCACCACCACCAATGATCATCACTTCTTCCACATCACCTGCGACTTCCAGAGCTTGCTCAATCGATGTTACGGTAGTGACACCTTCGATCTTTAGTGTCTCATCACGGCTAATAACAATATTCAAGCGACCTGGTAAAGGGCGACCAATAGACTCATAGGTTTTGCGTCCCATCACAACCGGTTTTCCCATGGTACAACGCTTAAACCAAGCGAAATCGGCGGGAAGATGCCAAGGCATTTGATTGTCTTTGCCAATGATGCGATTGTCGGCCATCGCGGCAATCATACTAATGATCATGTTAGGTCCTTATACAATTGGTCTGCGGCGATAGAATAACAGCCCTGGAACCGCAAGACCAACAGCTAAACCTGCAATAATAAACATGGCCTTAAGAAAGTTTTCCATACAGGTTGCGACAAGCTCGGGTGAGTAGCCAACATGATTGATTTCTACCATAGCGATCATTGCTTTGTACGCAAACACACCCGGCACCATCGGGATCAAAGCAGCCACAGTAAACACTTTTGGATGCGCGAGAAAACGGTGAGACCAGTACACACCGATCATCCCAACTAACGTCGCAGCAAAAAAGGTTGCCCACTCAATAGGAATGCCAAACTGCATCATCAAGTAGCGGCTACCATGACCAATCGCGCCACCAACAGCGCAATACACTAAGGCTCTTTGTGGCACGTTAAAAACCAATGCAAATCCTACGGCGGGAATCGCCGCAAAAAACATGTCATTCAAAAGGCCAAACATCAAATCAAATAAACTCATTAGATAGCCCACCCCCAAATTCCAGTTACACTCATCGCAGCAACGATCCCCAAACATGTCGCCAACGTTAGTAAACTAGCCATCACAAATCGAGCAATGCCCATATTAATGTGGCCTTTCAACATATCTGCGACAGAGTTAATGAGTGGGAAACCAGGTACAAGCATTAATACCGACGATGCCATTGCTACGGTAGGTAGATTACCGATTTGGTAAATTTCCGCCTGTGCTGAAATTAAGGTAGTCACAAAAGCGGTCGCAGCAAAGTTCAATAGAGGGTTGAAATGACGATGACCAATTTCTTGGCGAACGATCATGCCACCAGCTGAAGCTAAAAAGGTCATGATGAATACTCCCCAATCACCACCAGCTAGATGACTGAATGCCGCACAAGACAAGCCAATCATAAACACCACCAACCAGCGGTTATAACGCTCTGGACTGATAGCGTTCAGCTTTTTCTGCGCCATGGTTGAATCGAGCAAACCACGTTCCATCATGATACAGATTCGTTGAATTTGCGTAATAACGCGCATATTGATGCCACGATCAGCACAGCTTCGGGTGGTGGTGATGCAGTGTCCATCCATTACCGTCGTCACAACCAATGCATTAGCTGATAGTGCTACCGCAACTTCATTCACCCCACAAGCAAGGCCAATACGACGCATAATATCGCTCACAAGAGTACTTTCAGCACCATGAGCAAGTAGCATTTGTCCGGCTTGGGCGACAAGACGAGAAATCGATCGTTGAGTAGATACCGCCAACTCTCTAGGCGGTATGGTTTCTAGAGTCATAAATAAGTCTAATTCCTTTTAGGGTGTTACTCATTCATACGCGCGAGGGCCAAACTAACCCTCAAAAAACACGACGTATCGGTTATTGTGCCGTAAATCACATCACCTAAATATGATTTAGATACAAAAAAAGCCGCAATAAATAATTGCGGCTTAATGAATTATAGGCAAACAGGCATTGTTTGACCGTTCTGATTAGTCACGAACGTAGACAACGTGACCGTCATCTTCTTCATCGTCCCAGTCATCCCAATCGTCGTCGTCATCTTCAGTGATAACGTCTTTACCCGCCATCGCATCTTTATGGTAATCATCCCACATGAAGTTAACTTTATCTTCTTCAGCCACTTCTTCCTCTTCGCGAGGTAGGTTATCCATAAAGTCAGCCAGTTTGTAACAAAGCTCTTTAGTACCGTTACGATTGATCGCCGAGATCTTAAAGTACTCGTCTTCCCAACCTAGTGCGTCTAAGATTTCTTGGATCTTCTCATTCGCTTCTTCTTCAGGCATTAGATCAACTTTGTTGAACACTAACCAGCGCGGCTTACTTGCCAGTTTTTCGCTGTATTGTTCTAGTTCATCAATGATCGTCAATGCATTTTGCACCGGATCGGACTGATCAATTGGCATAATATCGATCATGTGCAGCAACACTCGACAACGCTCTAAGTGCTTCAAGAATCGAATACCAAGGCCAGCGCCATCTGCTGCACCCTCGATCAAACCAGGGATGTCTGCAACAACAAAACTTTTCTCTGGTACGACACTTACGACACCCAAGCTTGGGATCAAAGTCGTGAATGGGTAATCAGCGACTTTCGGTTTTGCTGCTGATACTGCGCGGATAAAGGTTGATTTACCAGCATTAGGTAGACCAAGCATACCCACATCAGCAAGAAGCAATAGCTCAAGGCGAATTTCGCGTACTTCACCTTTTGTACCCAATGTTCTCTGACGAGGCGCGCGGTTTACTGAAGATTTGAAACGCGTGTTACCTAGACCGTGCCAACCGCCTTTTGCGATCATCACTTTCTTACCGTGTTCAGCAACTTCCGCCACGATTTCATTTGTGTGGATATCCACAGCGCGCGTACCCACAGGTACACGAAGAACGATGTCTTTACCACGCTTACCTGTACAGTTACCACCGCGACCGTTTTCACCACGCTCAGCTTCGTAGAAGCGCTGGAAACGGTAATCAATCAGGGTATTTAGGTTTTCATCGGCTTGGATATAAACATCACCACCGTCACCGCCATCACCGCCATCAGGGCCACCTTTAGTGATGAATTTTTCACGCCAGAAACTGACAACGCCACTACCGCCATCACCAGCCTGAACTTTTACTACCGCTTCATCTACGAACTTCATCTTTTACTCCGACTACTTCGTGCGTGGATTAAATCTTACTATGTCATCCGACAATTTTAGCAGATGACAGATCTAAGCTCCCAGATTCAAATCGCTTAGGATCTTAGCGAGAAACTTCGATATGTCGACTGCAACAAATAAAAAACCCCGCCGATTCGGCAGGGCTTTTGAATTCAGCTTAAAGCTATTAAGTAATTTGGTTAAAAACCTAATTACTCAGCTTCGATGCTTACAAACTTACGGTTCTTAGGACCTTTCACTTCGAACTTCACTTTACCTTCAGTAAGAGCGAATAGAGTGTGGTCTTTACCGATACCTACGTTGTTACCAGCGTGGAACTTAGTACCACGTTGACGAACGATGATGTTACCTGCAAGTACAGATTCACCACCGAAACGCTTAACACCTAGACGTTTGCTTTCTGAATCGCGGCCGTTACGAGTAGAACCACCAGCTTTTTTGTGTGCCATTGTTAAACTCTCCTAATAGATTAAGCGTTGATACCAGTGATCTTCACTTCAGTGAACCACTGACGGTGACCCTGTTGCTTACGAGAGTGCTTACGACGACGGAACTTAACGATTTTAACTTTATCGCCACGACCGTGTTGTACAACTTCAGCAACAATTTTGCCGCCCTCTACAAGAGGAGCACCAACTTTGATGTCTTCGCCGTTAGCAACAAGAAGAACTTTATCAAATTCTACAGTTGCACCAGTTTCAACGTCTAATTTCTCTAAACGAAGAGTTTGACCTTCGCTTACACGGTGTTGTTTACCACCAGATTGGAAAACAGCGTACATATTTTACTCCGCTTTTTCCGCACAGCCTTTCTTGAGGGTGTGCGCTAAACTAATCATCAATAGGGCGCAGATTCTACAGAATAGATGCTCCTATGACAAGCCATATTTTGAAAAAATTGGCGAAAAGCTAATCGCCAAAGAAAAGTGCGGCAATCATGCCCTTTAGTAATGTATTAATCAACGTTTTTTAGTGTATTATTCGACAATTATATAAATCGAATAAGCCTTGCAGGGTCTAACTTCAGCCGGATATACGATGGATTTTAAAACTATCCAAGCGCTTACTGCCGATGACATGGCAAAAGTGAATGAAACAATTCAAGCCCAACTTAATTCTGATGTCTCTTTAATCAACCAGCTCGGTTTTTATATCGTGAGTGGTGGAGGCAAACGTCTAAGACCGCTTTTAGCGATACTGTCAGCCCGTGCACTTGGTTACCAAGGCAATGGTCATACAATGGCAGCTGCGTTTATTGAGTTCATCCATACAGCGACTTTGCTGCATGATGACGTGGTAGATGAATCAGACATGCGCCGTGGTAAAGCCACTGCGAATGCAGCATTTGGCAATGCGGCTAGCGTATTAGTTGGGGACTTTATCTATACACGCTCATTTCAGATGATGACGGAACTAGGATCCATGAAGATCCTTAAACTAATGAGCAATGCCGTAAACGTGATCGCCGAAGGTGAAGTACAGCAGTTGATGAACTGTAACGACCCTGACACGACAGAAGAAAGCTACATGCAAGTCATCTACTCTAAGACTGCGCGCTTATTTGAATCCGCAACTCAAATCGGTGCGATCTTAAATGACGCTCCTGAGCATGTGGAAATTGCAATGCAAAATTACGGTAAGTATCTAGGCACTGCGTTTCAGCTCATTGATGACGTCATGGATTACACTTCTGATGGCGAAGACATGGGTAAAAATGTGGGTGATGACTTGGCCGAAGGCAAGCCAACTTTACCTCTACTCCATGCTATGCGTAATACCACACCAGAAAACGCCATCATGATTCGTGAAGCGATTGAGAAAGCGAATGGCATGGATCGCTTAGAAGAAATTCTTGCGGTCATGAAAGAAGCAGGCTCTCTGGAATACACAACGCAAAAAGCTCTAGAAGAAGCAGACAAAGCAATCGCAGAACTATCAGTGTTGCCAGAGTCTGAATACAAACAAGCGCTTGTTACTCTGGCTCATGTCGCTGTACAACGCACGAAGTAATCAATAGCTACCCATAACGCAAGGCTTATAGCTAAAAGGAAGAGCATGCTCTTCCTTTTTTACGTTTGATACCTAATGACGACGCCCGAGACGCTAGTAATATCTGTCACTACCGCCATGCAGTTGTGGATCATCTTCTATTTCATCAAAGCTAACAGCGAGCTGCTGTTCAGTCCCTTGTTTGGACAACAATACCGTCTCTGCTTCATGGTCGACCACTAATATCGTACCGACGCCTTGTTGGCACTCAACAACCATGCCTTTACGGATTCGACTCGCTTCCATCATCTTCTCCTTCACTACGTGGTTTTATTCGACCATTTTTACGAAGTTGAGAAATCAAGGATCAAAAAAGCCGATCAAAATGATCGGCTTTCTTCTTATATAGGCTTTCTAGATTACTTTGCGAATTCAACACCAATGTTGATGTCGCCATTTAGTGTTTCTAGCATACCGTCTAATGCAGACTTTTCGTAATCGCTGAGTTTGCCGTAGCTTAGTACTTCTTCAACGCCTTCTTTACCCAGTTTCACAGGTTGCGCGAAGTAAGTCGCGTGTTCGCCGTCGCCTTCAACGTAAGCGCACTCAACTACGCCTTCTTCACCTTGAAGAGCACGAACCAGAGACAGACCAAAGCGACATGCAGCTTGGCCCATTGATAGTGTTGCACTACCACCACCCGCTTTAGCTTCTACAACTTCAGTACCTGCATTTTGAATACGTTTCGTTAATGCTTCTACTTCTTCAGCTGTAAACTCAACACCTTCTACTTGAGACAGTAGAGGTAAGATCGTTACGCCAGAGTGACCACCAATAACTGGCACGCGAACGTCACCTGGATCTTTGTCTTTTAGCTCAGCAACAAACGTTTCTGAACGGATAACATCCAACGTTGTTACACCAAATAGACGACGCTTATCATAAACACCCGCTTTTTTAAGAACTTCAGCAGCAATTGGCACTGTTGTATTTACAGGGTTTGTGATGATACCAACACAAGCTTTCGGACAAACAACCGCAATCTTCTCCGCTAGCGATTTAACGATACCAGCGTTTACATTAAATAGATCCGCACGATCCATACCTGGCTTACGCGCAACACCAGCAGAAATTAGCACAACATCCGCGCCTTCTAGTGCTGGAGTAGGATCTTCACCAGCGTAACCTTTGATAGAAACTGGCGTAGGGATGTGGCTAAGATCAGCGGCCACACCAGGAGTTACTGGAGCAATATCATATAGGGCTAGATCAGAACCAGCAGGAAGACGGTTCTTAAGTAGAAGGGCCAGGGCTTGACCGATGCCACCAGCGGCACCAATAACGGCTACTTTCATGTAGTTCTCCTTGAGAGTATTTCTCTTATAAACGTATTCGTAGGGTAGTTTGTAACCAACTTAAATAAAGCTATCGGAATCACAACTTGATTACAATCAATTAACGCTAGCTTTGCGACCTCGCGCAACTCGCTGTTACCGTGCTACAAATGGGGCTTGGATTATTCTTTTATTCTGTTGAAATGACAAGGAATTCAAGAAAACAGATACAGCCCTACTTCAGCGCGCTAAAGAATTCTATGTGGTTCATAGTTTACAGTGACGCATCTAACATAATCCTGGGACTCTTTGGCACTGCCTGAATATATATGCGAGAATATGCAAAATTGCTGACCCGTAATAAGAGATTTGTAATGACTATGCGCAATTCAGAAAAACAAGACAACTTAGTTCGCGCCTTTAAAGCCCTGTTAAAAGAAGAAAGCTTTGGCTCACAGGGCGAGATTGTTGACGCACTCAAACAGCAAGGGTTTGAGAGTATCAACCAATCTAAAGTCTCACGTATGCTGACTAAATTTGGCGCCGTCCGTACGCGCAATGCAAAAATGGAAATGGTTTACTGTCTTCCTGCTGAGCTAGGTGTCCCAACAGTCAGCAGCTCTCTGCGTGAACTGGTACTAGACATCGATCGTAATGCAGCGTTAGTGGTAATTCACACCGGCCCAGGTGCAGCACAGTTGATTGCTCGCTTGCTTGATTCACTCGGTAAATCCGAAGGTATTCTTGGCGTTGTCGCGGGTGACGATACCATTTTCATTACGCCAACCATGGCAATTACGACTGAGCAACTCTTCAAATCAGTGTGCGAGCTGTTCGAATATACTGGTTAAGTTCTATAAAGCTTCAATCAGCTAACTCATTGTGGGTTATAAAAGAAGTCTCATTTTGTAGCCCATAATTTATGTAAATTTTTTGCTTACTCCGCTCATTATTCAACCACCCATTTTGTGATTAACATCACGCAATTGATCTTTTTCATTTCAGTCACTAAACGTTAATTAAGTAATTGTTATAAAAAGAATTAAATCACAAATTGAATCCTATCCCCTGATACAAAATTCAGACTTATCAACTATAACATTTAACAATTGGATAATTTTCTGCCAATTTTTTGTTATGATTCGCTCGCTTTTTCAAACGATTGGATTGAAAAAGGTGCCGTTTCCAAATAGGAAACTCCAGAAGTGATTTATGGTTATTTCCGGGTAAATAATGAATATAAGGAAGGGAAATTCATGGCATTTAACAAACTTCTCAAAGTAGGCGCTATCGCTGCAGCCGTAATGGGCGCAAGCGCAGTTAACGCTCAAGAGTTTATTACCATCGGTACTGGCTCTGTGACAGGTGTTTACTACCCAACTGGTGGTGCTATCTGTAAGTTGGTAAATAAAGGTCGTAAAGACCACAACATCCGTTGTTCAGTAGAATCGACTGGTGGCTCAATTTACAACGTTAACACTATCCGTGCAGGCGAATTAGATTTTGGTATCGTGCAATCGGATTGGCAGTACCACGGCTACAACGGTACGAGCAAGTTTGAAGAACAAGGCCCGTACAAGAAGCTACGCGCAATGTTCTCTCTTCATACAGAACCTTTCAACATCATTGCGCGTGCAGATTCAGGTATTGAAAACGTTGAAGACCTGAAAGGTAAGCGTGTAAACATCGGTAACCCAGGCTCTGGTGACCGTGCAACGATGGGCGTTGTCATGGAAGCGATGGGGTGGACAAACGACAGCTTCAAATTGGCGTCTGAGCTAAAAGGCTCTGAACGCTCTCAGGCACTTTGTGATAACAAAATTGACGCCTTCATTTACATGGTCGGCCACCCGAACGGTTCAATCAAAGAAGCAACCACATCATGTGATGCGAAGCTAGTTTCAGCAACAGGCCCTAAAATCGATAAAATTGTTGCCGACAACCCATACTACGCCTTTAGCTCAGTACCGGCTGGTATGTACCGCGGTACAGACAAAGACGTAAACAGCTTTGGTGTTGCAGCAACAATGGTAACGACCTCTGATGTTTCAGACGATGTCGCTTACAACGTGGCAAAAGCTGTGTTTGAAAACTTTGATACCTTCAAACGTCTACACCCTGCATTCGCAAACTTGAAGAAAGAAGACATGGTGAAAGCTGGTCTTTCTATTCCTCTTCACCCAGGTGCAGAAAAATACTACAAAGAAATGGGTCTAATTAAGTAATTTCCTCAGACTCTACATACAGGCAGGAAAGAATATTTTCTGCCTGTTTGAGCATACAGGTTGTAGCACGTTCTAACTGTATGCTTCATTCGCCAGTTTTCTTCTGAAAACTGCGAGCTCATACCCAAGAAAACTTAAACGCCGCCTAACAGAGTATCCAACAATCAACACTTTGAGTTCAGGCAGCAAAATACTCGAAAGCAAACTTCGCTCCATTCACTACACTGATAGAGGCGAAGTGTGGTTCTCGATAAAAATCAGACAGGACCATCAATAATAAGGAAAAAGTACATGGCGACGAATCAAGCTCCGTCACAAGATGTGCAAGAAATGGTGGCTCAGGCAGACACAGGTGCACGTAGCCCTTCGGGAATGCAAGGACGAATCCTTTGGTTTGTTCCTCTGTGTTGGTCACTATTTCAATTATGGTACGCATCCCCGTTACCATTTATTTTCAATTTTGGCGTACTGAACGACACGGAAGCGCGATCTATCCACCTTACTTTCGCGATCTTTTTGGCTTTCACTGCTTATCCAGCGATGAAGAATTCTCCTCGCGATCATATCCCTCTTGTTGATTGGATACTCGCGTTGGCTGGCAGCTTTTCAGCAGCCTATATATACCTTTTTTATACCGAGCTAGCAGGACGCTCAGGCGCACCGACAACGGTTGATATCGTTGTTGCTGTTATCGGTATGATCCTCCTTTTAGAAGCAACACGCCGAGCACTTGGTCCACCATTAATGGTCGTGGCTGCTGTTTTCCTTACTTACACCTTTGCAGGCCCTTACATGCCTGACGTTATCGCGCACAAAGGGGCAAGCTTGAACAAGGCCATGTCTCACTTGTGGCTAACAACAGAAGGCGTATTTGGGGTTGCGCTAGGTGTTTCTACCTCTTTTGTCTTCTTGTTTGTATTGTTTGGAGCAATGCTGGAACGCGCTGGTGCTGGTGCTTACTTCATTAAAGTTGCCTTCTCGTTACTTGGCCATATGAAAGGTGGTCCAGCTAAAGCGGCCGTTGTTGCATCAGGTTTATCTGGTCTGGTTTCTGGTTCTTCAATCGCAAACGTAGTAACAACTGGCACCTTTACGATTCCACTGATGAAGCGTGTTGGCTTTCCCGGCACAAAAGCGGGTGCGGTAGAGGTAGCGGCTTCAACCAATGGTCAGTTAACACCGCCAATCATGGGTGCAGCAGCATTTTTGATGGTGGAATACGTCGGTATCTCCTACGTTGAGGTGATTAAAGCCGCCCTACTTCCAGCGCTAATCTCTTATATTGCTTTAATTTACATTGTTCACCTTGAAGCGTGTAAAGCAGGCATGACAGGGCTTCCTCGTCGCCACAACCCAACACTAGTACAAAGTCTGCTGTCCTTTACTGGCACAATCTTAGGATTGTGTGTGATCAGCGCATTGGTTTACTACGGAGTGGGCTGGACAAAGGACGTCTTTGGTGATGCCGCGACACCAATTGTTACCGTCGCACTATTAATCGCGTACGTTGGGTTGGTGAAAGTCTCAGCAAATCACGTGCAAGATGGCGCAATTGAGATTGATGCAGAATTAACAGAAGTACCTGATCCTGGCCCAACCGTTAAGTCAGGCTTGCACTACCTACTCCCTATCGTCGTATTGGTTTGGTGTTTGACTGTCGAACGTTTCTCACCTGGCCTTTCGGCATTCTGGGCAACGGTGTTCATGATTTTCATTTTGCTTACTCAACGTCCGTTGATTGCACTGCTGTCAAAGCAAGGTGACATGCTTCAGCAAACCAAAGATGGCTTTGTCGATCTTGCCGAGAGCTTAGTTTCTGGTGCGCGTAATATGATTGGTATCGGCGTTGCAACCGCGGCAGCGGGCACCGTTGTTGGTGTTGTTACACTAACGGGTATCGGCCTAGTGATGACCGACTTCGTCGAGTTTATCTCTGGTGGCAGTATCATTCTTATGCTGCTGTTTACCGCCATCATTAGCTTGGTTCTGGGGATGGGTCTGCCAACAACGGCGAACTACATCGTGGTCTCTACGCTAATGGCGCCGGTTATTGTTACGCTCGGCGCGGCGCATGGCTTGATTATTCCGTTGATAGCGGTGCACTTATTCGTTTTCTACTTTGGTATTTTGGCCGACGATACCCCACCTGTAGGTCTTGCAGCTTTTGCAGCAGCCGCAATTGCGAAATCAGATCCAATTCGTACCGGTATCCAAGGTTTTACTTACGATATTCGAACCGCTATTTTGCCGTTCATGTTTGTGTTCAATACCCAGCTATTGTTAATGGGGATCGACTCTTGGTGGCATTTGGCGCTCACGGTCATCTCATCGATCATTGCAATGCTGATATTCTCTGCGGCAACTCAAGGGTGGTGGTTCACGCGTAACAAGTGGTGGGAAACAGTCCTATTATTAGTACTGACGTTTTCGTTTTTCCGTCCAGGTTTTTGGTGGGACATGCTGTACCCAGCGAAAGTTCTTTCTCCTGGCGTTGAGGTAGCTCAAATCACGGAAACACTAAATGTAGGAGAATCATTGGAGTTACGTGTTGCCGGTGAAAACCTTGAGGGCGACTACATTGAGAAAACGGTTCGTCTTCCATTCGAAGACAGTGCGACAACAGCAGACGCACGTATTTCATCTATGGGTCTAATGCTGACCGAAAGTGACAACAAAATGATTGTCGATATGGTTGAATTTGGTAGTCCAGCAGAGTCCGCAGGTATCGACTTTGATTGGGAAATCAAGTGGGTTATCCAGGATGCAGACCGTCCGATGAAAGAGTGGGTGTTTGTACCATGCTTAATGATTTTGCTGGTGCTTGCAATGAACCAAAAACGTCGTGCTCGTAAGGAACAATTGAGCGCATAACCGATTTGGCCCCGAGGATAAAGGGGCCTTAATGAGAGACATTGAATGTACAAACAAATTCTTGTTCCGGTTGATCTAAATGACCAAGGCTTTTCAGACCGAGCGGTTGAACTAGCGGTTTGGCAGGCAAAGCAAGCAAATGCTCAAATCCATCTTCTGACGGTACTACCTGGTATTCACATGTCGATGGTTGCCACATACTTTCCGAAAGATGCTGCGGCCAAAATGAAGCAAGACGTGAAGCAGCAACTAAAAACTTTCGCTAATGAGCATATTGCTGAAGATGTGGTTTACCAAGTGCATGTTGCTGAAGGCAAGGCCTACGCGACCATTCTTGATTATGCAGAACGTTTAGGCGCAGATCTCATCATTATGCCAAGTCACAAGCGCTCTAAAATCAATAAAGTAATGCTTGGCTCTGTCGCGAGTAAGGTTGTGGAATATTCTCCAATCAATGTGATGGTCGTAAAACCGCAAGGCTAAGTAAATACAGAAACGAAAAAGGACGCTAACATTAGCGTCCTTTTTATATTAAACAAGTAAGGGTTATGCCATCACTGGGTAATCGGTATAACCTTCTGCTCCACCCAAATAAAAGTGTTCTGGTTTCGCCTCATTAAGAGGTGCATTTTTCTTAAATCGCTCAACTAAATCTGGGTTTGCGATAAAGGGAACGCCAAATGCGACCACATCAACTTTGTTTTCTGCAATTGCTGTTGCCGCTTCTTGTGCACTGTAGCCCACGTTCGCCATTAAGTGACCTTTATAGTTTTCGCGTGCTGGCTTGAGAACATCTGCTTTTTGTACGCCTTTCAGATCCGCACGCATCACGTGCCAATAAGCAAGATCGAAAGAATTAAGTTGCTCTGCTAAGTAACGCATCAAGCCAACTGGATCACTGTCTTTCATGTCATTAAATCCATTTAGCGGAGATGTGCGCAGACCGACTCTTCCAGGTCCCCACACCTCAACGACTTCTTTCACTATCTCAAGTAAAAATCGAGCACGATTTTCAACCGAGCCACCGTATTCATCGGTACGTAAATTTGAGCCGTCACGAAGGAAGTTATCAATAAGATAACCATTGGCGCCATGTATCTCGACCCCATCAAAGCCGGCTTTCTTGGCGTTTTCTGCACCTTGTTTAAACGCCGCAACAATGGAAGCTATCTCATCCACTTCGAGTGCTCGTGGTACCGTATATGCTTGCTTACCCGAAGGGGTATGGACTAATTCATCACGAATGGCCAATGCGCTCGCCGCTACAGGTGTTTTTCCTTCATTCAGATCAGGATGACAAGCTCGTCCCGCATGCCAAATTTGCAGTACAATCTTACCGCCTCTCTCATGAACCGCATCCGTTACCTTTTTCCAAGCTGCGATTTGCTCTTCGCTGTAAATGCCCGGCTCTGCCATGAAAGCAGACGTACCTTCCATCACCATGGTGCATTCAGCAATGATAAGTCCGGCACTCGCACGTTGAGCGTAGTATTCAACCATAAGGTCATTAGGAATATGGTCCGCACCAGCACGAGCTCGCGTTAAAGGCGCCATAATGGCACGGTTATCTAATGCTAATTGACCGAGTTCGATAGGAGAAAATAAGTCTACAGAGTTGGACATGGTGTTTACCTCAAATGACAATAACTTGATGGCTAAGGATGAGGTGCCAGACTATAATCAGATTAATATTGAAACAATATGGATAATTGAAAGTGATTGTTCGCAATTTAGAAACAATTGACTTTAGAACGCTTTCTATCTTTGTCACAAGCTGTCGACTACTGAGCTTAACCAAGTGCGCGCTGGAGTTAAACCTACCAAAATCTACTGTTAGTAAAGCCATAACCAAACTCGAACAACACTTTGAAGCCAAACTGCTAGAGCGCACAACCCGAAAGTTAGTGATCACCGAAGCTGGCCAAATGGTTTTAGAGCGTGCTGCAAGCTTAGTTGAGGAATTCCACTCAATTGGCCATGACGTACAGGAGATGGAACAACAGATCCAAGGCCGGCTGCGTATTTCCGCGCCACCAGCGTTGGATGCGTATATGGCGGAACACATCTTTTTGCCATTTTTAAAACAATGGCCAAAAGTACAAATTGCGTTAGAAGCATCGAACGATTTTGTTGATCTGTTTTCACACGGCTTTGATATGGCAATTAGAGTCGGTCAGATAGTTGATGATCGATTGATCGCAAAAAAATTAGGCTATACCACTCGAGTCCTGGCTGCTAGCCCTGAGTATTTAGCTGAGTTCGGCGTACCTGAAACGCCAGAAGATCTGACAAAACACAACTGTTTGAGGTATCAATATGTTTCAGAAATAGGGCCTTGGACGCTGATCTCACACGATAATACCGTCAATGTTTCAATAACCAGTAACTTCTCAAGTACAACTGTAGAAGCAATATTGAAAGGCGCACTTAAAGGACTAGGCATCGCTAACTTACCTGTGCAGAACATGACGCAAGAGCTAGAAAGTGGCACCTTAGTCAGAGTGTTACCGCAATGGCACACGGTACCAATGCCTATTTATTTAGTCTATCGTCCTGGAGCAAACCGCCCACGGCGTGTACAAGCAATGATTGACCATATCATGAGCTTAAGATCTCAATTTGAATTTGGCCCTCGGCATGGTTTGTGTTGCGGAGAAGCATAACCTAGCAACTATCAGGCACTAGCATGCTGCTCGGATAAATGCCGCAAGCTTCTCACTAGCATGCTGTTCACTCAATGCAGACATATCACCCGCGGCTTCCACTTTACCATCTGCCACAAACACAAAGTGGCTGGCAATCGCTTTGGCATCGCTTAAATGGTGCGTGACCATCAATACGGTTATTCCCCGCTCTGCTGCGAGTTTTTTTACCAAGCTCAGCATCTCTTCACGCAACACCGGATCAAGCGCCGAGAACGGCTCATCCAATAGCCACATGGGATGAGGCTGAACAAAACAACGCGCTAAGGCAACACGTTGACGCTGGCCACCAGAAAGATGCTCTGGCAAACGGTCGAGGTACTCTGCAACACCAACTTGCTGCGCGGCTTGTTCAATCTGACGATTTTGGTCCACCGTAAGCTTTAGCCCTGGGTGTAAGCCCAAACCGATGTTGTCACGCACCGATAAGTGAGCAAACAAATTGTGCTCTTGGAACAACATAGAGAACGGACGCAGATAAGGCTCTTTACGCACAATGGACTCACCATCAACACAAATATCACCACGGTCAGGATGGATGAATCCTGCCACCAACGCCAGCAAGGTTGACTTCCCTGCCCCACTTGGTCCCATCAGCGACACAATCTGTCCTTGCTCAATCGTTAAGTCAAAACGAAACAGTTCACGTTGGTAGGTGTACTGCACATCATCCAACACTAACATTACGCTCTCTCCTTCGTTTTCAATACTTTCTCAATCAAGGCAAAACAGCCCACACTCAACAACAATAAGGTCACCGATACCACCGCAGCCGCGTCCATCTGATAGCTGCCAAGCAGCTGGAATAAATACAGAGGTAAAGTGCGGAACTCTTGTCCGCCAAACAACGCAATAGCACTTAAATCGCCAATCGCAAACATAAAGCTGATCGCAAACGCATGTGCAAACGGCTTGCGTAGCGCCTGCCACTCCACCACTTTAAACCGTTGCCAGCCACGCATGCCTAAGCTGGCACATACATACTGATACTGTTGTTCAATGTGCAGCATTGGCTGCGCTAGCGTTTTGATCACGTAAGGCAAAGCCATCAAACCGTTCACCAAAATCACGACAAAAAATGCCAAGCTAAAAACATCGGTAAATGCGCGCAGTAGTAAGAATAAACCGGTGCTAATCACCAGACCTGGAGTCACCAAAATAACGGTGCCGATTAACTCAATCTGATCGGCTCGCGTGTTTTTGTACTGCAACCGCCAACGGCGACTGGTCAATAGTATGGACACCCCTGCAGCGACCGCAAGCGCGCTAGCGACACAGGCGACTTTGAGGGAGTTCAATAGCGCAGACCAAAAACGCTCATCGGTTAATACTGTCCAAACTTGTTGGTTGATGCCACTCAGTAACACCATCAATAACGGCGGTATTACCAGTAAAAAGGCACCTATGATCCAAAAGCTATCCCAAGCTTTTGACCACCCATGATCCTTCGTTAAATATTGCTGTACCGATGTGCTTCCAGCACTGATAGAAACAGGCCTTGTTAACTTCTGCACTCCAATAGCAAGCAGTCCACATAACAGCATCTGCCACAGCGCCAATAACGCCCCAGCTTGTAAATCAAAATCAAACTTAATCGCTTGGTAAATGGCCAATTCAATGGTGGTGGATTTTGGCCCGCCCCCCAACGCCATTACAGTGGCAAAACTGGTAAAGCACAACATAAACACCAACCCACAAACGTGGGGAAGCTGCTGCCTTAAACGCGGCCATTCTACCCAGCGAAACTTATCCCAATGGCTCATCCCAAGATGCGCGCAAAGCTTATGCTGCTCGGCAGGAATAGACTCCAAGGCTTGCAGAAGCAATCGTGCCGCGTAAGGTAAATTAAAGAACACATGGGCGAGTAAAATGCCGTTCAAACCGTAAATAGAGAATGGCAGTTTAGTGTCGAAACTTTGCAACCACTGCGCCAACAAACCACTGTTGCCATAAATCGCTAACAGCCCAAAAACACCAACCAAAACCGGCAAAACCAGTGTCGATGCAAACAGCTTAAGCAGTAATGATTTACCAATAAATTGGCGACGCGAAAGTGCGTGCGCTACTGGAATGGCAAAGCCAACACTGAGCAATGTGGAAAGAAACGCTTGGTAGAAACTGAACTTGGTGACATGTTGATAGTACGGGTCGCCCCATACCACAGACACATCAAGTGAAGGGGCTTGAACAATCAAAGCACCTAGGGCAGAAATAACAAAGGTCGCGATGATCATCGCGACCCCTAAACCTATTTTTGGAACAGAATTCAAAGGTAAAACCTATCTCATTCAGATGAGGATGGAAACGTCAGCTAAAACGTCAATGCGCTTTGCCATTCGCGAATCCAAGACTTACGCATTTTTGCCACTTCATCAGCACTAAAGCTCAACGACTTGCTTGGAACACTCAAAGTTTCAAAACCTTTAGGTAACTCAACGTCAGTGACTGGGTACATCCAGTTACCCGTTGGCATCGCCGATTGGAACTCATCACTTAAAATGAAACTCATAAATTGATCAGCAAGTTCTGAATTTTTTGCCCCTTTCACTTTAGCGGCTACTTCAACTTGCATGTAGTGGCCTTCAGCAAAATTCGCCGTAGCAAACTTCGAATCGTTTTCCGCAATTAAGTGGTACGCAGGTGAAGTGGTGTAAGAAAGCACTAAATCGGACTCACCATTGAGGAACATAGAATACGCCTCAGACCAACCTTTCGTGACCGTTACGGTTTTGCTCGCTAGCTTCTGCCACGCTTGCGTCACATCGTCGCCATAAATAGATTTCATCCATAGCATTAAGCCTTGGCCCGGCGTTGAAGTCCGCGGATCTTGGTAAATCACTTTCAGATCGTCGCGCGTTTCCACCAGCTCTTTCATGCTTTTCGGCGGATTAGCCAGTTTCTCTTTGTTGTACACAAACGCGAAGTAGCCGTAATCGTACGGTACAAACGTCGTGTCACTCCAACCGTTTGGTAACACTGTGTTAGCCGTATCCACATTGTGCTCGGCAAGCAGATCGGTTTTCTTCGCTTCTGCCATCAGATTGTTATCCAAACCTAATACGATGTCCGCTTTGCTATTACCGCCTTCAAGACGAAGACGATTCAGAATCGACACACCATCGTCCAACGCTACGAAGTTAACGTCACAGCCACATTTTACTTCAAAAGCTTGCTCGATTTTAGGACCCGGCCCCCAATCTGCGGCAAAAGAGTCGTAGGTATAGATGGTTAATGTGTTTTCAGCGGCAAACGCTGAAGTAGAGGTGATTGCAGCTAGGGCAATCAGATTTAGAGTGGGTTTCACTGCTCGCTCTCCATGAGTATTTCAGAGAAATAAGTTGAGCGGCACAGGGTTTGAGGCGGCTATTAAGGACTTCCAATATCCAGACTCAATTCCTACGCCAGCATTATCTGGTTCAGGTAATACGGGTCCCTAGTTAAACACTTAGGTCTCAGCGCCCCAATGCATTGATTGACTCAATGCTAAATGGGTTTGCTCCCCGATGAGTTGGATGGATTGTAAAGGTATTTGAGTGGTTACACAATCAGCTCACGAGCGCTGGTCATAACCCCAACGAGGCACCAAACCTTGCTCAATACCTAAGTGGTCAAGAATTCTCGCCACCATAAAATCCACTAAGTCTTCAATACTCTTTGGCTGATGATAGAAGCCTGGAGCTGCTGGCATGATGGTGACGCCCATTTGCGACAGTTTGTGCATGTTCTCCAGATGTAGCGTTGAAAATGGTGTTTCGCGAACCACGAGCAACAGCTGCCCGCGCTCTTTCATTACCACATCAGCGGCCCGCTCGATCAAGTTATCTGACATACCATGCGCAATCGCTGCAACGCTTCCCGCAGAACATGGGCAAACCACCATTTGCTTTGGTGCAGCAGAACCAGACGCAACCGGTGAGAACCAGTCATCTTTACCGCAAACGGTGATGTTATCGGGATTGCAGTTCAGGTGCTCTACCAATGCTTGCTGCGCTGCTTCTGGACCACTTGGCAGCTTAAGATTATGCTCGGTTGCCATCACAACACGAGCTGCCGAAGAAATCAGAACGTAGACATGATAATCCGCCGCAACCAAGCATTCTAAAAGACGAAGGCCGTAGGGAGCACCAGAAGCCCCCGTTAATGCCAACGTGATGGCTTTTTTGTGAGAGGGTTGTGTTTTGTTTTGCATATCAATCAGGCTTTTTGTTTTAACTGCTCAAGAAGTTTTCCGTGAATACCACCGAAGCCACCATTACTCATGACTAGAATTTGGTCACCTGCTCGCGCACGTTCGACGATCTTGGCTACAAAGTTATCTATATCCGCATCGACAAACGCTGGCTGTTTGCATTGGTCGGCAATGTCTTGCACAGACCACTCGATATTATCTGGCTGGAACAAGAAGACTTCATCTGCACTGTGTAGTGACTCTGCAAGTGTGTTTTTGTGTACACCACGCTTCATGGTGGCAGAACGCGGCTCTAACACAGCTAGGATGCGTTTTTCACCTACCTTGTTACGCAAACCACCGACAGTAAGTTCAATTGCCGTTGGGTGATGCGCAAAATCATCGTAAACCGTCACACCTTGTTCTTCACCTTTCAGCTCTAAACGGCGCTTGGTATTGATGAAACGCCCTAATGCTTGGCAAGCAAGATCCGGAGTGACTCCAACATGTCGTGCAGCAGCGATTGCCATCAGCGCATTATCCACATTGTGGTCACCCACCAAATTCCATTCGACGGTACCAACCTTCTCGCCTTGCAACGCAACGTCAAATTTTGAGCCATCAAGCACTAATTTGTGCGCTTGCCAGCCACCATTCTCACCAGAGAACTGTTTTTCAGTCCAGCAGCCACGCTCTAATACATCCGCTAACGCCTGATCTTTTCTCGGCGCTAAGATCAATCCATTGCCCGGTACAGTTCGCACTAAATGATGGAATTGGCGCTTGATCGCTTCTAGATCATCGAAGATATCAGCATGATCAAACTCAAGATTGTTCATGATTAAAGTGCGAGGATGGTAATGCACAAACTTAGAACGCTTATCGAAAAAAGCACTGTCATATTCGTCCGCTTCAACGACAAAAAACATACTTTCACCCAAACGAGCAGACACTCCGAAGTTACCGAGTACCCCACCGACTAAGAAACCCGGTTGATAACCACAATCTTCAAGTATCCAAGCAAGCATGCTCGACGTGGTCGTTTTCCCATGTGTACCCGATACCGCCAATACCCAACGATCATGCAGCAAAAACTCGTTGAGCCACTGCGGGCCAGAGGTGTAACGCATATTAGTGTTGAGCACATGCTCGACACAAGGGTTGCCACGGCTCATCGCATTACCAATCACCACAAGATCTGGTTGAGGGTCGAGTTGAGACGGGTCAAAGCCTTCAATAATTTCAATACCTTGAGACTCAAGCAGTGTGCTCATTGGCGGATAAACGTTGGCATCAGAACCAGTGACTTTATGTCCTAATTGGCGCGCTAGAATCGCTGCGCCGCCCATAAATGTGCCACAGATACCCAAGATATGAATGTGCATAAACTAAACCTTGTAATGCGTTTTTTAATGCTTTCATTATCGCGATTACCGCCTGAAAAGCGAGTGACTTTAGCCTTCTTCTTGCAGTCCCTTTCACAAATATGACAAGGTTGAACACAGACTGTACAACCTCTTGCTTACTGATGAATCCCTCAAACAAGTCTACAAATAAATTGAGATCTCAAACAGTTACTTCATTACCATTAAAAAGATCTGCGACTTAAACTTACATCCAGCGCAATCGTTTAACATCCATAAAGAGATGCTCACTTGCGCACTACCCCCAATGAAATGAAAATGTAAGGATTAACCATGTCAGGACTGCGCACCCTAGGCGAGTTCATTGTCGAAAAACAAGCGGATTTCCCCCACGCTAGCGGTGATCTATCATCCCTTTTAGCCTCCATTCGTTTAGCTGCAAAAATCGTTAACCGCGAAATCAACGCAGCGGGTCTCGGTGATATCACTGGTGCTGTAGGCACGGAAAATGTCCAAGGTGAAGATCAGCAAAAGCTCGATGTTTACGCGAACGATAAGTTCAAAGCCGCGCTTGAAGCTCGTGATCAAGTGTGTGGCGTTGCCAGTGAAGAAGAAGACGAAGCAGTTGCGTTCAATAAAGAACTCAACCAAAACGCCAAATATGTAGTACTGATGGACCCACTTGATGGTTCTTCTAACATCGATGTGAACGTCTCTGTTGGTACTATCTTCTCGATTTACCGTCGTGTTTCTCCAATCGGTACTCCACCAACTGAAGAAGATTTCCTACAACCTGGTCACAAGCAAGTGGCTGCGGGCTACGTGATTTACGGCTCCTCCACCATGTTGGTATACACAACTGGTAACGGCGTAAACGGCTTTACTTACGACCCATCTATCGGCAGCTTCTGTCTTTCTCATGAAAACATGATGATTCCTGATGATGGTAAGATCTACTCCATCAACGAAGGTAATTACATTCGTTTCCCTCAAGGGGTGAAGAAGTACATCAAGTACTGCCAAGAAAACGTGCCAGAAGACGGTCGCCCATACACTTCTCGCTACATTGGCTCGCTGGTTGCTGATTTCCACCGCAACCTACTGAAAGGTGGTATCTACCTTTACCCAAGCACACAAAGCCACCCACAAGGCAAGCTACGCCTGCTTTACGAATGTAACCCTATGGCATTCCTCATTGAGCAAGCTGGCGGCATTGCATCGGACGGCGTGAATCGCATTATGGACATCAAGCCTACTGAGTTGCACCAGCGTGTACCTTTCTTTGTGGGTTCGAAGAACATGGTTCGCAAAGTTGAAGAGTTCCTTGAACTGCACCGCGACGAAGAATAATTTCAGACCTTTGTCCAACGCGGCAGGTGTTTACCTGCCGCGTTTTTGTCGCTAAAGTGAAACGCGAATTTATCATCAGATGAAGCCGCTTTTGTGTGACTCATCGTTAATGAAAAGGAATATTCTAATGAGCTTAAACCATGTACCAGCAGGCAAGTCGCTGCCTGAAGATATCTATGTCGTGATCGAAATTCCTGCAAATGCAGATCCAATCAAGTACGAAGTAGATAAAGACTCTGGTGCTGTATTTGTCGACCGTTTCATGTCTGCACCAATGTTCTACCCATGCAACTATGGCTACGTGAACAATACCCTGTCTCTTGATGGCGACCCAGTCGACGTATTGGTACCAACACCATACCCACTCATGCCAGGTTCAGTCATTCGCTGCCGTCCTGTTGGCGTTTTGAAGATGACAGATGAATCGGGTGAAGATGCAAAAGTGTTTGCGGTTCCCCACTCAAAAATCTCGAAAGAGTACGAGCACATCCAAGATGTGGACGATATCCCAGAACTACTGAAAGCGCAGATCACGCAATTCTTTGAGCGTTACAAAGAGCTTGAAGCAGGCAAATGGGTGAAAGTGGATGGTTGGGCAGATGTTGCTGCCGCCAAAGCTGAAATCCTAGAATCTTACGAGCGAGCTCAGAAAAAATAAGCATCACTGCTGATACAAAATTAAAAAGAGCTGCTCTAGGGCAGCTCTTTTGCTTTCATCTTACCTGTGTCAACTAGATAGGTGCGCCTGCTGAAGACATTCGTCCAGCGTCGTAGTCATGTTGAAAGAAGGGGTCAACATCATCACAAATGCCAAAATACGGCCGCCCGATAACACCGAGCATATAAGCACTTTGCTCACAATACTCTTGTTTGCCTTGCTGGTAACCCGCTTGATAAGCCATTATCAGTTCTGGCGTCGCATGGTTAACATCATCCAGCTTCGCAATTCGCTCCTCAGATAACTCCCGTAATCCATCTAAAGCTGACTGCTTACCAAACACTTGCCAATCGGTCACATTATTCGAAGTCGGTAGTGTTGTTTGTGCGCATGCAGCAAGAAGCAACGCCATTACTCCAATTACGAATGCTTTCATCGTGACTCCTTAGTGTTTAGCTCGTTGCTATTGATAATGTCAGTATAGCTCACACCTTTTGACACCAATCGCCGGAAGCGATTTCTTCGGTTAATTGCTCAGTATCTTGATATAAGTAGATCCAAGCTTGGCCAAACGGCGTAACGATGCTCTCTCGGCGATATTCCACTGGCACATCTTCCAACTTATCTAGCTCGGATAAGGTTTCATCATCAATCAGATACACTTCACCTTGAATCGAGCGTTGCCCATCAGACAACGCTGGATAAGGGCCTAAGTCATACATTGCAAATTGAGCATCCGTTTCATGTAAACCAAGAAACTGCGCCGAGCGCAAATACTGATGGTTGTACTCTCCCTTGCGTAACGTGCCGTAGACAAAAATCAAATGCTGCATAACCACTCCTTAGTCATGACTGTGTATGCTTAGGTTAAAGCACTTTAATCGAACTCAAACTGATAGAGTAGGTCAACGGCGCTATCTACACCAGATACCGCTTCTAAATACAAGTCTTGCATCAATCGGTAACGCACAGTGAACTCACCTAGGGAGTTAAAGATGCCGACACCATATTTCACCTGCAAACCTGGCAGAATATAACCACTCACCGTCACTTGCGAATCATCGCCCGAACCAGCAGTGTCCAGCTGTAAATCCTGTACGCCAAAGGCTTCACCGATTTCACCAACCACACGACCACTCTTCGCCAAGCTTAAACCAATTAAGGTAGTCGTCATTGCATTACCACCGGCTTCACCATCAATATCTTGACCACGAAGTAGATAAGAAAGTGCATTGGCTTGGTTCATCGCGGGCTCTGAGAAAATTTCTATACTCGGATCAGATGCTGGGCCCGACACTTGTACCCCCGCAATGACATCATCTTGGGTATTGTCTGGATTACGAATCGCTTTGATAGACAAGTAAGGTTGATCTGGTGGACCATTCATCAGAATCTTACCTTCTTTAATCAATAAGTCCTGACCAAACGAACGATAAGAACCATCGACAACATTCACTTCACCAACGATGAACGGACCTTTGTCTTTTTGTGTCACGTTTAGGCTCCCTTTCAACCCACCTTTTAAGCCAAAAGCGGCAAGTTGGAAGTCATCACCAATTTTAATGTTGATGTTCGTTTCCACATCAAACGGCATCGCAGCCACATCGTCCACTGGCTGCAAGTTTTTATCGAGAATAACGGTATCACTCGATACGCCTACTGCACTTGGTGGAAGCTCTTCGACGACAATTCTTCCCCATGGCAAATTAATATCACCCTCAATTTTCGCAAGCTGAGGGGTCACATCTATTGTCATGTCAGGCTCAACTTTGATTTTTACCATTGGAGGCACATCAACATTGAGCTCTTTAGCAAATACACGCGCTTTAGTGCGCCAGTTCTGTAAGTCCTGCCAGTCGGCATCACCGGTAACGTTCAACTCACCATCCGGGGTTAGAATTCCGGCATCCAAGTCCGCTTGATGGCCTTTAAAGTTGATGACGACCTGCCCTGAGTTTATATCTATCGGTGTGACTTCACCCTGTAGCTTCATTTGGTCAATCAAGAACTGACCATTCACCTTCGGATGCATGACGTCACCTGATATCGCTAGGTCAGTATTCATGTTTGCTTTAAACAAGCTGTACTCACCAATCAACGGTGCCAAGAAATCCAAGTGGAACGTAGAGAGTGAAACCTTACCATCAATAGTGGGCTTTTCAGACGAGACATTCAGTAAAGAAACCTTACCAGACAAGTCACCGTTATCTTTCACATCAAATAGCCACTCGGCATCAAGCTTGTCTTTCGCTAATGCTGCTTTAAAGTTGAAGCTTTCCCAACCGACTTTAATTGGCTGTTCAAGCGCTTGTTCAACTTGGCCTTTTGGCATATTGACACTTAAGGTTACTTCAGGCTTTTTCTCTGGTGCCCATTTAGCAAAAGCCTGTGCATTAACCGAGCCTTGCAGCTTGGTTTCTGACGGCAGGAATTGTTTGATTTGGTCAAAATCAAAATCATTGATGGCTAACTTCGCCTGGCCACTCTTACCGACACTAATGTCTTCGGTTAGACATACGCTCGACTCCGCTTGCAACCAACAATGCGCTTGAACGTTCGCGATCTGTTTGTCGATATTGACCTTCACCGCGGTCGATTTTTGCAACGCCCACGGGCCTTGTTGCGAGCTCAGCGTCAAGCGGCGCAGCGCCCCATCCCAAATCATTTCTGGTTTCTGCTGGAATGTCCCTTCAATTTCTAAACTGGTCGACACCAGGTCAGATACTACATCGAGCGTCAGTTGATGCAGTTTTTCATCCCCAGAGACTTCAAGGTCAGCACTATCAACTTTTATGTCGTCATAGGTAATGTTGTTCGCAATAAGGCTTATGTTCGCTTTTGGTGCTGGCAGAGGCTTCACATCACCCTTTAAAGTGATCGTTTCTACGTTCGCCTGTTGCTGCCAGTTTATCTGATTTAAAGCGAGAGCAAGATTGATGTCTGGTTCTTTCAAGCTACCACGTAGTGCGACTTTACCTTGCATTTTACCTGCAAGATCCGGAACACTTTTCGCAAAATCAGGGAAGTTAACCTCAACATCCATCAGAATTTGCTTATCTATCTTACCCTTTGCACTGAGTTGGTTTGGACCATGAGAAAGCGCTAGACCCTGAGTGGTAAGTTGGATGTCTTCGCCTTTGCCGTTCTTATCAGACGCTTCAAGTTGCCCTTCAACATTCAGCGGATACCCTCGCAAAATGCCGTCGATGTCTAACTTAGGCAAACTGACTTGCCAACCGCCTTGTTCTGTTAACGATCCCGAAGTCGAAAGGTTACCGCTGATATCCCCTTCAGCTTCTTTCCATTGTAAACCTGGTTGAATATTTTTCAGGTTCAAGTCAGCTTGCCAGTTGATTGGCGCGGCCCAATTGGCCATGACTTTCCCAGAGAGTTCGCCTCCCAGGGTTTTCACTACAAGGCTTTCGAGGTCAATTTGCTCTAACGTACCTTTGCCGTTTAGTGCGACATCAACGGCGGGAATATCTTTGCCCGAAGCTTTGGTTTCTAATGCGACTTCGTAGCCATCAAGTGAGCCTTTTGCCGCCAAGCTTGGTACAGAAACCTGGTAATCGCTTTGTCCAAATAGCGGCCATTGCGCCTGTACATTTTTAATCTCGACATCAAACGGTAACTGCGTTTTAAGCAGTTGAATATCACCTTTGATCTCCGCTTGTACAAGCTCAGAAAGCGTAGCATTTAGTGACAAATCACCAACCGAACCCGAGACCGAAAGCGACAGTTTTTGTCCCTTCGCATCCGCTTGCTTCACTAACGCGTCCAGTTGCGCTTTGATAGGGTAATTAGAAGAAAGCGTCACTTGTGTGCTCAACTTGCCTTCCACTTCTGGCATGTCGAGCTCTAACGTTTTGACATCAACACGTTCACCGCCTGCTCTTGCAACCAAACCAAGATGATTGACGATCACTGGCGTTTCACCCGCCAGTTTGAAATTGTGAATATCAAGACGACGCGCTTCAACCGTCAGTGGAATCCATACTTCGGGTAACACAATATCTTGCGGCGTAACGTCAGTTTCTTTCGGCTCCTCGGCAGCCGCTTCAGGTTCAGCCTCACTTGGTGCTAAAGCCACATTAATGTCTTTCAACGCGGTAGGTGCGATCACCAAACGATCACCCTGCATCGACAAAGCTGTCGAGAATGTTTGCCAATCAATTTGATTGCCCAGCACATTGACATTGATGTCATTAAAGCTGACTTTATTAACAAAAATTGGCACTGGCGTACTGATAGAACGCAGTGGTGGTGTTTCCTCTTGCTCCTCGCTTGCTGGCGGTAGCTCTGGCATCTTAAAGTCAAGCCCCTGCAGTCTTAACTCATCGACACAGACCTTAGGGTCAAAGAAACAGCGGAAGTTCACTGCCAATGCTAAACGCTCGACTTTGGCGTCGATATTCAAAGACTCATCGAAAAAACTGACGTTATGCAGTTCGAAGCGAGGAAACAATGAACCCTGCACTTTTTCAATCTGCAATTGTGGTAGTGCTTTTTCGGCTCCCCACAAGGCAAATTTGAGGCCTGGGTGGGTAAATAAAACTGTCGCGACAATAATGATGAGCAACAGCAATAGACCAATCAAACTGAGCGACAGCCATTTGGTCCACTTAAACATCATTTTGATCATAGCTCAGGCCCCAATGAGAAGTGGATACGAAACTCTCGTTCTGGTTTTGCATCCAACCCCCATGCAAAATCAAAACTAACAGGGCCCACCGGAGACGCCCAGCGGATACCAACACCAGCACCTGATTTCCAATCTGGTGTTTCATTAAACGCATCACCAATATCGTAAAACGTTGCAGCCCACCAGTTTCCATAAACACGATATTGGTATTCTAATGTACTGCTAACAATGTATTTACCACCCGTCAAAGCACCACTCTCATCCACAGGTGAAATAGATTCATAGCCGTAACCACGAATATTATTGTCACCACCTGCGAAGAAACGCAGCGACGGTGATAGCTTTTCAAGTTCATCGGTAATATTCGCACCACCTTCTAAGCGGAACAAACCACGATGATTCTCTCCAATACCACGAATCCAAGAAGTCGAGCCAATTAAGCGGAGCACTCTAGTTTCAGAAAGCATAGCGGTATCACCATACTCAATAGTGATGCTTTGCTTGTCTCCCCACATTGGCATATTGCCCCCTCGAACCCTAGTCCGAGAAAATGTCGCACCTGGAAGTACGAAGTTGAATTCATCATCTTGTAAACCTTGCGTAAAGCTCTCGTACAAATGACGAACATAAACGGTATTATGCCAACCACCGTCTGCTAACCAATGACGTTCCACTGCAAGGTTAGACTCGATACTCTGCGTGTCACGGTTGTCTAGGTTTTTAAGCCCATATTGAACTTGATAATAATCGTTAGCGACATCTTCTAAAGGAATTTTGTAAGAAGCAGTCACAGTTTGCTCTGGCTTAGATAGGGATAAAGCAGTGTTGAAACTGTGTCCTCGGGAGCTCACCCAAGGTTTCTTCCACTTCAACGTTCCTCGAACGCCGACATCCGTTGAGTAACCAATACCCGTCTCGATCTGATTCTTCGAAGCAGGAGATAAAGACACTTTAATTGGCAAGTCTCGGCCATCATCAAGCCTATCCAATTCAGGCTCAACAAAAACTGAGGAAAACCACTCCGTATTTGATAGCTTCTGGTTAAACTCGCCCAGCTTCGAAACGTTGTATGGGTCCCCTTCTTTAAAAGGTTGTAGTGATGCGACACGGTCTTCCCAGATGTGGTTGCCAATAAAAGAAACGTCGCCAAAATTGAAACGTATTCCACTGCTGTAGTGCAAACGGACATTAGCTTCGTTCAGATCAGGGATAACCTCTAATCGACTTAGCGTAAACTCACCATTGAAGTAACCACGCTGAAGCGCCAAGTTACGAATGCCTGACTTAAGGGTGTCGTATTGGCCTTGATTCAAAACTTGGCCAACTTTGAGCGGAGAGCGCTCAATAAGTTTTGCAAACTCTTCATCGTCCTTGGCCTCTCCAGTGATGACCACATCCATGACTTTCACTTTCACTGGCAAGCCCGGCTTGATGAGCACAATTAACTCATCATTCGCTTCAGGAATAGAGTATGAAATTTTTGCATGATAATACCCAAGCGCGTTAAGCGCTTCAGTGATACTTTGATCTAATCTCGCTTGAAAACGCAGAGAAGTGGAGTAATCCTTCTCTGGAATAGATGATAGATACGCACTGACATTCTCTTCTAAAGCGCCATCAATGCCTTTCAAAGTCAAAGAAACATCGGCATAGGCACCATGAGAAAAGGCAAACAGGCCAACAATGGTGGGGAGAGCTTTTTTTATCATGCTTTTATGGCTGAATGAGGTTAAGTAAACGTAAATAATGATAACGCCAATTAGATTCTAAGTCTGTAATATTAATAGGTTTAACGCGGTCTATGTCATCACAGCATCAGATACAGACGAAATGAAAAAGTTCGCAAATTTAAGACACGTATTGAAGGACAAATACCATGCTCAACAAACAAACATTGATCAGTATAGAAGATGCCTTGCCAGGTAGAGATCAACCAATGCAGATTGACGATCATCATTTTGTAAATAAATCTAACCTAAAGGCGCCTCTGACGTCACACCAACAACAGATTTTGCTCGGAATGGGCTGTTTTTGGGGCGCTGAGCGCGTATTTTGGCAACTCGACGGCGTTGTATCTACTTCGGTCGGTTACGCTGGGGGGTACACACCCAATCCCACCTATGAAGAAGTCTGTACGGGTAAAACGGGTCATACAGAAGTCGTTCGAGTCGTTTTCGATGAACGCGTCATCTCATTAGAAAAGCTACTGGCTGTTTTTTGGGAAAAACACGACCCAACTCAGGGAATGCGTCAAGGTAACGACTTAGGTACTCAATATCGTTCTGCAATTTACACTTATTCGACGGAGCAACTCGAGAGCGCAGAGAAATCGAAACTCTTGTATCAACAAGCACTGCAAGAAGAGCAACGCGCGAACATCACCACCGAAATACAACCAGCAGGTCCGTATTACTTTGCGGAAACCTACCACCAGCAATATTTGGCGAAAAACCCTGATGGTTACTGTGGCATCGGAGGAACGGGAGTTTGCTTCCCACCAAGCCTCCAAGGATAAACCTAACCAGCAACAAAAAGAGCGACCGATATGGTCGCTCTTTTCTAAATCTAAGTGGGTACCAAGCTAACTAAGCCGATAATGATGCTATCACTTGGTTGACTTCTTTAAAGATGGTGAGCCTTTTATGATCGTTGACGTCAGGTAGTAACACTTTGCCATTGTCGAACTGAAAACAACCAACCCCGACAATAAAAAACTGACCTTTGAACAACGTTTTAACAAAACGGGCCACTTGTAATGGTCGATATACAGCAAACTCACGTAGCATAACTCACCTCAATTCCTTTGAGAAAACACGGATTGCTTATTTTTCCTCTGCAATCTTAATGCGCAATTTGCGACGGAACTCATTTTAGCAAATTCTAAATATAACGCAAGATTACACCACTCCATACGTTAAATAAATGTTATAAACGGTCCTACAAATTTCTAAGATCTGGATATATACTGGAAGCTTCCAAACCTCGTACGGAATATAACAATATGAAAACTAAGACTCTCCTACCTCTACTACTGGCCTTAACGCCAAGCTTGACCTTTGCACACAACTTGTCAGTAGGAAAAAGCGTTCCTCCTGTCAATGTTGCCGCTTACGGCGAGATTGTTTTACAAGGCGAAGGCGTTGCATACCAACCCTGGGCAACTCAACATATGCAAGGCAAAGTTCGTGTTATTCAAGCCATCGCAGGCCGTAGCAGTTCAAAAGAGATGAATGCCCCTTTAATGTCGGCAATAACAGCGGCAAATTTTCCACAAGAAAGCTACCAGACGACGACTATCATCAACCAAGATGATGCAATTTGGGGGACAGGCTCTTTCGTGAAGTCTTCAGCTCAAGACAGCAAAAAAGAGTTTCCTTGGTCATCCATGGTTCTTGATGAAAGTGGCGTAGTTGCTAATACTTGGGACCTGAAAGAAGAAAGCTCGGCCATTATTGTTCAAGACAAAACGGGCAAAATTCTGTTCGTCAAAGAGGGCGCACTTGAGCAAGATGAGATAACAAAAGTCATTGAGCTTATTAAACAGAACATCTAGCTTCATTGAATGGCTCCTTGCTCTTGCTGTAAGGAGCTATATGAATTTGATTAGAAGCATGGGCAGTGATAACTCTGCTCTTTATAAGTGCGACACTTCCATCAGAGAGTATTACCAATATTTTTCGGCACGTATGTGTGGAGTTAAATTTTTCTGCTAGCCAACAAAAGAGTGAACTTTTATTCATTATGGGTGTTATATTATAACAGTCGGTAAGAGGAGCTCAGATGTACCACCACCAGCAAAAAACACTAAGATATTGGTATCGCACTGCTTTATTTTTCAGTGTTGCGTTGCTGATCGCTTGGAACTTTGCGGTTGTACTTCATCAAGTCGATCTGACGCCCGACCATCATACCCATCATCATTGCCAATTATTTTCTGGTGTTCAGCACGGTATAGCAAAGGTACAACCTACCCTCTCTACACCGACTTTTACGCGCGCCCAGCATCATCATGTTTTTTTGCATCTCGTGTACGGCGAAGAAGTTCTTGGCGCTGCTCGTGCCCCTCCTTATTTTGCTTAATTTCCAAACTATTCCACACTCAAAATTATTGAGTTCATTCCCGCACCTAGTGTGTCAGGGAACAATAACTTAGTGAAACTCGAATCTGAGCAATACCGCCTTTGGTTAATGCCAGTAAAATTAGGAAAAATACAATGTCATCAAAACACGTTTTAGCCCTTGCTATTGGCCTCACTTTATCGACAGCAGCGAATGCAAACGAATACCGCCAGCATGGTGCTCATGTGCATGGTCACGTCGAGTTTAATATCGCCCAAGATGGCAAAGATCTGTTAGTAGAGATCACAGCTCCTGGAGCTGATGTTGTGGGTTTCGAACATGCTCCAGAAAACGCACAACAAGAGCAAGCGCTTAAACAAGCCGTCGCTACACTCGAAGACAGCAACGCATTGTTCGCTATTAACCCACAAGCTGATTGTAATATTGAAGAAGCTTACGTGAGCCACAACCTAAGCGAAACTCATGAGGAACATGATCATAGTGAGCACGACCATGATGACCATGCACATCACGATCATGAAGGACACGAACACCATGATCATAATGAACATCATGATAAACATGACCACCATGACGATCATGATGAGGCGCACGATCATGGCGGTCACGGTGAATTTTCGGTGCAATATCGCTTCAATTGCGAACAAGTTAATCAGCTTAGCCAAATCCAAACCGATTGGTTTAACCAATTCCCAACTACAGAGTCCATCAGCGTCAATATATTCACTGATACCATGCAATCAGCAATTAAATTAAGCAAAGATAACACCCAAATCGTAATCAAATAACACGAGTGGCGTGTAAGTACCTACTTACACGCCAAAGCTTTGGTGATTTAATATGACTGAAACCACACCAAATGTTGTCGAGCTAGAGGATGCCCAATTTTTCTGGCCCGGTTCAATCAACGCAACCATCCACATCCCTAAATTACACATTACACAAGGCGAGCATGTGTTTATCAAAGGTCCAAGTGGCTGCGGTAAATCGACCTTGCTCGCTTTGTTGACGGGGATTAACACATTAACTTCAGGCTCTCTATCTGTACTCGATACTGACCTTGCTAGTTTAAGTGCCAGTCAGAGAGACCGCTTTCGCGCCAATCATATTGGCTACATCTTTCAACAGTTCAATTTATTGCCGTACCTTAACGTACTTGAAAACGTATTATTGCCATGTCAGTTCAGTAAAATACGACGTGACCGTGCCCATTTAGGTGCCTCATCTCAAACGTTAAATGAACAGGCTCAGGCCCTACTAGAACGACTGCACCTGCCAAACGAGCTTCATACACGCCCTGTCTCTGAATTGAGTATTGGTCAACAACAACGTGTGGCTGCGGCTCGAGCTCTGATAGGACATCCAGAGTTAGTGATCGCTGACGAACCAACCTCAGCTTTAGACTATGACAATCGTAAAGCATTTATTGAGCTCCTTATGGAGCAAGCGAATCAAGCCAATGCCACACTGGTATTCGTTAGCCACGACCCAACACTCGAACCCTTATTCGATCGCACGCTCAATCTACCCGACATTAATCAAGTATCTAGCCTAGGAGCCATATCATGAGTGCTGTTGTAAAGCTCGCCTGGAAAAGCTTGATGAACCGCAAAGCGACGGCAATTCTAACCATCATGACCGTTGCGATTTCAGTGGTACTCCTCTTGGGCGTCGAGCGTATCCGAACTCAAGCCAAGGATAGCTTCGCTAATACAATTTCAGGCACTGACCTCATTATTGGTGGACGCTCTGGGCAAGTGAACCTATTGCTCTATTCTGTGTTTCGTATTGGTAATGCGACCAACAACATCGATTGGAAAAGCTACCAAGAGTTTGCCAATCATCGTTCAGTCGATTGGGCTATTCCAATCTCGCTTGGCGACTCGCATAAAGGCTTCCGAGTTATGGGAACCAATCACAGTTACTTTGAGCATTACAAGTTTGGAAGTAAGCAACCACTAACATTTAGCAAGGGTAGAGAATTCCATGGTTTATTTGAAACCGTGCTAGGTTCTGATGTCGCTAAACAACTTGGTTATGATATCGGTAGCGAAATCATCATTGCCCACGGCATTAGCGACGTTGGCTTTAGCCGTCATGACAATCTGCCATTTAAAGTTGTCGGTATCCTTGCACCTACAGGAACACCAGTCGACAAAACTGTCCATGTATCATTGGAAGCCATCGAAGCCATTCACGTCGGATGGGAAAGTGGTGCGCGTTTGGGCCCGACACCCAAGGCACAAGATCTCAAAAACAGAGACTTTCAGCCCAAACAAATTACCGCTATGCTCGTTGGTTTGAAATCTCGTATTCAAACTTTCGCCCTGCAAAGACAAATTAACACCTACCCCAAAGAGCCGCTCAGCGCCATTATGCCCGGCGTTGCGTTGCATGAGTTATGGGGAATGATGTCGGTTGCAGAGCAAGCCCTAATGGCAGTATCTGGTTTTGTCGTGATTGCAGGGTTGTTAGGTATGTTAAGCAGTCTATTAACTAGCCTACAGGAACGCCGCCGTGAAATGGCGATTTTGCGTGCCATGGGAGCAAGGCCTCGTCATGTTTTCTCACTCTTAATTAGTGAAGCTAGCTTGCTTACTGCTGCTGGTATTATTACTGGCGTTACTGGGCTGTATGCCATTCTTGCTATCGCGCAGCCGATCATCCAACAGCACTATGGAATACATCTCACCTTAAGCATCTTATCTACTTATGAGTGGATGCTATTAGGTTTCGTACAATGCGCTGGTATTGTGATTGGTTTCATTCCCGCACTCCGCGCCTACCGACAGTCACTGAGTGACGGAATGACAATAAGGATTTAATAAAATGTGGAAAAAAATACTCGCAAGTTGCTTGCTGGTCGTCGCATTCACAGCGCCTGTTATGGCCAGCGAAGAACCATTAAAGCTTGACTGGATTGACCTTGTTCCAGAAAAAGAGCGTAAATTGTTCGACAGTATAGGCATGCCTGCATCTGATCACAGTGGTGGCGCAGCGCAGCAGTCCAAGATTGGTAATGTTCGACCAGAACTGAACGGAAGCCAAGTTAAAATTCCAGGGTTTGTTATCCCACTTGAAGGTGATGCCAATACCGTCACCGAGTTTTTATTAGTGCCATACTTTGGAGCTTGTATTCACGTGCCACCACCGCCTCCAAACCAGATCATTTACGTGAAGTTTCCGAAAGGCGCGCCTGTTCAAGAGTTGTGGGATGTTATATATGTGGTTGGAACGTTGAAAACCGAGACGATAAACCACGAACTGGCAGAAACGGCTTACGTTATTGAGGGATCAGAAATAGAAGCCTACGACGATATGTAATTTAAGTCGTCGATAAGCCTCGCTACACCTAAGGCGTCACACTGGCGCCTTTTTTAGCTTTGTGCTACACGATATAACGAGATAAATACGCTAACACGCCCACATAAATAACCAAAAGAAACGCTATCGACAGGTGCTTTTTGAGTTTACCTGCTTCTGAGAACTTCATAGCCCCTCCAAAATAACGATAACAATTTTAACAACTCATTATCATTTTGAATAGCCCTATTCGTTCAAAAACTGAGAACTTCTGTCTGGTCGCTTGGTCAGATAAGGTGTAAATTTAAACGTGCGAACCGCGCAGTTCTTGGTAGGAAAACGAATGGCAGATCCGACAAAGCAACCTGTTGTCATCGAACATCAGTCAGACACAAAAAAAAATACGCAACAAGAAAAGAAACAAGGCTACATAAAAGACAGTGCTAGTAAGGTAAAAACCATTGCCCAAATACACGGTCTTGACGCCTTACTGCAAACCGGCCCGCCAGCCAAATCTGCGTTTGAAAGAGCCCAATTGCGAGAGCAAAGACGCCAAGAACAGCGACAAAAAAACTTAGAACAGATTTTAAAATTAGCGCACAGTTCATGCCGAGATGAGACAGCGGGAGAGCCAGACCAAGATTGGTTGCATCGATTTTTTGAGATGGCTCAAGACATCCATAACAGCGCGATGCAAAAGCTATGGGCTCAAGTGATGAAGCGTGAAGTGACCAATCCGGGTTCAACGTCCATGAAAGCGTTGAAAACCCTCAAGGATATGTCACCAAAGGAAGCACAAACTCTGCAAAGAGCCGCCTCTTTAGCGTGCAGTTTTGGAGGGGATCACAGCAGAAAACTGCTGATTGGTTACAAAGCGCAAGGAGGCATATTTAGCTTCGGCAAGCGAGACGTCGCTAACAGCCTAAATATGGGAAGTTTTCAACTGCCGTATTCAAGCTTGTTGCTCTTAATTGAATTAGGGCTGCTGCACAGTGCCGAACTTGAATCTGGCGAAATTAGTATCGAGACACCGTTGGTCCTCACCTACCAAGGTAAAAACTTATCACTGAACGTAAACAGCAAAGGTGTCCGCCTTTTATATTACCGATTCACACCCACAGGTAATGAGCTCTGTACCTTGCTCGGTAACAAACCACATGCCGAATACTACGACCAAATGCTTGCACTGTTAAATCATAGATTTAGTGTCCATAGTGAAGCTAAAAGTACGGTTCATCATACCGTCTAGCCAGCTTGAGAAGCATTTGACTACCTATGAGCCAAATACTTCTCCAGCTGCTCAAAGAGCTTTAGGTCACCTATGATCTAAATGCTTTTTTATCGGATCACACCGCGTTGTTTAAGATCGATTAAGCACAAATCCACCAGCTCATCGACACTCTTTTCTCCCGCGGGCAAATCGATTTCAGGGTTCTCTGGCGCTTGATATTCCGAATCAATACCAGTGAAATTAGGAATCTCTCCCGCACGGGCTTTACGGTATAAACCCTTAGGATCTCGACCTTCGCAAACCTCTAGAGATGCATTGACATACACTTCGATAAACTCGCCTTCTGGCAATAAATCGCGTACTAACTTCCGCTCTGCACGATGCGGTGAAATAAACGCCGACAGAACAATTAAACCCGCATCTGCCATCAACTTCGCCAGTTCACCAATGCGACGAATGTTCTCGCGACGGTCCTGTTCAGAAAAACCTAAATCGCTACACAAACCATGCCGTACATTGTCACCATCCAATAAATAGGTGTGGTAACCCAATGCTGCAAGGCGATTTTCCAACGCCCCCGCTACGGTTGATTTACCCGCTCCAGATAAACCAGTGAACCACAATACGGCAGGTTTTTGCTTCTTTAATTCAGCACGAAACTGTTTATCAACCGAATGCTGGTGCCAAACAATGTTTTCATCTTTTACCGTCGTTTCGGCAGTCATAACGTATCCTTGTAAATATCGGAATTAAAACGGGAAAAAGACCGGGATCAAAGTAAGTACTAATACAGAGTACACAATCGAAATTGGCACTCCAATTCTCACGTAGTCGGTCAATTTGTAATTTCCTACGCTGTACACCAGCAGGTTAGTTTGGTAACCGTAGGGAGAGATAAAGCTCGCACTCGCGCCGAACAAAACCGCCATGATGAATGGCATCGGATCCACGCCATAACCCACCGCCATGCTATAGCCGATAGGAAAAGAAAGCGCAGCCGCGGCATTGTTTGTCACCAATTCAGTGAGTACCAATGTCATGATATAAGTCGCCACCAAGGCACCAAATACTCCCCAGCCATTAAACGCTTCAATAAACATCACTCCCATTCTTTCTGACAATCCAGAAGAGATCATCAGTTGAGCAATAGACAAAGCGGAACCGACAATCACGACGATATCGATCGGAAAACGGCGGCGCAGTTCTGAAATCTGCACAATACCAAACGCAATAAGCGCGATAAGGTACGCAGCTAGACCTTTAATAATCGGTACTAACTCTAATAGAGCGCATCCAATTACGGCTGCAAAGCCCAGTAATACAATGGAAGACTTATTAGTATCAAGCCGAGCGCTAGAGTCCAAGTCATGCACTAAAACAAACTCTTTACGATGAGCTCGGCGTTCAGACTCAAAACGCTTGCCTGGAACCAGAACTAACGTGTCCCCTGGCGCTAAGGTAATGCTACCCAAGCCACCTTCTAGGCGTTCGTGGCCTCGGCGAATCGCCACAACAACGGCATCGAATCGGTCGCGGAATCGGCTCTCTTTGAGGGTTTTGTAGCAAAACGTCGCCGACGAGCTCACCACAACTTCGATAAAGTTTTGCCCATTTAAGTGCTGCTGACCAAACAACTTGAGGCCCGGAATTTCTTGCAGGGTCGCGACGCTCTCAACATCGCCACAAAATAACAGGCGGTCTTTTGCATTGAGCACAAAATCCGGTCCCACAGAAGAAACAGTAACACCATCGCGCACCACTTCTGCAAGAAACAGTTTGCGCAGCGCACGTAAATTATTCTCGCTGATCGTACGCCCAACTAACGGTGAGCCTGGCTCAACGCGAGACTCAAGAAAGTAAGGTAAATCTTCTTGGTTTTGATCATCATAATTCGGTAGCAAGTAGCTGAGCGGGATAAGAATCAGCATCCCTCCCACCAGCACAGCCAAACCTATCATCGTGGGTGTAAAAAAGCTCAGGCTCGGTAAGCCTGCGTCTTCGACAAAGCTGTTGATGATTAAGTTAGTCGACGTACCAATCAAAGTTAACGTGCCACCAAAAATGGCGGCGTAAGACAAGGGAATAAGTAATTTCGAAGGTGCATGCTGCTGATTACGCTTAATCGCCCCAATCAATGAGACAACCACAGCGGTATTATTCGTAAATGAAGAAAGCAAGGCGGTCGACACACCGAGCTTAGCAATCACGCTGCCTAACTGGCCCTCAGAGATACTTCGGCTCACCCAACTGATCAGCAGTGTTTTTTCTAGAGCACAGGATGCAAGAATCAATAGAACCAGGGTTAACAATGAAGAGTTGGTAAAATTGGATGCGATAGTGGCTGAATCCATCATCCCAGCCATGAATGCAATAAAAGCGGCACCCGCAAAGACGTAACTAGGCTTAATTTTCGTGACAAGCAAGCAAGTGATAATGCCAAGCAAAATCGCTAACACAAACCCTTGTTCCCACATAGCCTTTCCTTACCAAATAGCCCCAAAGGGCACAACAACGACTCATTTATCCATGAAACACCGACAAACGAGTAAACAGACAAAAATCAGCGCAAGCGAAAAGAACATCAGAATGCTCGGTTTTCTTGGGCTCCACCGAAGCATTCTGGTATTAGGAGAATACCTAACGACATTTCGCAATTCAGTTAGGTAGCGACGCCCCAAGTACAACAGCAGACAGAGCCTGAAATTATCGTACTTGGGTAAGCCAGTTACTTTTTCAGAAACTGGCTGACGTCTTTTGCTTCCCAGTGTGGGAAGTGTTTACGGACAAGCGCATTAAGCTCAACTTCAAACGCAGAGATGTCCGTCAAATCGCGCTCAACCACGGCGAGGCTCTCTTTAACCATGCCGGCACCAACCGTCACGTTTGTCAGACGATCGATAATGATAAAGCCACCGGTATCTGCACAGTCTTGATAATTGTCCAGCGCAACTGACTCATTAAGAGACCATTCACACAAACCAATACCATTCAATGGCAGCTCTGCCGAGCTATGAGTCGAGAGATTATTAATGTCATATTGATGACGAATCGCTTCAACATGACCTACGGTTTTCTTACCTGCGATTTTGATGTCATAGTCACGACCCGGTTGCAGGGGTTGCTCTGTCATCCACACCACATCGGCAAGCAAATGGTTTGTGGTTTCCACTTGAGCATTATCTAGAACAATCAAATCGCCACGGCTAATATCGATCTCATCGCTTAGCGTCAGAGTGACAGCTAATCCGGCACGAGCTTCTTCGATATCACCATCAAAGGTCACAATACGTGCCACTGTTGACGTTTTACCCGATGGCAATGCTTTAATGGCATCACCGACTTTGATCGAACCAGAAGAAATGGTCCCCGCAAAACCACGGAAATCGAGGTTAGGACGATTAACGTATTGCACAGGGAAGCGGAATTCACCCGCGCCTTTTTCTTGATCCACATCGACCGTTTCAAGAAGCTCAAGCAATGATGGGCCTTTAAACCAAGTCAGGTTTTGGCCTTTATCCACCACATTGTCCCCTTCAAGCGCTGAGATCGGGATGATTTGAATATCAATATCCCCTGTCAGATTCTCAGAGAACTTCAAATACTCGTCGCGGATCTCTTCAAAGCGCTCTTGGGAGTAATCCACTAAGTCCATCTTGTTGATCGCCACAACAAAGTGCTTCAAACCCAACAGGTTGGAAATGAAAGAGTGACGACGAGTTTGATCGAGAATGCCCTTACGTGCATCAACCAGAATCACAGCTAAGTCACATGTCGATGCGCCTGTAGCCATGTTACGTGTGTACTGCTCGTGTCCAGGAGTATCTGCAATGATGAATTTACGTTTCTGCGTCGAGAAATAGCGGTAAGCCACATCAATCGTGATCCCCTGCTCTCGCTCAGCTTGTAAGCCATCGACCAACAACGCAAGGTCGGGCTTTTCACCCGTGGTACCCACACGTTGGCTGTCTGAATGCACTGCCGCTAGCTGATCTTCATAAATTTGTTTTGAGTCATGGAGTAAGCGACCGATTAATGTACTTTTACCGTCATCCACCGAGCCACAAGTCAAGAATCTAAGTAACGACTTGTACTGGTGTTGTGTTAAATAGCCTTCGATACCAAGCTCGGCTAATTGAGCTTCAACTGCACTGTTCATTATCTTTCCTTAGATCCTTTAGAAGTAACCTTGACGTTTCTTAAGCTCCATCGATCCTGACTGATCGTGGTCGATCGCTCGGCCTTGGCGCTCACTCGACGTTGCCACCAGCATCTCTTCGATAATGCCAGTTAAAGTGTTTGCTTCAGACTCGATGGCCCCGGTCAATGGATAACAACCAAGGGTACGGAAGCGCACGCTCTTCTCTTCAATCACTTCACCCGGTTGAAGCTCCATACGATCATCATCCACCATGATCAGCATGCCATCGCGTTCAACAACTGGGCGTTTGTCCGCGAGGTAAAGCGGCACGATCTCGATGTTTTCTAAATAGATGTATTGCCAGATATCAAGCTCAGTCCAGTTAGACAGTGGGAATACACGAATGCTCTCACCCTTATTAACCTGACCGTTGTACGTCTTCCATAGCTCAGGACGTTGGTTTTTAGGGTCCCATGTATGGTTCTTATCGCGGAATGAATACACGCGCTCTTTCGCCCGTGATTTCTCTTCGTCGCGGCGCGCACCACCAAAGGCAGCATCAAAACCGTACTTGTTCAGCGCTTGTTTTAAGCCTTGAGTCTTCATGATGTCAGTGTGCTTAGAAGAACCATGAACAAACGGGCTACAGCCCATGGCTAGACCTTCTGGATTCTTATGTACCAAAAGCTCAAAACCGTATTTGGCCGCGGTGCGATCACGAAATTCAATCATCTCGCGGAACTTCCAATCGGTGTCAACATGCAGCAATGGAAATGGAATCTTACCTGGGTAAAAAGCTTTACGCGCAAGGTGCAGCATCACTGATGAGTCTTTACCAATCGAATACATCATGACTGGGTTATCAAACTCAGCCGCAACTTCACGGATGATGTGGATACTCTCCGCTTCGAGTTGTTTAAGGTGAGTTAAACGTTGTTGGTCCATGTTTTGTATTTCCTTTTTAAGCTTGAAGGCGCATTACGTCTCTAATCTTTGGTCTGAAATTATATGGAGTTGGCAATAGCACTTTTGTTGAATTCAGTACTAGACAAAAACCAGTCTAACTTTTGAGACAGTCGCACTACCTCTCCGACAACAATCAAAGATGGCGACTGTGCTTCCTTCGATAAATCAGAGAGTTGGGAGAGTTCTCCCGTAAATACTTTTTGTTGAATCTGCGTGCCACGCTCAATAATGGCAATCGGAGTCGACGCTGAACGACCATGCTTAATGAGTTGATTCTGAATATAGTGTGATTTCATCAGCCCCATGTAGATCACTAAAGTCTGATTCCCACGCGCCAACGTGGACCAATCCATCTCATCACTTTCTTCTTTCAAGTGGCCAGTCACAAAGATGGCCGATTGCGCATAATCACGATGAGTCAGTGGAATACCAGCATAAGCGGTTGCGCCAGCTGCTGCGGTAATGCCAGGGACAACTTGAAAACGAACGCCGGCATCAGCAAGCACTTCTAACTCTTCACCACCACGACCGAATACAAACGGATCCCCACCTTTAATGCGCACTACTTTGTAGCCCTGCTTGGCAAAATCCACCAAAAGCTGATTCGTCTTCTCCTGCGGCACACTGTGATGCCCAGCTCGCTTCCCAACGCACACCAAAATCGTATCGCTTGGAATCAATGCCATGATTTCTTCAGACACCAAGTAGTCGTACAAAACCACATCAGCTTGCTGCAAGCAGTTCAGTGCTTTCACCGTCAGAAGTTCAGGATCGCCTGGTCCTGCACCTACTAAGGCGACTTCACCAGGCTGTAGCGATTGCTTTGCAAAACGAGTAACACCAGCGACTGGGTTGTCAGAAACTAACCGGGGCTTTGGTTTAGGGAAAGAAGTGACTGAATCGTTCGTTGCCATGTGCTTGCTCATCGTCCATTGATATCGTTATGCAAGCATTATGGCGGGGCGTTTATATTACCTGAAATTCTAAAATTTCATTTTTTATTCAAAAATCTGCTAAGAAGTTTTTGTTTGGTCTCATTCAAAAGCGTGAAAAAGTCGGCGGTTAATATGAATAAGGTTCAGTAAACTGATTAATGTTCACAGTTTTCTGTATCTTTATCATCGAGTTGCACCTGTATTTGATACATTACGCAGTACGATTTCCCCTTATCATTGAATTGGAGCACCAAATGAAAGTGGCAGTTCATCCTATTTCCCTCGCAGTTTTAAGTGGCATGCTAACGCTTGCTGGCCCAGCAATGGCCGATACCATCAAGCTTCGTATTATCGAAACCACCGACATTCACACCAACGTGATGGATTACGATTACTACAAAGACCAACCATCACAGCAAATCGGTTTAAGTCGCGCTGCGACAATAGTGAAACAAGCTAAGTCCGAGGCAGAAAACACGGTACTAGTAGATAACGGTGATTTAATTCAGGGCAGCCCAATGGGCGATTACATGGCAGCAAAGGGGATTAATCCCGGCGACGTGCACCCAGTCTACAAAGCGATGAACAAGCTAGACTACGATGTGGGCAACATTGGCAATCATGAGTTCAACTATGGCTTAGATTTCCTACAAACGACGTTGAAGGGGGCAAACTTCCCTTACATCAATGCAAACGTATTTGATAAACAAACCGGTGAGCATTACTTCAAGCCTTACCTCATCAAAACTCACACATTTAAAGACACAGACGGCGAAGCGCATCAAATAAAAGTGGGTTACATCGGCTTTGTACCACCACAAATTATGGTATGGGATAAGAAGAACTTAGAAGGCAAAGTCTTTGCTAAAGACATTAAGGAAACAGCAGAGAAACTGATTCCTCAAATGAAGAAAGAAGGCGCAGACGTGATTGTGGCGATTCCACACTCGGGCATTTCTACTGATCCATACAAACTAGGCGCTGAAAACTCTGTTTACTACCTCACAGAAGTTGAAGGTATTGATGCGATTGCTTTTGGCCACTCTCACGCCGTCTTCCCAGGGAAAGACTTCGCAAACCTACCTGGTGTTGATATAGATAAAGGGACCATCAATGGTGTAACGTCCGTGATGCCGGGCCGCTGGGGAAGTCACGTAGGTGTGATGGATTTGATGCTGAAAGAGAAAGACGGCAGATGGCAAGTCGTCGAAGGCCAAGCAGAAGCACGCCCTATCTTCGATAAAGTAAATAAGAAGTCATTAGCTAAAGCCGATGCAGATATTGTGAAAGCGTTAGAAGAAGATCACAAAGGCACTCGTGAATTTGTAAACCAACCAATCGGCAAAGCAAATGATGTCATGTACAGCTTCTTGGCATTAGTGCAGGACGACCCCACCATTCAAATCGTTAACCTTGCTCAGAAAGACTACGTAGAACGCTTTATTCAAGGCGACCCAGACCTTTCTGACATTCCAGTACTGAGTGCGGCAGCACCATTTAAAGTCGGCGGTCGTAAGAACGATCCGAATAACTTTACAGAAGTAGAATCCGGTCAGCTCACCTTCCGTAATGCGGCCGATCTTTACTTATATCCAAACACCTTGGTTGCGATGAAAGTGAAAGGTAAAGAAGTTCGCGAATGGCTAGAGTGCAGTGCGGGTCAATTCAACCACATCGACATCAACAATCCTAAACCGCAATCTTTGATTGATTGGGATAATTTCCGTACGTACAACTTCGATGTTATTGATGGGGTTAACTACCAAATCGACGTTACCCAACCGCCGAAGTACGATGCGGATTGTAAAGTGATTAATCCAGATTCTCAGCGTATTGTGAATCTGACGTTCAATGGTAAGCCTGTCAATCCGAAGCAAGATTTCATCATCGCAACCAATAACTACCGTGCTTATAGCAATACTTTCCCTGGTACAGGCCCAGATTTCATTGCGTTTGACGCACCAGATGAAAACCGCTCTGTCGTCGCCACTTATATTTCTCGCGTGAGTGAAGAAAAAGGAGAAGTGACACCAAGCGCTGACAACAACTGGTCTTTCGCACCGATTAAGTCCGATAACAAGCTAGATATTCGTTTCGAAACCTCCCCTAGCGATAAAGCGGCGCAGTTCATCAAAGAGAAAGGACAATACCCAATGAAACGCGTGTCAACAGACGACATTGGTTTCGCAATTTATCAAATCGATCTGAATAAATAAGGTTGATTTGACAGCAACACTAAGCGGCTCTCATGAGCCGCTTTTTTGTTATCAATAAAACCCGTTAAAATAAAGAAAACCGTTTCTGAGTTATCACATGCACAGCGATCTTTTTTCAGACTTAGTCAAACATGGCTTTTTAGAGACAGAAGCAAACCAACTTATTGAAAATGGTGAGTTGCTCGAACTGCCTACACGCCACATTCTTGATCACCAAGGGGAGTTTAGCTCACACCTTTACTTCATCATTGAGGGGTTATGCCACGCAAGCTATCTTACTGAGCACGGCAAAGAATTCAGTAAAGAATTTTATTGGGAGAAGGACTGGGTTATCGGGTTTGAGAGCATAATAAAGGACCAACCTTCGCCTTACTTATTGGAAACGCTGAGCGCTTGTCAGCTATTTTGCTTGCCAATTGAAACGTTGCATCACTGGCGAGCAGAAAAGCACGCCATTTACTTAAAGCTACTCGAAAACCAACTGGTTAATAAAGAGAACAAAGAACGCTTTATGTTGCTCTACTCTCCAGAAGAACGATATCAATTATTTTGCGCTCATTACCCAGATTTAAAGCAACGTATTACCGATAGTCAAATTGCGGCCTACCTCGGCATTACGCCAATCAGTTTGAGCCGAATCAAAGCGCGCTTAACCAAAGATCACACTCTCAAATAAACTCAAAAAAGAAAAAAGCTCTTCAAACGAAGAGCTTTTTCTCTGCTATTTGAGCTATTTAAGAATTCGCGCCCGGAATTGGCGCCCTTTCATCTTGCCGTTACTAATGGTCTGTAGAGCCTTTTTAGCCACAGACTTTTCGACGGCAACATAAGCGCGTACAGGGAACAGGTGAATCTTTCCGACTTGAGAGCCTGGAATACCATTTTTTCCTGTCAAACAACCTAAAATATCACCCGGTCGTACTTTCTGTTTCTTACCGCCATCAATGTTAATCGTCACCATCTTCGCTTGGTATGGCTGCTGATTTGATTTGGCAGGCAATGTTGCTGGTACCACGTCCATCTCTAGGTATTCTTCAATACGAGCTACACGTAAACCGTCTTTCTCACCAAAAAAGCTGAACGCTAAACCTTTACTACCCGCACGACCTGTACGACCAATACGGTGCACATGAACCTCAGGATCGCGCGATAGCTCAAAGTTAAAGACAGCATCAAGATTATCAACGTCCAAACCACGCGCCGCAACGTCTGTTGCAACAAGGATAGACACACTCTTGTTAGCAAACTGCACCAATGCTTGGTCGCGTTCACGCTGCTCTAAGTCCCCATGGATATCGATAACGCTGAATCCTTTGTGATGCAACTCATCTGCGACACTTTGAACTTCTTTTTTGGTATTACAAAAAACCACCGCGGACTCTGGTTGGTGAGTCAGCAGCAAATTCGCCAATGCTTCATCACGTGCTTCCGAGCCTTCAACTTTATAGAAGTACTGCGCAATGCTTGAGGTATCATGCGTCGATTCCACCTTAATCACTTCCGGTGTCTGCATTATACGCTGCGCAATTTGCTCAATTTTCTCTGGAAAAGTAGCACTGAAAAGTAGAGTTTGGCGCTGCTTTGGCGCTGCATCGATGATTGCATCTAATGCGTCTTGGAAACCCATGTCCAACATGCGATCAGCTTCATCTAGCACCAAGGTATTCAGTTCGCTAAGATCAATTCGGCCTTTCTCAAGGTGATCCAAAATACGACCAGGTGTACCAACTAGGATATGCGCACCATGCTCCAGCGAACCAATTTGTGGCCCCATTGGCATCCCACCGCAGAGAGTAAGCACTTTAATATTATGAATGCCGCGACCTAAAGTACGAATTTCCTTCGCTACTTGGTCTGCAAGCTCACGTGTTGGACACAATACTAATGACTGGACACGAAAGCGTTTGACGTTGAGGTTCGATAAAACCCCTAAACCAAATGCAGCGGTTTTACCTGAGCCCGTTTTACCCTGCCCGATGACATCACGATGTTTTAGGATTGCAGGCAAGCTCAAAGCTTGAATTGGCGTCATGTGGGTATAGTTCAGGGAATCAAGTGTGGCGAGTAACGCTGGGTTCAGCCCAACTTGATCGAATGTTTGTTTGCTCACGGGGATATCCTCAGGTGAGATGGAAAGAGGGCACATTATCACCAGATTTGGTGGGAAAACCAGTGCTAATTAACCTTTGTTAATGAGTATGAGCTCAAAACAAAGTAAAGTCAGTCACTCTATTCTCATTACGGATAACAACATGCTCACTTGGATTACTTTGCCCTTTGCTCAGCTAACAACCACACAGCTGTATGAAATGATGAAATTGCGTGTGGATGTATTCGTTGTTGAACAAACCTGCCCTTACCCTGAACTTGATGGTAAGGACACACTGGAAGGCGTTTATCATCTAATAGGCTATCACGGTGATGAACTGGTTGCTTGCGCACGATTACTGCCCGCAGGCACCTCGTATGACAATGTGAGTATTGGTCGAGTGGTGACAAAGCAGACCGCGCGAGGCGGTGGCTTAGGCCATAAGTTATTGGACAAGGCCTTGGCACAATGCGAAACATTATGGCCAGGACAGACAATAGATATAGGTGCTCAAGAACACCTCATCCAGTTTTATGCAAGTCATGGATTCAAGGTTATCTCAGAGTGCTATCTTGAAGATGGTATCCCTCATGTGGATATGCGGAAAGAATCCGTAGCGCTATAAGCTTCAATTCGATTGGTTACTATGAAAACTAATCGCTATGAAAAACCGACTAAAAAGACGCGATATTCGCGTCTTTTCATTTGAAGCGTTTACTTGTTACGCCCAAAGGACCCATCCGATAAACGGAAAAACATAACGGACCGCCCGCTTTTTTCCAGCTGTAGCATATCTAACTCGCCTTCGTCACTAAGCTTAAAGCGAATCAACTGTCCCTGCTTTATTTGGCTTAGCGGCTTATCACTGCCTTCTATTTTGACTAGAGCGCTAAGATCCGCCATAGAGAGCTGATTACTTCTGAAAACCTGCGCTAATGTATCACCATTTTTAACCGTGTACTCTTTCCAGTCTTCAGATTTCGGTCCAGAGTTCTGAGAGGTTCTCTGCTGGCTTAAACTCTGCGCGTTCAGCTCAATCGCTACGCGTTGATGATCGACCTCAGTCTGCGCAACTGGCTGGTCTGTTTTATTCGGCAAAGGAATAACAAGGAGTACCAGAATCAATGGCACTAAGACCATCAAAGCACGCTGATGAAATTTAGGCAGGCGCAACCAAAACTGCTTAACAGGCTGTATACGCTCCAACCATTGCTCTTTGTTGAACGGCTGCTTCCAGTCGATAGCAGCGAATTTTTGTTTAACCAACTCGACATAGTCGACTTGCTGCTTTTTCTTTCTGCGACGATTCATTGTAATGAGTCCCTTAATACTTCTACGGCCAGTATAAAAATACCGACGCGGAGAGTATATGTTTTTCACCAAACTAAAATGGAATTGGGATTAAATTAGCAGAAATTTCACTTGGAGTAAGAGATAAGTCACAACCTGGTCGCCTCAATTAAGCATTCAGTCGCAATCATTTAAACCTAAGCTCGAAACTGATATCCTGTTACCTTTATCACTCCTAATAAGAGCGACATTCATGTCTGAAATTAAATTTGAAACTGCAGAACAAAAAGCAAGCTACGGCATTGGTCTGCAAATGGGTCAGCAACTTGCAGGCTCTGGTCTTGAAGGTCTTAGCGTTGATGCTATCGCAGCAGGTATTGCAACAGCACTAACTGGTGACATGCCATCAATCGAAATTGATGAAATCAACAAAGCACTACAAGAACTTCACACTCGTGCAGAAACAGCTCGCCAAGAAGCAGCAAAAATTGCGGCAGCAGAAGGCGAAGCGTTCCTAAAAGACAACGCTCTACGACCTGAAGTTAACGTTCTAGACTCTGGTCTTCAGTACGAAATCATTTCTGAAGGTACTGGTGCAGTTCCTACAGCAGAAAGCTCAGTTCGCGTTCACTACCACGGTGAGCTAACTGACGGTACTGTATTCGATAGCTCTGTATCTCGCGGTCAACCTGCTGAATTCCCTGTTACAGGTGTAATCAAAGGTTGGGTAGAGGCACTACAACTAATGCCTGTTGGCTCTAAGTGGAAGCTATACGTACCACAAGATCTTGCGTACGGTGAGCGTGGCGCTGGTGCGGCTATCCCTCCATTTGCAGCTTTAGTTTTCGAAGTAGAACTATTAGATATTATCTAATTGAAACCATTTTCAATTATGATTAAATAAAACGGCGCACTAGCGCCGTTTTTTTGTCTAAACTGAATAGACTTTCTCACCTCTGAACCTTTCACTCTGATAGCCTTTAAAAATAAAATCACTTTTAAAAAACGCTCAACCTTTGGAGGTACTATGCGTAAAACACTCCTAACTCTAGCACTCCTATCAATCAACATTGGTAGTGCGCACGCATTCTTAGATTCAGTCACTCAAAAAAGTAAAGAAAGTGGCCTGATGGACATGGTCGGCAGCAGCTTGAACACCGAGTCATCTCCATTAACAGACATGCTAACTAGCCAATTACCAGTATCCACTGAGCAAGCAGCCGGAGGCAGTGGTGCGCTACTCGCTTTGGCTCAAAGCCAGCTTTCGCAAGAAAATAGTAGTGAATTACAGTCTTTGATTCCTGGACTTTCAAACTTGCAAGGAGCACAAAGCTTACTAGGAAATATTGAGAATATCAGTGCAGTCAAAAGTGCATTCGATACGTTAGGTTTAGACCCATCTATGATCAGTCAGTTTGCTCCAGTCATCTTGGATTACTTGAACAAGCAAGGCGCTAGCGAAGGGCTTCTAAGTTCGTTGGGCGGGTTGTGGAATACTAGTAAATAAGCGTAAGTGATAATCACTTTTTAAATTGCCAGTCTGCATGGGTTGAAATAAATGCAGGCTGGATATAAAGGTTTACTGAATTACAGATACAAAAAAGCCGAGCTAATGCTCGGCTTTCTCGTTCTTACGAACTGATTACTCAGCAGCTTCTTCAGCAGCTGGGCGATCTACAAGCTCAATGTAAGCCATTGGAGCTTTATCACCAGCACGGAAGCCAGCTTTTAGGATACGAGTGTAACCGCCCTGACGAGCAGCAAAACGTGGACCTAGTTCGTTAAATAGTTTTGCAACTACTTCGTTGTCACGAGTACGTGCAAATGCTAGACGACGGTTAGCAACACTGTCAGTCTTAGCTAGTGTAATCAAAGGCTCAACTACGCGACGTAGCTCTTTTGCTTTTGGCAAAGTAGTCTTGATAACTTCATGACGTACTAGAGAGCTAGCCATGTTGCTGAACATCGCTTTGCGATGTGAGCTGTTGCGGTTGAGTTGACGACCACTCTTACGATGGCGCATGACCTAATCCTTCTAACTAGTATCGATTAATCTTCAGCGATTGATGCAGGTGGCCAGTTTTCTAGGCGCATGCCCAGAGACAGACCACGTGACGCAAGTACGTCTTTAATCTCAGTAAGAGATTTTTTACCAAGGTTAGGCGTTTTAAGTAGCTCAACCTCAGTACGTTGTACTAGATCACCGATGTAGTGAATCGCTTCTGCTTTCAAACAGTTAGCAGAGCGAACTGTTAGTTCAAGATCGTCTACAGGACGCAGTAGGATCGGATCGAATTCTGGCTTCTCTTCCTTCTCCTCAGGAACTCGTACATCACGAAGATCTACGAATGCATCCAATTGTTCAGCTAGGATTGTAGCTGCACGACGGATTGCTTCCTCAGGTTCTAGAGTACCGTTTGTTTCCATATCGATAACAAGCTTGTCTAGATCAGTACGCTGTTCTACACGAGCTGCTTCTACAGCGTAGGCAATTTTGTCTACTGGGCTGTAAGTAGCATCTACTAGTAGGCGACCGATAGGACGCTCGTCTTCTTCGTTATGGATACGCGCAGAAGCTGGAACATAACCACGACCACGTTCAACTTTGATACGCATTGCGATCTCAGCGTTGTCATCCGTCAGGTGACAAATTACGTGTTCAGGGTTAGCGATCTCTACATCACCATCATGGGTGATGTCACCTGCAACCACAGGGCCCGAGCCTGATTTGTTCAAAGTAATGAACACTTCATCTTTGCCTTCGGCAACGCGCACAGCCAAACCTTTAAGGTTTAGAAGAATTTCAAGAATATCTTCTTGAACGCCTTCTTTCGTGCTGTACTCATGAAGTACGCCTTCAATTTCTACTTCTGTTACAGCACAACCTGGCATAGAAGATAGAAGGATGCGGCGAAGTGCATTACCCAGAGTATGACCAAAGCCACGCTCTAATGGCTCAAGAGTTACTTTTGCGTGAGTCGAGCTGATTTGTTCGATGTCAACTAGACGTGGCTTAAGAAATTCTGTTACAGAACCCTGCATTGTGTCCTCTCTTTAGTTTAAACCTTACTTAGAGTAAAGCTCGACGATCAATTGTTCGTTGATGTCAGCTGATAGATCAGAACGCTCAGGCATACGCTTGAATGTACCTTCCATCTTGCCACCATCTACTTCAATCCAAGTTGGTTTTTCACGTTGTTCAGCAACTTCTAGAGCTGCTTTGATACGAGCTTGCTGTTTAGCTTTCTCGCGAATAGAAACAACGTCATTAGCCGCTACTTTGAAAGAAGGAACGTTTACAACTTTACCGTTTACTAGGATAGCTTTGTGGCTAACTAGCTGACGTGCTTCTGCGCGAGTTGCGCCAAAGCCCATGCGGTAAACTACGTTATCAAGACGACCTTCAAGAAGCTGAAGTAGGTTTTCACCAGTGTTGCCTTTTAGGCGAGCAGCTTCTTTGTAGTAGTTACGGAATTGTTTTTCTAGAACGCCGTACATACGACGTACTTTTTGCTTCTCACGAAGCTGAACGCCATACTCAGATAGACGACCGCGACGAGCGCCGTGTACACCTGGTGCGTTATCAATTTTACACTTGGTATCGATCGCGCGAACACCAGACTTAAGGAATAAGTCAGTGCCTTCACGACGGCTAAGCTTCAGCTTAGGACCCAAATATCTTGCCATGATTCTTCTCCAATTGTCCTAGAAACGTTATACGCGACGTTTCTTAGGTGGACGACAACCGTTATGAGGGATTGGTGTAGCATCAACGATGTTTGTGATGCGGAAACCAGCGGCGTTTAGTGCACGAACAGTAGATTCGCGACCTGGACCAGGACCCTTAACCATAACTTCCAAGTTCTTTAGGCCGTATTCTTTAGCCATTTCAGCACAACGCTCAGCAGCAACCTGTGCAGCGAACGGAGTAGACTTACGAGAACCACGGAAACCAGAACCACCTGCAGTAGCCCATGCAAGAGCGTTACCTTGACGGTCAGTAATGGTTACGATTGTGTTATTGAAAGAAGCATGGATGTGCGCAACGCCATCTGCAACTTGCTTGCGTACGCGCTTACGAGCGCGAGTTGGTTGTTTAGCCATTGTACTCTACCTTCCCGATTATTTCTTGATCGGCTTACGCGGACCCTTACGGGTGCGAGCGTTGGTTTTAGTACGCTGTCCACGTAGTGGTAGACTGCGACGATGACGAAGACCACGGTAACAGCCAAGGTCCATAAGACGCTTGATGTTCATAGATACTTCACGACGTAGATCACCTTCTACAGTGTACTTAGCTACACCATCACGCAGTTGATCGATCTGCTCTTCAGTTAGTTCACTGATCTTAACATTTTCAGCAATACCCACTTCAGCTAGGATAGCTTGAGAGCGAGTTTTACCGATGCCGTAGATCGCTGTTAGAGCGATTACTGCATGTTTCTGATCAGGAATGTTAATGCCTGCTATACGGGCCATTATTCACTCCTAAGTGTTTCTATAAAAGAATTAGCCGCAGCAAAGCCCGTTATGGATACGCTGCGGAATACTACTTCTTTTGCACGCAAAAGGTAGGCCGAGGAATATACTCGACCCAACCTTCATTTTCAAGTAAAAATTTCTGCTAATTAGCCTTGGCGCTGTTTGTGCTTTGGCTCACTGCAAATCACGCGAACGACACCGTTACGCTTGATTACTTTACAGTTACGGCAGATTTTTTTAACGGAAGCACGAACTTTCATTGCTAAACTCCGTAAATGAAACTGAGTCTACCGCCGGATTAACGGCCGTAGCCTTTCAGATTCGCTTTCTTCAACACAGAATCATACTGTTGAGACATCAGATGAGTCTGTACCTGTGCCATAAAGTCCATAATTACAACAACTACGATTAGTAGCGATGTACCGCCGAAGTAGAAACGTACGTTCCACGCGACCATCATGAACTCGGGAATCAGACAGATAAAGGTAATGTACAGTGCACCAGCAAGGGTTAAACGTGTCATTACTTTATCAATGTATTTCGCTGTCTGCTCACCTGGGCGGATACCGGGTACGAATGCACCAGACTTCTTCAAGTTATCTGCTGTTTCACGCGGGTTGAAAACCAACGCCGTGTAGAAGAAACAGAAGAAGATAATTGCTGCTGCATAAAGCATTACATACAACGGTTGACCTGGGCTAAGAGCCAAAGACACGTCAGTTAACCAACCGAACGCGCTGCTCTCACCGTTTTGACCAAACCACTGAGCCAATGTTCCTGGGAACAAGATAATACTTGATGCAAAAATCGCTGGAATTACACCTGCCATGTTAATTTTAAGAGGCAAATGCGAGCTTTGCGCAGCAAATACTTTACGACCTTGTTGACGTTTCGCATAGTTAACGACGATTCGGCGTTGACCACGTTCCATGAAAACAACGAAGTAAATTACTGCAAAAGCTAATACCGCGATTAGCAACAGAAGAAGTACATGCAATTCACCTTGACGCGCTTGCTCGATTGTTTGACCGATTGCAGAAGGCAATCCAGCAACAATACCTGCAAAAATCAGTATCGAAATACCGTTACCAATTCCGCGCTCTGTAATTTGTTCACCTAACCACATCAAGAACATGGTACCGGTTACTAAACTTACGGTAGCAATTAGCGTAAACATGGTTTGGTTGATAACAACCAGATTGTCGACCATGTTTGGTAGGCCAGTTGCAATACCTATAGCTTGGAAGGTTGCAAGTACAAGCGTGCCGTAGCGTGTGTATTGGCTTATCTTACGACGGCCTGCTTCACCCTCTTTTTTGAGTTCAGCTAACGCTGGATGAACTACAGTTAGCAATTGGACAACAATAGATGCCGAAATATACGGCATGATGCCCAATGCTAATATAGATGCACGCTCAAGAGCACCACCGGAGAACATGTTAAACATTTCAACGATGGTACCTTTTTGCTGTTCGAACAAATCGGCAAGTACAGCAGCGTCAATACCAGGAATCGGCACAAAAGAGCCGGCTCGGAATACTAAAAGTGCACCAATTACGAATAACAAGCGCGACTTTAGTTCACTTAAGCCGCTCTGAGCACTACGAAAATCTTGTCCTGGTTTCTTAGCCATCTGTACCTCGTTCCTCGAGATTATTCCTCGATTTTACCGCCTGCAGCTTCGATTGCAGCTTTAGCGCCTTTAGTCACACGTAGACCTTTAACAGTCACTGCTTTGTTGATTTCACCAGAAAGAACAACTTTTACAAATTCGATGTTCTTAGTGACGATGTTAGCAGCTTTAAGACTGTTTAGATCAACTACGTCACCAGAAACTTTCGCTAGCTCAGCTAGACGAACTTCAGCAGACACTAGGCTCTTACGAGAAGTGAAACCGAATTTTGGTAGACGTTGTTTCAGAGGCATCTGACCGCCTTCGAAACCTGGACGAACACTGCCGCCAGAACGTGATTTTTGACCTTTGTGACCACGGCCACCAGTTTTACCTAGGCCTGAACCGATACCACGACCTACTCGCTTCGCAGAAGTTTTCGCGCCAGCAGCCGGTGCTAGAGTATTCAAACGCATTCTGATTACTCCTCAACTTTAACCATGTAGTAAACCTTGTTGATCATACCGCGAATACACGGAGTATCTTCAAGTTCTACTGTGTGGTTGATTTTACGAAGACCTAGACCGCGCAAAGTAGCTTTGTGCTTTGGCAGACGACCAATTGAGCTTTTAGTTTGAGTTACTTTAATAGTTGCCATGGTGTTCTTACTCCGAAATAGATTCAACAGTTAGACCACGTTTAGCAGCAACCATTTCTGGTGACTTCATGCTACCTAGTGCATCGATCGTTGCACGAACGATGTTGATAGGGTTCGTAGAACCGTACGCTTTAGATAGTACGTTGTGTACACCAGCAACTTCCAGTACTGCACGCATCGCACCACCTGCGATAACACCAGTACCTTCTGCAGCAGGCTGCATGTAAACTTTAGAGCCCGAATGGCGACCTTTCACTGGGTGGTGAAGAGTGCCTTCGTTTAGAGCGATCGTAGTCATGTTACGACGCGCTTTTTCCATTGCTTTTTGAATCGCTGCAGGTACTTCACGAGCTTTGCCGTAACCGAAACCTACACGACCGTTACCGTCACCAACTACTGTTAGTGCAGTGAAGCTCATGATTCGACCACCTTTAACCGTTTTAGAAACACGGTTAACTGCGATTAGCTTTTCTTGCAAATCATTCGCTTGAACTTGTTGTTCTTTAGCCATCTTCCAACCCTACCTTAGAATTTCAGACCAGCTTCGCGAGCAGATTCTGCTAGCGCCGCTACTCGACCGTGGTATTGGAAACCAGAACGATCAAATGCAACTGCAGTTACGCCCTTCTCTAGAGCGCGCTCAGCAATAGCTTTACCCACTGCTTTAGCTGCATCAACGTTACCAGTGTATTTCACTTGCTCACGGATCGCTTTTTCTACAGTAGAAGCTGCTGCGATAACCTCAGAGCCGTTAGCCGCGATAACCTGTGCGTACACGTGACGAGGAGTACGGTGTACAACTAGGCGAGTCGCACCCAGTTCTGCAATCTTACGACGTGCACGTGTAGCACGACGGATGCGAGATGCTTTCTTATCCATAGTGTTACCTTACTTCTTCTTAGCTTCTTTAGTACGCACATTTTCATCTGCGTAACGAACACCTTTGCCTTTGTATGGCTCAGGCTCACGGTAAGAACGAATGTCAGCCGCAACTTGACCAACTAGTTGCTTGTCAGCACCAGTGATCACGATTTCAGTTTGGCTTGGACATTCAGCTTTAATACCCGCTGGCAACTCGTGCTCAACTGGGTGTGAGAAGCCTAATGTTAGACCTACAGCGTTGCCTTTGATAGCAGCACGGTAACCTACACCTTTAAGAGTTAGCTTCTTAGTAAAGCCTTCAGTAACACCAACAACCATGTTGTTAACTAGAGCGCGAGCAGTACCTGCTTGAGCCCATGCGTTAGCAACACCTTCTTTAGGACCGAAAGTCAGGTTATTTTCTTCCTGAGCGATTACAACTGCGTTGTTAAGAACGCGAGTTAGTTCGCCTTTCGCACCTTTTACAGTGATTTCTTGGCCGTTTAGTTTCACCTCTACGCCAGCTGGAATAGCGACAGGTGCTTTTGCAACACGAGACATAGTCTACTCCTTATTAAGCTACGTAAGCGATGATTTCACCACCAAGACCTGCTTTACGTGCAGCGCGGTCTGACATAAGACCCTTGGAAGTAGAAACGATAGCAATACCAAGACCACCCATTACAGAAGGAAGTTCATCTTTCTTCTTGTAAACACGTAGACCTGGACGAGAAACACGTTTAAGTTGCTCGATTACTGGTTTAGCTTGGAAGTACTTAAGTGTAACTTCTAGCTCAGGTTTTGCTTCGCCTTCAACAGCGAAGTCAACGATGTAACCTTCAGCTTTTAGTAGTGCAGCAATTGCAACTTTAAGCTTTGAAGAAGGCATTTTTACAGCAACTTTGTTTGCTGCCTGACCGTTACGAACGCGGGTCAGCATATCCGAAATCGGATCTTGCATGCTCATATGATTTACTCCAAATGATTAAGTGGCAATTACCAGCTAGCCTTACGAAGACCCGGAATCTCGCCTTTCATGCAAGCTTCACGAACCTTAATACGGCTTAGACCGAACTTACGTAGGTAACCGTGTGGACGACCAGTTTGGTTGCAACGGTTGCGCTGACGTGATGCACTTGAATCACGTGGAAGAGATTGCAGTGTAAGAACCGCGTTCCAACGATCTTCTTCAGATGCGTTTACATCGCTGATGATAGCTTTTAGCGCTGCACGCTTTTCAGCGAACTTAGCTACTAGCTTCGCACGTTTTGCTTCACGTGCTTTCATTGAATTTTTAGCCATAACAGTAACCCTTCACCTTACTTACGGAATGGGAAGTTAAAGGCAGCCAGCAGAGCACGGCCTTCCTCATCAGTACCAGCAGACGTCGTAATAGTGATGTCTAGACCGCGTACTCGATCAACTTTATCAAAGTCGATTTCCGGGAAGATGATTTGCTCGCGAACGCCCATGCTGTAGTTACCGCGACCGTCAAAAGACTTAGCGCTAACACCACGGAAGTCACGTACACGTGGAAGAGCGATGTTAATTAAACGCTCAAGAAAATCCCACATACGTTCGCCACGCAAGGTTACTTTACAACCGATAGGGTAGCCTTCACGGATTTTGAAACCTGCAACAGATTTGCGCGCTTTTGTGATAAGTGGCTTTTGACCAGAGATCGTTGCCATATCAGACGCTGCATTTTCTAGCAGTTTCTTATCGTTGATTGCTTCACCAACACCCATGTTTAGGGTGATTTTCTCGATTCTAGGGACTTGCATGACGCTTGTGTAACCGAACTGTTTGGTCAGTTCAGCGACTACAGACGACTTGTAGTAATCATGCAGTTTCGCCATAGTAGAACTCCAAATTACTTCTATTAGTTAGAAACGGTTTCGCCGTTAGACTTGAAGAAACGAACTTTTTTGCCGTCTTCAAAACGGAAACCGATACGGTCAGCTTTACCAGTAGCTGCGTTAAAGATAGCCACGTTAGAAACGTCGATAGCTGCTTCTTGCTCTACGATACCGCCTTGGATACCCATAGCTGGAACAGGTTTCTGATGTTTCTTAACTAGGTTGATACCTTCAACGATAACTTTACCAGTTGCTAGAACCTTAGTTACTTTACCTTTCTTGCCTTTGTCTTTACCAGCAAGAACGATTACTTCGTCATTACGACGGATTTTAGCTGCCATTTCTACGTGCTCCTTACAGAACTTCTGGAGCCAGTGAAACGATCTTCATGAACTTATCGCCACGAAGTTCGCGTGTCACAGGACCAAAGATACGTGTACCGATTGGTTGCTCAGTATTGTCGTTTAGCAATACGCAAGCATTTCGGTCGAAGCGAATGACAGAACCGTCAGGACGACGTACGCCTTTACGGGTGCGCACTACCACCGCCTTCAGAACATCACCTTTTTTAACTTTACCGCGAGGGATTGCTTCCTTCACAGTAACTTTGATGACGTCACCGATATGTGCATAACGGCGGTGAGAGCCACCCAGAACCTTAATACACATTACGCTGCGTGCGCCTGAGTTATCAGCTGCGTCCAGCATACTTTGCATTTGGATCATGTTAGTGCTCCGCTAAATATTAATAACTAGACCCATCACGGGTCGGGCTGCCTCTTTAAAAGGGACGCGAATTGTACCACCCTTTTTTGTGATTGGGTAGTCAAAAAATAAACGGCTCCAAAAATATTTTGGAGCCGCTTTAGTTTCATAGAATTAACGAGATTAAATCTTCGCCTTTTCTAGAACTTTTACCAAAGTCCAAGACTTAGTCTTAGACAGTGGACGACACTCTGCGATTTCAACTGTGTCGCCTAGGCCACACTCGTTGTTCTCGTCATGTGCGTGTACTTTAGTCGTACGTTTTACGTATTTACCGTAGATTGGGTGTTTTACGAAACGTTCGATAGCAACAGTGATAGACTTGTCCATCTTGTCGCTAACAACACGACCTTGTTGAGTACGTTTTACTTCGCTCATTATGCGCCTGCCTTCTCAGTCAAAACAGTTTTCACACGTGCGATATCACGGCGTACAGCTTTCAGAGTATGAGTTTGCTGTAGTTGACCAGTCGCAGCTTGCATGCGCAAGTTGAACTGTTCGCGTAGCAAATTCATTAGCTCAGCGTTAAGCTCTTCAACGCTTTTCTCGCGTAGATCTTGTGCTTTCATCACATCACCTGCTTAGTTACAAATGTAGTTTTGAAAGGCAGTTTACGTGCCGCAAGACGGAACGCTTCACGTGCCAATTCTTCAGGTACACCACCCATTTCGTACATAACCTTACCAGGTTGGATTTGGGCTACCCAGTACTCAACGTTACCTTTACCCTTACCTTGACGAACTTCAAGTGGTTTTTCTGTGATTGGTTTGTCTGGGAACACACGGATCCAGATTTTACCTTGACGCTTAACGTGACGTGTCATTGCACGACGTGCCGCTTCGATTTGACGAGCAGTTAGACGACCACGGCCAACAGCTTTAAGACCGAATTCGCCGAAGCTTACATCAGTACCTTTAGCTAGACCACGGTTACGACCAGTCTGAACCTTACGGAACTTAGTACGTTTAGGTTGTAGCATCTGTCGACTCCTTACTTACGGCCTTTACGCTGCTTCTTAGGCTTGTCGCCTTTAGGCTCTACAGCGTTAGCTGCTGGCATACCACCTAGGATTTCACCTTTGAAGATCCAAGTTTTAATGCCGATCACACCGTATTGAGTGTGAGCCGAAGAAGTTGCGTAATCAATGTCAGCACGTAGAGTGTGTAGAGGCACACGGCCTTCACGGTACCACTCTGAACGTGCGATTTCAGCGCCGCCTAGACGACCGCTTACTTCCACTTTGATACCTTTAGCGCCTAGGCGCATTGCGTTCTGTACTGCGCGCTTCATAGCACGACGGAACATAACACGACGCTCTAGCTGAGACGCGATGCTGTCACCAACAAGTTGCGCATCTAGTTCAGGCTTACGTACTTCAGCGATGTTAATTTGCGCTGGTACACCTGCAATTTTAGCTACAGCTGCGCGTAGCTTCTCAACGTCTTCACCTTTCTTACCGATAACAACGCCTGGACGAGCAGTGTGAATAGTCACACGGATGCTCTTAGCAGGACGCTCGATAACGATACGTGATAGAGACGCTTTTTTCAGTTCACTTGTAAGGAACTGACGTACCTTGAAGTCGCCGTCTAGGTTGTCAGCGAAATCTTTGGTGTTAGCAAACCATGTAGCATTCCAAGGCTTAACGATGCCTAGACGAATACCATTTGGATGTACTTTTTGACCCATTGCTTACTCTCCTAGTCTCTAGCGATCTGCTACAACAACAGTGATGTGGCTTGAACGCTTCAAGATACGATCCGCACGACCTTTAGCACGAGGCATAATACGCTTCATGGTTGGGCCTTCATCTACAAAGATTTTTGCGACATTCAGATCGTCAATATCTGCACCTTCGTTGTGCTCCGCGTTAGCGATAGCAGACTCTAGAACTTTCTTAACTAGTGCAGCAGCTTTTTTGTTGCTGAACGTTAGGATTTCTAGAGCTTGGTCAACAGATTTACCACGGATTAGATCCGCAACTAAGCGAGCTTTCTGAGGCGAAATGCGAGCAAAGTTATGTTTAGCAATTGCTTCCATTATCTACTCCTTAGCGCTTCTTAGCTTTCTTATCCGCAGCGTGACCGCGGTAAGTACGTGTTGGTGCGAATTCACCCAGTTTGTGACCGATCATTTCATCAGTTACAAATACTGGTACGTGCTGACGACCATTATGGACAGCGATGGTCAAACCGATCATCGTAGGGATGATCATTGAACGACGGGACCAAGTCTTAATAGGCTTTTTGTCTCCGCTTTCCACCGCTTTCTCTACCTTCTTCAGCAAGTGTAGGTCAATAAAAGGACCTTTCTTGAGAGAACGTGGCATGGCGATTCCTCTTTATATAGATTACTTGTTACGACGACGTACGATGTACTTGTCAGTGCGTTTGTTCTTACGAGTCTTGAAGCCTTTAGTAGGCATACCCCAAGGAGATACTGGGTGACGACCACCAGAAGTACGACCTTCACCACCACCATGTGGGTGGTCAATCGGGTTCATTACAACACCACGAACCGTTGGACGGATACCGCGATGACGTGATGCACCTGCTTTACCAAGTTCACGTAGCATGTGCTCAGAGTTACCAACTTCACCGATTGTTGCACGGCCTTCAGAAAGAACTTTGCGCATCTCGCCAGAACGTAGACGGATAGTTACGTACGCACCGTCGCGAGCAACGATTTGAGCGTAAGCACCAGCCGAACGAGCTAGCTGACCACCTTTACCAGGCTTAAGTTCAACGTTATGTACTGTTGAACCTACTGGGATATTACGCATTGGTAGAGTGTTACCAGCTTTGATTGGTGCATCAACACCAGACTGAATAACATCACCAGCTACAACACCTTTAGGTGCTAGGATGTAGCGACGCTCACCGTCTTTGTAAAGAACTAGAGCAATGTTTGCGCTACGGTTTGGATCGTATTCAAGACGCTCAACTGTCGCTGGAATACCATCTTTAGTACGTTTGAAGTCAACTACACGGTAGTGATGCTTGTGACCACCGCCGATGTGACGTACTGTGATACGACCCTTGTTGTTACGACCACCGTTCTTAGAGTTTTTCTCTAGAAGAGGTGCGTATGGCTTGCCCTTGTGTAGGTCAGCGTTAACAACTTTAACAACGTGACGACGACCAGGGGAAGTCGGCTTACATTTAACAATAGCCATTTTTAACTACTCCTGTTATTCCGCGCCGCCAACGAAGTCAAGATCTTGACCTTCTTTCAAAGTAACGTACGCTTTCTTAACGTCGCTGCGGCGACCTTGGCGTAGACCTTGACGTTTGGTTTTACCCTTAGTGATAAGAGTATTTACAGACTTAACTTCAACTTCAAATAGCTTTTCTACAGCTGCTTTGATCTCTTTTTTAGTCGCATCTTTAGCTACTTTGAAAACGATAGTGTTCGCTTTCTCAGCTGCCATAGTTGCTTTTTCAGAGATGTGCGGTGCACGTAGAACTTTTAGGATACGCTCTTCAGTGATCATGCTAGCATTTCCTCTACTTGCTTAACTGCTTCTGCAGTCATTACAACTTTGTCAAACGCGATTAGAGATACTGGATCGATACCAGCAACATCACGTGCGTCAACTTTGTATAGGTTACGAGCAGCTAGGAATAGATTCTCATCTACTTCGCTAGTCACGATTAGAGCGTCAGTTAGCTCAAGCTCTTTAAGCTTAGCAACTAGCTCTTTAGTCTTTGGTGCTTCAACTGAGAAGTTATCAACAACGATTAGACGCTCTTGACGAACAAGCTCAGAAAGAATGCTCTTCATAGCACCACGGTACATTTTTTTGTTTACTTTTTGGCTGTGATCTTGTGGTTTCGCAGCAAAAGTAACACCACCTGTACGCCAGATTGGGCTACGGATTGTACCAGCACGCGCACGGCCAGTACCTTTTTGACGCCATGGCTTAGCGCCACCGCCAGAAACTTCTGAACGTGTTTTTTGAGCACGAGTACCTTGACGAGCACCTGCTGCGTACGCAACAACTACTTGGTGTACAAGAGCTTCGTTAAACTCACGTCCGAAAGTAGTTTCGGAAACAGTTAGTGCATCGGCACCTTTAACCATTAGTTCCATTACTTACTCCTGAGACGTTATGCTTTAACAGCTGGTTTAACGATCACGTTGCCGCCAGTTGCGCCTGGGACTGCACCTTTAATAAGAAGCAGGTTGCGCTCAGCGTCAACACGTACGATCTCTAGGTTTTGAGTCGTTACACGCTCAGCACCCATGTGACCTGCCATTTTCTTGCCTTTAAATACGCGACCTGGAGTCTGACATTGACCGATAGAACCAGGAGCACGGTGAGACAATGAGTTACCGTGAGTCATATCTTGAGTACGGAAGTTCCAACGCTTAACAGCGCCTTGGAAACCTTTACCCTTAGATGTACCAGTAACGTCTACTTTCTTAGTTTCGTTGAATAGTTCAACAGTTAGTTCTGAACCAACTTCGAACTCTTCGCCGTTTTCTAAACGGAATTCCCAAAGACCGCGACCAGCTTCAACGCCAGCTTTAGCAAAGTGACCTGCTTCAGCTTTGTTTACACGGTTAGCTTTCTTAGAACCAGCTGTAACCTGGATTGCTGCGTAGCCGTCAGTTTCAAGAGTTTTCACTTGAGAAACACGGTTAGCTTCAACCTCAACAACTGTTACTGGGATAGAAACGCCTTCTTCAGTAAATACGCGGGTCATGCCCACTTTACGACCGATTAGACCAATCATACTTCTAATCTCCCTTAACCTAGGCTAATTTGAACGTCAACGCCCGCAGCAAGGTCTAGACGCATTAGAGCATCAACAGTCTTGTCTGTTGGCTCAACGATGTCGATTAGACGCTTGTGAGTACGGATTTCGTACTGGTCACGTGCTTTCTTGTTAACGTGTGGAGAGATAAGAACTGTGAAACGCTCTTTACGAGTTGGCAGTGGGATTGGACCACGAACCTGTGCGCCAGTGCGCTTAGCTGTTTCAACGATTTCCGCTGTAGAAGCATCGATTAGTTTGTAATCGAAAGCTTTTAGGCGGATACGGATACGTTGGTTCTGCATGAGACAGAGCTCCAAATTTAATAAATTACACAAACAATATCGCCACTCAAACTCGTCAAGACGAGAGAATGCCGATTGATTTATGTGAAACCGTAGCATCCAAGATTAGGACGCATTGTCAGTTAATTTTCGATTAACTATCCCTATATGCCAAAGTCACCTTTGAGGATAGTTTTTCCGAAGAAAAGATAGCTAATTGTATTAACCGCGAACATAAGCTGAGTATACATTACCTCGAAAATCCTTAGATTTGCTCGCTCCTCACTGCTCATTGGTTCACAACTGGCTTAACCAGTGCGCTGCATTATACAGATCACACTTTAGGTTGCAAGCGCTGAGTGAAAAATAATCGGGAATATTCCAAACCCCATACATTCCTCTTCGCTTGGTAGCCATTAAAACAAAAAGGACGCCGAAGCGTCCTTTTCTAAACTGTAATCGTAATAGCGGCTGCTATTATTTCTTACCGCTTGATAGTGCACCGAAACGCTTGTTGAAGCGATCAACACGGCCGCCTGTATCAACGATACGTTGCTTACCAGTGTAGAATGGGTGACACTTGTCACATACGTCTAGGTGGATAGACTCTTTACCTAGAGTAGAGTTGAACTCAAAAGAGTTGCCGCAAGAACAAGTAGCTTTTACTGCTTTGTATTCTGGGTGGATACCAGCTTTCATGGGATAACCTCAATAGTAGGCCGTGTCGCTATACGAATCTAAGCCGCACACCACACGCAATTAATAATAAAATGGGATACCGCATCAACTAATTGCCGAAGCCATATCTCAAGGCGCGATATAGTAAAGAATCACATTGCTCGGATCAACACATTTGGCAACTTTTTCGCCACTTTTTTAGCCAGACTAATCATAGAGGCACGATTCACGCTGAATCGCATTGCTTTACTCGAATTTCCAAACCGATTTTAATAGACTCTCATTTCCTTTCCCTCTTTTTTAATAGCTAAGAATTTATGCGTCCAACCATTGCTAGAGTGGCATTACCCGTTCCGCTCGACAAACAATTTGATTACGCCATTCCGGGGCACCTGTTTCCGATCATTGGTGGACGTGTTTCCGTACCTTTTGGACGCCAAACCTTAGTCGGCATCGTCACCGCAATGGTGAACCACTCCGACTTTCCCAAAGATCAACTCAAGCCAATCAAAGCAGTTCTTGATTCTCAGCCGATATGGTCTGAAAAGCTTTATTCGTTGCTGACTTGGTGCAGCCAGTTCTATCAGTACCCTCTAGGTGACACTCTACACAATGCAATGCCTGCCGCGCTGAGGAAAGGCAAAGCGGCCGAGTTTGCGACGCTACAAGAGTGGCAAATTACCGAATCCGGTAAAGACAAGCTGATGCAAGGGCTTGATCGTCGAGCGGTCAAACAACAGAAGGTCTTGCAAATGTTGGTTAACGGCGCTTTGCCTCACCAGGAATTTGTCGACCAAGAGATAGCCTCAACAGTACTAAAGTCTTTAGAAGAGAAAGGCTGGATTGAACGTATCGAGAAGAAGCCTGCAATCACCCAGTGGGGACAGCACGTTGAATGCGACGTCGAGAAGCCTAAGCTCAACCACGAACAAGCGCTGGCTATTGCGAGTGTAAATAGCCAAACAGGTTTTGCTTGCTATTTATTAGAGGGAGTAACTGGCTCTGGTAAAACAGAAGTTTACTTAAACCTTATCAAACCAGTTTTAGAGCAAGGGAAACAAGCATTAGTTTTAGTACCAGAGATTGGCTTAACACCACAAACCATCAACCGCTTTAAACGCCGTTTTAATGTGCCAGTTGACGTCATCCACTCCGGGTTAAACGAGACGGAGCGTCTGAATGCGTGGCTTTCTGCACGCGACAAAGCGGCCGGAATCATTATCGGCACACGCTCTGCCCTACTCGCGCCTTTTGCTGATCTCGGGATTATCATTGTGGACGAGGAACATGACACCTCTTACAAACAGCAAGATAGCTTGCGTTATCATGCACGCGATGTTGCTGTAATGCGCGCTCATAAAGAACAAGTTCCGATTGTTCTGGGCTCAGCCACACCTGCACTGGAGACATTGCACAATGCCTTGTCAGGCAAATATCACCATTTAACACTAACCCAACGAGCTGGCTCTGCCGTGCCAACCACTAATAAAGTGTTAGATGTAAAAGGTCAGTATTTAGAAAGTGGCTTATCTGCCCAACTGATTGCCAAGATGCGCAAGCATTTAAAAGCGGGCAATCAAGTAATGTTGTTTCTTAACCGTCGAGGCTTTTCGCCCGCTTTGATGTGCCATGAATGCGGTTGGATTGCAGAATGTAAACGCTGTGATGCGTACTATACGTTCCACCATTACAGCAACGAAATACGCTGCCATCACTGCGGCTCACAACAACCGGTGATTCATCAATGTCAGGGGTGTGGTTCAACCCAATTGGTTACCGTCGGCGTAGGAACGGAACAACTCGAACAACAATTGGCTCAGTTATTTCCAGAATACAACGCCATTCGCATCGACAGAGACAGCACACGTCGCAAAGGTAGTTTGGAAGATGCCCTTGAATCGATTCGTAAAGGTGAACATCAAATTCTGATTGGCACCCAAATGCTGGCTAAGGGGCACCATTTTCCAAATGTAACGCTCGTTGCTCTTTTGGATGTTGATGGCTCTCTCTATAGTAGTGACTTCCGCGCTTCCGAGCGACTAGCGCAGTTGTTTATTCAAGTCGCAGGTCGTGCCGGCCGCGCAAGTAAACCTGGCGAGGTTATCCTACAAACCCACCATCCTGAGCACAGCTTGCTGCAGGCCCTGCTTCAAAAAGACTATCGCCACTTTGCTATGACTGCTCTGGAAGAACGCAAATTGGCTCAGCTTCCGCCTTATAGTTTCTTGACTCTGTTTAAAGCAGAGGCGAACCAAAGTGAGGTAGTTGAAGACTTCCTGCGTCAGGTCCGCTTTACGTTAGAGTCACACCCTCTGTTCGATGATTCCTGCATGGTGTTAGGCCCTACTCCTTCACCTTTGGCCAAGCGGGCTGGTAAATACCGTTGGCAACTATTACTGCAAACTCAGCATCGTTCATTGATGCAAAAGTTATTAACCAGTGCCAAACCTGCTATTGAGTTGTTGCCAAATGCTAAGAAAGTACGCTGGAATTTAGACATAGAACCACAAGATCTCAGCTAGCAAACGTTTAACTATGTAATGAATTACCATTTAATGTGACCAGAATCACACCAAGATTACAATTTTTGTTAAACAGACCGTAACTTTCACTTTAGAAATGAATAGACTATCCAAATTAGAAAAGTCTAAAGTGACTTGTTTGCACAGGCTTAGATTAAAACAATGACTATTCCCACAAATTGATATCGCGGTGAAGAATCCATTTTCCCACTCGTTAACACGAACTGAGCGAAGAGCAAATACAGCTCTAACTCGGTTTGATTACTCTGATTTCAAACCGGAATAACGTCATCTTGGCAAAAATAAATGAGAGGTTAAAAACTATGGCGACAATGAAGGATGTTGCCCAGCTTGCGGGAGTGTCTACGGCTACGGTATCTCGAGCCTTAATGAATCCAGAGAAAGTCTCTTCTTCTACAAGAAAGAGAGTAGAAGATGCCGTACTTGAAGCGGGTTATTCTCCAAACTCATTAGCGCGTAACTTACGTAGAAACGAATCAAAAACCATTGTTACTATCGTTCCCGACATCTGTGATCCTTATTTTTCTGAAATTATTCGCGGTATTGAAGATGCAGCCATGGAACATGGCTATCTAGTCCTGTTGGGTGATAGCGGACAACAGAAGAAACGCGAAAGCTCTTTCGTTAACCTCGTATTTACTAAGCAGGCAGATGGAATGCTACTGCTTGGTACAGATCTACCATTCGATGTCAGTAAGCCAGAGCAAAAGAACTTACCTCCGATGGTAATGGCGTGTGAATTTGCGCCAGAGCTCGAGCTTCCGACAGTACATATTGATAACCTGACCTCAGCATTTGAAGCGGTGAACTACCTGACTCAATTAGGTCATAAACGCATTGCTCAAATCTCTGGACCAGATACAGCAATATTGTGTCAGTTCCGCCAGCAAGGCTACCAACAAGCCCTGCGCCGTGCCGGCATCAATAAAGATCCACAATATAGTGTCATTACTGAGTTCTCTTTTGATGGCGGAGCAAAAGCCGTTCGTAAACTGCTCGAATTGCCAGAACCACCAACGGCTATTTTCTGTCACTGTGACACAATGGCCATCGGCGCAATTCAAGAAGCGAAAAAGCTTGGCTTACGAGTACCGCAAGATCTCTCTGTTGTGGGCTTTGATGACATTAACTTCGCTCAGTACTGCGATCCACCGTTGACCACCATCTCTCAACCTCGCTATGAGATTGGTCGACAAGCGATGCTAATGATGCTCGAGATGTTAAAAGGCCACGACGTGCATTCAGGCTCGCGTCTGCTTGAAACTAATCTCGTCATTCGTGGAAGTGCAGCGCCACCACAGCGTCCTTAACCTAAAGATTAGGTATTCATCCCCAAAGCGGTGCTAAGGCGCCGCTTTTTTATTTACCCCTCCTGCTTTTTGTGTATCCCTGAATAAATGTAAGTGAGAACGGAAACACACTCCTACACTCGGGCGTTGTCGCGCTTTAGCTATCAAGATTCTATCAATAGGGTGTTTTCTCAACTCGTTCTGGATTAACATATTTGCAAGAATCCTTGATGACCAGAAATAACCGTGGCAAATAGAGATTATGTAAGACGAGGGCGAGGCGCCCCAAAAAAGTCGACAAAAAAACAGCCGCCGAAAAGAAAAAAACCTTGGCGCAGTGGCCTGCTCGCTATCTTGCTCGTGGGCGGTTTTGGCTATGGTCTTTACCTTTTGAGTAGTGACCCAGAACCTAAACAACCAGTCGTGAAGCAGCCAACAACCACTGTAAGCAAACCAAAGCCGAAAAAAGACTTGCCGCCACCACCAGAAGAAAAATGGGAATATGTTGAGTCACTACCGAAACGTGAAGTTGAAGTTGTGGCCAAAGAAATTGAAGTTTCTAAAATTCCTTACATCATGCAGTGTGGCGCGTACAAAACCCAGGCACAAGCCGAAGAGCGTAAGCTTGCAATCGCGTTCCAAGGGATGTCGAGCAAGATTCGTAAGAAAGAAGGCAGTTCATGGTATCGCGTGGTGCTAGGTCCGTATAAGTTCAAACGTGATGCAGAACGTGACCGTCATAAACTGCAACGCGCGAAAATCGAGCCGTGTGCGATTTGGAAAGAAAATCTTTAAACTCAGGCCCTAGGAGCTAAGATCCTAGGGCCTTTCTTTTTGCCCCCTTGAATCCCCATTTCTCCTCCCCCATATACTGAATTAAATCCAAAGAGAAATAATCAAGAGGTCGACTGTGACTACCATTGTATCTGTACGTCGAAATAATAAAGTCGTCATCGCGGGTGATGGCCAAGTATCTCTAGGCAATACCGTAATGAAAGGTAATGCGCGCAAAGTTCGCCGCCTGTACAACAACCAAGTACTAGCGGGCTTTGCCGGCGGTACTGCGGATGCCTTCACCCTTTTTGAGCGCTTCGAAAGCAAACTGCAAATGCACCAAGGTCACCTAACCAAAGCGGCAGTTGAGCTAGCTAAAGACTGGCGTAGCGATCGTGCTTTGCGCAAGCTCGAAGCCTTACTTGCCGTTGCCGACGAAACCGCATCGTTAATCATTACCGGTAATGGTGATGTCGTACAGCCAGAACATGACCTGATTGCGATTGGCTCTGGTGGTGCTTACGCACAAGCTGCCGCAACCGCCCTACTAGAAAACACAGATCTAGATGCTCGTGAGATCGCGGAAAAAGCTCTCAATATCGCGGGTGATATTTGTGTCTTCACTAACCATCACCACACGGTAGAAGAGCTAGACTCAACAGTAGAGCCTGAAAAACCAACCGCGTAATCGTAACGAAGTAAGGAAAGAATATGTCTGAAATGACGCCTCGCGAAATCGTTCATGAATTGAACCGCCACATTATCGGTCAAGAAAAAGCCAAGCGTTCGGTTGCGATTGCACTTCGTAACCGCTGGCGCCGCATGCAGCTTGAAGAAAGCTTGCGTGCCGAAGTGACGCCAAAAAACATCTTGATGATTGGTCCTACTGGTGTTGGTAAGACTGAAATCGCACGACGCCTCGCAAAACTGGCAAATGCCCCTTTCATCAAAGTTGAAGCGACAAAATTCACCGAAGTGGGTTACGTTGGTAAAGAAGTTGAAACCATCATCCGTGACCTAACAGATGTCGCTGTGAAAATGACGCATCAACAAGCGATGGAGAAAGTGAAATTCCGCGCAGAAGAGCAAGCGGAAGAACGTATTCTTGATGCGCTACTGCCACCAGCACGTGATAGTTGGGGTCAAGCAGAGCAAACGGAAGAGTCTTCTCACACTCGCCAGATCTTCCGTAAGAAACTGCGTGAAGGCCAACTAGACGATAAAGAAATTGAAATCGACGTAGCCGCACCGCAGATGGGCGTAGAGATCATGGCGCCTCCTGGTATGGAAGAGATGACTAACCAGCTGCAAGGCATGTTCCAAAACCTGGCAGGCGACACTAAGAAAAAACGTAAGCTGAAAATCAAAGACGCAATGAAAGCGTTAGCGGAAGAAGAAGCGGCGAAACTGGTAAACCAAGAAGAGCTAAAAGAAGCAGCGATTTTCAACGTTGAAAACAACGGCATCGTATTTATCGATGAGATCGACAAGATCTGTAAACGCGGCGAGAGCTCAGGCCCAGACGTTTCACGCGAAGGTGTTCAGCGCGACCTACTTCCATTGATTGAAGGCAGCACGGTATCAACCAAGCACGGCATGGTAAAAACAGACCACATTCTGTTTGTTGCATCTGGTGCATTCCAAGTGGCAAAACCATCTGACTTGATCCCAGAATTGCAAGGTCGTCTACCAATTCGCGTTGAGCTAGAAGCACTAAGCAGCAACGACTTCAAACGCATTCTGACAGAACCAAAAGCCTCTCTAACAGAGCAGTACGTTGCGTTGATGAAAACGGAAGATGTGGACATCGAATTCACAGAAGACGGTATCACGCAAATCGCGGAAGCTGCATGGACGGTCAACGAAAGCACAGAAAACATCGGTGCTCGTCGCTTACACACCGTTATGGAACGCTTAATGGATGAAATCTCTTACGACGCAGCGGAGCAATCTGGCGCTAAATTCGTTATTGATTCCGCTTATGTGAAAGCACGCTTAGGCGACACAATTGAAGATGAAGATCTAAGCCGCTTTATTCTTTAATCGCAATCTATTTTACCAAAGCCCAGAACCTTGTTTCTGGGCTTTTTGTATAGAATGACGGCCACTGTGACAACACCTAAATCAAAAGTTCTCGTCATTCTAGCGAGCTCAAGTGAGACTAAGAATCTGCTAACAGCAGACGCCTATTCTTTCCAACTCACCTTAACCACGGCACTATTGGGACGATAGATTCTGAATCACCTCGTTCCTCGCTGTTCAGAATGACGGTTACTGTGACAACACCTAAATCAAAAAAGATCTCGTCATTCTAGCGAGCTCAAGCGAGACTAAGAATCTAGTAACAGCAGACGCCTATTCTTTCTCTCTCACCGTAACACTTCACAATCGGATGATAGATTCTGAATCACACTCGTTCCTCGCTGTTCAGAATGACGGTGACTTAGACAACATCTAGATCAAAAGCTCTCGTCATTCTAGCGAGCTTAAGCGAGACTAAGAATCTGCTAACAGCAAACGCCTATTCTTTCTCTCTCACCACAACACTTCACAATCGGATGATAGATTCTGAATCACACTCGTTCCTCGCTGTTCAGAATGACGGTGACTTAGACAACATCTAGATCAAAAGCTCTCGTCATTCTAGCGAGCTTAAGCGAGACTAAGAATCTGCTAACAGCAGACGCCTTTCTTTCCCACTCACCTTCACCACTGCACAACCGGATGATAGATTCTGAATCACCCTTTGACTTCTAGTTGAGTTGTTTTAGGTCAATAGCGTATCTGCCTCTTTGTGCTTATACTGGGCACATTGGTTACTAGCACGAAATTTCCATGAAACAATCTCTACAGATCTGGCTTGAAGCCGCTCGTCCAAAAACATTACCTCTGGCATTGGTCTCTATCTTAACAGGTAGCGTACTCGCCTACTCGGCGGGTCATTTCTCACTGACGATTGCCATCATGGCTTTCGTAACCGCGACATTGCTGCAAATTCTGTCCAACCTGGCAAACGACTATGGCGATGCCGTTCAAGGTACAGATAACGACAAACGCCTCGGCCCATTACGAGCGATGCAGTCAGGCGCGGTAAGTGCTAAACAGATGAAACAAGCGATTATCTTTAACATCGTTCTGACCGCCATTTCAGGCTTGGTGTTGGTTTTCTATTCACTAAGTTCACTGGAAAGCATTGTTACTTTTATCGGGCTGGGAATTTTGGCCATTCTCGCCGCCATTGCTTATACCATGGGTAGCAAACCATACGGTTACGTGGGGCTTGGCGATATATCAGTGTTCTTGTTTTTTGGTTTACTCGGCGTATCCGGTACCTACTTCTTGCATACCGGTCACGTAGACACCACGCTATTCTTACCTGCTTTAGGCTGCGGTTTACTCGCCGTTGCAGTACTCAATATCAACAATATGCGTGATATAGAGAACGACCGAGAGTGTGGTAAACGCACGGTGGCGGTACGCTTAGGTCAACGTAAAGCCAAACAGTACCACTTTATTTTACTTGGCGGAGCTATCCTTGCCTTTGCGGCTTACTTGTTAATTCAAGACAAACCCGTTTGGATTAGCTTGCCATTCTTACTTAGTATTTATTTCGTGGCCGATCATGGTAAAGCGGTTTGGCATACACAAAAGCCTGCTCAAATAGCACCAATGATGCCAGTCATCGTGAAATGCTCTCTAGTCACCAACGTTTTGTTTGCAACAATTGTGGTAGCTCAAACTCTAGTAAGTTAAAAAAGGATTGTCATTGCATTGACTTAATGCCTAGATATACTCAAAGACAACCAATTTCTGTTTAGAAAGGTACGCTATGGAATACAATACCTCAGCACTCTGTGATATCTACCTCGATCAGGTAGATGTGGTTGAACCAATGTTCAGTAACTTTGGCGGTCGCGCTTCATTTGCCGGGCAAATCACCACCATCAAGTGTTTTGAAGATAATTCGTTGATCCGCGAGACATTAGAGCAAGATGGACTTGGTCGCGTTTTGTTAATTGACGGTGGCGGTTCCCTACGTAAAGCCCTTATCGATGCAGAAATCGCAACCATTGCGGAAGAAAACGAGTGGGAAGGCATTGTCGTTTACGGCTGTGTTCGTGAAGTAGATGAACTTGAAGATATGAACTTAGGCATTCAAGCCCTCGCTTCTATTCCTGTTGGAGCGACAAGTCAAGGTATTGGCGAATTGGATGTACCAGTCAACTTTGGCGGCGTCAGCTTCTTACCTGAAGATTATATTTATGCTGATAGCACCGGAATTATCCTGTCGCCTGAACCATTGAATATTGATTTAGAGTTGGATGAAGAAGCATAGCGAGTCTTAGGCGCCTAAGTTATAGGGTCTTCTCTTGGCTCTTAGCGCCTAGCCTTGTCTTAACATTTTCTACTTCCCTAAAACACAAACACCCGCTTAACGCGGGTGTTTTTAATTTGGAATGAAGAAGCCGAATTATTCCACTTCGTCCATTTTGCCAAGTAGTGCACGAATGCGCTCTTGCCATTGTGCGTGCTCTTGCTGTGCTTGTTGTGCTTTTTGCTCTAGCTCTTCACGTTGAGAGCGAAGCTCGTTCGCTTCTTCCGCAAGTTTAGCTTTATCTTCTTTCAGCTCTTCGACTTCCATCTGAAGAAGAGTGATTGTGTCAACTGCAGTTTGAATTTTAGATTCTAGTTGTTCTAGTACTTCAAAAGACATCTTGGCCTACCTATGTTATTCCGTTGGGACGATGTGCGAGATTGATGCACACCTAACCTATATAAGGTTCATTCTACTCAGCGTCGCGATGAGAAACACTCACTATATTCGATATTTTGCATCATTCGGTCAAAAAATCAGCGCAATCTCACTAAACGCTGACTTTTCTTGTCGCCGAAGCATTTTTGAGCAAGGATTTTGCGTCTCGCTACGCTGAAAATCGCCCTAAGTATTGATCAAATTCAAGTTAGATAAAGTAAAAGCCTCGCAAAAAGGCAAACGTTTACTCGACCTTGTGATAGAATCGCCGCGCAAATTCTTCTTCCCTCTTGCTTACTTGGAGACATCATGAAACGCGATTTAGCAATGGCATTTTCCCGTGTGACTGAAGGTGCAGCTCTGGCTGGTTACAAATGGCTTGGCCGTGGCGATAAAAACGCAGCCGATGGCGCAGCTGTTGAAGTTATGCGCACGCTACTGAACAAAACAGATATCAGTGGTGAAATTGTCATTGGTGAGGGTGAAATCGATGATGCGCCAATGCTGTACATTGGTGAGCAAGTGGGTATTGGTGGTGATGAAGTAGATATTGCAGTCGACCCGATTGAAGGGACGCGTATGACGGCAATGGGACAATCGAACGCACTAGCCGTACTTGCCGCAGGTGAGAAAGGCAGCTTTCTTAAAGCGCCAGATATGTACATGGAAAAACTGGTTGTTGGCCCTGGTGCAAAAGGCGTAATTGACTTAGAAAAGCCGTTAAAAGAAAACCTAGAGAACGTAGCAAAAGCCCTGAACAAGCCACTTGATACCCTAGTCGTTATTACCCTTGCGAAACCTCGCCACAATGACGTTATTGCAGAAATGCAAGCAATGGGCGTACGTGTTTTTGCGGTGCCTGATGGTGACGTCGCTGCCTCTATTCTAACTTGTATGCCAGACAGTGAAGTGGACATGATGTACTGTATTGGCGGTGCGCCAGAAGGGGTTGTATCAGCAGCGGTAATTCGAGCGCTAGACGGTGACATGCACGGTCGCCTGCTTCCTCGTCATGAGGTAAAAGGCGATACTGAAGAAAACCGCATTTACGGTGTAGATGAACTAAAACGCTGCGATGAAATGGGCGTAAAAGCGAATGTTGTCCTCAAAATGGAAGACATGGCTCGTAGCGACAATGTGGTATTTTCAGCTACAGGCATCACTAAAGGTGACTTGCTGGAAGGTATCTCTCGTCAAGGCAATATTGCAACCACAGAAACGCTGCTCGTACGCGGTCGATGCCGAACTATTCGCCGCATCAAATCGACTCACTACTTAGATCGTAAAGATCCAGAAGTGCGTGATATTATTCTTTAAGCATTTCTCGAGGCTCTCGCTCAGTCTGAGTTTGAGCCTTTCTTTCCGCACAACGGGCAATAGATTCTGAATCACATTCGTTCCTCGTTGTTCAGAATGACGGTGACTTTAATAAGCTCTAAATCAAAAGAACTCGTCATTCTAGCCAGCTCCAGCGAGACTAAGAATCTGGTAACAGCAGGCTCCTATTCTTTGCTGGTCACCTTAACCACTGCTCAACCGGAAGATAGATTCTGAATCACCTCGTTCCTCGCTGTTCAGAATGACCGCTACCATAGCAAGCTCTAAATCGAAAAAACTCGTCATTCTAGCGAGCTCCAGCGAGACTAAGAATCTGGTAACAGCAAACTCCGCTTCTTTCCCGCTCAACTTAGCCACTGCACAGCCGGACAGTAGGTTCTGAATTACACTCGTTCCTCGTTGTTCAGAATTACGGTGACTTTAATAAGCTCTAAATCAAAAGAACTCGTCATTCTAGCCAGTTCCAGCGAGACTAAGAATCTAGTGGTAACAAGCTCCTATTCTTTCCTGGTCACCTTAACCACTGCTCAACCGGACGATAGATTCTGAATCACCTCGTTTCTCGCTGTTCTGAATGACGACATATCTTGGCTCATATGAACATAGCCCCTACAAAGCCACACTCAAATTAAGTCAACACTTTTCTTTACTAACCCTATCGCGCATAATATGTACTGACGTATAAATGGTGGGTATATGAAGACCGTAGATAGGATATTGCAAATCGTTAAGCGTGATGGCTCCGTCACTGCAAAACAACTCTCTTCTGAGCTAGGTATGACAACCATGGGGGCGCGTCAGCACCTGCAGAGTTTAGAAGATGATGGCATCCTGTCTATCCATGACGTAAAAGTAAAAGTTGGTCGCCCTGCTCGTCATTGGTCTCTCACTCAAAAAGGTCATGAGCAATTTGCTGACCGTCACGGTGAGTTGACCATTCAGTTTATAGAAGCTGTCGAACATATCTTTGGCAAAGATGGACTGGAAAAAGTCACATCAGAGAGGGAAAAACTCACGTTACAAAGTTATCGTCAGCATCTTGAGCAATGCGACTCTCTGCAAAGCAAACTAGAAACACTCGTCACATTAAGAGAGCAAGAAGGCTATATGGCAGAGCTCGAGAAAGATGAGAACGGATTCATCTTGATCGAAAATCACTGTCCGATTTGTAAAGCCGCAACTCGCTGCCCAAGCTTGTGCCAATCAGAATTAAGTGTCTTTCAGTCTTTACTTGGACGTGACACCAAAGTAGAGCGTACCGAACACATCATTAGTGGCCAAAGACGCTGCGTTTACCGCATCCAACAACTGCAGTAACCACCACAACCAAACATCGACATGCCGCACTTATTCAATCTCAAGCTTGAAAGCTTCTCTTATAAGTGAGACGGCTGAAGAATTCATCCTCTCTCCTCTTTCTAGTGGTATAGGCTTTTAGTAACTAAAGGCAATTTCCATAAGGATTTGGAGAGCATCGATGTCTACTCTACGTCATATCCCACCCCAAACGCTTCCTCCATTCGATGAAATGGTTCGAATGGCAGAGCGAGACCCAGAAGCTTTTGAGCAATTTCGTCATGAGATGGCGAAAGAGATGATCGAAAGCGCATCAGAAGATATGAAAGAAAGATTGTGGGCTCAACAAAGCCACATTGATAGAGTCATCAGCACGTGTAAAAACCCTCATCACACCAATGTGGTATTGATGAACGAGTTGCAAAAACAGGTCGTAAAGTTCAAAGCAGCGCTAGAAGGGGAAGCGGCACCGACACAAAAAGCGGATGTGGTTAGCTTAAATGCGTTTAAAGATAGGGATGATTTTTACTGATACTCAGTAGATAGATCGAGAAAGTTAGGGTTCGTTTCTCTTACCAAGGCTAACTTCCACTCACGCTTCCACTGCTTGAGCTGCTTTTCTCGGTTTATAGCATTAGCGATATCGTCGAATAACTCAAAGTAAACGAGCTTATGAACGTTGTATTTCTTAGTAAATCCTTCCACTACTCCATTTTTATGTTGCCATATTCTTTGGGGCAGCTGACTGGTAACACCTATGTAGAGAACAGCGTTGTTATTTGACGTTAGGATATAAACGCAAGGTGTCTTATCGATGATTCATTCTCCTTCATTATTCGCTGTTACTTTTCCATTGTAATTCAATCGCTCAGTTCAAACTCGGAGCGCTCTGTGCGTAGATTCTGAATCACACTCGTGCTTCGTTATTCAGAATGACGATGGCTTTCACAGACTCTAAATCAAAGGAGCTCGTCACTCAATCGAGCTGTAGCGAAACTAAGAATCTGGTATCAGCAAGCTCCTACTCTTTCACACTCAGCTTAACCACTGCTCAACCGGACGATAGATTCTGGATCACGCTCATTCCTCGCAGCTCAGAATGATGATGGCTTTAACAGTCTCCATATCAAAAGAGTTCGTCATTCTAGCGAGCCTCAGCGAGACTAAGAGTCTAGTAACAGCAAGCTCCTATTCTTTCCCGTCAAGCGGACGATAGATTCTGAATCACGCTCGTCCCTCGCAGTTCAGAATGACGATGACTTTAACAGCCTCCAAACCAAAAAGGATCGTCATTCTAGCGAGCCTTAGCGAGACTAAGAATCTAGTAACAGCAAGCTCCTATTCTTTCCCGCTCAGCTTAACCACTGCTCAACCGGACGATAGATTCTGAATCACGCTCGTCCCTCGTAGTTCAGAATGACGGTGAGTTTGACAGCCTCTAAATCAAAAGAGTTCGTCATTCTAGCGAGCCTTAGCGAGACTAAGGATCTGGTAACAGCAAACTCCTACTCTTTCACACTCAGCTTAGCCACTGCTCAACCGGATGATAGATTCTGAATCACCTCGTTCCTCGCTGTTCAGAATGACGGTGGCTTTAATAGCCTCTACATCAAAAGAGTTCGTCATGCTAGCGAGCCTCAGCGAGACTAAGAATCTAGTAACAGCAAGCTCCTATTCTTTTCCGCTCAGCTTAAACACTGCTCAAGCGGACGATAGATTCTGAATCACGCTCGTCCCTCGCAGTTCAGAATGACGGTGAGTTTAACAGCCTCTAAATCAAAAGAATTCGTCATTCTAGCGAGCCTCAGCGAGACCAAGAATCTACTTTCAGCACGCACGATACTTGAGGCGATTACTCCGGCTCAGGGCCATATTGGTTTGGTCCTGATGTTCCCTTTAAGAAACCACATTCAATTAGAATCCATAAACCACAAATCAGAGAAATGGAAGCAACGAACATCTGTGGGGTCGACGGCTCTTGCGCGGCAGGGCTGGTCATTGGCGTGGCAATTCGTCCGATAATCAACGGAATATTCAGTGCTAGCCAATAGATCGATTTGTTGCGGTCGTGCCAACGCTTGGTGGTGATCGCCAAATCAGGGATCAACAGAACCACCAAGAAAATAGGAAGAAGCACATAGGAGAGAGTAGGAAGCAGTTGGCTGATACCGGCACCAAAGCCTAGAATGGACACATAGTAAATGACGTTCCAAATCCAGTAGGTTTTACGGTTTATACGTCCTTGAAAAGAAAACAGTAACTCTTTAGTCGACATCAAATTTTACCCCAAAGTAGAAAGGTTATAGATTAGCCCAGTCGATATAGTTTGGAAAGGACACCGATAGCTTGGGTGCCCACAACGACCTTACAACAAGCAGAGCCAGGCTGAGAATTCGTAACAATAACCCCTCGCTATTCTCGGGCAATCCAGCGCAACCTAGTTCACTACCTTTTGGAAGCTATCTATATCCATGTCTCTGATATTGACCGTTAAACTGTGCACGTGACTGGCTTGCTCTTGAAGTGTCGCCATCAAGGATCGTGACAGTTCTCGCTTTTGTTCTTGGGAGCGACCAGATAACAAATCAAAGTTGATATGGATAAAGTCGAGGCTATCACCCTCCTCTCCTATTAACCAATTGTGGCACCGGAGCGTTCTAGATTTCACTGACGCGAGTTCAAAAAGGCCACTTTCTAACGCCGTTTTATGTAAATCCTCCAGCAACCCCTGAACATTGACGCGTTCCTCCACCGAGTTTGAATACTCTAAAACGAGATTTGGCATTTTGATTCCTTTCTACAACAATTAATTCCAGCGCGTAGTAATACCAATCTAAGCGGCAATTTCCGAGGAATGGACTATCATTCTGTCTACGCGATCACCAATCGATTGCTTTTGACAAAAATAACAGAACAAATGCAGCACCGACCAGATGAAGAAAGCCGAATAAGACATGACGCCAATCATGATCTGTTCACATTATTCTGTTATATTCCTACGTAGATTTTTTACATTAATAGACTATTTACATTAAAAATAAGGGAGATATTCCTATGCGTCGTCCTGTAGTGATGGGTAACTGGAAACTAAACGGTAGCAAAGCAATGGTAACTGAGCTACTAACAGGTATTAACGCTGAGCTTGAAGGCGTTGAAGGTGTAGACGTAGCAGTAGCTCCACCAGCTCTTTACATCGATCTAGCAGAGCGCGTAATCGCTGAAGGCGGTAACAAAGTTATCCTAGGTGCACAAAACACTGATCTAAACAACAGCGGTGCTTTCACTGGCGACATGTCTCCAGAAATGCTGAAAGACTTCGGTGCTTCTCACATCATCATCGGTCACTCAGAGCGTCGTGAATACCACAACGAATCTGACGAGTTTATCGCGAAGAAATTCAACTTCCTAAAAGAAAACGGCCTAACGCCTGTTTTCTGTATCGGTGAATCTGAAGCTCAAAACGAAGCTGGCGAAACTGAAGCAGTATGTGCACGTCAAATCAACGCAGTTATCGACACTTACGGTGTTGAAGCTCTAAACGGCGCAATCATCGCTTACGAACCAATCTGGGCTATCGGTACTGGTAAAGCAGCAACAGCTGAAGATGCACAACGCATCCACGCTTCTATCCGCGCACTAATCGCAGCGAAAGACGAAGCAGTTGCAGCACAAGTAATCATCCAATACGGCGGTTCTGTTAAACCAGAAAACGCAGAAGCTTACTTCTCACAACCTGACATCGACGGTGCTCTAGTTGGCGGCGCTTCTCTAGACGCTAAGAGCTTCGTAGCTATCGCTAAAGCAGCGGCAGCAGCTAAAGCTTAATTTCGCTTTTTACTAAGCAGAAACAAAAAGGGATGCATCACGCATCCCTTTTTGTTTGCTTACGATCTAGTCAGTCTATCATTCCGAGGAGCCCAAGCGACATCAGGAATCTAATTACCACATGTGTAAAACCGAAAGTTAAGTAACGAAAAACGCCTTACATCAAAACAAAGAACCCAATCGCACTTCCGATTATTCCTACTTAATTCCATCCAACCAACGAACTCTATTCACTTACCCTGCCCTCTGGATTTATAGTTACCTATGCTTGTTCAAGGAGGAGCAATCGACATGACAACCCCAATATCAGACATCGCAAGTGTGATTCACCATGGCGGGAAACATACCGTCACTGGCTCTTGTCATGAATTGCAACTGCCACACGGCAGCATCTTGATCGATTGCGGACTCTTCCAAGGCAAAGACATCCATTTTGGCAACCGTAGGGCATCATTGGATATTGAGTTTCCGGTTAAACACATCAAAGCATTAGTCCTCACCCATGCTCATATCGACCATATCGGACGCCTACCTTGGTTACTGGCTGCTGGATTTAAAGGCTCCATCTACTGCACCAAAGCAACAGCCGAACTGGTACCGCTCATGTTAGAAGACGGACTAAAGCTGCAACTGGGTTTGAACTTCCACCAGCGTCAACAAGTCCTCAATGTTATTAAAAAACAGCTAAGACCCCATGACTACCAACAATGGCTGCCACTTGGTAAACAATGTTACCTGCGCTTTCAGCCTGCGGGGCACATTCTTGGTTCCGCTTACGTGGAATTCAAACTCCCCAATCATGAAATCATCGTATTTTCCGGCGATCTAGGTCCGTCCAATACCCCGCTCTTACCCGATCCAAAGCCGCCAAAGCGTGCCGACTATTTGTTCATCGAGTCCACATACGGCAACAAAGAGCATGAAGACATTGCAACTCGAACTGAGCGCTTGAACGCCATTATCGATCACGCACTGCAAGACGGTGGTGTAATTCTGATCCCAGCTTTCAGCGTAGGACGTACGCAGGAACTGTTATTCGATATTGAACAGCTGATTCACCAACGCGACTTGTCGTCTTCTTTGCCAATTATCCTAGACTCACCGCTTGCGAAAAGAGTCACGAAGACCTACCGCCGTTTCAAAAAACTGTGGGGAAAAGAAGCAAAGCACAAGCTCAACAATCATCGTCATCCCCTCGCTTTTGAACAATGCATTACTGTAGAAAACCATCGAGAACATCAAGCATTAGTGAATCGACTAGCCTCCACCGATGAGCCTGCAATTGTCGTCGCGGCATCCGGTATGTGCGAAGGAGGAAGAATCGTCAATTACTTAAAAGCACTCTTGCCAGACGGAAGAAATGATGTGTTGTTTGCGGGCTATCAAGCGCAAGGAACCTTAGGTCAAGAAATCCAATCAGGCAGCCACACGGTGGATATCGATAACCAACCAATCGAAGCCAACGCGCAGATCCATACCATCTCTGGATATTCTGCACATGCAGACCAAAGCGATTTATTGAAGTTTGTTACTGGGATTCCAACACAACCAAAAGCCGTGCATTTGATACATGGAGAGAAAGAAGCAAAAAAAGAGTTAGGAGAGAAGTTGGAAGCAGAAGGAATTGAGGTGGTTTATTAAACTAATATCAGCCGACATTAGAACGATACAACCTAGTTCTTACTTATTGTTAATCAGTAAAAACAGCATAAGAATTTGAATATCAACGTGCTTTAACTAAGCTTTGTACGTCAGAAAGCCATGTTAAAGCACATTGGTAGCGAGCCTGAACAACTATACTGGTTCAGCAACCTTTACGGTTGGTGTTTTAGCAAGCTCAGCACTAGACGCTTTTTTGTATAGGTTCTCGTAGCAGTAGTTTGTCGCCTCGATGTAACCTTCTACACTGCCGCAGTCAAAACGCTGACCTTTAAATTTGTAAGCAATCACACAACCAGATTGCGCTTGTTGCATCAATGCGTCAGTGATTTGGATTTCTCCACCTTTGCCTGGTTCTGTATTTTCGATAAGCTCAAAAATATCTGGCGTTAAGATATAGCGACCAATAATTGCTAAATTACTTGGTGCTGTGCCTGGTTCTGGCTTTTCTACCATATTGTCGATTCGGAAGATGTCATCTTTGATCATCTCACCTGCGATCACACCGTATTTATGGGTTTCAATTTCTGGTACTTCTTGAACCGCAACAATTGAGCAACGGAACTGCTTGTACAGCTCAACCATCTGCGCTAATACGCCCTGCTCTTCATTCACACAGAGGTCATCTGCTAGTACAACAGCAAATGATTCATCACCCACCAACTCACGACCAGTCAAGATAGCATGCCCAAGACCTTTCATCTCACGTTGACGGATATATGTGTAACTCGCTGAATCAATCAAAGAACGGATATCGTCCAACAGTGCTTCTTTGCTTGTTCCTGAAATTTGATGTTCCAACTCATAGTTTTTATCGAAGTGGTCCATCAAAGAGTGTTTGCCACGACCAGTGACAATGCACATGCCATTCATGCCAGCTTCAATCGCTTCTTCAACACCATATTCAATCAATGGCTTGTTAACTACCGGCATCATTTCTTTCGGCATAGATTTTGTTGCAGGTAGAAAACGAGTACCGTAACCCGCTGCAGGGAAAAGACATTTTTTAATCATTGTGATTTATACCTAGCTAGACATAAAAACGAGGCTTTCGCCTCGTTTTGTATTACTTGTTATAGAATTCTTTATACCAAGAAACAAACTCTGCAACGCCTTCTTTAACTGTTACTCTTGGTTTGTAACCAGTAGCGGTAAATAGATCTTCTGTATCAGCATAAGTTTGATAAACATCCCCAGGCTGCATTTCGCGGAAGTTTTTCTTCGCTTCTATACCAAGCTCATCTTCAATCGCTTTAACGAAGTCCATCAAGTTGATAGGAGAGCCATGACCAATGTTATAAACCGAATATGGAGCAGAACTGCTTGCTGGAGTTCCAGATTCTACAGTCCAGCTTTCATTTCGAGTTGGTAAGACGTCTGCAATACGAACTACACCTTCAACAATATCATCTACATGGGTGAAGTCTCTCCACATATCACCATTATTATTGATATCGATAGTATCGCCATCAAGAATTTTCTTAGTGAAAATAAATGGGGCCATGTCCGGACGCCCCCAAGAACCATACACTGTGAAAAAGCGCAATCCTGTTGTTGGGATGTCATACAGATGAGAATAGCTATGAGCCATTAACTCGTTAGACTTTTTCGTTGCTGCATAAAGTGATACTGGATGGTCAACACTATCTGAAGTAGCAAAAGGAACTTTTGCATTAAGCCCATACACTGAGCTCGAAGACGCATATACCAGATGGCTTACTTTGTTTTGACGGCATCCCTCAAGAATATTGAGATGCCCAACTAAGTTTGAGTCCGCATAAGCATGTGGGTTTTCTAGTGAATAACGTACTCCAGCTTGGGCAGCCAAATGGATAACGCGATCAAACTTCTCAGTCGCAAACAGCCTCTCCATCGCGTCACGATCTGCAATATCCACACTTACAAATTTGAACAGTGGATTTTCAATACGAGCGAGTCGAGCATGTTTCAAATTCACATCGTAGTAATCATTTAGATTATCGATACCCACTACTTCATGCCCTGCAGCATTTAGCTTCTCTGCTGTTGCACTACCAATAAAACCAGCAGCACCAGTTACTAAGTATTTCATAATTAACCGATTCCTAAAGAAACAAAAGCCAGTCAAACAAGACTGGCTTAACTTAATCAAGTGTGAGGTTAGTCACTACCAAATAGATCGCGTGTATAAACTTTTTCAGCTACATCTGCTAACTCTTCGACCATACGGTTAGAGATAATCACATCCGAACATTTTTTGAATTCATTCAGATCTTTCACAACACGTGAATGGAAAAACTCAGCTTCTTGAAGCACAGGTTCATAAACGACAACTTCTATACCCTTTGCTTTAATACGCTTCATAATGCCTTGAATTGAAGATGCACGGAAGTTGTCTGAGCCAGCTTTCATGATCAAACGATACACGCCTACTACTTTTGGCTGACGTCTAATGATTGAATCTGCGATAAAGTCTTTTCGCGTACGGTTAGCATCAACGATAGCACCAATAATATTGTTCGGAACTTCTTGATAGTTTGCTAAAAGCTGTTTGGTATCTTTTGGTAAGCAGTAGCCGCCGTAACCGAAAGATGGGTTGTTGTAATGACTACCAATGCGAGGATCTAAACCGACACCTTCAATGATCTGACGAGCATCTAAACCGTGAGCTTCTGCGTAAGAATCCAGCTCATTAAAGTACGCAACACGCATTGCAAGGTAGGTGTTTGAAAACAGTTTTACTGCTTCAGCTTCTGTAGAGTCAGTAAAAAGAACTTGAATATCGTCTTTTACTGCCCCTTCCACTAGCAAGCTAGCAAATTCTTCCGCACGTTCACTGCGTTCACCCACAATGATACGGGATGGGTGAAGGTTATCATAAAGCGCTTTGCCTTCTCGAAGAAACTCTGGAGAAAAAATTACGTTCTCACACCCCAACTCTTCTTTGATTCGAGCTGTATAGCCAACAGGAACAGTTGACTTAATCACCATCACTGCTTCAGGGTTAATTGACATAACATCTTTAATCACCGCTTCAACAGAAGATGTATTAAAGTAATTAGTTTGCGGATCATAATCTGTAGGGGTTGCGATAACAACGTATTCTGCATTTTGGTAAGCTTTCTGCTTATCCGTTGTTGCAACAAAATTTAGCTCTTTATGCGCTAAAAAGTGTTCAATTTCGGTATCAACAATCGGTGACTTACGTTGGTTCAGTAAATCAACCTTCTTAGAAATGATATCTAAAGCGACCACCTCGTGATTTTGAGCTAACAACATGGCATTAGACAGCCCAACATAGCCGGTCCCAGCAACTGCAATTTTCATGGATTAATCCTTCATTTATTTTTGTGCCGGATAATATCAAACCCACAACCATTACGCTATTGTTCTAGCCCCCCCATAAGAGCGACGAGCCAATAACAATATTTAGTTTTTCTACATTACAACTTTTTCCAAGCTAGAAGTTGGGCTAAAATCACTCGATTATACACAATAAAGTTGGCTTTTTATGTTCTTAGAACTCAGTTTCGTTTTTTTCTCATCATTTGCGACGCTATTCCTTATGCGTAAAGTAGCAAAAAGAGTTGGATTAGTAGACAAACCCAACTCAAGAAAACTGCATAATGGTGCCGTTCCACTCGTTGGAGGCATATCAATATGCTTGGTTTTAGCACAATACCTAACTTTTAAGCCTGAAATTATCGAATACAGCTGGTTGTATTTGTTATCTATCTCTGCTTTAACTGTAGTAGGTGCAATTGATGACAAGTTCGATCTTAACTTTAAGATCCGTATGGGGGTTCAAGCAGTTTTATCTGTGGTTATGATGAAAGTTGCTGGACTAGAGCTACATAGTCTTGGCGACATGTTTGGACTAGGACCAATTTCACTTGGTTGGCTTGGCAGTTTCGTTACAATCGCAGCCGTAATTGGGGCGATTAATGCATTTAATATGGTCGATGGGATTGATGGGTTATTGGGTGGGCTATCTATAGTTACCTTAGGTGCTCTAGCTTATTTACTACAGGTTGATAGTCAGCACGGCGCAGCGTATTTATGCGTAGTTATTATTGTCGCTATGTTACCTTATATTTTCATGAATCTTGGTATTTTAGGACGAGAACGAAAGATATTTATGGGGGATGCTGGAAGCATGATGATTGGCTTTACAGTTATCTGGCTACTTCTTGGCGTCAGTCAGACTGACCAGTCAACCCCCTTGATGCGACCAGTAACAGCACTTTGGCTAATTGCTCTTCCGTTAATGGACATGACCGCAATAATGATTCGCAGAATCAGGCGAGGCGACTCCCCTTTCAAACCAGACAGAGAACACTTGCATCATATTTTTCAACGTCTTGGCTTAAGTTCTCGACAAACATTAGTTGCAATATGCACGATAGCAATTATATTTGCTGCTTTTGGTATTTATGGGGAAAGCGCCAATATTCCTGAGTCAACTATGTTTGGTTTATTTATAGGTTGCTTTGCTACTTATGCCCTGATTCTCTCTTACATATGGAGAATAACAAGGTTATTAAGAAATAAATTAGGAAAGACAGGTCAGAATAAAGAACATGAACTATTATGATGCTAGAGATAATATCCTTTATATAAATAAAGCAACAAATTTTTAAGTTGAGGCAAATTTAAATAGCCATCTCTTACGAAGGTGGCTATTTAAAAATAATCTTATGATAAAGTATATAAATTCGCTCACATTGACTGACAGGATAAAAAACAGTCTTCGACAGCTTTTAAGTACTGTTCAACCACAATCTTTTCATCAAATTCTTTAGACATTTTATCTCTACTAGCCCGCCCCATCAAAAGCCTTTCTTCATGGGTTTTATTAATTATTTTCTCCAGTGAATTTACTAAACTTTCAGTAGATCTAGGCATACAAATATACCCATTTATACCATTATCGACTGTTTCTCGACAACCAACATTATCAGTTGTGACTATAGGTTTTCCCATTGCGCCAGCTTCAAGTAATGACTTAGGTACACCTTCTCTGTAAAATGAAGGTAAAACCATACAATCTACTTTAGATATTTCGGTTTCAACATTATCAGATGTTCCAAGGTACTTAACAACTCCTTCATTAACCCATGAATCCATCTCCTCTTTGGAAACAGCAGAAGGATTACTCACGTCTAAAAAACCTAATAAGCAAAATTCCACGGAATCTCCATAAATAAGCTTTAACTGACGTGCTGCCTCCACATAATGCTCGATACCTTTATCATAAAGCATTCTAGCTATAAGCAGAAAACGTATAACTCCGTCATTTTCTGATGGGGAATATTTAAAACGAGACAAATCAACTCCAGAACCAGGAAGTCGCTCGGTGACAGAAGCCTTTGCGTAATTATTATCCAAGAATAACTTTCTATCTTCCTCATTTTGGAAAAATATTTTAGATGCTTTTCTTTGACTAATTTTATATAAAAGTCTTGCAATTTTAGATGGTAATGTTTCGTTAATAAACAACACTCCAAGTCCTGCAATATTATTTATACTTGGCACATTCAAAAAAGACGCAGAAAAAGTACTATAAATATTATTCTTCGGAGTAAAGTTAAGTACGCAATCAATACTATTTGCTTGATAGATATAATAAAACTGGAAGAGAGTTTTTAAATCCCTGAATGGATTAGTACCACCTTGATCTATATCTATATTAACAAATTTACACCCAAGCTCGGAAAGCTTTGAAGAATAAGAATCTTCTGGAGCAACAGCGACTACATTATACCCGTTTTCTAACAATGCCAGAATCGTGTTTTTCCGAAAATTATAAAGATACCAACTAGTATTAGCAGTAATTGCAACATTAAACATTTGATAACCATTAGAATGCAAACATAAAGAAAATAGAAAGATAAAACAATTAATACTCAAATGTGTTTTACGACATATTTAAATCCATTCAAAAATGCACTTTTTGAGAAGTTTGATTTTATATAATCAACCCTCAACCCTCTCTGTTCAATGAAATTATCCCTATTGTCTGCATATAAACAAATTGCATTTGAGAAATCTTTTTCACAATAACCATGAGTAATGGTACCAAGTTCTGAGTTTGTTATAATATCCTCAACACCATCGACTAAAGTACTGATAACATAACAACCATGAGATAACCCTTCAATTAAAGTTCTAGGTAAACCTTCGGAAAAGGATGTCATAGCGACAACGTCAAATTGTTTATAATAACTTCCTACATCATTTTGATGACCGACGAATTCAAATTGTTCTTCTAAAGAGTACTTCTTGACTAAGTCTTTAACACTTAATTCATACTCTTTTTCATCATTTTTCGATGCGCCTACTACAATTACTTTAACCTTATTTCGATAAATAACAGGTAAACAATTAATAGATGCAATTAACAACTCGATATTTTTTCTTTTTGAAAGAACACCAACAAAACCAATCAATATTTTTTTCTTTTTTTCAAAAAAAATATTCTTAGGAATAGAAAATCCAGTATGAACAATACTCGTTTTGTGTTTATACTTAGTCAACTCTTCATTCGTAAAGATATCATAACAAGATGATGATATTAAAATAATCTTTTTTGAAAGCCTTATCGCTAAAGGTGTTACAAAATTAACTCGGTCATTAATACGCACATACCAAACTAAACGATTCCGACTCAAAAGACTAATAGGAAGGAAAAATAAAAAACAACGAATATCGTTAAAACATACAATGTGATTTTTTATTTTAGGATAAATAATCAAACATTTAACCCAGGTCAACATCAATGACAATAAATAAAGAAATAAGAATTTTATGTTTTTCTTTTGATTACCTCTTCTTACTAAAAGGGGAGAAGGCACTCCGATACAATTGAAGTCAATATTATTTTTTTCTGACAAATCCGCTAAAGAACCTTTATTTGAAGATATTATGCCAACAGAGTCACCTTCATTCTTTAAAAGGGTCGCAAGATCTAACATGCTTCTAGGAGCACCTCCTGAAGCATCAGAATAAGAGTCAAAAAACAGTATTTTTTTACTACACATAACGATTAATCACTATAGAATTTCTTTTTTGAATATAAATACAATTTTCATCAATATCTTTAGTTACAATAGATCCGGCAGCTATAACAGAGTTATCACCGATAGAAACACCTTTAAGTATAATGACATTCGAACCCAGCCAAACATTTTTCCCAATATTAACAGGCTTAGTTTTGAAGCCTTGATTACGAATTAATAAAGATGGATCCGAAATTGAATGGTCATGGTCATATATTTTCACCCCTTCACCTAATAACGAATTGTCACCTATATTTATCATTTCACGACAATTAATGGAAACATCGTTATTAAAAAACACATTTTTACCTAAAGTTAGGCTTCCACCATCAATTGATATATTCACATTTCTTTTATTTCTAAACCCATTACTAACAAAAAAGCTACCACTTTTTATCGATATGAATCCATGAAGGTAAGATTTAAAAGGATTAACTTTTAATTTTCTAAAATAGACAATTTTATAAAAAATAGTTAATAATATTTTCATGAATTTTCGATAGGCAAGTAAAATCATTTAAAACCTCTTTTCATGCTCATTATCTTCCTTTTGAAATTCACTAAAGATTTTTTATTTACAGGAAAAGTCGAGATAAGAATCATAACAAAGCCTTTAAGTGAAACTTTCCTTGAAAAGGAGCGACAAGCGTACTTAAAGCAGTTAAGGCGATCATTACCTAAAAATCCTTTGGATAAGATAAAAAAAAGTGCCGAATCAAACTCATTTTCATATTTCTTTAATTTTGGACTTATAATTAGAGCTTTATTTTTAAATTCCGTAAATGAATGCTCAACTATCTTGGGGTCAAAATTATTTCGCCCACTATCTTCATGGACTCTCACACTAAAAAGACACTCTTTTTCGTAGTTAATTCGTAACCCAGAACTTAATAAGGCTAATATTAACAGATGATCTTCTTTATATCTTTGGGTTTCATCAAACCCTCCTACTTTAATAAAGGCATCTCTAGGAATTAACAATCCAGGTGTCAACATTGATATTTTCCCCAAGAAAATCGAGGGAAAAATCTCACTATAATCAAAATCATTAATATGACGGGAAATTAACTTACTATTGTCATCAATCAAAAAACAGTTTGATGTAGAAAAGGATTTTTCATCTATAGATTTAAATTGAGTCTCAAGTTTGTTCAGTTCCCACTCATCATCAGCATCTAAAAAAGCCACATATTTCGTAGTGGCGCTCTTAACTCCTAAGTTCCTTGCAGCAGCTGGTCCTTTATTTTTCTGAGCGATAAGTGTAGTCGTAATTTCACTTGTGTAGGATTCGATAATTTTTCTTGTTTCGTCGGTCGAACCATCATCAACGATGATAATAGAGGAGGGTTTCAAAATCTGATTTTCAATGCTAGCTAGTGCTTTTAATATCCACTTAGCAGCATTAAAGGCAGGTATAATGACGGTAACATCACAAACCAAATATGTGTTGGAATTACTGATATCTAACAAGCAATTTTCTCCTTCAACATCTTGAAATTAATCAAAAACAATAGAACAAATAAAACAAAAGATATTTCATGAATATTAAATATCAACGACATCGGGAAGAATACTACACATACATGAATAATAGGACTTTTTAAAAACTCGATACTTTCTAATTTGTTCCTTGTAATGTATCTCAACCTCAAGATAAATAATAAAAACAAACTGAATACTGTTGATACTATACAAGCCATTACACCATAGTATGGTATGAAAATAAAATTCAAAATAATATTAGATACAGCAGAGATAAGGGTGGTTAATAAAACATGAGAGGCTAATTTCTCTCGCATATATACCCCCCCCATCATAGAAGACAATACTGAATAATATGAGCCGATAAGTAAAATTTGAAGATATTCGGACGCTTTATCATACCTTGAATCGAAAACAATATCGAAACAAAAGTAAAAAACCAAAGATAACATTACCAACGCCGCATTTAACAACGCAACATTCGGCTTCCACCCCGAATTATTACTTCCTGATTGTTTACCAACAACGTAAACATGCCAAATTTGCATAAAAATTCTGTTAAGAGCGGTAATTAATGAGGGGAACTTTGTAGCAACAGCATAAATTGCGACCGATGCAGGTCCCATGAAGTAACCTAATATGAACTTATCTGAAGCATTTAATACCCACCATAAAATGGTGTTTGGCATCATCAATAAACAATAATTTATCTCCACTCTATTAAACTTAATAACATCTAACTTAAAAGTTATGTACTTCCAAACTTGGGAATACATAACTAAAAACAATAAACAAGTCAATGTAGATAATAGTTGATATAAGATTAAAATTTTAAAACCAAATTTATCCCCCCCCATGCTGTATAAAAAAACAAGCGCTAAGAAAGATAAATTCTTTATACACTCCGCCGTAGTAACAACAAAAGCTTTATAATTAGACTTTTCAAGTTGTTTGATTAATTCTATAAGAATGTTTGAAAAAACAAGTAATATTAAATATATTGATAAGCTCCCAAAATAAACTCTTAATACAAAATATGAAATTGGGGCTAGAACAAAAAAACACACCAGACCAAAGAGAGATAGCCTACTAAAAACTATCGACTTATCTTCTTTATCTATACAAAATCGAAATATGCCATCTATTGCACCTCCACATAATAAAGGAAAGAGTAAGTTGATTGAAGTCAATGCTATTTCATAGGTGCCGAATGAATCCAGTGATGTATTTCTTGAAATAATAACAACAGATATAATCAATAGAAATTTCGAAATCAAACCTGCAGCTATCGTTAAAATGTTTCTTGCTTTCATTTATAAAATAGGCCGTAAACTACGGCCTCCTTTACTAGAACTGCGTTAATATTTTATGTTCTAACGCTTGGATTTGACTTAACACACTAGTTTTATCATGGGTGCTTTCTAAGCTATCAATTTCCGATAAAATTGAATTGACAATTGGTGAAACTTTACCGTCTAAACGCCATAAATCATCCCCAACTGAGTCAATGATACGATCAATAATATTTAGCTCTCCAATAACTCCCTTAAACTTTACACTATATGAGAGAGGAATGGCAGGTACACCTACTTGTAAAGCAGAAACACAAGCGTGCATTCTACCTGATACTACACATTTTGATTTAGCGATCAGCGCTCTAGCTTCTACAGGTAATAGTGTTTCTTTAATAAACTTGACCTTAGGAGAGTGTTCAATTCTTTCTTGTATTTTTTCTATAATCTTATTATCGGAAGAAGTATCACTTAAAACATGTGATAAAATGAGAACATTTTCTCCTCGTTCGGTTAAATGATTAATTAAACTCAAATAAGAATTAACATATGAATCAAGATCGCTCGTATAAGACTTCCATAGCCCTGATGGAACGATAACAAAGTAATCTTTAAAACTACCTAGTTTATGTTCGGGAAAATTTTCAAAATACGAAGTGTCTTGTTTATACAATGGTAAATAAGCTAAGTCTGCCGCAATTTTAACATTTTCCAGTTGTAACTCTTCTATCAGATACTTAGCACTATTTTCATCTCTTGAATAAATTGAAACCTTATTCAAGAGCTTTTTAATCCACCATTTTCTCCACGAATAAAATGGTCCCATCGTTTGTCCAAGTAGTTGGACTTTGATGTTATTTTTTAAAAGGCTTTCTATTTTTAAAAGCTCAATACATAAGGCTTTTATTGAGTAATACTCAGAAAAATCATCTCCGCCAAGCTGGATAACGCGATCAACACCTATCTCTTTCATCATTCGACCAAAGCTAAGAGAGTATTTACTATACTTTATAAGTTTATTAAAACTATTTTCATTTGAGCAGTCAGGTCTCAATTGAATACCTAGTTCTAGAAAGCTCTCAATTTCTTCTACACCAGAAGATGCTTTAATTCTTTCAACTCCATCAATCTCAACATTATCAACAATAAAGGTGCTTTTCGGGTATTTATTTTTGAATACTCGGATATAATTAGCAACCATCATCAAAGAGCCGTAGTTTTTAGTATTACTTGCTCTCATTATAAGTATTTTCAAGGTGTCTCTCCAAAATGTAGATCAATAGATATGGAATAATTATCGCATTGGCATAGCGATAAGTGTTATGCGAAAGTACTAACGCTAAATTACAAAAAAGAAAATAGAATCCGATTACATTTACTTTATTTTTCCATTTTGAGAATATGAAAACAAATAATCCAGTAAAATTTATTAACACTAATAGCGTTGCTAAGCCTTTTGAATTATAGAATACACTAAAAGCTCTTTTGAAGTTAACAACTACTGTTTCGATATATATAGAAGAGAAAAAGAACTGTATAGCCGGCAAATTTGATACAGCTAGTGTTTCTTTATCATAACTTTTATAAACATCCTCCATTCGCCTTGATATAAAGCTCAGTTTTACAGGTTGACTTATATCTAACGAAAAAAAGTAAATCATTATAGCTGCAGCAATAACATTAATAATTATAAATTTAGCCTTTGAAGTGTTATATACTCGAGAACAAATAAAGGCATATATTATCAATGCTATAGCTTCAGGTCTGGCTAGTACCAATATAAAGCTTGAAATGAATAGTAAGAACTTCTTGTGTTTCTCAATTGAGAGAAGCATTAATGTGATACCTAATACAGTCAAACCTTCCTTCAATATAAAGAAGTTCCAATAGTTACCAAAAATCAATAAAGAGACAATAAACAAACTGACATAATCTATTTTTTTCACCCTATTTAGAACTATAATCATAGCTATATTATAAGATAAAAAATTCAAAGCCCTGAAAAAAGCAGGTCCAGTTACATCAAATAAACTCGAAACAAACTTAGCATATAAAAGAAGGCTAGTTCCATTTATATAAGTACTTTCATCAGGAAAAAGAGGAGTGAATTTTCCACCATTCTTACTCACATGAAAATAGAGTAAAATTACTCCACCATAAAAAAGAACGGCTCCAATACTATAGATTAAAGATATTTTTGTTCTAGAAAAGAAAAATAGGACTGCAAAAAACAGTATTAGTACAAGTATATCAATCACAAACAAACTCAACTAATTGGTCATTGCTTTTCTTTGGAGATGTACAAATTAAAGTGCTATCGTCGTAATAACCAAATGCTATGACAACAGTAACAACCTCTCCTTTTCCAAGTGATAGTAAGCTATTTATTTTTTTATCATTTTTTATATCAACACACCAGTTCAAGAAACAACTACCAATACCAAGTCCATGTAATGAGTTAACAAAATTCATTGAGAAAAGGCCGCTATCAAACCATACTTGCTTTCGTTCTTCTGGTGATATACAGGATGTTAGATCTGCTGTTATAACGGCTAGGTTTAAAATTTGCTCTCTAAAACCGTCGTTACCATTTTGTAACTTTAAAATCTCGTCTATTTTTTCTTTTCTATCTATGACTTTAACTCGCCACGATTGCCTATTACATGCGGATGGAGAATGTCTAGCTATATTAACAGCTTCATTCACATCTATTTGTGATACTTTTTCTTTCCTGAAGCTTCTAACTGTTCTTCTATTTAACACTACATTTTTATATATATTAAAGTCCGAATTAGAAGTGCATATCTCTTCTAATTTTATTTCTTGATATCCACCTTTATCACCCTGAGACCCAAGATTAAACTTTCTCACAAAGTCGATGTACTTTATTAATTTTTGGTCATTATTATGCTCTCTTATATAATGTTCAATCACATGGACAGCACTTATTACGTCTTGATGATTTCTATCATCAATTTTTTCAATAGTATCTATTATATTATCTAAAACTCTGAAGCCAAAGAAAGGTCTTCTTGGTATCATCGTCAGACCTTTTTCTATTTTGTGGAAATCTTTTCTAAGTTTATAAATATATGTCAACTTATCATTGTTAAGATACTTATTAGAAGAAGAAACATATAATATCAAATCATATGTATGAACCCTTATCGACTTTAAAGTATATTTAAAAGCCCTTAAAATCTCTCTCATAACATCTGCTCTTTTTATATTAAGTCAAACCAATTTGTTAAATTACATTTTCTAGTTGTTTATTTTATTAATGTCATCCTTTGCAATTAACAACCTCACAAATATAATACCAAGACCAAGTACAAATCCAATAATTGTTATTAGAATACAGATCAAAGCCCTTTGAGGTGAATCTTTAATTTCTGGCACTACTGCAGGGTCAATTGTTTTAAATATAAATTCTTCTTGTACTTCCGCTAACATTAGAGTTTTAGTCTGTTCTTCTATAAGTTTGTAGAACGTACTTCTCATATCAGCAATAGCAGTTTTTTCTAGCTGAGTATTTAGATATGATAGATTTTGTGTAGTTTCCTTAATCGTTCTCTCACGCATCACCTCATTAATATCTTCAATCAACCAATCTACCCATTGTTTAGCGAGAAAAGGAGAGTAGTATTTTACCGAAATATTAAATAGACCAGTATCTTTGTTTTGGTTTACCACTAATACATTTTTCAAGAACACGTCAAATGCTTCTTGAGAGCTAGGTTTCACTCCCCTTAATCCTTCCGGCTCACGTAACCACTGCTGGGTTTCAGAGTTATATACTCTCTCATCCAATATCAATTTGTTGCTTTTTAAGTTCCAGTCTTTTGCAGCCATTAAAGGTACAAGTAAATCGTGCTTTTTGATAAAAGCATCTACAAATCGACGAGATTGCAAAACTTGAACAGCTAAGTCTGTTTGTGAAGACTCGTTTGCACCTAGGTTTACACCAGCTAAAGCAGCTAACCCTCCAAGTTGCCCTGCCATCTTTGAAAGTCCGCCACTACCGGAACTTTCTGTAGGGGCAAGCAATGCATTAGCTCTATATATATTAGGCAAACTTAGTGAATATAAGACTGCTCCCAAAGCAAAGATAAGTGTCGATAGTAAAATAACCCACTTCCCACTCCAAATAGCCTTCAGTAGCTCATTCAGATTCAACTCACCATTAGTGTTTCCCACACCTTCTGGAGGTATAGTCAATTGAGAATATTCAGTAATTTTTTGGGGTTCCATTGATATTTAAGGTCCTAGAATTCTTGTAGCCAAACTCTAGGCTTTAGGTTTCATTAAAGCCTAGAGTTTGATACTGGATAAGTAACGACATGGTACAGTGGGTTAAGTTACACTTTTCGCAACTTAACTAGCTGCCATAATTTTGAGTTTTATTATCGCGTTGAAACATCCTCTCTACTTCAACGCATTGATCGCTACACCCGTTTGGTAAAGAATCTGTGTTGCAGCCGTCCAAGTACTTAACGCATCGCGGTAGTCTGTATCAATTGGAACAACAATAGTATCGCCCGCTTTTAGCTCTTCATGGTTGTTACCAAACCAGTAACCTGACGTTGGTTTGTAAACCGAGCCGTCTGCACGTACAACGAAGATACGGTCTTCGTCTGCTTGTTTTTTCGCGCCACCAGCTTTGTTCAGGTAATCATCCACATCTAGCTTGTTATCCAGTAGATATGTAATTGGAACTTGAACTTCACCCATGATCGAAACCGTATTGCGGAAGGTTGGTACAAATAAGAAGTCACCATCTTCTAACATAAAGTCCGCAGAACGCTCGTCTTTAAGAATGCGATTAAGCTGTACTACCATACGTCCAAGAGCTTTGCTGCGACTTGCCTCTTCAACAAACTTCAATGTTTTATCTGGGTCTGAGATTACCGACGCCATATTGCTGTCTGCACGGAAGGTTTTCTTCGCTGTTTCTGCTCGCATATCTGCGGCATATTGGTTTAATAGCTTTTGCTCTTTAAGGCGTAAAGCCTCACGAGTAAAGATAGCCCCTTGCGGATGTGCAAATTCGGTTAGACCACCAGCACGTTCAAGTAACTCGCCTAAGGTCTCTCCTTGACGGACAGTATAAGTACCAGGGAAGCGAACTTCGCCTTGCAACGTTACTGTGCTTTGCAGTTTGACATTTGGCTTCTCAAGAATGTTTAGGCGATCACGACCAGCAATAACGACATCGTCAGCAGAGCTACCCTTGATAGCTTGGCGTAAATCAATACGCTCAACATCAATAGAAGCGCGCTCATCTCTACTGTTTATTACTGTACGAGCTAACTCGGCGTTAATGGTGAATGCGTCATAAGTTAGACCACCAGCAGCTTCAATCAAGGTAGAAATCGTCATACGTGGGGTAATTGGGTAACGTCCTGGGTGTTTTACCTCACCGAAGACTTCTGCAATCTGCGGAGCTAAACCCAAACGCGATTGCTGTTGAAGCTGTAGCAGAACAGGAGCAAGTAACGTGCGGCGCGTATTTTGTTTTAATGCTTCAAAATCTTCTTTGGTAATTTCTTTGCCACGGAATATGATTTTCGGCTGTTCTGATTCTTCAGTTGAAGATTGCCCCTTCGACACATTGCCTGTCGCTGAAGATATTGCAACAGAAGAGCTCATAACTTCTTGCTCTTTTTGTTGATCCAGCTCGGCTTTAAATTGTGCTTGCTCAAGCGTTTTCGCTTTCGTGACCGTATCTTGATCTGCAAGGGTATCTAAATCTTCATTGTTGAAACGGTTAAATACCAGCACTCGGTCACGTGAGCTTAGCTTTAGGTTATCTTTGCTGCTCGGAGAAAGAATCGCGTTCGCAAGATTTACTTGATAAACCTCGATGTCACGTTGTGGGTTAACCTCACGAACAACAACGGCATAGTTTACATCTGCAGTAGAATTAAATGAGGTATCAACAGATTGGAATAAATCTGCGATTCGCAGACCGTTCTTCCACTCAATAAAGCCGGGATGGCGAACATCACCTTCAATTTGCACGTAACGAGTTAGTTCTTCACTCTTCTTCAGTACATTAACGGCGTCACCATCTTTGACTTTAGTTTGCTGGTCATGTGACTGGCTAAAGTTCAGTGTTAATACATCGCGAGCACCTTTAGTGGCGTAACGCTTCACTTCGATTTGATCGCTATAAGCGTTAGCCGTAAAACCGCCAGCCATTTGAATCGCTTGCTTATAGGTTTCACCTGGTTTGATTTCGTAGATTGCGGGACGGTTTACTTCACCATCAATCGAAATCGTGTTACCCAATGCACCGATGAAGACGACATCGCCAGGTAACAGTCGAACATCATTGCGCGCGTCGCCTTTCAACAATAGGTCATACATATCAAGCTTGCGAATCACCTGACCATTGCGCTTTAACTGCACGTTACGCAATGCGCCACTCTCACCAAAACCACCACTGTAATAAATGGCTTGAGAGATCGTTGTTAGTGCACTAACAGTGTAAGCTCCTGGCTTGAAGGCATCACCCATAACAAAAACTTGCATGGTGCGCATTTCACCTAGCGAAATGTCACTGCGCACACCAATCATTTGCTCTTTTACTCGCTGGTTTAGAGAATCACGCACATCAGAGAATGTCATGCCGGCCACTTGAACAGGACCAAGGGAAGGGAAGTTGATGATGCCTGCACGATTAACACGAAGACGATGCGTTGTGTTCTCTTTACCAAAAAGTTGGATAACGATTTCATCACCAGCTCCTACCGTGTAGTCAGCAGGCACAGGTACATCACTGATTGGTGCAAACGTCGTCGGTGAACCTGCAAATAAATCTAGACCAAAACGCTTTAAACCTTGTTCACCTTTTTCTGAGTCTTCTGAGTCGTTAGCTTTTGCCTCCATAGCACTACTAGCAGCCGGGCGTTGCTCAATCACTTGAGGGTTTTGATAACTACTTGGCTGAGAAGAAGCGCCGGAAGGAATAGAGATACCATACTTACTCGCTAATGCTTGTTGCTGGTCTGCTGGTAAGTTCTGAAACATCTGAATTTGTTCTGGGGTTGGAGTCTGCGCATTAGTAAGCGGCGCAAATAGGCTTGCTAGAATGCAAGCACCTATCGAGAAATATCCTTTGAGCATGATAATTCGCTATTTAAAGTCAGGAGTTAAAAATCCTAGCAACAAAACTAGGCGCTAGGTCTTTAATTAAAATCGGTGTTGAAAGCCAAGAGTAAGTGCGTTCAAGCGTGCCTGGTCCTCAGATGTGCTATCAACAAACTCAAAGACAACTGCATTCTGCTTGTCCAAAGCATAATGCATACCCAAGCCAAAGCTAAAACCTTGATCTTTATTAGAGCCTACATTTTGTTGGTCGATCTGGACACTAGAATAACCGGCAAGTCCATAAAGTGCTACACGCTCGGAGACAGGCATATTCAACTTAATAAAACCACTCGCAAGACTATCTAGTGCAAGTCCGCTATCTCGTTGTACAGAAGTTCCGTAACGTGCTTCAAAAGCGAGGTAATCATTGAAGAAGTAACCAGCTTGCGCTTGAAGAAGGAAAGGGTTTCCCTCGGTTACTGGAGAAGAGGAATGATGAAATTCAGCGTTAGAGTAACTTACTAACGCACCAGCATAAAAATCTGCTGAGGCAGAAAATGAGCACAAGCCTAAGCTGATTGCACTCAACGCCCCTAGCCATGGTCGTTTATTAATCACGTAAGTGTTCCTTGGGTGTCGACTGACCGCTGCACATTATGAACGACGCGCGCAGTGAATGTCTGTTAACTTTTGTCAATTTCGCTTGTGCGTTTACACGCTACCGCCCGGCGGCATTACGCGTTAGCCACTGTTCGCTGATTCCCGATCCATTCGGTTTATTGATATAAATATTCTTTTTAAGCCTCACTTTTGCGACTAACCGTTCAAAAAACAATCTTTTATAAACGCAACACAAAAGCTGGCAAATTATGCATGTATTAGCGCAAAACGGCAAGGGGGCAAAAACGTCTCAGATTTCCGTTTATGGTTCGTAAATTCTCACGAATGAGAAAAACACTGGCTGCCAGCCGCTTAAAACAGAACACCACTACGGATGCATTGAATAAAAAATGTGAACGTTTGCGTAAATTCAGAGGTGACCGGAAATAACGCAGTCGAAGGCGCATTTTGATTCAGTACAACTATCAAACCTAAGCAATTCTCTATTCTCAGTCTTGCAACAACTTTTCTTTAACGTTAGGCAAATTCACATAGGAAACTGTTTACATGCTGATTGTTTTTTAACTAAAATGAACGATGGTATGTTCTAAACAGACCAAACATCGATGTTTTAAAATCTGAAATACAAGGATTAATAATGAAGAACACAGCTCTAGCTATTCTTATGGCTCTAAGCGCATCAACTGCATTTGCAGCGACTGAAGCTGGTACTACTGGTACAGCAGCAGCATCTGCAACTGGTACAACTGCAGTAGCAGTAGGTGCAGCAGCAGCAGTAACTGTAGTAGCAGTTGCAGCGTCAGACAGCGATTCAACGTCTACTTCTACTTCTACTTCTACTTCTACTTCAGTAACTAAATAATTTTTTAGTGTTGTAGATATTGAAACAATCGCCCTGATCTATTCAGGGCGATTTTATTTGTAATGAGGGAATGATGAACACTCTTCTATCGCAAAAATGGATGCGCTTACTTATTGCCCTACCATTACTGAGCTCAATCTTTGGCTGTACACAAAAATTCAATGACGTATCCGCTACCGTCCAAGAAGCTTATGGTAACTACATCGATGTTGAACTAACGCCAGAAGAGATTGAAGCGGTACCTTATGCCAGTGCTTACTTAAAAATTGGTGACCAAAAACAGGTCTTCGTAGTGTTGGCCTTTGCTGAGCAAAACCCATTAACTGGTAATACCCAATTAAAGTGGGTAAGCGCAGACAAGGCAATGGTAGTAACAGAGAACGGTCATATCGTTAAAACTATTGGTTTGCAAACCACCAATTTAGCAGGTATTTATGGCAACGTTCCTGCCTACTCAGCGCCCTCTGTGCAATATTCTCTTTCTTACGATTGGGCTGACAAATACCGTTATGGGTTCCCGGCTAAAGTCCAACGTTCTCGTCAAGGTAAAGAAACCGTCATAACCCCTATTTCTTCTACCTCTACTGATGTTTATACCGAGGTTGTAACGTTTACCAGCTTAGAAAAAACTGTAGAGAACCAATACTGGGTAAACGGTAAAGGAGAAGTAGTGAAAACACGTCAACACTTAGGTCCAAACATGGTGCCTGTTGAATTGACGATTCTGAAAGGGTACAGAAAATCATGAATAAGCGACTGCTATCTTTATTAAGCCTAAGTTTAACGGCAACGATTCTGGCGACACCGACTACCGTTCAAGCTCAAAATCACACCTTACCACCGCTCAATATAGAACTTGTCGGAACGGACAAAACATTGCAGTTCCAACAAGCGGCACGTTTAGAGAGCGTACTTAAGCATGCACAAGAACAACAAATCGCCCTGCAATACCCTTTAGCTGTGACTCTATTTGATAATTCCGAATCAGCAGTGCAAAGAAGTACTGCCTTAAAGAATTCGGTGTTAAACCAAATGATTCAACATAATTTAGTTGCGCACCCATTTTACAAGTTTATCCAACGAAGCCAGTTTGCACCTCGCGTGCTGTCGGCCATTGATGTTGATCGCATCCGTCTAGATAAATTTGATAACCCTCTTTTACAAGGTCAACTTGCGTTAAGTGCACCAAAACGTGAAGAAAAAGTGTTGTATGTGGGTAACTTGGAAAAAGTCTACGCGGTAGAAAACCAAGCGGGTATCGCTCTGCATGAACAGGTCGATAATCTACGTTCAGGTGATATTGGTGAGCTCGCCTATCCGCCAATTCTAATTTACCCGGATGGCAAGGTTATTCATCCTCACCATGGCAGTTGGTTAACCACTCAATATTACTTGCCGCCACTTACCATTGTGTATATCCCATTTGATGAGTTCGAAAAATCACAAATGGATAAAGACATTGTCGCTCTGCTTGCACAACGTAAACCAACCTCATCGAAGAACTAAACATGAACCTGATCAGAACCAGTTTATCCCTTTCTTTAATGGGTCCAGCGTTGGTGTGGGCTCAAGACATACCTTTTGAAGTGCCGCCATTGCAACCATCACAAATGGACTTTGGTGGTGTCGGCTTAATGCAGATGCCTACAGGTCGTATGGCACCTGAAGGCGAGTTTAACTTTGCTATTACCGGTAGCGACGAGTACCTATTTTACAATGTGACTTTGCAAGTGATGCCATGGCTAGAAACGACCATTCGTTACACCATGGTGAACGATCTTTTCTACAGTAACGATCCGAGCTTTTCGGGTGATACCAAGTACACCGACAAGGGAATCGACTTTAAAGTTCGCTTGTTAGAAGAATCCGAGTACCTGCCAGAGCTTTCGATTGGTGTGCGTGACTTTGCAGGCACCGGTCTTTTTGATGGTGAGTTTGTTGCTGCGACAAAACGTTATTCTAACCCAAACCTTGGTACCTTTGATTTCACTTTAGGTATGGGCTGGGGCTACTTAGGTACGCGCGACAACATCAGCAACCCAGCTTGTAAGCTGTCCGATAGTTTCTGTGAGCGCCCTTCTGATTACAAAGGTAATGGTGGTAGTGTGGATTTTGAACGTTGGTTCAAAGGTTCTGCTGCACTCTTTGGTGGTGTCGAGTACCAAACTTTGCACGCGCCACTGCGATTTAAGCTTGAATACGACAGCAACGATTACAGCGAAGATTTCCCTGTGGTACGTGGTGGTGTAGACATGACACCTCATACGCCTTGGAACTTTGGTGTTCTATATCGTTTAGGACATATGGCAGATTTGCGCTTGAGCTACGAGCGCGGAGATACGTTAGTTGCTGGCGTGAGTCTTTACACTAACTTCAATGATATGCCATCTTTCTGGCGTGATACACCAACACCAGAAGTTGAAGACAAGCAACCAGAGCAACTGTCTGATGTAGATTGGGAACGTGTTACCGAGGAGCTGGATAAAATTGCTGGCTACCAAAATACCCAACTCTATGTTAAAGACAATACCATTTCGGTTGTCGGCGAGCAGAAAAAGTATCGTGATCGCAATGAAGCTCATGAAAAAGCGGCGGCAGTCCTTTATAACGAAATGCCAGACAACATTGATACCTTTACTATCAATGAACGCAGTCGTGGTCTGATCGGCGATCAAACGGTTATCTCCAAAGAGAAATACCGTGACTTTGCAGAAGTTAACTACATCAATCCAAATATCGAAGATGCAACATCAACCTCAAGTGATAAACCGCAAGGCAAACCTGCTTACGATGGTTTTGAGCGCTTTGATTGGGGCTTCTCACCAAAACTGGCTCAGACCTTGGGCAACCCAGAAGAGTTCTACCTGTTCAGTGTTGGTCTAAGTGGCAGCGCCTCTTACTGGCTGACAGATAACCTAGAAATTGGTGGCTCGCTATACTGGGATTGGTACAACAACTACGACAAGTTTAACTACGTAACCCCACCGGATGGCACTTCGATTCCTCGGGTACGTACCATGTTCCGTGCTTATCAAAATGAACATGCTGTAACCATGTCCAACCTGCAGTTAACTTGGTTCCAAGAGTATTCAGATACCATGGACCAGCAGTTCTACGCTGGTTATCTAGAAAGTATGTTCGCGGGTGTGGGTACCGAGTTTCTTTACCGACCACAAGGAGCTAACTGGGCGATTGGCGCTGACGTCAACTTAATTTCTCAACGTGATCCACAAAGTTACTTCGGTGTTTACGATGAGAAATGGCAAAATGTGCCAGAATATGGACGCCCGTTCCAAGTTGTAGATAAAGGCTTTACTGGTTTTGTGTCGGGTTATTACTACCCTCAATGGGATTTCCTACAAGATTTGATGATTCAAGTTGATGTTGGTCAGTTCCTAGCGGGTGATATCGGTACACAAGTGAATGTATCTAAACAGTTCAAGAGTGGTGTCATTGCAGGTGCATTCGCATCAATCAGTGATTTGTCGGCTGACGAATTCGGTGAAGGTAGCTTTACTAAAGGCTTCTACATTTCGATTCCATTCGACATCATGACCGTTAAGCCAAGCAACAACCGTGCGTTCTTTAACTGGCAACCATTGACTCGCGATGGCGGTCAGAAGCTAGGTCGTAAGTACAGCTTGATTGAGCTGACGGATGAGCGTAACCCTTGGTATCAACGCCCAAATACGTCAAATGCTAAATAACTGCCTACTTGAGGGAGCTAAGGCTCCCTTTTTCATATCTAGATACTAAGTCATAGAAGACTCAAACCTATCTTCCTGCTTCCAATAGCGCTACTTTTCGTTTCTTGCTAGAATTCCTGAGAAAATTTTAATCTATGGTGGAAGTTCTATGATCATCGTAACTGGTGGCGCTGGCATGATCGGCAGCAACATTGTTAAAGCACTAAACGAAGCTGGTATTAACGATATCCTGGTTGTCGACAACCTAAAAAATGGCAAAAAGTTTAAGAACTTAGTTGATCTGGACATCACAGATTACATGGATCGTGACGACTTTCTGACCCAAATTATGGCGGGCGATGATTTTGGTCCGATTGAGGCAATTTTCCACGAAGGTGCTTGCTCTGCAACGACTGAGTGGGATGGTAAGTACATGATGCTAAACAATTACGAGTACTCTAAAGAGCTGCTGCATTACTGTTTAGATCGCGAGATTCCATTCCTATACGCTTCTTCAGCAGCCACTTACGGCGATACAGAGACTTTCGTTGAAGAACGCGAATACGAAGGCGCACTGAATGTATACGGTTACTCGAAACAGCAGTTTGATAACTACGTTCGTCGCCTATGGCAAGATGCTGAAGAACATGGTGAGACCCTTTCTCAAATCACCGGCTTCCGCTACTTCAACGTATATGGCCCACGTGAAGACCACAAAGGTAGCATGGCATCAGTTGCATTCCACCTAAACAACCAACTTAACGCAGGTGAAAATCCTAAATTGTTCGCGGGCAGCGAATCATTCAAACGCGACTTCGTTTACGTTGGTGATGTATGTAAAGTAAACCTGTGGTTCTTAGAAAACGGCGTATCAGGCATTTTTAACTGTGGTACTGGCCGTGCTGAATCTTTTGAAGAGGTAGCAAAAGCAGTTATCAAGCATCATGGCAAAGGCCAAATTGAAACCATCCCATTCCCTGAGCACCTAAAAGGCGCTTACCAAGAATTCACACAAGCGGATCTGACCAAACTGCGCACCGCAGGTTGTGATGTTGAATTCAAGACAGTTGCAGAAGGCGTTGCCGAATACTTAACTATCCAAAACAGTTAAGCACCACAAGGTGGTAGAACCATAACCTGCCACCTTTACTCAAGTGCAATAGCCTGTATCATTCCTAACTATCTTTTTCTCATTTAAACCACTTCGCCCGTACACGAATAGGTAACTAGACACGCCATGACAATAAAACGTGATGACTTCGACCCCAAAGCATATAACCCTGAGTTTAAGCGCCACTTTCTGTCGCCTAAGTACTGGGGCACGTGGTTAGGTGTTATCTTATTTTTACCGTTATCATTAATGCCACTGGGTTTACAAAAGTGGTTGGCGAAAACCATAGCCAAAAAACTGTGTAAATCCCACAAAGGTCCAGCTCACCGAGCGAGGGTTAACTTTGAGCTGTGTTTTCCGGAAAAGTCGTTCCAAGAACGTGAAGCTTTGATAGAAAAAACACTCTACACAGCGGCCATGTTCTTTTTTCGCTTCGGGTTACTAAGTTTACGCTCACCAAAATGGCTTCAGAACCGTTGCCAAATTCGCGGCCTAGACATTTTACGACAGCACATTGATAGCAACGAAAATGTAATTTTAATGGTTCCCCACTCTTGGGCTATTGATGTGCCTGCTATCTTGCTCGCTTCAATGGGAATGCCAGTTTCTGCAATGGCGAAGAAGCAAAAGAATGATGTTGCTGACTGGCTGATGCACAAGCAAAGGGTCCAATACGGTGGTCGTGTTTATGAACGCTCAGGTGGCATTAAGCCTTTTCTGAAATCCATTCGAGATGGCTATGTAGGGTATTATCTACCTGATCAAGATCACGGCCCAGAGCATAGTGTGTTTGTGGATTTTTTTGCAACACGTAAAGCAACGCTACCTGGTTTAGGCAAAATTGCGAAACTATCACGCTCAAAAGTACTGCCTCTATTTGCGTCGATGAACACTGAAGATGGTACGTTTGATATTGAGATTTTACCAGCGTTTGAGCTGGATAAAGGCGAAGAGCAAGACGCTCGTACCTGTAATGAAGCCATTGAATATTTTGTCGGTGATAAACCCGAACAATATATGTGGGTACTACAGTTGCTGCACTCTCAAGAAGACGGCAATAACTATTACAATTTGTTTAAACCAAGATATAACAGCGACTGGAAAGTGCAGTGAAAGTATTTGTCGTAAGCTTGGCTCGATCGCTAGATCGCCGAGAACGTATTGAAGAAAAGTTAAAACAACAAGACATTACGTTTGAATTTTTTGATGCAGTAGATGGCTCTGTTGACCGTTTTCTTCATTCAGAAAAAAGTCGTCCTACCATTACTCTACGCCGCAAAGGGTATCAATTAAAAACCAGTGAAGTCGCCTGTTTTGCAAGCCATTACGAGTTGTGGGTTCGCTGTGTTGAGCTTGATGAACCGATCGTCATCTTAGAAGACAACGTCGACCCCGTAGAAGGGCTGAAGCAAGTACTCGAACATACCCTTCCATTGACTTCTAATTATGACTACATCAAGTTGTCTGCCACTCAGAAGCGTGTATTCACCCCAATCGTACCGATTGATGATAATCATATGCTAGGGGGATACTCAGCAGGCACTTGTGGTACCACCGCTTATATCGTTACACCTAAAGCAGCCTCAAAGTTTGTTATGCATGCTCAAGAGTTTATTGAACCAGTCGATGACTACATGGAAAAACCATGGAGACATGGTGTTCAAGTTTACAGCGTGTCTCCAGATCTCTTTACTAGAGCAGAGATTGCTTCGACGATTGGTGGTAAAAGAAAAGATAAATCCAAAATGACTCTTGCGAATAAAATATACGCTGAACTTTTTAGAACTTATGAGTCAATTTTGAAATTCCTATACTGGAAAAACAAAGCATGAAGATTTTAGTCATTGGCCCTGCGTGGGTCGGCGATATGGTAATGTCGCAATCGTTATATATCGTATTAAAGCAACGCCATCCAGATAGCCAAATTGACGTGATCGCTCCAGGATGGTGTAAACCGATTCTTGAGCGTATGCCAGAAATCCACCAAGCGATTGAAATGCCTATCGGTCATGGTGAGTTTAACTTATTAGGCCGCAGGGAAATTGGTAAATCATTACGTGAAAAGCAATATGACCACGCCTATATCTTGCCTAAATCAGCGAAATCAGCACTGATCCCATGGTTTGCCAACATTCCTCTTCGTACTGGCTGGAAAGGAGAAATGCGCTATGGCTTATTGAATGACTTACGCCCTAACATGAAGTCTTTTCAGTACATGGTAGAGCGCTATGTAGCGTTAGCTTATCCAAAAGCAGAAATGGTGGATTCTAACTCTCTTGGCGGGCTTGAAACCTTACCTCGCCCACGCCTCGCAATCAACGAAGTAGAGCAAAAAGCCACGATCCAAAAATTCAACTTAACGCAAGACCAACCAACCATTGGACTGTGCCCAGGAGCAGAGTTTGGTCCTGCCAAAAAATGGCCCGAAACACACTACGCTGAAGTTGCGACGCAAATGGCTCGATCTGGGCATCAAATCTGGTTGTTTGGTTCTCAAAAGGACTTAGAGACTTGTAACAATATCCGCGCACTTGTCCCGACGCAATTCCATAAGAACATTCATGTTCTAGCAGGACAAACCAGCTTAATTGAAGCGGTCGACCTACTTGCTGCATGCAAGACAGTTGTCGCGAATGACTCAGGCTTAATGCATGTGGCAGCTGCGGTTGGTTGTAATGTTGTTGCCGTGTATGGCTCAACTTCACCGAAGTACACCCCCCCACTCGCAGAAAAAGTGGAGATTGTTCATACCGATATTGATTGTCGCCCTTGTTTCCAGCGTGAATGTCAATACAAACACCTTAAGTGCTTGACAGAACTTTCGCCTAAGCAAGTGCTAGATAGCATCCAAAAACTTGACGCCATTACGATAAGCTCATGTTAGTTCGTATTGTTTATACCTTACTACTCGCCCTAGCGTCACCGCTGCTTTTATTTGGTTTGTACAAGAGCAAACCAAATAAGCCTAAGTTCGGCTCTCGCTGGAAAGAGCACTTTGGCATAACCCCCAAGCTAAAAAGCAACGACAAACCTATTTGGATACATGCCGTATCTGTTGGTGAAAGCATAGCAGCAACACCTTTAATCAAAGCCCTTAAGGAACAAAACCCCGAACAATCTATTCTAGTTACAACAACAACAAGTACCGGAGCTGAACAGATTGCTAAGTTGGGTGATTTAATTGAACACCGCTATATGCCAATTGACTTTGGGTTTGCTATCAAAGGTTTTCTTAAAGCAGTGCAACCAAAACAGATGTTGATCATTGAGACTGAGCTGTGGCCAAACACGCTTCACAATGTTCACAAAGCGGGTGTCCCTATAACTGTCGTAAATGCGCGCCTATCTGAAAAATCGTGTCAGAACTACGCCAAAATACAGCGGCTTTTTAACCAGCTTCATCCATGCCTAACTCAAGTACTCTGCCAAACGGATTCAGATGCAGAGCGCTTCGAACGCTTAGGCGTTGAGAAAAAGAAACTATCCGTTACTGGCTCGATTAAGTTCGATATTCAAATATCAGAGCAAGTGAAACAGCAAGGACAGCAGCTTCGAGCCCAACTTGGAAACGATCGTCCGATTTGGATTGCAGCTAGCACCCACAAAGGCGAGGACGAACAGGTATTAGATGCACATAGACAAGTTTTAAAATCTCATCCAAATGCATTACTTATTTTGGTTCCTCGCCATCCGGAACGATTTGATGATGTGTTTGCGCTTTGCCAAAATTCCGGCTTTAATAGCACCAGAAGAACCAATGCTGCAATAGTTAACGCCGATACACAGGTATACCTTGCTGATACTATGGGTGAAATGCTGATTCTCCTTGGTGCCAGTGATGTTTGCTTTATGGCTGGGAGTTTGCTTGGGGATAAAGTTGGTGGACATAATGTGCTTGAACCAGTCGCACTCAACGTTCCAGTGATATCAGGTCCTAGTTACTTCAACTTCAAAGCGATTGTAGAAGACATGATTGCTCTGAATATTATAGACATTACCGATAAAACTCAGCTAGCGAGTAAAGTACTAGAGCGCTTTCAACATAGTAACTCTCAGCAAATGAGTGATTTTATTCAAGGCTATTTAAACTCGACTCAAAAAACAATTGAAGCAATTAAATAATGTCACAGACCCATTCAGCCTACTTTGTCATTACCGTTTTTGTGATTGCAATAATTGCCCTTGTCACAAGGTATCAAAACAAACCTGAAAAGGTTTTTGGAGTAGTTTTGCTTGTTTTATATAGCAGCAGATCCGTATCGACAGAGCAACTCATTAGCAGTATTGCCAATCCTGGCGTACTTACGCTGGTACTACTTATCATCTGCTCGCTAGCTTTAGAAAAGACCTCACTACTTCGTAGAATCTCGCAATTAGTCATCAAACCTAGCTATAAATCTACCTGGGTTCGACTGTTCTCGATAACCACATTGTCTTCAGCATTTCTAAACAACACAGCGGTGGTCTCTACCATGATCGCCCCAATACGTGCCAATGCCCTTCACCCAGCCAGCAAACTGCTACTTCCCCTATCTTTTGCTGCCATCCTTGGCGGAACACTAACGCTGATCGGCACTTCGACGAATTTAATCGTCAATAGTATGGTGCTCGATGCTGGGCTACCTAGTCTCTCCTTTTTTGATTTTTCACTTGTTGGCAGCATTGTTGTACTTGGGTGCGGGCTCACCCTGTTTTTACTTAGCCATTGGCTACCTAGCAACATTGAACGAGCAGATACTCAAGCTCAATACTTCATTGACGCTGAGGTAGAACCAAACTCCCCACTTATCGGTAAAACTATTCAGCGCAACGGGCTGAGAAATCTAAACTCTCTGTTTTTAGTCGAGATTCATCGCCAAGGAAGAACTATTTCACCAGTATCACCACATGAGTTAATAGAGGAAAATGATCGCCTATTATTCTGTGGAGAGATTAGAAAAGTAACTCAACTGAATCACTTCCCGGGCTTATCACTCTTTGCTCATAAAGGCGAAAGACTAAGTCATGATCTCAAAGAGGTCGTATTACGCCCTGAAAGTGCTTTAGTAAATAAGACCTTAAAACAAATTGGCTTTCGCGCTATGTTCAACGCTGCAGTTGTCGCGATCCGACGCGATGGCCACACGGTTTCCGGAAAGCTCGGTGAAGTTACCTTAAAAGCTGGTGACTATCTGGTACTCGCTGTAGGTGATGACTATCACCAGAGAAATAACATCGCTAAAAACTTTATCCAGCTCCAAGCGCTAAAAGCCGATAGGCTGCTCAAAGGACCACAAGAAATTGTCGCTGTTCTTGGCTTTTTTAGTGCTATCGCCCTCGCAGCTATGGAGATAGCTCCACTGCTGCACAACCTGATCTTGTTGCTTGGTGTTCTACTATTAACTGGAGCACTGAAAACGAATGAAATTATACGAAGGCTACCAGTCCAGATATGGCTAGTAATTTCATCTGCACTTTTGCTGTCTCAGGCATTAGATAATAGTACAGCAGTCGACCTCCTGCGGAGCGCAATGACAGAACAAGCTGAATTTATGAGCCCATTGTCAGGGCTTATCATGGTTTACTTGGTCACTTTATTGCTAACGGAGTTGGTCACCAACAATGCGGCGGCGGCCTTAGTCTTCCCCGTTGCTTATGCCCTCGCGACGAGTCTAGATGCAAATCTTCACAGCTATATTTTAGCTGTCGCGTTCGGCGCAAGTGCAAGCTTTATTAGCCCATATGGATACCAAACCAACTTAATGGTTTACAATGCAGGTCAGTACTGTATCAAGGATTATATAAAGATTGGGGTGCCGATGAGTATTACGTATAGCGGTTTAGTATTAACGGCTATCACAACTATCTATGGCGTTTAACTCCCTCATCGAATCAAAGAGAGACCGGAATGAAACTTTCTCCACAACGAATGACTCACCTTAAGCAGCTTGAGGCAGAATCTATCCATATTATGCGTGAGGTAGCTGCCGAGTTTGATAACCCAGTGATGCTTTACTCTGTTGGTAAAGACTCTTCAGTGATGCTACACCTTGCGCAGAAAGCCTTTGCGCCTGGCATTCCCCCGTTTCCACTTATGCATGTTGATACCACATGGAAATTCAAAGAAATGATTGAGTTTCGTGACTACATGGCGAAAAAGCTTGGTATGAAGCTGATTGTGCACCAAAATCCAGAAGGGCTTGCGATGAACATCAGCCCATTTGTGCATGGCAGCTCAAAACATACTGATATCATGAAGACACAAGGCCTAAAACAAGCCTTAGATAATCATGGCTTTGATGCTGCTTTTGGTGGTGCTCGTCGTGACGAAGAAAAGTCTCGCGCGAAAGAGCGTGTTTACTCTTTCCGTGATGAACATCACCGCTGGGATCCTAAAAATCAACGCCCTGAGCTTTGGAATATCTACAACGGCAAAGTAAACCAAGGCGAGAGCATTCGCGTATTCCCTCTTTCTAACTGGACTGAGCTGGATATCTGGCAATATATCTACCTAGAGAGCATCGAGATTCCAAGCCTGTACTTTGCAAAAGAGCGTCCCGTCGTTGAGCGTGACGGTATGTTGATCATGAAAGATGATGATCGCATGGAGCTTCGTGAAGGGGAGACGGTAGAACAACGCATGGTTCGCTTCCGTACACTAGGCTGCTACCCATTAACGGGAGCGGTTGAATCTCAAGCAACAACGCTACCAGAGATCATTCAAGAGATGCTGCTTACAACCACTTCTGAGCGCCAAGGCCGTGCCATTGACCATGATAGCTCTGGCTCCATGGAGAAAAAGAAACGTGAGGGTTACTTCTAACTATGACCTCGCCGTATCAAAAGAAGCACAATGAGTCTGTGAGTGACGATGTGGTTTGGCATAACACCAGCGTAACTCATGAAGATCGTGTTGCGCTTAAGCAGCAAAAGCCTGTTGTACTTTGGTTTACCGGACTTAGTGGCTCAGGAAAATCGACCGTCGCTAACGCGGTAGAAAGCAAGCTATTAGCGTTAGGTAAACATAGTTACCTTCTTGATGGTGACAATGTGCGCCACGGTCTAAACAAAGATCTTGGCTTTAGTGATCTAGACCGTATTGAGAACATTCGCCGCATTGGCGAGGTGGCTAAACTATTTGTCGATGCCGGGAACATTGTTCTGACCGCGTTTATTTCGCCATTTATCTCAGATAGAGAGCAAGTGCGCCAGTTAATGCAGCAAGGCGAGTTTTTAGAGGTGTTTGTTGATACTCCACTCGCAATCTGCGAGCAAAGAGATCCTAAAGGCCTGTATAAAAAGGCACGCGCAGGTGAGATTAAACACTTCACTGGCATCGACTCTGAGTACCAAGCGCCTATATCTCCAGAAATTCACATCAAGACAGCTGAGCTGTCTGTCGAAGCGTGTGCCGACCAAGTGATTCAAGCGCTCACTGAAAAAGAATACATTTAAAAGGAAGTCATTATGTCTCATAGCTCTGAGCTTATCGCTAAAGACATTGAAGCGTACCTAAACGTACATGAAAACAAAGACCTACTTCGTTTCTTAACTTGTGGTAACGTTGATGACGGCAAATCTACACTGATTGGTCGCCTGCTATACGACAGCAAGCTGATTTATGAAGATCAAATGGCTGCGATCGAAAAAGATTCTCAAAAGTTCAATACGACAGATGAAGCGTTCGACTTAGCACTACTAGTCGACGGTCTACAGTCCGAGCGTGAACAAGGCATCACGATTGATGTTGCCTACCGCTACTTCTCAACCGACAAGCGTAAATTCATCATCGCCGACACTCCAGGACATGAACAGTACACTCGTAATATGGTTACGGGTGCTTCTACCTGTGATCTTGCGATTGTAATGGTTGATGCTCGCCACGGTATCCAGACGCAAACACGTCGTCATAGCTATATCTGTAGTCTACTTGGAATTCAGCACGTTATCGTTGCCGTTAACAAAATGGATCTGATGGACTACAGCCAAGAGGTGTATCAGAAAATCAAAGCCGATTACCGAGATATGGCAAAGAACTTCAACATCAAGGATATCCGCTTTGTGCCAATCTCTGCTCTAAAAGGCGACAATGTTGTCACTCCAAGTGAGAACATGGATTGGTACCCTGGCGCTACATTAATGAAGCTGCTTGAAACAGTTAAGATTAACCAAGACATCAACACTGAAGTCATGCGCTTCCCAGTGCAATATGTCAATCGCCCAAACCTAAACTTCCGTGGTTTTTGTGGCACCCTTGCTTCAGGCATTGTACAGGTTGGTGATGAGGTTACTGCTCTTCCATCGAACAAAGTTTCTCGCATCAAATCTATCTTTACCTTCGATGGTGAGCTAAAAGAAGCAATGCCGGGTCAAGCCATCACCCTAACGCTTGAAGATGAAATCGATGTGTCACGCGGCGATATGCTTGTCCATTCCAACAACATTCCGGAGGTTGTAGACGCTTACCAAGCTCATATCGTTTGGATGGATGAATCTCCGATGCAAACGCATAAAGAATACCTATTCAAATTTGCGACTAAAACCTGTACAGGTAAGGTTTCTCAAATTGAGCATAAGGTTGATGTCAATACACTTAAGCAGCATGATCATAAAAATACGCGCCTTGAGTTAAACGAGATTGCACTCGCCTCAATAAAGCTTACCGATAAAGTTGCAATGGATGTTTATCAGCAGCTACCTCAAACTGGCGCTTTTATCATTATTGACCGCATTAGTAACGTGACTGTCGGCGCGGGTATGGTGTCATCGATACAATTAAACCATACTGAAGAACCAGCTCGTGTTTACTCAGAAGCAGAGAAAGAGCTCAATGCTTATGTATGTAAGCACTTCCCAGAGTGGGGCTGTGTAAAAATAAACTAAATAAATAGGTGGGCCATAAACATATCGCTCACCTATTTTATTGGGAAGGGTTAGAGAATATTAGATTTCTGATCCTCTCCTTTATCGCCTTCCTTTGAGATTTTCGCGCTCTCTGTTTATATTTTCTTATTCGATTGTTAAATGACTTTAAGTTCACTCCATCCAAGTCTTGTTTTAGTGACTCCAAACTATTGGCCATTGCTAACAAAAAGTCTCTCTGATTTTCGTGAGAGGACGAGGATATCCTTGTTGAAAAAGAATCTTTTTGATTAATTCTATATACAGACATTGGTTCAGGTAAGTAGACTCCGCCTCCCTTTACAGAAGACATAATCTGCATAAAATAGTCCCCACATGGCATTAATTTAATAGTGCTTGATGAAGCTAGGGATAAAGCAGACTTACGGATAAATAAAGATGCTGTTGGGCAGTAATCACCATCTCCTAGTATAACTTCATCAGTAGAAACGTAATGGGTCCCCTCAAAATGATTTGAGACTAGCTCTCTATTGCCTTCTGGGTCCTCTGAGTATGCTGGGTGAAAGCAAAGGTCTATATTTGGGTTCCCCTCTAAAGCATCAAATTGTTTCTGTAGCTTTGTATTATCTATCCAATAGTCATCACCTTCGCAAAAAGCTAAGTACTCTCCTTTAGCCTTTGGTGATAAGTGTGACAATGCTAGAGTTCGGATGCCTTTAGAGTAAAGATTTTCATCAGTATACATTCGAACTATGTTCGAATGCTTTTCACATATCTCATCAATAATTTCTCTACTATTGTCCGTAGAGAGATCATCATAAACAATAACTTCAAATTCGAAATCACAGGACTGGTTGAGAAAGCTATTAATTGTTTTTTCAATATATTTAGAGTGATTATAACAAACACAAAGAATTGAAACTTTAACAGACATATTATTACCGACCTACAAGTAGTGTTCCAACTTACTCTCTTTAACAAAATCCTCTATACGACTTACAATATCTGCATCAAGGCTATTTTGCCAGCTTATGTCTTTATCCTTGTTTTTGAATACAGAGTAGGTAGTATCAACCTTCTTTTTTGATATAAGAAATGACTTAGTTTGTGAGGTAAGCTCTAGCCCTAGAAAAGCGAATATATCTTCAACTTGTTCTAGAGGGTCTTCTAGCAGCGCACTATAGTGCACAAGTTTAAAGTTATCTGGATACAGCTGAGAAAGTTTTTCAAATAACTTTGTAGTCTCCACCCACTTAGACAGACCAAAATATTCTTCTTTTTTCTCTAAGTTTTTCTTACCTGCATAGATCAACTCTTCTTCCAAAAGCCAGCCTAAATCGGATCTAAATTCTCGCTTTGCATTATACCAACTGCTAATTACAGCTCTCGGGTCTCTAACCAAGCCTAAAACCTTTACATCAGGGCACTTTTTGATCATATTCTCTATGATATGATGGTATCTAACTTCCTTATATACGATAGTACCCAAATGATTGTTCTTTTCGAATATAGGCTTACGACCTTCCTTTCGTTCAGCATCTTGACGAATAAAAGAAGAGTTGGTTTGTGCAATGTTATTAAAAAACGCATCGATATCATCTTTTTTAGAATTTTCATCTAGAAATGATTTAAACTCGTAGGAAAAAAGCGGCTGATATAGATAGTTAACATCAGGAGAGCTATTAATAATCTCACCTAACCAAGATGAACCGGATCTTGGCACAGAATGAATTGCAAATCTTTTCATATTAAATAATCCATCAACTGGGTCTTAGGTACATTAAAAATGATATCAAGTATTGAAAGTCCTGGCTCAAAATCACTTGTCTGAGTATGCGTATATGGTTTTAATGATACATTTAGGAATTCTAGAGTTAAGCCTTGAGATCGAAAGTTCGATTCACTGTATAAATCCCGCCCTCCAGGAGGATTGATATAAGTGTCACCAGCTAATTTAACACAAGTATCTATAACTCTATCTTGTCCTTTAAGATTTTTATTATTCAGACTCGATGAAATTATAATTTCAGTATCAATATCTAAATAAGATTTTATTTTTTCTATAGAGTTTAGAATGAAAAGAAATAGATTATCTTCTTCATCCAACAAAATATCACTAAAAATCTGATATCCTTCATCAAAATTTGGTGACTTTCGATAAGACTCTCTAATCTTATTTAATAGTTTAGTTCTTTCTTTCAAGAATGTTGGAGATATAAAACGCTCTCTAACATCAAGGTAATCAGAGTCTTTCTTAATAGGAATGGTAAAAGTCTCTACTTTCCCTGAAGCACTTAAGTAACGGTTACGATTTATCCACCCTTTCTTGGTGTACTGAATATCATCATAAACAACAAATTTATCTACAGAAGCCAAGAGCTGCCAGTAGCCAATATATGGTAAAAAATAAGGCTGCATAATAGCAATTTTCATACTATAAGAACTCTCACATGGTTAATTTAATATCAATTCTATAACTTTACATACTGCTTCAACATCATTTGAAGACATACTGGCATGTAGCGGTAGACAAATAATTCCTTTTGATATCTTCTGACTTATAGGGCATCCAAAGCTCAGATTATCAGGGTAAGCAACATCTAAAGATGGTGTAAAATATCGTCGATGTTCAATATCATGCTCAGACAAAGCATCAAGTAGTCTTTCCTGCTTGTCTTTATCTCTAACGAAAATTGGCATGTAAGCACCGTTATACGACGCTTCGGGTAGCCAAAGAGGTAATTCAACATAAGGTTCTAAAAGCGTCCGGTACAAACTAAACAGGTTGGATCGATGCTCAATTACCTCTTCAATCTGATCAAGTAGTGTTAATCCTACTGCGCATTGGTACTCATTCAACTTTGCATTAATACCTGGCTCGCCTAATTGTCCATTCGCTTGAAGACCAAAGTTAATGAACTCTTTCGCACGTAAATAATCTTCATGCCGCTTGAATACAATTGCACCACCTTCGACTGTATGGAATATCTTAGTGGCATGAAAACTCAATGTACTAGCATCGCCAAAGTTTAAGAGAGACTCCTGACCAACCTTAACTCCAAATGCATGAGCAGCGTCGTATAGAACTTTGACCTTATATTGCTCTGCAATTTCTTTGAAACTCTCAACTTCACAAGGATTTCCATATACATGTGTTGCAACAACACCATCTACTTGAGAATTTGCTTCAAGAGCTGCTTTCAAAGCATCTGGAGATAAGTTATAAGATTTTGAATCGATATCGCAATAGCTCACATCAATACCTTGCCACATCAACGCTGATGAAGTTGCAACAAAGCTAAATGGTGTAGAGATCGCGGATTCAATTCCTAAAACTTTACATGCCACCTGAAGTGCCAGCGTACCATTAGAAACTAACAATAAGTTTTTAACACCCAAAAACGTTTCAAGTCGTCTAGTAAGCTTTTCATGCAATGGCCCAAAGTTAGTATACCAACCACTCTCATTTACTTGAGATAAATAGTTAGAAAGCTTAGTTAAGTCTGGGGCTAATGGACTGTTAAGTTTAATTGTCATCTTCGCTCACAATGCTTGATAGGTAGATACCATAATTGTTCTTCTTAAGGGCATCAGCTGCCGCCATTAACTTCTGTTTGCTAATCCAACCATTGTTAAAGGCAATTTCTTCCAAACATGCAATCTTATAACCTTGTCGTTTCTCTATCGTCGAAACAAATTGAGCAGCTTCGAGCAAGCTTTCGTAAGTACCTGTGTCTAACCAGGCAAAACCACGCCCTAACATTTCAACATTGAGCTCGTTTGCTGTTAGGTACATTTGATTTAATGTGGTAATTTCCAGCTCACCTCGCTCTGATGGTTCGACTTGCTTAGCTCTACTCACGACTTGGTTGTCAAAGAAGTACAGCCCCGTCACAGCATAGTGGCTCTTTGGCTTAGCTGGTTTTTCTTCAATAGAGATAGCTTTTCTGTCGGCGTCAAACTCAACCACACCAAAGCGCTCAGGGTCTTTCACTTGGTAGCCAAACACCGTAGCCCCATTGCCACTCTCTGCCGTCTCAACCGCTTTCTTTAACTTTGGAGTGAACCCTTGCCCATAAAAGATGTTGTCACCCAGCACCAAACATACTGAGTCATCGCCAATGAATTCTTCACCAATGATGAAGGCTTGAGCTAAGCCGTCTGGACTTGGTTGAATCGCGTATTGCAACTCAATGCCAAACTCTGAGCCATCACCCAATAGGCGCTGAAATCCTTCCTGGTCTTCTGGCGTGGTGATGATCAAGATTTCACGAATGCCCGCAAGCATCAGTACTGACAACGGGTAGTAAATCATTGGTTTGTCATAAACCGGCAGTAACTGCTTAGAGACACCGCGTGTAATAGGGTAAAGGCGAGTGCCCGAGCCACCTGCTAAAATAATGCCTTTCATTATTCGCCCGCTCCTAATCGCTCTAAACTGTATGAACCATCAAGCACGCGTTGCCACCATTGCGGGTTGTTTAGGTACCATTCCACGGTTTTACGAATGCCGCTTTCAAAGGTTTCTTCCGGCGTCCAGTTAAGCTCTTGAGCAATCTTGGTCGCATCAATTGCGTAGCGCACATCATGACCGGGGCGATCTTTGACATAAGTGATCAAAGATTCATAAGACTCAACACCTGCCGGCTTGTCTGGTCGCAGCTCTTCAAGCAAAGCACAAATGGTTTTCACTACTTCGATGTTTGCTTTTTCGTTATGGCCACCGATGTTATAGGTTTCACCGACTTCACCTTCGTTGACTACTTTGTAAAGCGCGCGGGCATGGTCTTCCACAAACAGCCAATCTCGGATTTGCATACCATCACCGTACACAGGCAACGGCTTGCCATCGAGGGCATTTAAAATCATCAGAGGGATCAACTTCTCTGGGAAGTGGTACGGGCCATAGTTGTTGGAGCAATTGGTGACAAGTGTCGGTAAACCATAAGTACGCTGCCAAGCGCGAACTAGGTGATCGCTCGAAGCTTTAGATGCAGAATATGGGCTGCTCGGCGCGTATGAGGTGGTTTCGGTGAACAAATCATCCGTTCCCTCTAGATCGCCATACACTTCATCCGTAGAAATATGATGAAAACGGAATGCCGATTGGCGCGCTTCATCTAAGCCCGACCAATATTGACGGGCCGCTTCGAGCAGATGGTAAGTGCCCATCACGTTGGTCTCAATAAAAGCAGCAGGACCATCAATAGAGCGATCGACATGAGACTCAGCCGCTAAATGCATAACCATATCGGGTTGATGCTCTGAAAACACGCGATCTAGTTCAGCTCGGTCACAGATATCTACTTGCTCAAAGTAGTAACGTTCACTCTCTGAGACATCAACCAGTGATTCTAGATTCCCTGCGTAGGTCAGTTTATCTAAATTGATGACGGTATCTTGGGTGTCACGAATGATATGTCGGACAACAGCTGACCCAATGAAGCCTGCTCCACCGGTTACTAATATTTTCATTACAAATGTTACCTACGTTAATTTTTGTGCCATCAGATACACATGAATACTTTATGATTATTGTAGTTTATAGACTCACTCGAGCATCGTGAGACTCAAGAAGGCTTACTTAGAGCAATCAATATAAAATGATAAAAAACTCAATTAAGATTGAGAAGCATAACCGTCCTGAAAATGTTCAAAATCGGACTCTTGCCAAATAATCTGTCGCTTTAAACGCTCTTTATTAAATGAACGCAGAAGTCTATTTAGATTTTGATGCTTCCAGTCACCAGAAGTTTCAAAACGACACTTATCAAAATCGATAATCCATACCTTATCTTTGTCGTCGATCAAGATATTGTGGATATTCAAATCAGTATGGTTAACGCCAACCTGATGCATCTTGGCAATTTCTTGCCCTATTTTCTGATACATTTCTACCGATAAAGACTGTTCTTGCAAGATACTAACCAGATCTCTGGCGTTTGGGATTCGCTCACTTAATAAATCAGCTTGATAGAAGAGTCCTGACTTTACGGCTCTTGCTGCAATAGGACGAGGAACGTGCACCCCAGCCTCAATTAGCGCCAACAAAAGCTGAAACTCTTGCGCACAACGGGTGTTATCCCAGCCAGAGAACCAATAATGATCGTTAACTAACTTCCCAAACAAACCGCCACGACGGTAATGACGTAGTGCCGCTTGCATGTTCTCTAGTTGGATAAACCATGTCGTGCCTCGCCCCGTCGCACTGCCAACCACCTTGTCGGAGGACTGCCAGTATTCCGCATCAAATATCGGTTGGCTAGGGTCTGTAATGATCTCGTCATCAAACCAGATCACTTGGTTGTTGTTTTTATACTGTTGAGTCATACGCTCACCCTCTAGCCTAAATACCGGCTGGCTAATATATACAACCAAGTAAATGCAGCAAACGCCAAAGCAACCATAACGGCAGCAGAGCCTATATCTTTAGCTCGACCACTGAGTTCATGCCGTTCAATACCGATACGATCCACTACCGCCTCAATCGCTGAGTTTACAAGCTCTACAATCAAGACTAATACCACGACCCCGATCATTAAGATACGCTCAACCATGCCGACATCCACTAGCCAAGCCAAAATCACGGCGATACTCAACAGAGCCAACTCTTGTCGAATGGCAGCTTCATGCTTAAAAGCCGCTTTTAATCCTTGGATCGAATAACCCGTCGCTTTAACGATGCGCTTTAGTCCGGTATTACCCGGCTTGCCAGATTCTTGCGATTGATGTGGTGTTGTCTTTGACATTGCAGAACACTTATCAGTACTTAGCTATATTCGAGCCGTGTATTTTACATTTATTGGGGATGTCTGCATAATTTACCTGCCTCTATTCATCGAATCAGACAATAATTATGTTCACTTCTGCCCCATCGTCACTATGCGTCTTGCGTTTGTCCGCTATCGGAGACGTTTGCAATACTATCGCCAGCATTCAAGCTATTCAGAAACACTGGCCTTCGACCCAGATTACTTGGATAACGGGTAAACTTGAAGCCCAGTTATTAGCCGCCATCGATGGTGTAGAAGTGATTGTTTTTGATAAAAAAGCGGGACTTGATGGCTACAAATCACTTTGGCGACAGCTGAAAGGCAGAGAGTTTGATGCGCTATTGCATATGCAGTACGCGATTCGAGCGAGTGTCGCAACGTTGGGCATTAAAGCAAAATACAAACTTGGTTTCTCTTCTGATAGAAGCCAGGACTTTCAAACACTATTTACCAATGTCAAAGTGCCTTCCCCGCAATCTCTGCATGTCGCAGATGGCTTAATGGCCTTTGCCCATCAAATTGGGGTACCAAAGGCAGGACTAGACTGGGTACTTTCTTATTCAGACCACGACCAAGCTTGGGCAGAGTCTCATATTTCTCGTAGTAAACCTAACCTGCTGATTGTGCCTGGTGCGAGCAAAGCTTATAAAAACTGGAACGCGGAAGGTTATGTGGATGTGATTCATCACGCCAGAGCAAAAGGCTGGAACGTGATTCTGGCAGGCAGCCCTGCTCAGGTAGAATTGGATCTGGCAGAAGCCATTCAATCTGGCTTGGAAGAACCGTGTCTAAATTTAGTTGGACAAAGTTCAATTCTGCAAATGCTTGCGTTAATAGATAAGGTTGAAATGGTCATCGCCCCCGATACCGGACCAGCACACATGGCGAATGCCATGAAAACGCCAATCATCGGGCTCTATGCACACCATAATCCGCTGCGAGTGGGACCTTACCGTTATCTAAAATACGTTGTCTCAGTGTATGAAGAAACGATCTTTGCGGAAACAGGTAAAAACAGTCACGAGTTAAGCTGGCGAACTCGCGCTAAAGATGAAACGGCAATGAACCGCATTACCAGCACTCAAGTAATGAGCATGTTCGATCAAGTCTTAGAAGATTTGTATCCTCAATACCAGTAAACTTACTGTCTTGATTTGTTAAGAAGGAAATGACCTTGTCCAAACCAACCTTAGCCGTTGCCTTAATTGTAAAAAATGAAGAGAAGCACTTACAAGCTTGTCTAGACACAGTAAAAGATTGGGTCGATGAGATTGTCCTTCTAGACTCGGGCAGCACTGATCGCACTGAAGAAATCGCCCGACAATACACAGATAAGTTTTACACCAACCTAGATTGGCCAGGATTCGGTAAACAGCGCCAACTGGCGCAGCAATACGTTACGGCAGACTACGTTTTGTGGCTTGATGCGGACGAACAAGTCACTCCAGAGCTAAAAGAAAGTATCTTACACGCGGTATCAGCCAATAAGCCGAACGTTTTATACAAACTTAATCGACTAAGCTCAGCGTTTGGTAAGTTCATCTACCATTCTGGTTGGTCTCCAGACTGGATTGTGCGCTTATATCGCACCGAATATACACAATATAATGATTCGCTCGTTCATGAAAAAGTTGATGAGAAAAACTATCAAACTGAAAAACTGGATGGTCGACTGCATCACTACACTTACGAGCACCTTCATCATTACATCAATAAAACCACTGGCTACCTTAAGGCCTGGACGGATGAACGTGAAGGTAAAAAGAAAGCGGGTTTAACGACCGCTATCGTTCACGCTCTTGCTAGCTTTTTGAAGATGTATGTTCTCAAACGAGGCTTCCTTGATGGCAAGCATGGCTTCATTCTAGCTTGGCTAAGCATGCACTCTACTTTTGTAAAATATATCGATCTCTACTTACGTGAACAGGCAAAAAAATCATGAAAACGACTTTAATTATCACCACTTACAACTGGAAAGAAGCATTAAAAGCGGTGTTAGAAAGCGTGAAACGTCAAACCGTTTTGCCTGACGAAGTAATTGTTGCAGATGATGGCTCTCGAGAAGACACCAAAGCAATGGTTGACCAAATGCGTGAAGGTTTTCCGGTTCCACTGATTCATAGTTGGCACGAGGATAATGGCTTTCAGCTTTCAATGAGCCGCAACCGTGCGATCGCCAAAGCATCAGGTGACTACCTCATCATGATTGATGGCGACATGGTGCTGTCCCAAACGTTTATTGAATCACATAAGCAAGTCGCAAAGCCAAATTGGTTTGTGCAGGGTGGACGTGTGTTAACGGATGAAAACTGCAGCAAGGCCATCATGGAAAACGGCTTAGTACCTTCTATCTTCAGCAAAGGCATTCGCAATCGTAAAAACTGCATCACCAACGCTTTGCTATCGAAATGGTTCTCTTACGAGCGCAATAACGATAAAGCCACTCGCGGTTGCAACATGGCGTTTTGGCGACAAGATGTCATCGAGGTGAATGGCTTCAACCAAGATTTTGTTGGATGGGGACGCGAAGACAGCGAGTTTGTTCATCGCATGTTGAATGCGGGTAAGTCACGTCTTTACCTAAAATTCGCAGGTGTAGGCTACCACTTGTACCACGTAGAAAACTCGCGCGCGTCACTCGGACAAAATGACGAGATTTTAGAGAACACCATTAAAAACAAGCTTAAACGCTGTGAGAATGGTGTTGATCAATTTCTAGAAGCTTAAGATGATAAAAAAGGGGCGTTTCGCCCCTTTTTTATTGTTGCTGAGATAAAGCGAAGTACTTATCGGCAACCATCAATGAGATCAAACGCTCTTTACGCTTATCTTTGAACTGCTCAACCCACTGGTGCGCATTTTCAATGATCGCTAATGCTTCTTGCTCATTCGCTAGGTAATAATCCATCTTTTCGGGCAAATCCGAATAGTCATCCTTCACTTCAACATAGTGGACGCCTGCCTCTAACTTACCTTCCATAAACCAAGTCTCATATTTTGGCTTTGACATAATAACCAAGGAGTTAGACGACATAGCCCACTTAAGGTTGGTGGCCACATCATTGCCTTCTATACAGAGCAAAAACTTATACTGCAGTTGCTCTTCAATACTCATAAAGCCCTTTTCCCATGGTTTCCCTTCTACCGGGCGGGTCTGGCCAATATTGCATTGCGGATGGTTGTAAAACGCATGAATCACCTTTTTACGATGCGGCTGAAAACCCACGCCGCGCCACGCTACCATGTCCTTTTTATCTTGATAGCGAACAGGATCGTCAATAAATTTAAAATGACGAACTTGATTAAGTTTCAACACCACTGAATTTTGGTTGTTACCAAAAATAGGGCGGCTTTTTATAAAGCTCGGTACATTGGGGATGTGTGTAACATCGCCGTTGATGTAGTTAAACGCAAAACTGGAAGGGAAATAGCGTACAACTTGGCGAAGATCGAAAAAATACGTCCAGCCTTTCGTTTTTTTGAATGTATCGATGGTCGAGTAACTTTGTTCTCGGCTATCGACTGAAAACGGCGTTTCACACTTATTGTAATAGTTCACCCGCTCAAGACAGCGTTGCAGCTCTGCCTCGGTCAGATTCGAAAGTAAACGCTTGGCTTGTGCTCGATATACAAAGCGAGGGATAAGTATCGAGAGAGCGTTTGAGAAATAATAAGGGAACTTACTGTCTTTCATTCAGTTTTTCCCCAATCGCGATGGCTACTGGCTTGGGAACGAATTGTTCGATACTTCCGCCATGAATCGCTACTTCTCTCACGATAGTCGACGATAAAAACGCAAACTCTTCTTCAGGAGTTAAAAATACGCTCTCGATTCCTGGTAATAGCTTTCGGTACATGTTGGTCAGTCCAAACTCGTATTCAAAGTCTACCGTTGTTCGTAAACCACGAATAAGAACCTTAGCTTTCTCATTTCTCGCGAAATCCACTAATAACCCGGAGAACCCCTTTACCGTCACACCAGGTAAATGCGCTACAACGTCCTGCATCAGTGCAACGCGCTCTTCCAATGAAAACATAGTGTTCTTCGATGGGCTTGCGGCTACGCCAATCACAACCTCATCAAACATTTCGTGAGTACGTTCTATTAGATTGAGGTGACCATTAGTCACTGGATCAAAAGTGCCCGGATAAATGACTTTCATATAATTTACTAAGTTATTCGAAACTGATTGAATTATTGAGGCTCGAACGCAAGATTACAACAACTTAAGCTCGATAATAGCTCGACTTACTTCTGACACTCACTACAAAAGAAGGTATTACGTTGGCCAATCTTTAGCTCTTGAAGTCGTTCGCCGCACTCTGGGCATGGCTCTCCGGCTTTTCCGTAAACCAATAACTCTTGTGCAAAGTAACCCGGCTTTCCATCGGCTTGCGCAAAATCTTTCAGCGTAGTCCCACCTTGCGTAATGGCAATCTCAAGTGTCATTTTGATATTTTCAACAAGTAACCCCCACTCTTGAGAAGTCAACTTAACTGCGGGCCTTGAAGGGTGAATTCGAGATTTAAACAACGACTCATTCGCGTAGATGTTCCCAACACCAACCACGACTTTGTTGTCCATGATGAACTGCTTGACGGCGACACGCTTATTTTTAGCTTTCTCCGCTACATATTCCGCATTGAACTCTTCAGTTAAAGGCTCAGGCCCCATGTTTGCTAGCACAGCATGTGACTCGCCAGGAGCACACCACAGCCATGCCCCAAAACGACGCGGATCGTTATAACGCAGTATTTTTCCACTGCTTAGTTTGAGATCCACATGATCGTGCTTTGCTGGCGGAAAGTCGGCATCTAGGACACGTAAAGACCCAGACATGCCCAAGTGAACAATGGCTGTACCTGTGTTTGTCTCGATCAGTAAGTATTTCGCACGACGGCTAATCGCACGGATCACCTGCCCTTCCAATTTTTTAAGCTCTGTAGGAATATCCCAGCGCAATTTAGGCGTTCGAAAAGTAAACGACTGGATCGTTTGTCCAACCATGTGGGGGCTAATCCCCATACGGCTCACTTCAACTTCTGGCAACTCAGGCATTAGATTCTCCAATTCACCGGCTAATAGTTCTCGCTGCTAGCATAATCGAAAAGAAAAACGATAAATAGGGAAGCTTATTAGGGGTATAGGCGCAAAAAGGCTCTACTCTGGCATAAGGTAGTTTTCATCGACGGAGATAGCGACCCATTTGTCTTGCCAGGTTTTAAATAGCCAAAAATCAGGTAAACGAAAGAAAGTCACCCGCTGCGGCTCTTCGAGATCCTGATACCAAACTTCTACCGTTTCAGGTACCGTCAGGTTAGGTTTTAAATGATCGTACTGTTCTGAGGTGAGCTCGGTCCCTTCCAATGATTGCCAGCGTGATACAAGTTCACTGATCGGTGCATCAACTTTGATGTTGGATTGCCACCGTCCATCATGCAGCTCGAACTCCCAGCCACTATAGTACAAAGACTCCACCGTATAGTCGGAGCGAAGTACATTTGGGTAAGGGTCTGCTTGATCTGTTAATAGGTAAGTTTTGATCCACATCGGCGCATTTAAGATCACTATAAATGCGATAATGCCCAGAATAAGAATATTGTTCCATCGGCGGCGACGAGCCGGACTCACACGCATAACCATCTCTACTCTCTTATCGTTATGAGTAAATTACCAAAGAGTATTGAGCTTGACTAGAACAACGATGTGCAAGTGTGTAGGGAAGTTGTAACTAAGCGGCAGAGGCGATCAATCAAAAATTAGAGTATAGAGTCGGACCAGTAGAATAACTTCAGCAGTGCTTTATAACCCGATGACGTACTGAACCTTTTCTTCAGCACTTTTATTCACGTAATAAAAAACCCAACTCGAAAGTTGGGTTTTTCAATTCATCAAAGAGACTGAAACCAATTATTTGATTTTTGCTTCTTTGTACATAACGTGCTGGCGAACTACTGGATCAAACTTTTTGATCTCAAATTTGCCTGGCATGTTACGCTTGTTCTTATCAGTTGTGTAGAAGTGGCCTGTACCTGCAGAAGATACTAGACGGATTTTCTCACGAACGCCTTTCTTTGCCATTGCTTATTTCCTCTTAAACGTTTTCGCCACGTGCACGCATGTCTGCAAGAACAGTATCAATACCTTTCTTGTCGATGATGCGCATACCTTTAGCAGATAGACGTAGTTTAACAAAACGTTTTTCGCTCTCTACCCAGAAACGATGAGTTTGTAGGTTCGGCAGAAAACGACGCTTAGTAGCATTTCGTGCGTGTGAACGGTTGTTACCCGTTACTGGACGCTTACCAGTTACTTGGCATACTCGTGACATGAATGTCTTCTCCAAAATCGTTTCAGCTCGATATCAACCTTGGTGGCCGAACCTCTCTATCTCTCGAAAAGAAGTTAGAGGTTAAGAACCGCTATGGAAAATCCATACAAGGCTATCAAAGGTCGCGCATTATACTAACTTGATATGCATTGCTCAAGACCCGAACAGATCCTTTTTACAGGTTTTCGTGATCTTTTTTTAGACAGCAGATTTTTTTAGCAGTCCAAGCTGAATTCAGTTAAAAATTTAGTGGCGTGGATGATAGCAGATTTTTAGCAACTAACAACCTAAAAAACGCACAGTTATATCCAGCCTCTTTCAGCAAAAGAGACACTTTCCCCATCTCCGATGACGAAATGGTCCAAAATACGAATATCCACCAATGCTAATGCGTCGATGAGACGCCTTGTAATCCTTCTGTCAGCTTGGCTCGGCTCAGCGACGCCTGAAGGATGATTGTGCGCCAACAAGAATTAATTTTTGTATTTATGAATTCTGAGAGAAGTCAGTAACCTCAATGGATTCACAGCTTCCTCAACAAAAGCCCTTTCTCTAACCAAAACCTGAGAAAACTCTCTCATACTTCTCAACTATCCCATTAATTGGACCAAACCAAATCTCGATGATTGGATACTAGTCAGAGCTCTATAATACGAGAAAGCACTCTTCCTCATCACTACTCCTTTGCTACATACGACATAATCCCGAGTAACAAACTGGAGGACACAGAAATGAGTCAGCGCCAAAAAAAGAGTTATTCTCTTCAGATAAACCGTGCTAATTCAGACCCGATCTGAAAATTACGCACTTTTTTACTCCAAAGTAAGATCGCGTATTTTCCAACCCGCATGTTCTCTTACGCTAACCAACGAAGACGGAAAGTCAGATTTGTCCATTGCTAAACAAAGTAAATGCTCAGGTCTTGTAAGTGCTACATACAACTGTTTCATAAACTTAATTTTACGAGCTCCTCTAGGTTTATTTCTATCCTCATTAAGGATGTACTGAACTAGTGTTGCAATATCTTTCTGATGAAACTTGGTTTCTAAAACTAGTGTAGCTGCGTGTGTTTCTCCCTTTACGGCATGAATCGTTGTGACTTCATTTTCAATCACTCGTCCCGAGACATTTGTATAAACCGTATTTAGACGGTGACCCTGTTCGGTATTGTCTTCCTCTAATCTATCAGAATCAAAGGAAATGAATTCCTCAAGACCAGCGGGGATGGTTAAAGCTAAAATCTCGCAAAAATGTTCAATCGCACTTCTCCAGTTTTGAGCATTAAGGTCATTGGTAATTAACCCCATGGCAACCAGGTTAAAATCGAGAGTATGATTGAACTCCTTCAAATACCTACGAATAGCATTCACAGAGTAGGCAATATTACCTTCTTGGTGCAGCAACTCAGCACCAGCCTTTCGACCGAGCCTAGATATGCCATCTAAAATTAAGCGATATGATACGTGGTAGTCTTTGTGTCGACGTCCTTCGTAGAGGTAATGAATAAGCTTGCTTGGTTTAAAGGCACTTGCCGAGCTAGACTTATCAAAAGAATCAAGATAGTTGCAAATCGTCAATCCCCCCTCCTTTCTAGTCCCAACAGCGCCCACTGTTTTTATTTTGCGTTTACAGTTTTCAGGGACAGCTTGCACACATAATTCAGCAAATTTTTCGAAAACAGCATACCGTGAGTTCTCATCAACTAAAAAGATGGTGTGAAACGTATTTTCTGAAGCATCAGCAGGAGCTTGTAAGTTAATGCGGTTGTAACTGAGGTTTTTTGCCAAAACTGCTACAGAATTAGTAAATCGATGACTATTTTCGACTTTACTTAATTCAATTCGATTGTAAGACTCATTCTCCTCTTGATCACCACTGTAGATCGCTTGATCAGGATCACCAAACCTTTGAAATAAAACGCTTTCAACATCAAATAACTTGTTGAGAAGTTCATCTTGGAATTTTTGCGTATCTTGCATTTCATCTATAAATACATATGGAAAGCGCGACCTTATAGCAGGATATATCGATGGATTGCTTAGTAAATAATGCTCTGCGAATGCATACATCTCATGAAAATAAAAGTAACCTAACTCTAATAGAGTCGCTTTCACCGACTCCAAATTTTTATAACTGCGTGAGGGAGATGCTGAATTAAAACCAGGGACGCCTAGGACTAGTCGCTCATCAACGAGCCTGTATTGCAATTTATCCAAGGAAGATATATGACGTTGCTCAAGGTAACGTTTCGTACCAATATCCAGTAGACTCCAACCTTTGCTGTTACATATATCATCATCGATATGAGTCACTGTAAATCCATTTGAGCGTAGATAAGGTATTGCTAAGAATTTATTCACGAATTCTTGTATTGTTCCGATGAAGTGTGGAAAAAAGAGTAATTTTCGTCCATCAGAACTCGCATTCAGCCGATCAATTATTTCTTCTTTGGCAACATTCGTATGAGTTAATACACATATCCCCTGATGGCCTGATTTCCACTTTTTGGCAAGTATCATTAACTTAGCTGCCACTAAAGTTGTTTTACCACTGCCGGGGCACGCTTGAACATCATCATAGGTGGAGATGATTCGTCTTCTTGTTTCGTCGAAAGTTAAACCGAGAGTGCTTTCAACCGCATTGATGTCTTCATTGCTTATATCAATCATCTTGCGAAAGCTCCTCTTCACTGATGAATGGTTCTGTTACATATTCAATTGCATCGATAATGTAAGGTGGTAGCTTTGCTTTTAGCTCTTCTGCACGCCCTTCATAACGAGATAGCAAGTTAGCCAGCGAGTAACTCACTTCACTTTTCCCGCCCTCTATAAAGCTATATATCTGTACCGCTCTTTCCTGATTATTAGAGCTTAATGCGTCATAACCATCGAGGTTACCTCTGATTGCTTCATATAGTTCCTCGCTGAGCCCATACTTGGCTAGACAAAACTCAAAAGTCCATTCATTAGAAATAAAGGTTTGAACATTTTCTCCATCACATTCGGATTTCTTCGCTTTTTTCCCCTCTATCTGATCATCCGTCAATTCATTAAGCCAATAGTCAAGGTTGCCTCGTTTTCTATCACTAGGCTCCATCTTCTTTTTAAACCCAATACAACCTTCCTCTCCAGTATCTTCAGCTTCACTAGGCCACAAATCCAAATCTGTAATACACGCAACTTTAATTGGTAATGGCTTTGCGCCTTCTATAGAACCAGAACGATAAACTTTTGCGTAACGCTTTCTCGATAAGCCGTTAACACTAACTAGTGATACACCGTAATCCTCTAAAGGTCGACCTAGCAACTTCGCGATTTGAGGGATTAGTACAACTTCAGCAATCCCCTCAACCAAAAGTACACCTGTAGCAAAAAACATATTCGCTTTCGTGGAATCTAAAAACTTTTCTAGAAAAATGTAATCACCCTCCTCAAGAGCTGTGCATCCCTTCCTTAACGGAAACGCTTGTCCTTTTTGCATCAAAATCAAACTCTCCAGTGGAGCCTTGGACGCAAGTACAGGACTATGGGTGGATAAAATGCACTGCAAATTACTATTTTCGGTTCGAAGGTAGTTAATGAACTTCAGTTGTAGTTGGGGGTGAAGGTGAGCTTCTGGTTCCTCAACTAGTAACAGAGAGTAGTGGCTTTCCTCTTGGTTAATCAGCATCAATTCTGCAGCCATAAAAAGTAAACTACTGTATCCAAGACCATGCCTAACACCCGTAGCATCCAGTTCAAGGGATAATTTTTCTAGGATGGTTTTGAGTGCCAAAGCTCTCTCTGAATCGTTCATGTCACCATAGTCTTGGCTTCCTAGAAGGTTCAAAACTGGTGCAAATACATTTGGTCTGAATGTTAAGGAGTTTACTAACTTAGTAATATTCGCCTGAGTAGCCTGAATAGCACTATCTGACTGAATAGCTCTACTTGCTTCGGTCAATAACTGAATAATACGCTCCGTTGCAATAGGGTCACCAGCCACACTAGAACTACCACCAAGAATTTGTGAAAGTCTTGAAGATCTTCCTGCTGATAGTTCAGTTTCCGCATCTCGAAGAGGCTTCAGATAAGTTGCAGCAAGATATTCTCGTATATCTCTATCAATCGTAGGCCCTCCACCATTAAGTCCTGAGCGAAATTCAGTCTTAATAAATCGAGTTTTCTTGAAAGGATTTAGTGCTAGTTTAGCCTTGAGGTTTACAACTAATATTGCTCGGTCATGTCGTGATCCAGTCTCTTCATTAGTTAAATGCTCCAGAAATACTCCCAGCTCGCTCGAAGACAAGTTCTCAAATTTAAGGGTAATGCTTAACTCATCTGTTCCATGATGAAAATCAGTATCTTTCAAGCTTACCCATTCAGCAGACGTCGTATCAAGTGTAAGTCTGATGGCATCGATTACCGAACTCTTACCTGCGTTGTTTTCACCAACAAGCAAGTTTAGCCCCTTGTTAAAGGACAGAGAAAAATCATTGAATTGTCTAAAGTTTTTTATTTTTAACTCTGAAAGATACATATGTTGTCATCCAATTTAATTTAGCTAGGAATAACCTAGGCAGGCGCATCTAGAACAACTCTAGGTAAATCTGTAAATATACCATTTAGTTCATATCTCAATACTTGAATCACGTCACGTGACCACTGTGAATGGTCAACTATCAAATAAACAAGGTTCTAATTGTGTAAAAATCAACATATCGGTGCGTGGTTGATCACTAAATAAACTAGGGCAATCTTATATGGAGTATTGCTTTTAAGTATTGAAGTCGAGTGCTATTTGAAGCTCAAAACATCAGTTGATAGAGAGTACTTTAGATAAGGACTGTGACACGACGAGAAATTAACTATAACTTATCACTCGCAAGTCACTCTAATATAAGGGATTGTGTACAAAGAAGGAAAAGACAACTACTATCCATAATAATGGAAGTATATATAGCGCAGTGTGACATGAACAAAGTAGAAATGATCTTAAAAGAAGAAGGACCTTCCCTTAGCTCTGATTTAAACAAAAAGCTTGTTGAAAGGTTTGGTTTATCTTCCGATGCAGCGAGAAAGCAAGTATCCCGTGGCTGCCCTGATATGCATCGATTGAGCGGGATTAAATTCGCGCGGAATGCGAGGTTCATTTATCTACGAAAAGATTATCGCTCTCCTTTCTACTGGAACGCTTTGTATCGAGCATTTAAAGACACTAATTCAGCTTACTGGTTTGCTATTTCTGCGTTGATACAAAGGGGCGGCCCCATACCTTACAAGCATTTTCTAATTTGTTGTGGTTCTCCTTTAAAGCAGAAAAAACATCTATCCCCAGATGAAGTTTTAAAGAGGTTAGAGTCTATAGGTGTACTTACCCAAAAGCACTTTGATGGTTTGGGGCGCTGTGTCACCTTGCTTGAACATGAAGACCAGAGTTGGCTCGTAGCAGAACAACAAGCTCGTTTATTGGCTGAGAATATTCTTATTAAAGCTATTTCTAACTGGGCAAAGAACATAGGAATGGTCAGTTACAAAAAGCTAGTTGATAGAGATGGTTATGATTTACCGCAAGTTAGCACTATCGCGTGGGATATAGCAGGGCCTTCCTATGTGTCAGGTTTAACTGATTTTAAGAGAGGTTCTAATTCCGAGATAAATCCGGGATTTTTTACATGTGATGTGTACCTAGGAGGTAAAGTCGGACTTAGTGGAATAGAGCCGTTTATCAGAAAGTGTAAGGCTCTAAGAGGATTAAAACGGGTGGGTAGAACGCTACATTTTTTTGTAGCTGATGACTTTCAATCTGATGCATTCCAAGCGGCGAAAGAAGCTGGAGTTATGCCTTCAACGGTGGAAAATTTGTTTGGGAAAGAAATTGCCAAGGGGTTAAAGAACCTAATTAAAACGTTGGATGAAGCAGCTAAAACAGCTACTTTAGAGCCTGAAAAGTTTAACGTTTTGTTTGACTCTCTAGGTAAGATAGAAGGTGCTGCTGGGAATTTACGGGGAGCACTGTTTGAGTACTTCACCGCAACACTCATCCCAAAAATTCAACAATCTCATCGAATAAGAATCAATGAAAAGTGTAAAACCGACTCTGGCTCCGCTGAAGCTGATGTCATATCTGAAGGAAATGGTGAGATTTTTTTTATTGAGTGTAAAGGACACCGCGCAGGCGGTGTCGTTGAGCATGAGGAAGTAAAAAAGTGGCTCCAACAGAGGGTACCAATCCTAAACAAATATGCAAAGGCACATAGTGATTGGAAGGGTAAAAAACTACGCTTTGAGATATGGACAACAGGCCGCTTCAGTGATGAGTCAATAGCTTTATTGAATAATGCTAAATGCACTCTAAACAAGTATGAGATTGATTTTCTTGATGCTATGCGGGTTAAGGCTGAGGTTGATAAGTGTGATGATAAGGAGCTTCGCAATACATACCTCAAATGCTTTTATGATCATCCCTTGCGGAAAGTTGGGGAGCTATGATTTGTATTAGTCTGAATGCAATCTGCCAGTTTCGTTTCCACGATGTGATTAGATCTGACTGGCTACCCTTAATAGATTCTGCCCCATTTCAATTTATAACCATCACCCAAAGCTGGACATTTCTTCTTTTCATAACACATGCAAAATATGTGTTAAGTTGACTATCAACCTGAAAGTGGCATGATTAATCTCATTATGACGACATGATCCACATTTATCTAAGTCCTTCTAGTATTTAATCGTTAAACCAGATAGTTACATTAGATGTATCCATATTTGACCTTGGAAAAATACGGACATTGTCGTCTGAAAAAACACTGTTAACACTCAAAGGAGCCATGCACCTTGGATGTAGAATTTTGGAAATTGATAGGTAACGGATTCATTGAACTCGTCAAGGTATCCGGGCCATACTTTGTAGCAGTTTTAGGAGCTATATTTGGTTACTTGGGAAATAAGAATGCTAAGGAAATATCAATAAAAGTAGCTGAATTACAGAGCGACAAAGACTTAAGCCTACAGCGAGAGACTCATCGTTTTGAAGATGGAAAGCGGGTTGCTGAAATTAAAAAGGATATTATCGATCGAGTAGTCAAAGAGCTAGAGCCAATCTACAGCAATACGTTATCGCTTATAAAAGCGTACTACTCAATGTGCAGCTCTGGCGATTCATTCAATAAAAAACTATTCGACCAGATGATACGCGATAGATTCTTTGCGGATGTAAAGCTTCAGGTTGAAGCTGACTCTGCCCTAGCTAGGGTGTCAGCATATGTAAGTATTTTAGCCGACGCTAATATGTCAATGGAGCTAATCAAACTACAAACTGCATTTCAGAATGTACAGGTGTTGTTGAATAGGACGATACTAATTGGGGCGATAAGCATTCTGAAAAAGTGAGAAAATTGATAGAAGAAATTCAGTTTACTTACATGGCATTATTCATAAAGCTTGGTAAATCAATCCAATGAGTGTTAACAAGCGCAAGCACTCGGAACAAATTTTCGCTGCGCTTCAATTTGTCCGGTGTTGCGGGCGTTCTGCACTAATGGGTTCAAATCAAATAGGTTGTACTGAATGGCGAATATAAAAGATGTAAATAACTTCAAATGTAGGTTTTTTGAACCTGAGACAGCTGAATCGTCGCACAGAGAACTTAAAGGGATGCTGAGACAACTCTACGAATACTACCCCAAGATCGTATCATCTAATGGGACCCGCAATCCCTATGATGTAAATAGCGATTACTCAAAACAGTAGTTTCAGTGCTACAACCATTTGCTCATGTTGATAGATATGCGTAAACAAGAAAGGAAATTTAATATTTCAATTTGGCTTTCAATCTTGGCTTTGGCAGTATCAATTATAGGAACTATTATTCGTTTATCAGTAACTAATTGATCGTGCATAACAAACCATTAAGGAATCAACATACTTTTCCTAATCTGATAGAAACATTGTAGGGTATTAATTCTAAATCGTTTATACCCAGAACCTTCACAGTTGGCACTTCGTAACTCAGAAGTGCCCCAAATCCTTTCTAGCACAAGAATCAGGACTCATTTCTTTTGTCATAAATTGGCCTATTTTGGGTAATGCTAAAAGTGGCTACGATACTGGTGACTATTCAGATTGCTCTATGACAAGGGCTACCTACCCAATTAATGAGTTTTTTATCAGATAAGAAAAAGTGATCAGAGTTATAAGTCACTAAATTTTAATGCTTTACTGATAATGTGCATTTTACATAGACAAAATGGTCTAATCTATTGACAGTTCTTATCTAGGGCTCTATATTGACCTTGTTCTAGACAAAAACGTCTTAAAATCTGCAAGCAATAACGCTTTGCTGATTAGCAGGTACAGAGTATGAGCAACGAAAACATCAACAAACAACTTATAGAATTCCTCATTGGTTCTAGAACTGAAGCAGGTCTTTCTCAGGAAGATGTTGCAGCACGTTCTGATATCTATGGTATGGGAAGAACTCTTGA
>NZ_JADDYH010000106.1:0-223 GCF_015163595.1 Vibrio sp. OPT41 | reverse complement strand
TACCGCGGCTGCTGGCACGGAGTTAGCCGGTGCTTCTTCTGTCGCTAACGTCAAATAATGCAGCTATTAACTACACTACCTTCCTCACGACTGAAAGTACTTTACAACCCGAAGGCCTTCTTCATACACGCGGCATGGCTGCATCAGGCTTGCGCCCATTGTGCAATATTCCCCACTGCTGCCTCCCGTAGGAGTCTGGACCGTGTCTCAGTTCCAGTGTGGC
>NZ_JADDYH010000015.1:91874-219124 GCF_015163595.1 Vibrio sp. OPT41 | reverse complement strand
CAGATCAAGTTGCGGAAGTGGCGGAATTGGTAGACGCACCAGATTTAGGTTCTGGCGCCGCAAGGTGTGAGAGTTCAAGTCTCTCCTTCCGCACCATTCTTGATCAAAGTTTTAAAATGGCTACGTAGCTCAGCTGGTTAGAGCACATCACTCATAATGATGGGGTCACAGGTTCGAATCCCGTCGTAGCCACCATAAACAACGTTATTTAGGTTTTTACCAATTACCTTGATAACTACAGAATAAGTTGCGGAAGTGGCGGAATTGGTAGACGCACCAGATTTAGGTTCTGGCGCCGCAAGGTGTGAGAGTTCAAGTCTCTCCTTCCGCACCATTATTTAAGCCTCTTTTATTAGAGCAATGTAGGGCTATCGCCAAGCGGTAAGGCAGCGGCTTTTGATGCCGCCATTCCCTGGTTCGAATCCAGGTAGCCCTGCCACATACAATGATATTGAGATTTTACCAATTATCTTGATGTCTACAGATCAAGTTGCGGAAGTGGCGGAATTGGTAGACGCACCAGATTTAGGTTCTGGCGCCGCAAGGTGTGAGAGTTCAAGTCTCTCCTTCCGCACCATTCTTGGTCAAAAATTTAAAATGGCTACGTAGCTCAGCTGGTTAGAGCACATCACTCATAATGATGGGGTCACAGGTTCGAATCCCGTCGTAGCCACCATTGATTAGATTGCTAGCATTAGCTATCAGTCACGTAGATTTAAGATGCGGAAGTGGCGGAATTGGTAGACGCACCAGATTTAGGTTCTGGCGCCGCAAGGTGTGAGAGTTCAAGTCTCTCCTTCCGCACCATCTTAAATTAATCTACACTATCAGAATACGCGGAAGTGGCGGAATTGGTAGACGCACCAGATTTAGGTTCTGGCGCCGTAAGGTGTGAGAGTTCAAGTCTCTCCTTCCGCACCATTCTTTCTCTCGATAAGAGAGGTTAAGTAGTCTTTGACTATTTACGCTGTAGGGCTATCGCCAAGCGGTAAGGCAGCGGCTTTTGATGCCGCCATTCCCTGGTTCGAATCCAGGTAGCCCTGCCATATACAACGATATTGAGATTTTACCAATTATCTTGATATCTACAGATTAAGTTGCGGAAGTGGCGGAATTGGTAGACGCACCAGATTTAGGTTCTGGCGCCGCAAGGTGTGAGAGTTCAAGTCTCTCCTTCCGCACCATTATCGGAAAACCCAGCATGACTTTGCTGGGTTTTTTCTTTTTTTTGGTTCTGGACTCGGGAAATCATTAGATTTGCCGAATTAAAAAAGCGAGCTCATGGCTCGCTTTTTTTCTATCTGTGATTTGAGTAGCTTACTACATACCTAACGCGTATTTCAGTACTTGAGCCTTAATTGGCCCTGAGTTTTCAGCAAGCTTCAATGCAGCATTACGTACGAACTTCAATGGCCCTAGATCGTTGCTAAAACCTTTATAGAAAAAGTCCATGCCCGTCTGCATGAGTAAGTTGTCAGGTCGACGTGCGCGTTCGTATTTCGCGAGTAAGGTATCTTCCAGCTTTTCTTGTTGTTCTGTTACCGAAAGGAGAACGTCTACATCTTTGAAGCCTAAGTTTACCCCTTGCCCTGCAAGCGGGTTGATCGTATGGGCAGAGTCACCCACTAACACGCAATTTTTGCTTGAGTAGCTTTGCGCATGACGACGAGTGAGTGGGAATGAGCCAAACTGTAAAACTTCAATATCGCCTAATTCAGCAGGGAAATGACGTAAAATTTCTTCTCTTAGTTGAGGTTTACTCATCGCACACAGTTGTTTAATACGTTTAGGCGAGTCATACCAAACCAAAGAACCTTGGCCTACGACTTGACCATCGTCGTTACTCAAAGAGCACAGAGGTAAAAATGAACGTGGGCCTGAAGGTGTAAATTGTTGCCAAGTAATATCTTGCTGAGGCAATTCTGTTTTCACATTAATCAACATGCAGTGTTGTCGGTAATCCCACGCAGTTACACCAATTCCAGCCAATTGACGAACTTTAGAGTTTGCACCATCAGCACCAATCACCCAGTTAGCTTCAAACTGCGCCCCACTTTCTAGTGTCACAAGATTTACATCTGCAAACTCAATGGCTTTTAATCGCTCAGGACACATCACGGTTAGATTTTCATACTGAGAGAAGACTTGCCAAAGACCTAATTGGATTAGGCGGTTTTCAACGATGTAACCTAGCTGATCCAATGACAATTCATCAGAGTGAAAACGAGTACGGCACTCTGGGTGCTCCCAAGTTTCTAAGCGCCGATAAGGACAAACTCGCATGCTCTTGATCTCTGACCATGCTCCGAGTGAATCAAGTAACTCCACCGACTGGTGCGAGATTGCAGATACACGAATATCCATCGCCTGAGAGGCATCAAAAACTTTAGGTTTTGTACCTTCGACCAAGACAACGCTTCTGCCCTGCTTGGCAAATCCAACAGCGACGGCTGCCCCAACCATACCGCCACCGATCACGGCGATGTCATACTTGTTCATTTTTCACTCTTCATCGTGCTGATTAATTGGCGTTTTTTATTGTACTTTCCATGGCTACTTTTACAAAATTGTTTAACAAAAAACCTTGTTCAGCATAGGGCGAAAAACTAGATTTCATCAGGCTTTGCAGAGAATTAGCTAGATCACTAGTCAGGTGCTTTTTAAAGCAGTACAATACGCCGCTTACCGCCGTGATGGCGGCTATAATTTGAGCAATAGCTCTCCGATTTAAGTACAACTGAACGAGCGAAAGTGAGATGAGTAAGAAACTGCTAATTAAAACCTGGGGCTGCCAGATGAACGAATACGATTCATCAAAAATGGCCGACCTGCTTAATGCTGCAAACGGCTACGAGCTGACGGAAGAGCCAGAGGAAGCAGACGTACTTCTACTTAACACCTGTTCGATCCGTGAAAAAGCGCAAGAGAAAGTTTTCCACCAGCTAGGCCGCTGGAAAACACTAAAAGATAAGAAACCTGGCGTAGTTATCGGTGTAGGTGGTTGTGTAGCAACGCAAGAAGGTGACCATATTCGTGAACGTGCACCATACGTTGACGTTATTTTTGGCCCACAAACTTTGCACCGCCTACCTGAGATGATCAAACAATCTCAGTCCGATGATGCACCAGTTATGGACATTTCGTTCCCAGAGATCGAAAAATTCGACCGCCTACCTGAACCTCGCGCTGAAGGTGCGACAGCATTCGTTTCTATTATGGAAGGCTGCTCTAAGTACTGTACTTACTGTGTCGTACCGTACACTCGTGGTGAAGAAGTAAGCCGTCCAATGGATGACGTACTATTCGAAATCGCCCAACTTGCTGAACAAGGCGTACGTGAAGTAAACCTTCTGGGTCAAAACGTAAACGCGTACCGTGGTCCTATGCACGATGGTGAGATCTGTTCATTTGCAGAACTGCTTCGTTTGGTTGCGTCTATCGATGGTATCGACCGTATTCGTTTCACGACGAGCCACCCGTTAGAATTCACAGACGACATCATCGCAGTATACGAAGATACGCCAGAACTTGTGAGCTTCCTGCACTTACCTGTGCAAAGTGGTAGTGACCGTATCCTAACGATGATGAAACGCCCTCACACCGCTATCGAATACAAATCGATCATCCGTAAACTGCGTAAAGCTCGTCCTGATATTCAAATCAGTTCAGACTTTATTGTTGGTTTCCCTGGTGAGACAGACAAAGACTTCCAAGACACCATGAAGCTAATCAAAGATGTAGACTTTGACATGAGCTTCAGCTTTATTTTCTCTCCACGTCCAGGTACGCCAGCAGCGGATTACCCTTGTGATGTGTCAGAACAAGTGAAGAAAGAGCGCCTTTACGAACTACAGCAAACTATCAATGCTCAAGCGATGCGTTACTCTCGCTTAATGCTTGGCACAGAACAACGTGTTCTAGTTGAAGGTCCTTCGAAGAAAAACCTAATGGAACTACGCGCTCGTACAGAAAACAACCGTGTAGTAAACTTTGAAGGTAGTGCAGACCTAATTGGTCAGTTCGTTGATGTGAAGATCGTAGACGTATTTGCAAACTCACTGCGTGGTGAGCTAGTACGTACTGAAAAAGACATGGATCTTCGTAGTGTGATTTCCCCAACGCAGATGATGGCGAAAACACGTCGCGAAGATGAGCTGGGTGTAGCTACTTTTACGCCGTAAGCTCGTATAAATAGCCATAGAGAGCCTGGTCGTTATCAGGCTCTCACTAAGTGGCAAAAAATGAGAGGCAACATTGAGCAATAAAATCGTAACTCTAGAAATTAACCTAGAACCTTCAGACAACCGCCGACTAGCTAGCCTGTGCGGTCCATTCGATGACAACATCAAGCATTTAGAACGTCGTCTAGGCGTTGAAATTAACCACCGTAGTGACCACTTTACGATTGTCGGTAAACCTCATACCGCATCAGCTGCGCTGGATATCCTGAAAACTCTATATGTTGATACCGCACCTTTACGAGGTGAGATCCCAGATATTGAGCCTGAGCAAATCCATCTAGCGATCAAAGAGTCTGGTGTTCTTGAGCAGAATACTGAGTCTAATATCGAGCATGGTAAAGAAGTCTTCGTCAAAACCAAGAAAGGTGTGATCAAACCACGTACGCCAAACCAAGCGCAGTACTTGGTTAACATGGTCACGCATGATATTTCTTTTGGTATTGGCCCGGCTGGTACAGGTAAAACCTACCTTGCTGTAGCAGCAGCTGTTGACGCACTAGAGCGCCAAGAGATCCGCCGTATTCTACTTACTCGTCCAGCGGTTGAAGCTGGTGAGAAATTGGGCTTCCTACCTGGTGATTTAAGCCAGAAAGTCGACCCATACCTACGTCCGCTATACGACGCCCTATTTGAAATGCTGGGCTTTGAGCGCGTAGAGAAGCTGATTGAACGTAACGTGATTGAGGTCGCCCCTCTTGCTTACATGCGTGGTCGTACTCTAAACGACGCCTTCATCATTCTTGATGAGAGTCAGAACACCACTGTTGAGCAGATGAAGATGTTCCTAACGCGTATTGGTTTTAACTCTCGCGCGGTTATCACTGGTGATGTCACGCAGATTGACTTACCTCGTGGTGCGAAATCGGGTCTTCGTCATGCTATTGAAGTACTAAGCGAAGTTGACGACATCAGCTTTAACTTCTTCTTGGCCGACGACGTTGTACGTCACCCTGTGGTTGCTCGTATCGTTAACGCGTACGAGAAGTGGGAAGCACAAGACCAGAAAGAGCGTAAAGAGTTCGAGAAACGCCGTCGTGAAGAACGCGATGCGAAGTTACTAGAAGCAGCAAAAGCCGAACTGAATGCACAAGTTGCTTCAACTAAGGAATAACCATGGCGATTGAACTTGATCTGCAACTGGCAGTCGAAAATGAAGAAGGTCTGCCTTCGCAGCAAGATTTCCAATTGTGGCTAGATAAGACAATACCTCTCTTCCAGCCACAAGCCGAAGTCACCATTCGTATTGTTGATGAACAAGAAAGTCATACGCTCAACCATGAGTATCGCGGCAAAGATAAACCAACTAATGTGTTGTCGTTTCCATTTGAAGCACCTCCTGGTATGGAAATAGATTTACTTGGTGATTTGATTATTTGCCGCCAAGTTGTTGAAAAAGAGGCGGTTGAACAGAGCAAGCCTCTGCTAGCACATTGGGCGCATATGGTTGTACATGGCAGCTTGCATCTGCTAGGTTATGATCATATAGAGGATGACGAAGCCGAAGAGATGGAGTCCCTCGAAACCGAAATCATGCAAGGTATGGGTTATGAAGATCCTTACATTGCTGAAAAAGAGTAGCTATTGGCCACTCGACAGGGAAAGGCGAACCACCTAAATGACTCTCGTGTTCGCCTCTCTATGTGTGCTATCACACTTCTGATAGCGTTACTTAATTGAGAAACAATGAACGAAGATAATTCTCCCTCTTCTAACGAAGATAAGAAAGAAAAGGCAGAAGGTCCGAGTAGAAAGTCCTTCTTTGAACGTCTAGGTCAACTATTTCAGGGCGAACCAAAAGATCGCCAAGAGCTTGTGGATGTTATCCGCGACTCTGAAGTTAACGACCTGATTGACCATGACACTCGCGATATGCTTGAAGGTGTTATGGAAATCTCCGAAATGCGTGTGCGTGACATTATGATCCCGCGTTCGCAAATGGTTACAGTTGAGCGTACTCACGACCTTGATACCTTGGTTGCTTTGATTACCGATGCTCAACACTCTCGCTACCCTGTGATCAGCGAAGATAAAGACCATGTGGAAGGCATACTTCTAGCGAAGGACTTACTTAAATACTTAGGCTCAGGCAGCAATCCATTTGATATCGAAGAAGTCATTCGACCAGCGGTTGTAGTACCGGAAAGTAAACGCGTTGATCGACTGCTGAAAGAATTCCGTGAAGAACGTTATCATATGGCCATTGTTGTCGATGAATTCGGTGGTGTTTCTGGTCTTGTGACCATTGAAGATATCCTTGAGGAAATCGTCGGGGATATTGAAGATGAATTCGATGAAAGTGAAGAGACGGACATTCGTAAGCTGAGCAAGCATACGTTTGCTGTCAGAGCGCTGACAACCATCGAAGAGTTTAATGAGACATTCGGAACCAACTTCAGCGATGAGGAAGTTGATACCGTTGGTGGTATGGTCATGACTGCCTTTGGTCACTTACCTTCTCGTGGTGAACTGGTTGAAATTGAAGGCTACAACTTCAAAGTCACCGCTGCCGATAACCGTCGTGTCATTCAACTCCAAGTGACGATCCCAGACGAAGAAACCCTGGTTGAAGCCACTCAAGAGTAACGCGATACCCATTGGGAATCTCAGAAAATTACAATGATGAATGAACTCTTTCATCGCCTTAAGCGGCCCTTAGTGGCCGCTTTTGTTGGCGCATCTACTACACTCGCTTTCGCTCCTTACCAGCTGTGGCCTATTGCCATTCTTAGCCCTGCAATTCTACTGATTCTTCTTGCTAACCAAACTCCGAAACGCGCACTATGGATTGGTTATGCTTGGGGGTTAGGTCAATTTGCAACTGGCGTTAGCTGGGTTTACGTCAGTATCTCCGGTTTTGGCGGTATGCCGCTCATTGCCAATTTATTTTTAATGGGCTTACTTGTTGCCTACTTGGCTGTTTATTCAGGCTTATTTGCTTGGCTCAACAACAAACTGTTTCCTCAATTTACGCTCACAAAAGCACTTCTCGCTGCACCTGCTTTATGGCTGATCAGTGATTGGTTGCGTGGTTGGGTGATGACCGGCTTCCCTTGGTTATGGCTAGGCTATAGCCAGATAGATGCTCCACTCGCAAGCTTTGCACCAATTGGCGGCGTAGAACTGCTTACTCTATTTATCCTTATCAGCGCAGGGGCGTTAGCCTATGCATGGATTCATAAGCAGTGGCTGATGGTGATTATCCCTGCGGTACTACTCAGTACTGGCTTTGGGATTCGCAACTACGATTGGGTAACACCCCGACCAGAAGACACGACTAAGCTCGCGCTGATTCAAGGTAACGTAGACCAGAACCTAAAGTGGCTACCAAGTCAACGCTGGCCAACCATCATGAAATACGCTGACTTAACTCGTGAAAACTGGGACGCTGACATTATCGTTTGGCCAGAAGCAGCAATTCCCGCTTTTGAAATTGAAGTGCCTTCATTTTTGAGCAATATCGACAGCGCTGCAAAAATGAATAACAGCGCAATCATCACCGGTGTCGTCAATCAAGCTGAAGATCGACAGTTCTACAACAGTATTCTGTCCCTCGGCATCACACCATACGGTGACTACAGCTTCGATTTAAGCGAACGTTACCATAAGCATCACCTACTACCGTTTGGTGAGTTTGTACCATTTGAAGATATTTTGCGCCCATTAGCGCCATTCTTTAACCTACCGATGTCATCGTTTAGCCGTGGGGCTTTTGTGCAGCCAAACATCGTTGCGAATGGCATGCACATGGCACCAGCGCTTTGCTATGAGATCATATTTAATGAGCAAGTGCGTCAAAATGTGACTGACGAAACAGACTTCATTCTAACGCTTTCAAACGATGCATGGTTTGGTCACTCTATCGGCCCTCTTCAGCATATGGAGATCGCCCGTATGCGTGCCTTAGAGTTGGGCAAACCGCTCATCCGCTCGACTAACAATGGATTAACAGCGGTAACCGATCACAAGGGTAAAATCGTTGAGCAAGTTCCGCAGTTTGAAACTGCAGTACTGCGCGCAGAGCTCACCCCAACCGATGGGAAAACGCCATATCGAATCGTTGGTACTTGGCCATTGTATATTTGGGTAGGGTTAAGTTTAGCGCTGGCTTTCGGTTTAAGAAGAAAACAGAGCTGATAACAGCTTGAAAGTAGAAAAGACAAAAAAGAGGCGACTAAGCCTCTTTTTTATTCATTGCATTATACAGTCGTTACTCGCCATTTATGGCTTTAATGACTGACGAGTAAAGCCTTTGTGACCACACTTAATACACGGAATGATTACTGTTGGGTGGTTATACGTTGTCTTGTGACCACACTCATCACAAACTAAAGTGCCTAAGCCTATCACCTCTCCTGCTTCATATAGCCCTTGATGCTCTAAGTCATCGAACAACTCAACCCACTCAACTTTAGTTCGGTCTGTAATCTCTAACAGCCCTTGCCATATCGAATCCGCAATCGTTAAGTAAAACGGACCGCTTTTGCTATCCTCGTAACTCTCTGAAAACTCTTTTAAGTCTGCTTTAAGGTACGCTTTGATTAAAGCCAATTCATCTTTGGTCAAGTCATTAGCAGCATCCACCACTTTGCCCGACGTCTCAATCGCTTTGTTAACTTCTTCCGGACTGTGCTTCAAGGTTTCAATCACATCCTCGAGCATTTCCTCATAACCTGTTTTACGTTTAGGCATAACTGACCTCCATCTTTCTCCTACCTGCGTCACTTAAGGGCGCATGGGTACAGATTGGCTATTGTTGTGATCCCTAGCTTTAGGTATTCTATGACGATCTATTTAAGTCTGTTCTAACCGAACTCACAAATTCCAAGATAACGGATACCATCGATGCAAGAACAATACAACCCACAAGATATTGAACAAAAAGTTCAAAAGCACTGGGATGACAACAAAACCTTTGTTGTAAGTGAAGACCCAAATAAAGAAAAATTCTACTGTCTGTCCATGTTCCCATACCCAAGTGGTCGACTGCACATGGGTCACGTGCGCAACTACACTATCGGTGATGTAGTATCTCGTTTCCAACGCCTACAAGGCAAAAACGTGATGCAACCAATCGGTTGGGACGCATTCGGTCTACCTGCAGAAAACGCAGCAGTAAAAAACAAAACTGCGCCAGCACCTTGGACTTACGAAAACATCGAATACATGAAGAACCAACTTAAGCTTCTAGGCTTTGGTTACGATTGGAACCGTGAATTCGCAACATGTACACCGGAGTACTACCGCTGGGAACAAGAGTTCTTCACTAAACTTTACGAGAAAGGTTTAGTTTACAAAAAGACTTCTTCTGTTAACTGGTGTCCTAACGACCAAACTGTTCTTGCAAACGAGCAGGTTGAAGATGGTTGTTGCTGGCGTTGTGATACGCCTGTAGAGCAAAAAGAAATCCCTCAATGGTTCATCAAAATCACTGAGTACGCTCAAGAGCTACTAGACGACTTAGACAAGCTTGAAGGTTGGCCTGAAATGGTGAAAACCATGCAGCGCAACTGGATTGGTCGTTCTGAAGGTGTTGAACTGAAGTTTGAAGTTAAGGGTCAACAAGACCTAGAAGTTTACACAACACGTCCAGATACGCTAATGGGTGTGACTTACGTGGGTATCGCAGCCGGCCACCCTCTTGCAGCTCTTGCAGCAGAGAACAATCCAGAGCTTGCAGCGTTTATCGACGAATGTAAGAACAACAAGGTTGCAGAAGCTGAGCTAGCGACAATGGAGAAGAAAGGTATGGCAACTGGCCTTACTGCTATTCATCCATTGAACGGCCGCGAAGTACCAGTATACGTAGCAAACTTCGTTCTGATGGACTACGGTACAGGCGCGGTAATGGCTGTACCTGCGCACGACCAACGTGACTACGAGTTCGCAACGAAGTACGGTCTAGACATCGTGCCAGTTATCAAGCCTGCTGATGGCAGCGAGCTAGACATCTCTGAAGCAGCATACACTGAGAAAGGTGTACTGTTCGATTCAGGTGAATTCGATGGCCTAGAATTCCAAGCGGCATTCGACGCAATCGCAGCGAAGCTAGAAGCAGAGGGCAAAGGCACTAAGACTGTAAACTTCCGTCTACGCGACTGGGGTGTATCTCGTCAACGTTATTGGGGTGCGCCAATCCCAATGGTAACCACTGAAGACGGTGAAGTTCACCCAGTACCTGCTGACCAACTACCAGTGATTCTTCCAGAAGACGTAGTAATGGACGGCGTAACGAGCCCAATCAAAGCAGACAAAGAGTGGGCGAAGACAACCTTTAACGGCGAACCTGCTCTACGTGAGACAGATACGTTCGATACGTTCATGGAATCTTCTTGGTACTACGCGCGTTACTGTTCACCACAAGCGGACGACATCCTAGACCCAGAAAAAGCAAACTATTGGCTACCAGTAGACCAGTACATCGGTGGTATCGAGCATGCTTGTATGCACCTACTGTACTCACGCTTCTTCCACAAACTACTGCGCGATGCGGGTTACGTAACTTCTGACGAACCGTTCAAGCAACTACTGTGTCAAGGCATGGTACTGGCTGATGCGTTCTACTTCGAGAACGAGAAAGGCGGCAAAGAGTGGGTAGCTCCAACAGACGTAGCCGTTGAACGTGATGGTAAAGGCCGCATTACTTCTGCTAAAGACACTGAAGGTCGCGATGTAACGCACTCAGGCATGATCAAGATGTCTAAGTCTAAGAACAACGGTATCGACCCTCAAGAAATGGTAGATAAGTACGGCGCTGACACAGTACGTCTATTCATGATGTTCGCGTCTCCAGCGGACATGACACTTGAATGGCAAGAGTCTGGCGTAGAAGGTGCGAACCGCTTCCTAAAACGTGTTTGGAAACTAGTGAAAGAGCACACAGCGAAAGGCGCAGCAGAAGCAGTAGATACCTCAGCGCTTTCTGGTGATCAAAAAGCACTTCGCCGCGACGTTCACAAAACTATCGCGAAAGTGACGGACGATATCGCTCGTCGTCAAACATTCAACACCGCGATCGCAGCGATCATGGAGCTGATGAACAAACTAGCGAAAGCGCCTCAAGAATCTGCGCAAGATCGTGCAATCCTTGACGAAGCACTGAAAGCTATTGTTGTCATGCTTTACCCTATCACTCCGCATATCTCATACGAGCTATGGGCAGCACTAGGTGAAACAGACATTGATAACGCGGCATGGCCGACGTTTGACGAAAAAGCGCTAGTTGAAGACGAAAAAACTATCGTTGTTCAAGTTAACGGTAAGCTACGTGCGAAGCTAACAGTCCCAGCGGATATCTCTAAAGACGATATCGAACAGCTTGGTCTAAACGACGAAAACGTGGTTAAGTTCACTGATGGCCTGACTATTCGTAAAGTTATTTACGTTCCAGGTAAACTGCTGAACATTGTTGCAAACTAATCGCAGCTGTCAATTTGTCTCTGTTTAGCGAACTTATTTGTTAACCAAGAGTCATTAAACAGGGTAGTTTTCTACCCTGTTTATTTACCTCAAACCATTCACATGAGTGGTTTAAGGTAAATAACCCCTTCAATTTAGGATGAATACAATCAATGCGCTTTTTCTCTTTGATTAAACTACCAGTGGTATTGGTATTAGCGGGGCTTCTTTCTGCCTGTGGTTTTCACCTTCGCGGCGAGTATTCCGTACCGGAAGAGCTGCACACTATGTCTTTCTCCAGCTACGATGAATACAGTGAATTAACTCGCTATGTTCGCTCTCAACTCGAACTGAACAAAGTTGAACTTGTTCAACCATCATCGACGGTACCCAACCTTCATTTGACGGAAGCGACTATCGATGAGCGTACACTGTCTCTGTATCAAAATAGCCGTGCAGCAGAAAAAGAGCTGACATACGTAGTAAAATACCGTGTGACGATTCCTGGCTATGGCTCTAAAAACTTTACGACAACAGTAAACCGCAACTACCTAGACAACCCGTTGACGGCACTTGCAAAATCTGTTGAACGTGACGTAATTGAAGATGAGATGCGCTTGCAAGCTGCAAAACAGATGATGCGCCAGTTGGGCCGTATTCGTGCCGAATATGAAGCAGGACAAATCTCTGAGCCAGCGAACACAAACTCTTAATCACTATGCGAATTTATGCCGATAAATTAACGGATCATTTAACTAAACACGTTAAACAGGTTTACCTAATCTTTGGTAATGAGCCGTTACTGATTCAAGAGAGCCGCCAAGCAATCCAAAAGGCAGCGTTTCAACAAGGTTTTGAGGAAAAACACCGTTTTGCGGTAGACGCAAGCATCGACTGGAATCAAGTTTACGATTGCTTCCAAGCGATGAGCCTGTTCTCAAACCGTCAATTGATCGAGCTTGAAATTCCAGAGAGTGGCGTGACAACCGCCGTCAGCAAAGAGCTGCAAACACTGTGTGATATGCTGCATGATGACATCATGCTCGTCATTGTTGGTAGCAAACTGACCAAAGCCCAAGAAAATGCGAAATGGTTCAAAGCATTAAGCTCAAAAGGCGACTGGGTAAGCTGTTTGTCGCCAGAGCTACAACGCTTACCTATGTTCATTCAGGCACGTTGCCGCACGTTGGGCCTAAAACCCGATCAACAATCACTGCAAATGTTGGCTCAATGGCATGAAGGTAACCTATTTGCATTGACACAAAGCTTAGAGAAATTGGCCCTACTCTACCCGGATGGTGAGCTGACCATCATACGTTTAGAGGAAGCCCTAAGTCGCCATAACCACTTCACTACCTTTAACTGGATCGACGCCTTACTGGCAGGTAAAGCAAACCGTGCACAACGTATTCTTCGCCAACTTGAGGCGGAAGGGGTTGAGACCGTGATCTTGATTCGAAGTGTACAAAAAGAGTTGAGCCAACTTTTAAATATGCATCAAGACTTAACTCAAATGGGAATGAACCAGGTATTTGAGAAATATCGAGTTTGGCAAAACAAGCGTCCACTCTATAACGCAGCACTGGCCCGCTTATCAGCGAGTCGTATTTGTGCATTGCTCTCCTTGTTGGCTCAAGCCGAGATAAAAGCCAAAACTCAGTATGACGAGTCTGTATGGCCAACTATTCATCAGTTGAGCTTAGAAACCTGCTCTCCTGATATTAAGCTGGCAATTTAAAAATCAAAGCGTGATATAGTGCGCGACCTGTTTTGCAAGCAAGAATGTAAAACACTGTAGAGATAAGAGACAAACCGAGGAAAACCGAGTGCTTCGCGAAGAACTGAAAGACTTTTTAGCTGATAAAGCCGACGACATGAAAGCGGAAGACATTATCGTCCTAAATGTGGAAGATAAATCAAGCGTGACAGATTACATGATCATCTGTACTGGTACATCCAAACGCCACGTTTCATCCATCGCTGACCATGTTGCAACAGAGGTGAAAAAAGCCGGTCTTGAGCCACTAGGAATGGAAGGTGAAAACGAAGGTGAATGGGTAGTCCTTGATATGGGCGACGCCATGCTTCACGTGATGCAAGAAGAGCACCGCGAACTCTACCAGCTAGAAAAACTCTGGGGTTAATCTTTTGAAAATTCAACTAATTGCTGTTGGCACAAAAATGCCAAAATGGGTTGAGGAAGGCTTTCAAGAATATCGTCGCCGTTTCCCGCATGATATGCCGTTGGAGTTGATTGAAATCTCTGCTGGCAAGCGTGGTAAGAATGCCGATATCGCTCGCATCCTGCAAAAAGAAGGGGAAGCGATGCTCGCTGCGGTACCAAAAGGCAACCGTATCGTCACGTTAGATATCCCAGGTAAAAAATGGGACACTCCTCAACTCGCTGAGCAGTTAGAAGCTTGGAAATTAGATGGCCGTGATGTATCAATATTAATCGGCGGTCCTGAAGGACTCGCTCCTGCATGCAAAGCTGCAGCAGACCAAAGCTGGTCATTGTCTGCCTTAACGCTACCCCACCCTCTAGTGCGTATCGTAATGGCAGAAAGCTTGTACCGAGCGTGGAGCATCACCGCTAACCACCCTTATCATCGCGAATAATCGTTGTTTAACTTTAGAGCCAAGCGTTAATGATTCGTAAACGCCGCAGTCAAATCCGAGATTATCAAGCCGAAGCGCGTCTGTTTGCCAGCCGCGCTATTGTTGCTTTTATCGGCATTGTTGTCTTGATGGGAGCTCTGGTTGCCAACATGTACAACATTCAGGTGAACCAGTTTCAAGACTATCAAACCCGCTCGAACGATAACCGCATCAAAGTGGTGCCTATCGCGCCTAACCGAGGTCTAATTTATGACCGAAATGGCGTTTTACTGGCAGAGAACCGTCCCGTCTTTAACTTAGAACTGACCCCAGAAAAAATTAAAGACATTGATGCAACCATCCAAGAATTACAAACTATTCTGGAAATTACACCAGACCAGATTGAACGTTTCCACCACGAGCGTAAACGGACTCGTCGATTTAAATCGGTCCCACTGCTTACCCAACTGAACGAAAAACAAGTAGCGGTATTCTCCGTCAATCAGTACCGCTTTCCAGGTGTGGAAATAAGTGCGACCTTAAAGCGCTACTACCCTTTCAGCGAAGTCTTAACCCACGTGATTGGGTATGTTTCTCGAATTAATGATCGCGACATGCAACGCCTGATCCGAGAAGAAAAAGACGCAAACTATCAAGCCACTCGCGACATTGGTAAGCTGGGTATTGAAAAATACTACGAAGACCTCTTACACGGTACAGCCGGATATCAAGAAGTCGAGGTAAACAGCCGCGGCCGAGTAATTCGTACCTTAAAGTACGTTCCACCTGTACCCGGAAAAGACATCGTTTTAAACCTTGATATCAACTTGCAGTTGTACGTACACCAATTGTTGGACGGCCGCCGAGGCAGTGCTGTAGTAATCGATCCTAGAGACAACGGCGTACTGGCTATGGTTTCAAGCCCTAGCTACGATCCTAACTCGTTCGTGCACGGAATCTCAGGTAAAGATTATCGCGCCCTTTTGAACGATAAAAACCGTCCTTTGGTCAACCGCACTACACTTGGCATTTACCCTCCGGCCTCTACCATCAAACCATTTATGGCGGTAGCCGCGCTGCAAGAAGGTGTCGTCACACCTAACACCACACGAAATGATCCTGGTTATTGGCGCATACCAAACTCTAACACACGTCCGTTCCGGGACTGGTTGCGTTGGGGACACGGACGCGTCGATATCATTAAGTCGATCGAAGAGTCTGTTGATACCTTCTACTATCAAATCGCTTATGACATGGGCATTGACCGTATTTCGAATTGGATGATGATGTTCGGTTTTGGTGATTACACTGGCATTGATATCTACGAAGAAAGTAAGGCGAACATGCCGACTCGTGACTGGAAAATGTCTCGCCATAAAACCCCGTGGTATAAAGGTGATACGATCCCTGTAGGTATCGGCCAAGGATATTGGACAGCAACACCAATGCAAATCGCCAAAGCAACCTCCGTATTAGTAAACGAGGGAGAAGTGATCGCACCTCACTTGCTCAAAGCGACGATAGAAAATGGTAACGACTTCGAAGAGCAGCAAACGACAGAATACGTGACTTACCCACCAATCAAGAATGTGCCTAAAAAGTACTGGGATATGGCGAAAGAAGGCATGCGTCGGGTAAACCATGGCACGCGCGGAACAGCTCGTCGCTCATTCTACAAAATGAATTATGAAACAGCGGGTAAATCAGGTACTGCACAGGTCTTCGGTCTGGGTGAAAACGAAGAGTACAACGCCGATGAGATCGCCGAGCACTTACGTGACCATGCGTTATTTACTGGCTTTGCACCATTTGATGATCCTAAAGTGGTCGTCACTGTAGTACTAGAAAATGCCGGTGGTGGTTCTAGTAACGGTGCCCCAGTAGTAAGGAAAATTTTTGACCGAGTCGTTCTTGGTCCAGAAGAAATTGAGCCTGAAAACAATGCGAAGAAAGAGGTAAAACAGTAATGAAGATGGATCCCTCTACAGGTAAAAATCGCGCCCTGTTTGAACGCTTCCATATCGACTTACCACTCCTACTTGGCATACTGGCCCTGATGGGGTTTGGCCTGGTGATCATGTACAGCGCCAGTGGCCAAAGTTTACTGATGATGGATCGCCAAGCCATGCGAATGGTGCTTTCACTCGTTGTGATGCTCGTCCTTGCACAGCTTTCTCCACGAACTTACGAAAGCTTGGCACCTTTGATGTTCGTTGGTGGCGTTATACTGCTTTTCGGCGTGCTGTTTTTCGGTGAAGCATCGAAAGGCGCGCAGCGTTGGCTTAACCTCGGTTTTGTGCGCTTTCAACCGTCAGAGCTATTGAAGCTCGCGGTGCCATTAATGGTGGCTCGCTATGTTGGTAGACAGCCCCTCCCACCAACGCTAAGAACACTCATTGTTGCACTGATTATGGTCTGCTTACCAACCATTCTCATTGCAAAACAGCCTGACTTAGGTACCTCAATCCTGATCGCGGCTTCCGGTATTTTTGTTATCTTCCTCGCAGGCATTAGCTGGAAAATAATTGCTGGTGCTGCGATTGCATTAGGTGGTTTCATTCCAATTCTGTGGTTTTTCTTGATGCGAGAGTATCAAAAAGTGAGAGTTCGTACTCTATTTAACCCGGAGTCTGATCCGCTAGGAGCGGGCTACCACATTATTCAGAGTAAAATTGCGATTGGCTCCGGCGGTATTTCCGGCAAAGGTTGGTTGCAAGGTACGCAGTCACAACTAGAATTTCTTCCTGAACGACACACTGACTTTATCTTTGCAGTAATTGCTGAAGAATGGGGTATGATTGGCTTCCTTTGCCTTTTAGCCATCTATCTATTTATTATTGGACGAGGTTTATATCTCGCCAGCCAAGCGCAAACCGCATTTGGACGAATGATGGCAGGCAGTATTGTACTCAGCTTCTTCGTGTATATTTTTGTAAATATTGGCATGGTAAGTGGCATCCTACCTGTAGTAGGTGTACCGTTGCCACTCATCAGTTATGGCGGCACATCAATGGTAACCTTGATGGCTGGTTTTGGTATTCTAATGTCGATTCATACGCACCGAAAAGCATTCTCTAAGGCGACCTAGACATGCAAAAACGCGCTTTATATTCCTTGGTTTTCTCTGCTCTTATTTTGGCAGGCTGTTCATCAACTAGCCAAAAAGAACAAGAAGGCCGTTACGAACTCGAATCCGATGTTGCACCGGATACACCGCTTTCAGTCGAACACATCGAGGATGCGCATCCTAAATATGAACCGTACAGCCTAGGTGGGAACAAAGATTACCACTTGCGTGGCAAAGACTACAAAATAGTTCGCAATGCGAAAGGCTTTAAAGAAAAAGGCCGCGCATCTTGGTATGGGAAAAAATTCCAAGGTCATTTGACTTCTAATGGCGAAATCTATGACATGTACTCAATGACGGCAGCGCATAAAACGCTACCGTTACCAAGTTACGTAAAAGTTACCAATACTGACAACGGCAAAACCACCATAGTACGAGTTAATGACCGAGGTCCTTTTCACGATGGCCGTATCATTGATTTAAGCTATGCCGCCGCGCACAAGTTAGATGTCATAAAAACAGGCACCGCGAACGTGGAAATTGAAGTGATCAGTATCAATCAGCCCACGGACAAAAAGTCATTAGAAGCGCACCCTAGGTACGTTATTCAAGTGGCATCATCAAAAAATGAAGAGCGCGCGCGAACTTTAGGTACCGAGCTTGGTCAAAAATTGGATACAGAAACTTTCCTAGAGAGTGCGAAAGAGTCTTATCGCTTGTTGTTAGGGCCATTTACTGACTATTCCCTGACGCAAGCCACACTAGATAAAGTAAAGTTGCTCGGCTATTCGTCTGCATTTATTAAAAAACACAACACTGCCAAATGACCTCGTGTCATGAATTTCTCTTTGATCCCCCTCTTACATAACTAGGGATTCTGATAAGATGTCTGCAGTTAACCCAAAAATTTGAATTACCATGAATAAAAATAAGTTTGTGAAATCTATTCTCGTTTCTTCGGTTGCCCTTTCTGCAACTTTCGCTCAATCTGCTCTTGCATCACCTATCGTTGTTCCAGATGCCCCTCAAATCGCGGCGAAGGGCTACGTGCTGATGGATTACCATTCAGGTAAAGTACTGGCAGAGAAAGAGATGAACACAAAATTGTCTCCAGCTAGTCTGACTAAGATGATGACCAGCTATGTAATCGGCCAAGAGCTAGCGCGTGGTAATATCTCAGAAGATGATGATGTCACCATCAGTAAAAATGCGTGGGCGAAAAACTTCCCTGATTCATCAAAGATGTTCATTGAAGTAGGCACAACAGTTAAAGTACGTGACCTGAACCGAGGTATCATCGTCCAGTCAGGTAACGATGCCTGTGTTGCGATGGCAGAACATATTGCAGGTTCAGAAGATGCATTTGTTGACCTAATGAACGCTTGGGCCAACACATTGGGTATGACTAACTCGCACTTTGCCAACGTTCATGGCTTAGATAACGCAGAATTGTACTCAACACCATACGACATGGCACTGCTAGGTAAAGCACTTATCCGTGACGTACCAAATGAGTACCGAGTGTACTCAGAGAAGAAATTTACTTACAACGGCATCACCCAATACAACCGTAACGGTCTACTTTGGGATAAGAGCATGAACGTTGACGGCATCAAAACGGGTCACACAAGTAATGCGGGTTACAGCCTAGTAAGTTCAGCAACTGAAGGTCAAATGCGCTTGGTTGCGGTCGTTATGGGTACTAAAGATGCCAATGCTCGTAAGTCAGAAAGCAAAAAGCTGCTAAGCTACGGCTTCCGTTTCTTCGAAACAGTGGCACCGCACAAAGCAGGTGAAACGTTCGTAGAAGAAAAAGTGTGGATGGGTAACAAAGACACCGTAGCACTGGGTCTTGACCAAGATACTTACGTAACACTACCGCGTGGTGAAGCGAAAAACCTAAAAGCAAGCTTCGTCCTTGAAAAAGAGCTAGAAGCCCCAATTAATAAAGGTGATGTAGTTGGTAAGCTATACTATCAGATCGATGGTGAAGATATTGCCGAGTACCCACTAATGGCACTAGAAACCGTAGAGCAAGGTAGTCTATTTAGCCGCATGTGGGATTACATCGTATTGTTATTCAAGAGCTTCTTCTAAAAAGAACGTTAGAGTAGCAAACTTATTCGCAAAGCCGCCTGAATGGGCGGCTTTTTAAGTTTGAGCTCCTCGTCTTGAGTTCCCCCTAATTTGACTGTACTATTTCGCACCGCAACGAATATCTACTGGAGTTATCGATATGCTAACCATCAACTCTGATGCAAAATTAAAAGACCTGCTTGAGTTCCCTTGTTCATTTACTTACAAGGTAATGGGTCATGCAAAGCCTGAACTTCCAGAGCTTGTTCTTGAAGTTATTCAGCGCCATGCTCCAGGTGACTACAGCCCGACCGTTAAACCAAGTGCTAAGGGCAACTACCACTCTGTGTCAATCAACATTACTGCAACCTCTATCGAGCAGGTCGAGACACTGTACAAAGAGTTAGGTGAAATTGACATCGTACGCATGGTTCTATAATTTTTTGATAGATTAAATTTTTTTTGAAAGCAGCCTTGGCTGCTTTCTTTTTATTTATCAAATAGATAACGAGGCTTTACATCACTTTCAGTTAAAAATCTGTTACGCAGCGGTAGAGCATCAGGGTTATCCGGTTTATAATCCAAAAACTTTATATATTAGCAACAGGAATTCCCATGCAACACCAACTTGTTGTAAAACGACTTGGCCGCCAAGACTATGAGCCTGTATGGAAGGCGATGCATGAGTTCACCGACCAACGCACAGAAGAAACCCGTGATGAAGTCTGGTTGGTAGAACATAACCCAGTATTTACGCAAGGACAGGCAGGTAAAGCTGAGCACTTGATTAACACTGGCGATATTCCTGTTGTACAAAGTGATCGCGGAGGTCAGGTTACGTATCATGGCCCTGGTCAGTTGGTCGCCTACTTCTTGATCAACCTACGCCGCAAAAAATTAGGTGTACGAGATCTCGTTACCACAATCGAGAACCTCGTGATCAACACGCTAAAAGCATACAATATTGACTCAGCCGCGCGACCTGACGCACCAGGTGTCTACGTTGCCGGTAAGAAAATATGCTCTCTCGGTTTACGCATTCGTAAAGGATGCTCGTTTCATGGTTTAGCCTTGAACGTAAATATGGATTTAACACCGTTTCTGCGTATTAACCCTTGTGGTTATGAAGGTATGGAAATGGTTCAGGTCAGCCAATTTGGCGGCCCAGACAATGTAGAAGCCGTAGAAAAACAATTAATAGAAGAACTCGTTACTTTGCTCGATTATGAGCAAGTAGAATTCAGCACAGAAGCACCTTCTCAAGGTAATAAAGCATGAGCAAACCAATCCAGATGGAAAAAGGCGTTAAATATCGTGACGCCGATAAAATGGCATTGATTCCCGTAAAGAACATGCCTACAGAGCAGAAAGAAGTGCTACGTAAGCCTGATTGGATGAAGATCAAGCTACCAGCCGACAGCCAACGAATTCAAGACATCAAAGCGGCGATGCGTAAGAATAAACTTCACTCCGTATGTGAAGAAGCATCTTGCCCGAACCTAGCGGAATGTTTTAACCACGGTACAGCAACCTTCATGATCTTAGGTGCTATTTGTACTCGTCGTTGTCCTTTCTGTGACGTTGCTCATGGCCGCCCATTACCACCGGAAGCAGAAGAGCCTCAAAAACTGGCGAAAACCATTGCCGATATGAAGCTGAAATACGTAGTAATCACTTCTGTTGACCGTGACGATCTGCGTGACGGCGGTGCACAACACTTTGCCGATTGTAACCGCGAGATCCGTGCGTTAAACCCGCATATTAAGATTGAAACACTGGTTCCTGACTTCCGTGGTCGCATGGATGTAGCGCTTGATCTAATGAAAGACAATCCGCCAGATGTCTTCAACCACAACTTAGAAACAGCGCCACGTCTTTACCGTAAAGCTCGCCCAGGTGCGAACTATAAATGGTCACTTGAGCTTCTTAAGAAGTTCAAAGAGCAGCATCCCGATGTACCGACCAAGTCTGGTTTGATGATGGGCCTTGGTGAAACCAAAGAAGAAATCATCGAAGTACTGAAAGATCTACGCGCACACGGCGTAACGATGCTGACTCTAGGCCAGTACCTAGCGCCAAGCCGTCACCACTTGCCAGTAGAACGTTACGTTCCACCATCAGAGTTTGACGAGCTAAAAGAAGTTGCACTAGAACTTGGCTTCACGCATGCAGCGTGTGGTCCATTTGTGCGCTCTTCTTACCATGCCGATATGCAAGCTCAAGGTATCGAGATTAAATAAGCTCTCGCTTGTTTTGAAAAGCTTGTTTTGAAAAGAAAGGTTGGCTCAGTGCCAACCTTTTTTGTATCTGGAAAATGATGATAAAAAGCCATTCTACCACTGTCATTCTGAACAGCGAGGAACGAGCGTGATTCAGAATCAGTTTTCAGAATACTGATGATTTTTAGGGAAACTCTGAGTAAAAGAGTGTGCCTCAACAAGATTCCTGATCTCGCCTAGGCTCGTCGGAATGACGTGGTTTGGATATATTGAAAAGGGACAGTGTTGGTAGCCATCCCCTTATCACACTCTCTCGCTATATCTCATTCCAAACGCCAGACAAACAAAAAGGCCCTCAAATGAGGACCTTTCATCAATCAAATAATCAAACCGAATCGCAGAAATAGAACGAGTTCGCCTGAGTTATTTTCAAAAAATGTTAGGCGTAAACTGGTAGACGCTTACAAATTTCTAGCACTTTCTGTTTAGTCGCTTCGATAACTTCTTCGTTGCCGATGTTATCTAGAACGTCACACATCCAGTTTGCTAGCTCTTTTGCATCTTCTTCAGTGAAGCCACGGCGAGTGATCGCTGGCGTACCTACACGGATACCAGACGTTACGAATGGGCTGCGTGGGTCATTTGGTACTGAGTTCTTGTTTACAGTGATGTTTGCTGCACCTAGTGCCGCGTCTGCGTCTTTACCAGTGATATCTTTGTCGATTAGGTCAACAAGGAACAAGTGGTTTTCTGTACCGTTAGATACGATTTTGTAGCCACGCTCTTGGAACTGACCAACCATTGCTTTTGCGTTTTTCACTACGCGAGCTTGATAAGCTTTGAACTCTGGCTCCATCGCTTCTTTGAACGCTACTGCTTTACCAGCGATAACGTGCATTAGAGGGCCACCTTGACCACCAGGGAACACTGCTGAGTTCAATTTCTTGTACATATCTTCGCCAGCATTTGACAAGATAAGACCACCGCGAGGACCTGCTAGTGTTTTGTGCGTCGTTGTTGTTACCACGTGAGCATGCGGTACTGGTGTTGGGTATTCACCGGCAGCGATAAGACCAGCTACGTGCGCCATATCAACAAATAAGTAAGCACCTGCTTTGTCAGCGATTTCACGCATGCGTTTCCAATCAACGATTTGCGAGTAAGCAGAGAAACCACCGATGATCATCTTAGGTTTGTGTTCAAGTGCTAGCTGTTCCATCTCGTCGTAGTTGATTTGACCAGCTTCATCGATACCGTAAGGGATAACGTTGTAGTGCTTACCCGAGAAGTTTACTGGTGAACCGTGAGTTAGGTGACCACCGTGTGCTAGGCTCATGCCTAAAACTGTATCGCCAGGGTTAAGAAGCGCCATGTAAACTGCGCTGTTTGCTTGAGAACCTGAGTGAGGCTGTACGTTAGCGTACTCACAACCAAATAGTTGGCATGCACGCTCAATTGCTAGTGCTTCAGCTTTATCTACGTACTCACAACCGCCGTAGTAACGCTTACCTGGGTAGCCTTCAGCGTATTTGTTCGTTAGCTGAGAACCTTGCGCTTCCATTACACGTGGGCTTGTGTAGTTTTCAGAAGCGATAAGTTCAATGTGTTCTTCCTGGCGAAGAGTTTCTTCCTGGATAGCTGCGAACAGTTCCGCATCGTAATCTGCGATGTTCATATCACGCTTAAGCATCTGTATCTCCTGACTCAGATTAGTACTGAAAGTTGCAAAAAAACTGTTGAATGACCCGACGCAAACGTTTTCGTCACCCTAATGGCGCGCATTCTACATAATTTGATTTAGGTCATAAAGAGAAATTTACAATTTTTCTCATGCAGTTTTTTCATGATGACAAGCAATGTTTATCATGCCAGCATTGCAATCGCATAACGACAATCTATTGCCTGTCAAATTTGTGCTTTACACCCTGTAAAACAGCAATTACATAGGTTTACCGTAAATTTTACCCTCTAGCTACCGAAAAGATCATCTTTTTACTACTATGCACGCCTTATTTATCACTAATGACTGCAACATTGATGGAAAAACACTCATTAAAAGAAGACTGGATAGCGATTCTCACGGGTACCTTTTTAGTAGCTCAAGGCGTTTTCTTTCTCCAATCCGCTAACCTTCTAACGGGAGGCACGACTGGATTGGCTCTGCTTATTAGCCAATTTACACCTTTTACCTTTGGTGTGCTGTACTTTTTAGCAAACAGTCCTTTTTACTTACTAGCATGGAAACGCTTCGGCCGTCATTTCGCCATTAATAGTGCCATTTCTGGCGCGTTGGTTTCTATCTTTGCCGATCATCTTTATTTGCTAATCTCGCTCGAATCGGTAAATGAAGTTTATTGCGCCGTCGCAGGCGGGCTTTTAATGGGGCTCGGTATGCTGATCCTATTCCGACATCGCTCCAGCTTGGGTGGCTTTAACGTGCTGTGTTTGTTTATCCAAGACAAATTTGGCATTTCAGTTGGCAAAAGCCAAATGGCAATCGATGCATGTATCCTGTTTGCTTCATTCTTCTTTGTCACACCAGAAGTGATTGGCCTTTCAATTTTGGGGGCGTTTGCACTCAATCTCGTGTTAGCGATGAACCACAAACCGCACCGCTATTCCGTGACCTACGGTTCATAAATTTTTGATAATGATTGAAGTGCGATTTATAAGATTTCGCGCTCCCATCGCTATATAATACTTCGCGATTTCCAAATAGATCGGTACGGTATGCGCGACTTTCTGCAACAAGCTAAACAGACTCACAGTTGTATTGCGATTGGAGAGCTGATCTATAACCCGAAGACACAGACCCTTCATCAAGATGCTATCGCGATTGATCTTGAACCTCGCACCATTGAATTATTAGAACTGCTGCTAACAAGCGTGGGACATCCGCTCTCTGCCGATACCATTATCGAAACCATTTGGCAGAGCAAATTCATCTCTAAGAATGTACTCACTAACCGCATTAGCACCTTACGTGCGCTGCTACAACAGCATCTCCCCGAGTACGATGCGACTAAGCTCTTGGTCACTTATCCTCGCAAAGGTTACTTTCTAAACCCAGCGAATATCCGTTTAGTGCCACCAGAGAAAAACCATCGACGTGCTATTACAGCTCAAGTTGCGAACCGTAAAAACTTCAAGCTAATTTTTGCTTATAGCTTGTGTGCCATACTTGCGGTATGTAGCATGACACTCGCAAGCTTGTTATGGCAACGCCAAGAAATCTCAACACAGCAAACACGTCATCAACTACTGATTCCCAAAGTCGAGCTACTACTCAACCGTGTCGATTCAATCGGCTCTCAGGCGCGAAAATACCGCATACTGGTCAAAGCCATCTTGCTGCAACAACAGGTCGAATATCCATACACCGACATCGCCAACCAAGATGCTCCCAGTTACTTTCTTGATCCTATCGGTCATACGCCATATTTCCCTGGCGCACGAAACATGCAGACCAGCGACTACGAGCTCAATATCGAGTTAAAAGACGGCGCAGAGCAAGGCATCTTGAAAGCGCAGATGAACCTTATTTATCCTGCGACGGGCAAGCTGGCGTTTCGCAATGAGTACACACTGCGTTTATCTGACCTACAATCGGATATTTTCCAAATGCACTCGGATGTCGCGCAATACTTCAATCTGCCTGCACCTTCGGCAAGTACGTGGCAGCTTTCGGGTGTTCACAAAAAAATGTTATTCGAGAATGCCTTTTCTAGCCAACCTCTCCGACAATCTGATGAGTTTGCGGCTATCACAACGGCAAGACATCTCGCCTTATACGAGCACGAACATCAAAAGCTGGAAGCGTATTTAACTCAAGTACAATCGTCGTTTGATGTTTTGCCAGATGAGCTGAGCCTCTGGTTAGGTCTATTGCATTTCAAATTAGGTAACTTAGACAGGGCAAAAGCTCTGTTAACGACACCAGATGGCGACTCACGCATCCAAAACGCACTGATTTATACCTTTGTGTCTCACATTGCTTATAAGCAGAACAAACTTGAACAGTTCCGTCTCAACTACATGGAATCACTGGTGGCGCTGCTGCGCGTTTTACCTTCCGAAACCTTGTTTGAACGTCTTTCTCAATCTGAATCAAAAGAGACTTGCCTCCAACCGTGGAAAACGTTGCATGTTAGTGTGACCGATCAAGAAATCATAAGCCGATGGAAAGCGCTCATTAACGAGTATTGCACTAACGTAGCCAACGAAATAACCCCAAATAAAACAAAGACCTAAATATAAAATTAAGCTTTCATTAACCCCTGTTAGCTTTTGTTTTTTGCCCTTTTTCTCTCACTGAACTTAGCATGCTCGCATTCAAGCAACGGCCCAACATGAAACGGCCTTATCAATCAGGAATGTAAACCATGCTAAACAAAATGACGCTTATCGCAGCAGCAACTCTGGCTCTTTACGGCTGTGGCGGAGGTTCGTCTTCTGGCAGTGCGAATCCAAACAAAGTGCCTCAAGAAAGTTTCGACGTCTCGATTCACAACTCAATCTTCGCTCCCACGCCAAGCACACAGCTAAACTACGCATTTAGCTTGGATGGCCAACCAGAAGGCGACATGAAACTGAGCTTCCAAGCGATGGGTCGCGAGCAAATATTGGCAGCATTGGCACAAATCCCAAACAGCGAGGCAATGGTCCAGTTGGTTAATGACTTGGTGAACTACGGCGCCGAACAGTTCTACTATTCAGACGAGCAGTACAACGACGACGAAGAGAGCAATACGCTTTACTTTGCAGGATCAGATGGTGCACTCCATGAAATCACTGACGCTTATTTCATTGGTCATCAGTTTATTGCCATGCTTATGCACAGCAGTCCGATTTTCCGCCTAAACGGTGACGACGTAAAAGAGAAAAGCCCGAATATTGACATCGGTGAAGAAACTATGTCTCTGCAAACCACTCTTACAGGCTACGCAGTTCACAACCTTCTAGACCGTTTTGAAGATCATGAGTGGGTACAAAACCTTCCTATGACAGCATCTTGCCAAGTGGTTTGGCAACAGCAAATCCGAGAGACTGGTGTGCGTAAAGCGTTCTCGATCTCAGGCAAGAAAATTGAAGCGGCATACCTGATGGAAGAGAACATCTACAACCTAAACTGTGATGATATGGAATCAATGGAGTTCGCCACTTCGGCAGAACGTTGGTTTAATCCGAGCTTAGGTCTGATTGAACAAATTGAACTGCTGAAAGTACAACAAGTACAAATCAATGAAGAGAAAGTGCAGCTAACAGCGATTGAAACAAAATAAGCTAGGATATCTCAATAAAAGAAGGCTTTGGGGAGCACACCAAAGCCTTCATCTCGAACATCAACCTTAGGGGGTGATGACACCCGAGTTTATTCTTCTATCAATAAAATACGAGTTTCGTAAGGTCGTAACACTTGATGGTTTGACGCGACTGTGCTCGCTGAGTTTTGATAGTTAGATAGCAAGTTTTTCGCTTTACTCATATCAAAACGTTCTGGCAGAACGCATTCCACCTCTTCTGCGTAGTAGTTATTGATACACAGCAGCGTTTGCTTATCGTTCTGACGAGCGTAAGCGAAAATACGTTTGTGCTCTGGCAGCAGGTCCTCGTAACGGCCATCGGTGATAACTGGAACCTGTTTACGCAGTTCAATCAGACGCTTGTAAAAGTAGAACACCGAGTTCAAATCGGCAACCGCAGCTTCAGCATTGATTTCAGAGTAATTCTGCGCCACTTCAAGCCACGGCGTGCCCTCAGTAAAGCCCGCGTGTTTTGCACTGTTCCATTGCATTGGTGTACGTGAGTTATCACGCGACTTCTGTGCCAAGATCGCCATCATATCGTCATGAGATACACCATCACGGTTGACCATGATGTCGTACATGTTAGTACTTTCAACATCACGATATTGGCTGATTTCGGTATAACCCGGGTTGGTCATGCCGATCTCTTCCCCCTGGTAAACATAAGGTGTGCCTTGCATCATGTGCACTGATGCCGCAAGCATCTTGGCAGATTCAACACGGTATTGCTCGTCGTTACCTAATCGGCTCACAACGCGTGGCTGGTCGTGGTTACACCAGAACAGCGCCCCCCACCCTTTGCCATTTAAGCCCGTTTGCCAATGATTGAAGATCTGTTTTAACTGAATGAAATCAAACGGCGCTTTGGTCCATTTTTCACCATTTGGATAATCGACTTTCAGATGATGGAAGTTGAACACCATGGATAGCTCTTTGCCGTCTAGCGAAGAATATTGCTGGCAGTGATCTAGTGTGGTGGAAGACATTTCACCCACTGTTACGCTGCCGTATTTTTGAAACACAGATTCGCTAATCTCTTGAAGGTATTCGTGCACACGTGGACCATCCGTGTAGAAACGACGACCATCACCAATATCGTCACTTGGAAAATCTTGCTGCTTGGAAATCAGGTTGATAACGTCGAGACGGAAACCATCGACACCTTTGTCTGCCCAGAAGCTGATGACTTCTTTCACTTCTTCACGCACTACTGGGTTTTCCCAGTTTAAGTCCGCTTGCTCTTTAGCAAAAAGGTGCAAATAGTACTGGCCTGTTTTTTCATCCAGCGCCCAAGCGTTACCACCAAACTTAGATTGCCAGTTGTTTGGTTCTACACCATCTACCGGATCTTTCCAAATGTAGTAATCACGGTATGGGCTGTTTTTATCACCCAGTGCGGATTGGAACCACTTGTGTTCTGTCGACGTGTGGTTCACTACAATGTCCATGATAATACGAATGCCCAACTGATGCGCTTCTGCTAGCAAAGTATCGAAATCTTCCATAGTGCCGAACTCAGGGTTGATCGAGTAGTAATCGGATATGTCATAACCGTTGTCGATCATTGGTGATTGGTAAACCGGCGTCAGCCAAATCGCATCCACACCAAGATGCTTAAGATAATCCAGCTTAGAAATGATCCCTTTGATGTCGCCCGTGCCTTTACTGCCACTGTCACAAAAGCTTTTTGGGTAAATTTGATAGATGGTTGCGGTTTTCCACCAGCTCTCATCATGCTTGGTCATAGCCATTTCTAACACTCACTTACCAGTAATCGGAAACTTAAAATTTGAAAAGAAAAATAGGAGGAGGCAGCCAAGTCACTGCCTCAAATAGAATTACGCGTTTGCAGGCTCAAGCTCACCTTTGGCTTGTGCACGCTTATAAAGAATTAACGTTAATGCAGCAGGTACCAGCATTGCGACTAACATAGCCAAAGCAAAAATGCCCCAGAACTGCGGTTGGATAGATAAGATGCCCGGCAAACCGCCCACACCGATACCGTTCGCCATTACGCCCGCACTACCACAAATAGCAGCAGCACACGCACTACCGATCATCGCGCTCAGCATTGGGAACTTGTATTTCAAGTTGATGCCGTACATCGCCGGCTCGGTCACACCAAGGTAAGCAGAGATAGCCGCAGGTACTGAGATATCACGCTCGCCATGTTTTTTACTGATGATAATGATGCCGACGACCGCAGACGCTTGAGCAATATTTGAAAGCGCAATCAGAGGCCAAATTGGCGTGCCGCCTAGCTCTTGCATTAATTGAAGGTCAACCGCGTTGGTGGTGTGGTGAATACCAGTAATGACCAATGGCGCGTATAGGAAGCCGAAGATGGTTGAGCCAATCATTGCGAAGTCACCCGTCATGGCTGCTTTTGCTGCGAAAGCAACGCCGTCACCCAACATACGACCGAATGGACCAATGATAGAGTGCGCAAGAATCACAGACACAATGATTGAGACAAACGGCACGACCACTAGGTAAAGGTAAGACGGAATGATGCGTTTTAAGTTGGTTTCAATAAACGCCAGAGCCATACCAGCAAGCATTGCTGGAATCACTTGCGCCTGATAGCCCACTTTTTCGATGGCGAATAAGCCAAAATCCCACACTTCGGGTACTTGCTTACCAATCAGGTAGGCGTTCATCAACTGCGGCGAAACCAATGTTACACCAAGCGTGATACCCAGAATCGGAGTACCGCCGAGCTTTTTCACTGTCGACCAACACACGCCAACTGGTAGGAAGAAGAAGATCGCCTCACCAATCAGCCATAAGAAAGAGTGTACCGTTGCCCAAAACTGGCTGATTTCCGTTAGCGTTTGACCATCAAACATCTTGATGTCGCCAATCACGTTACGGAAACCAAGGATCAGACCACCGGTGATGATCGCTGGTAGCAGTGGTACAAAGATTTCTGCAAGGTGGGAAATACCACGCTCAACGATATTCATGTTTTGACGAGCAGCGTTCTTCGCTTCGTCTTTGCTGGCTTCACTTTTACCCGTCAGTCCGATCAGTACCTTGTAAACTTCATCCACTTCAGTACCGATAACCACTTGGAACTGGCCTGCGTTGGTAAAACAGCCCTTCACCATCGGTAATGTTTCTAACTGTTTCGTATCTGCTTTGTCCGTATCATTTAGAACAAAACGCAAGCGAGTTAAACAGTGACTTACACTGGCAATGTTGTCCGGCCCCCCGACCAGCTCAATAAGACGCTCCACGTCTTTACGCGCAATCTTACTCATAACTTTGTCCACCCTGTATTGGATACATTCGATTCATCATTTTGTTTTTATAAATGGGAACATTCCCATTTCTTAATTTTAATATTGCCATTCGAAGACAAAAAACAAAATGGGAACAGTCCCATTAATTGAGAGTGATCACAGTATAATTTTAGAGCAGATCGTTTTAGTGTGGGTCAATAAACGATAGGCTGTTGAGTAAAGTGAACCACTTCCTCATCGCCATTTAATTGATTGATCAGCATGTTAGCGGACTTCTCACCTGCAAGGGTATAACCGGGGTCGACACTAAATACTTTAGGGAAAAGGAAAGAGAGCAATTCATTACCACCAACACCTGTCACAACCACATCTTCACGGCCTAACTCTTGAAGACGCTTAATCACGCCCAACGCGATGGTGTCACTGGCGCACACGATGGCCTGAGTGTCAGATTGAAGGACTTTGTCTACCAACTGATAAGCACTTTCATGGCTCAACTTACCCGTCTGGAAACAAGGTGTAATTTGTTTGCGTTGACACCAAGCTTTATAAGCATTTAGACGAGCTAAGCCAGTGGTTTTGTCTTCAGGGTCAACACCAATATAAGCAATGCGAGATAAAGATTGCTGCTCAAGATGAGACAAAGCCATGTCTATCACACCTTGGTTGTCGTAGTTGATCGAAGAAACCATTTGCGTGTCCATCGCGATCACGACGATACGATTACCCCACTCCGCCAATGCTCGCTCATCACATCCAGTAAAACCAAACACGATCACCCCATCGACGTTGCGACGTCTAAGCACATCCAAATGCTCATTGGTTTTATCGCGATCGAATTGGCTCTCCATGATCACCGCATCATAACCAGCGGAATACAAAGCATTGAGCATGGTACCAACGGCGCGATTTTCTGATGGTGAGTCTAAACGGGAGATGATAACCCCAATGACTTTTTGGCTGCCACCACGCATCGACTGCGCCGACTTTGATGGGACGTAGCCTGATTCACGAATGATTTGCTCTACCTTCTCTCGCGTTTGGGGTTTCACTTTTGGATCGTTAGTAAGCACACGGCTTACTGTCGATTTGCCCACGCCTGCCAATTTTGCGATATCAAGAATGGTGAGTTTTTTGCTCATAAGTGTTCAGATTAAAAGAAGGAATCAAACAAAAGGGAAGCAGTGGCTTCCCTTATCTCAGTCAGTAATGAATATTACTTGTTTAAGTACGCAGGCACATCTGCAATGCTATCCAATACTACCGTTGCAATGGCTTCGCCCTGTTCCGTTACTGGCTTACCAGTGCGAACCAAAATCTTAGTGCCAACGCCTGCCGCTTCTGCTGCCATCATGTCTTCAGCTTTATCGCCGATCATCACAGATTTCTCCATGTCGATCTTCAAGAAGTCACGCGCAGAAATGAACATACCTGGTTTTGGCTTACGGCACTCACAATCTTGCTTGTACTCGCCAATGCCATGTTCTGGATGATGTGGACAGTAATAGATACCATCGAACTCAACACCATTATCAGCAAAGTTCCAATCCATCCATTGAGTCAGAGACAAGAAACGGTCTTCACTGAATTTACCGCGTGCGATGCCCGATTGATTCGTCACTAACACTAGAAGGTAGCCTTTATCTTTTAGCGCTTTCGTCGCTTCAAATACACCATCAATGTACTCAAAATCATGTTCGTCATGAACGTAGCCGTGGTCAACGTTTATCACGCCATCACGATCGATAAAAACAGCAGGTTTTGCCAAAACGTATTTCTCTATTAACTCGGTTTAATCAGATTATTACATACCTTATAAACTTCAACACTATCTAATTCATTCTAGGCCTCGACAAAACGGTTGATTTGTTGGGCAAGAATCGGTAAATCTGAGGGTGCCCTGCCGTCTACCTCCTCCTTTCTATCTATACATCTCCGTTTCGAAACAGAACATCCATACATTTAGACGTCTAGACGTAAAAATATCTATTGACTTCATTCTGCTTAACCCATAGCATCAACTGAAAATTGAGATAAAGCTCAACATTAAGTTCTGTCAAAGGCCGTTTTTGACAGCGAAGTTCCCCGTATCTTTGGGCAGGTTGAAACATGATAGAAATAAAAAACGTCAATAAAGTGTTCTACCAAGGCAGTAAGGAAATCCTTGCCCTGAAAGACATTAACCTACACATCGACAAAGGCACCATCTTTGGTGTTATCGGTTCATCAGGTGCTGGTAAAAGTACGCTGATTCGCTGCGTAAACATGTTAGAAGCGCCGACCTCTGGTTCCATCATCGTTGATGGTGTGGATCTAACCAAACTCAGCAAAAAACAACTAGTCGAAACACGCCGTAACATTGGCATGATCTTCCAGCACTTTAACCTGCTTTCGTCTCGTACTGTGTTTGATAATGTAGCACTGCCACTAGAACTGGCAGGTAAAGACAAATCGCAAATCACAACAAAAGTAACTGAGTTGCTAAAGCTTGTAGGCTTAGCCGACAAACACGAGAGCTACCCATCTAACTTAAGTGGCGGCCAAAAACAGCGTGTGGCAATTGCTCGTGCATTGGCATCCGATCCTAGCGTGCTGCTTTGTGATGAGGCCACTAGTGCGCTAGACCCGGCAACAACTCAATCTATCCTTGAGTTATTGAAAGAGATCAACCGCAAACTCAACATCACGATTTTACTTATCACTCACGAAATGGAAGTCGTAAAAAGTATCTGTCACGAAGTAGCAATCATCGGTGGTGGTGAGCTGGTGGAAAAAGGCACCGTTGGCGATATTTTTGCGCACCCTAAGACAGAGCTAGCGCACCAATTCATTCGCTCAACGCTGGATCTTTCCATTCCTGAAGATTACCAAGCTCGTCTGCAAGCAGAGCGTGTTGATGGCAGCTACCCGTTGGTTCGCTTAGAGTTTACTGGCGCAACCGTCGATGCACCGTTAATGTCGCAAATTTCTCGTAAATACAATATTGATGTGAGTATTTTGAGTTCCGACCTTGATTACGCTGGTGGCGTGAAATTCGGCATGATGGTCGCAGAGCTATTTGGTAACGAAGAAGATGACAACGCAGCTCTTGAATACCTGCGTAAGCACAACGTAAAAGTAGAGGTACTTGGTTATGTCCTTTAATACGATTTCTGAATGGCTGAGCTTAAACAGCAAACTACTTTTAGGTGCAACGTGGGAAACGCTTTACATGGTTGCGGTTGCCGGATTAGTCGGCTTTGCTGTGGGTATTCCATTAGGCGTAATCCTCCATATTACTAAGAAAGGCGGCCTACTTGAAAACACCAAACTAAATAGCGGCTTAGGCGCTATCGTTAACATTGGTCGTTCTGTGCCATTCCTCGTACTGATGGTTGCGATTATTCCAGTGACAAAAATGCTAGTTGGAACCTTTATCGGTACAACCGCAGCAATCGTCCCACTGACTATTGGCGCCATTCCTTTTGTCGCTCGTCTTATTGAAGGTGCTTTATTAGAAGTACCGACAGGCTTGGTGGAAGCAGCGCAGTCAATGGGGGCGACACCAACACAGATCATCACAAAAGTTCTACTACCTGAAGCAATGCCGACTATTGTTAACTCAGTAACGATTACCTTGGTCACTCTCGTTAGCTACTCAGCTATGGCGGGTACGGTAGGCGGCGGCGGCCTAGGTGACGTAGCCATTCGTTACGGTTTCCACCGCTACGATGTAACTATCATGGCCGTGACTGTCGTGATGTTGATTGTTCTAGTACAGATTATTCAGTCTATCGGTGACGCAGTGGTGCGCCGTGTAGACCACAGATAAGTATCAAAAATACAAATTATAAGGAGATAAAGATGAAATTTAGCCTTAAAGGTCTTTTGACTGTAGCAACGGCTGCCTCTGCTCTTGCTCTAGCGGGTTGCGGCGACAAAGAAGTAGACGTAAACAAAGTAAAAGTTGGCGTTATTGCTGGTGCTGAAGCACAAGTAGCCGAAGTTGCCGCTAAAGTAGCAAAAGAGAAATACAACCTAGACGTTGAGCTAGTAACATTTACCGATTACGTAACACCAAACGCCGCTCTGGATGATGGTTCAGTAGACGCGAATGCGTTCCAACACAAACCATACCTAGATCAACAAGTGAAAGACCGCGGCTACAAACTGGCTATCGCGGGTAACTCATTCGTTTACCCTATTGCTGGTTACTCAAAGCAAGTAAAATCAATTGATGAAATTCAAGATGGCGCACGCATCGCAGTACCAAACGACCCAACTAACCTAGGTCGCTCACTACTGCTTCTTGAGCAACAAGGTTTGATTACGCTACGTGATGGCGTTGGTCTACTCGCTACAGTACGTGACATCGTAGGCAACCCTAAAAATATCGAAATCATTGAACTAGAAGCCCCACAGCTTCCGCGTTCATTGGATGACGTAACGCTATCTATCATCAACACCACTTACGCAAGCTCTATCGACCTATCGCCAGAGCGTGACGGCGTGTTCGTTGAAGATAAAGACTCACCATACGTAAACCTAATTGTCGCTCGCGAAGAAAATGTTAATGCGCAAAACGTACAAAACTTCGTAAAAGCTTACCAAACGGAAGAAGTTTACGAAGCGGCAAAAGAACTGTTCAAAGGCGGTGTTGTGAAAGGTTGGTAATCCCACTTTTCAAAACATGACTGAAAACAACGTTCTAAACACAAAAGGGCTGATGTGAAAACATCAGCCCTTTCTATTTGTCTATCTACCCATTTAAGTAGCTTCAATTCGCTACTTAAGATGGTCCCAAGAGATATTCGACACGATTCGGCAGTCATCACACTTAAAATGAAATATGTCATGTAGTGGCTCATCGAGTAGCCACTCGCCATCGCATTTTGGACACTTGCGCGCTTTCTCGCTCTCCAGCGACTGACCACCGACACGATACTGGTAATAGTACGTAGGGATCTTCGTGATGTATTCGATACGGCCACGTAAGTCCCAACCTCGGCGAAACAGCACACTATCCACATCGCAAATTTCGTGCAGCGCCGCATGTTCCGCTCGGCAACCCCCTGCCATTTGGATTTCATCACACGCTTGCCACTCAGTCTGCCACTTAATGACGGCTTTATGGTCTCCATTAAGTGTTGGCTCATTACGATACAAAGGAATTGGCAACAGGGTTTCACCACTTCGCAAAGGCGAACACGTATGAACATAAGTCGTGTACAACACTTGCCAGCTAGGTGTCTCTTTTTCGGCTGCTTGTTCTGAATTCAAATCACGCCCCAGCATACGCATTTTCGGAGCAAGCAAAGACGCATCCGACAAACGGTTCATGCACACTTTGACGAAATCTGAGTGATAACGTGGATGCAAGCTGTCTTGTTCTGGGCAAACAACACGAACGAAAAATTCACCTTCTCCCATCACTATCGGAAATTCACGACCTAATACTTGGCCGTTGTAACGCAGAGCATCCATCAAGCCATTAATGGCTTTGTCTACCGCGCTGACGGTGGTGTTATCAAAACACTCAAACTGCAACTCAACAACATACATACTTAGACGGCAGCCTCTAACTTATTCAAGAACTCAACCAATGAATCTGCCAATACATCACGTTTAGAGGTACCCAAACGCTCTAGAATCACATTGCCAGTGAGGTTACAAATAGAAATCACATCCATTTCCTCATCTGTCGCTGCGATAAATACTGTTGGTTTAAGTTTCAAGCGGCGCTGCGTCACCAAATGACCAAGAATATTTTCTTGTAGACGCACGAAATCGTCATCGCTCCAGACTTGCAGCAGCGTCAACGAATTACCTTGCCAAGTTGCCTCCATATCGGCGCAGTATTGAGAACCATAAAAGGCTTTAACATCATCTTGCAGTGACAACTCAATCGCATTTTCCACATTGGTGAAATCGGCCATTTCATCACGTGCGACCGCTTTCCAAAGCACCTTTCCATCACGCTTCTCTTCGACACAAGGAGAAACAAGCTCTGCAAGCTCTTCACTGCTTGGCAACTCATTATATTTAGCTTGCCAAGCTTGTTGGTAGCGCAGGCTGAACTCTTGTAGCGCCTGAGTAACGTTTTGGGTCATGAAGGTCTCCTCATTCCTTATTTATCAGATAGCCGTGTTTGCCGGATGGCAATTGACCAGCGGATTCAGTAAAATTCTCGCCATTCTAATCGAAAACGACCACAAAGTATGAGCAAATATTCTGACGCTAAAGAGCTTGCTGGCCTAACACTAGGTAAAAAGACCGAGTATGCGAACCAGTATGACCCAAGCTTGCTGCAACCAGTCCCTCGCAGCCTGAACCGAGATGACCTTCAGTTAGGCGATACTCTGCCTTTCATGGGGCACGACATTTGGACGCTGTATGAACTGTCTTGGTTAAATAGTAAAGGTTTACCACAAGTGGCCGTTGGCGAAGTATACATTCCAGCCACCAGCGCAAACTTGATTGAATCGAAGTCTTTCAAACTGTACTTAAACAGCTATAACCAAACCCGCTTTGCAAGCTGGGAAGAAGTGACTGAGCGTTTAACACAAGACCTGTCTGAATGCGCAGGTGAAAAGGTGCTGGTTGAGGTGAATCCAGTGACCCACTATACCAATCAACCTATCGTAACAATGGACGGTGAATGTATTGATGACCAAGACATTAACATCACCAGTTACGATTTCGATGCCGATTTGCTTGAAGGTGCGGCAGGTGAAGTACAAGTTGAAGAGGTGCTACATAGCCACCTATTGAAATCAAACTGTTTGATCACCAACCAGCCAGACTGGGGCAGCGTAGAAATTCGCTACAAAGGCGCAAAAATAGATCGTGAGAAGCTGTTACGTTACTTAGTGTCTTTCCGCGAGCACAATGAGTTCCACGAACAGTGTGTAGAGCGTATTTTTACGGATCTAATGAAATACTGCCAACCAAGCAAACTGACCGTATTTGCCCGCTATACGCGTCGTGGTGGCTTGGATATCAACCCTTACCGCTCAACGGAACAAGATAAGCCAGCTCACAATCACCGTATGGCTCGTCAGTAAGCGCATAGGCAACAGAAATAAGTTCGGCAATCTAAAGGGTTGCCGGACGTTTTTATTGTCCAGGCATGTTACTATATCAAATGGCTTCAACCCGCATTTAAACGGCTAATTGAGGCTTTTCGCCGTTATCGCCATATCTAAAAACAGTTCGAGGGAACGAAAGGATGTTTTGGGACAGTTCGCGTCTATTCAAGTTGATTGGCTTTCTTTGCTTGCTGTTTGTACAGCCACTTCATGCAACCATTTTATCGTCCGCGTTACTCAACGAAGCACAACAATTGGCGGAAATAGAGCCATCACAAGCAAAACAAGCGGCAACCAACTATTTGTCACAGCGTGAACTAACAGAACGCAAAGAAAGTGACAGCCCTTCAGCCATGTCTCGCGACGAAACAGATCGTAGCGTTCGCACACCAAGCAGCACCATCGAAGCGCACAAGATTATCGCTCAGGCAGATTACGCCATGGGTAATGTTCGTTCGGCTATCGAGCACCTAAATAAAGCGGAACGCTTAGCGCAAGAATATCAATTGCCGTACATGGACTTAGATCTCCAGCTGATGCGCAACCAAATGATTTGGATGTACGACGAAAACTACTCAAAAGCGGAAGACACGCTTAACCAAATTGAACAACAGCTCGATGAAGCCGATGCCGTATTACAACGCACCGACAGCGTTCGCTACCGACTAGTGATGCAAAGAGCACTCCTCGCTTCACATAGTGGCGATATCATTAAAGCGGAAAACTTGTACTCTGAAGCAAAGACCATGCTTGACGATAGCCGCTCTGAGTTAGCCTTGATCGACTACTACACTGCCGTCGGCGAGTTTTACCTCAATAGCAAGAAGTACAATTTGGCTTTGTCAGAACTGCTATACGGTTATTGGCAATCTATTGAAAGTAACAGTGGTGCAAGATTAGCAAAAGTGAATCGCCTTTTGGCTAGGCTCTTCCAGGAGCGACGAGTGTACGACAAAGCGATCGAATACTTATCTCAAGCCGCAGATTTTTATGACTCTTACCCTAGCTCTCCGATCCTAGCGGACGTCCTAGAGCAAATGGGCGACATCTACTTTTATCAGGGTAAGTTTAACCTTGCATTAGTGCATTACTTCAACGTGCTTGACCATGAAAGTACCAGTAAGAACATCAATAGAATCATTAAAATTCGCTTAAGCTTGGCGGCTACCTACCTACAACTCTATAACTACGCGCTAGCAGAGCAGTACTTAGACCGCTCTAAAGAGCTTTTAGAATACACCAATATTCCTAAGCTTGAAGCAAAGGCTGCCCTGCTTCAGTCAGGTCTGGCTTATCATCAAAATGACAGTAAAGACGTCATTACTAATGCAAAGCTGGCGTTAGCGCTTGCTGAAAAGTCACCTGAAAATAACAACTTCATTAAGCAGCAGTCATACCGTTTACTTGGGTTGGGTTACGAGCAGGCAGGCGAATACAAACTTTCTCTGCAAGCTTATAAAAAATACACCAACCTCGTTCGTCTAGAACAAAAGCAGCTTAACCAAATCAGTGAAGATGCGTTCCGTCAGCAAAAAGAATTTGCCGAACAAACCATCCATTACATCGGTCAATCAGAACGCTTAGAGCAAGTGGAAAGAGAGCATCGTAAATTCCAGAAAATCTCATTTGCATTGTTTATTACTGTATTGGTCATGTTTTTGTTCATTATGCGCCGCGGTGTCATTATGCAGCGCCAAGCAAGTGAAATCGAAAAACTGCGTAACGACCTCTTCACCCACTCTCGCTCTCGTTTACGTAACTTGCGTATGCTGAACGTTAAGCTGTCTCGCTCATTGAAAAAGTCGAGCGAAACTTTCGAGCAATGGCAAATGGGTGAATTGATCCACGAACCACTTAATGATCGCCTACGCTTTGTTATGATCGATTTACCATTCTTGCGAAGCATGTACGTCCATAATGGTTATAAGGCAGGTCTAGAACTAGAACGTGCATTTGGCGATTTCCTTGCGGAAAAAATAGAAAAACCGTCGCGTCTTTACCATTTCTCAGATGCGAACTTACTCTATATAGAACCGAACGCTGACCGTGATGCTTCTGCCGAAGTCATGTTCGAAAAATTCCAGACTTGGGTGGATGAGTTCGCACAGCAGCACAACGTCAATCGTATTATTCGTATGGGCATCAGCGATTATCCGTTCTTACCCCGAGCCTACACTGCAATTAACGATGAGGAATTACTCGATCTGTTGTTGCTTGCGACTCACATCGCACGAGAAGTCAGCTTGAAGGATAAGCAAAGCCACTGGGTGTTCTTAAAAGCCATCGATAATGCGCCTGCTGCTAGCTTTGCAACAGGTAACATAAGAACTGCCTGTCAACATGCCATTAGCCAAGGCCTGATCAAGATCCATTCGTCCTACAAGAATGAGGACGACATCAAGAAAATATTAAAAAATGGATAATTAAACGCCTGTTGAACGTAATAACTAATGACGCTATAAAGTTTTTTGTTATTATCAGATAATTGTCAGTAGTACATGGACTTAACCGTAGTCACTTCATGGGAATCTTGGAATCCGATATTCAGTCGCAGCTGCATCAGCTGAGTTGTCAACTTGACCAACTCAGACTGACTCATCGTGATACTTCACTCAAATTCAAACGTGAACAACAAGTTCTTAAACGCGTTGTGGCATCATTGTCTTCAGCTTGCCAGGGTTCGAATACTCAGGTATCCAACTACCTATTTGAAATCCAACAAGAGCTGCAACATCAAAAAGATATCAGCACTCTTATCCCGCGTTTAGCGGTATTAGAGAGGATGCTCAAACAGCAGTCGAAGACGATGGATAAACAGAACGGTTACCTTGACGAACAAATCAAGCACAGTGGTGAAACACTGCAACGTGTCACGGGCTTACCTGCGCAGTTAAAACGTGAACTACGGAACCTGATGAGTTTCTCTGAAGTTCACGCCAGCAATAAAGCTGATCAAGCCACTAAGCTACTGAGTATTTACGAACGCGCTCTGAAAATCATCACGTCTAATTCACGTCTACATCTTAGTGAATTTGAAAACAATCCCGACAGATCTCAGCTTGAGTGCTTAGCCAGCGACCTCCAACATACTATTACAGAGCTGGATTTCGAGGGAGAATCAGGCGATAGATTGCTGGATATTCGCGCTAAGTTGCTCCTTGGCGTGAGTGCCGAGTCTCTCATTGAGCTTACGCTCTCAACGCTGAAATTGGTTGTCGAAGCAACAAAGTTCGAGCGCGAGGCGTCTAGCCAATTCCTTGATCAGCTGAACACTTCTCTCGCAAGTAACCTAAAAACCGTTCATCAGAACGTCGACCAGCATCATACCTACTTTGAACACCGCCAAGAGCTCAACACAGAAATGAACAGCTTGGTTGAATTAAGCCAAAAGTCACTTAATCAAGCTCAAGATATCGCGGTTGTGAAAAAAGAAATCACGCCTCTTCTCGAAAAAATGGCGTCGCTGACAGAGCGACTGAAAATGACGGAAGAGCGAGAGCAAGCGCTGCAAGAGCGGTTAAGTTACAGTAAGAACCAACTCGAAGCGGTATTTGAAACTACGCAAGATTATCGTCGACGCTTAGATGACCAAGCTCAGCGTATGTTGCTCGACCCGCTGACTAAAGTTTATAACCGCACTGCATTTAACGATCGACTAGAGCTAGAGTATCGCCGTTGGATTCGCTCTCAGCAAAACCTTCGTGTTGTGCTGTTTGATGTAGACAACTTCAAAGCGGTGAATGATAGCTATGGTTATACGGCTGGCGATAAAGCGCTGAAGATCATCGCTCGTACTATTAACAAGCGCGTATCAGAAACGGAAACAGTAGCTCGCTTTGGTGGCGAGGAGTTTATTCTACTCGTCCCGGAACAATCTGAAGAATACACACTGGATCTGATTAAGCATATCCAGCGTGATATTAGCCAATTACCCTTTAAGTTCCGTGAGCAAAATATCATGATTACCTTAGCTGCTGTATCGACGTCTTTCAAAGAGTCCGATACGCCAGAGTATGTGCTCGATCGTCTTGGCAAGATGCTTGCGGACGCTAAAAAACGTGGAACAAACCAGCTTAACTGGAGCTAATATTCGTACAAAAAGCGAGCAAACAAACCAAATTTGGTGCAATCTACGCTTTATAACCACCCATTTTCAACGAGTTATCACATTTCTTCCCTTTTAGTCTGCTAAGCTGTAAAAACCCAAGTCACTTCAAGATGATGTATTTATAAAAGGCAAATGTATCATCTTGAGGTTGCTTGGGAGTTGATAACCATAAAACCAAATCGGCCAACTACCTTTCATCAAACCATACGTATAACACCAAAAAGGTAAGTTGGTACTTTCCCTCAAATTAATGCAACACAAGGAGGCGTTATGATTACCCATATAAGCCCCGCTGGTAGCATGGACTTGCTATCTCAACTAGAAGTAGAGCGCTTAAAGAACACAGCCTCGAGTGAACTTTATCAGCTGTACCGTAATTGCACATTAGCGGTGTTGAACTCCGGTAGCCATACCGATAACTCGAAAGAACTGCTCGATAAATACCAATCGTTTGATGTCAACGTCGTGCGTCGTGAGCGTGGTATTAAGCTTGAGCTGACTAATCCGCCAGAGCACGCTTTTGTTGACGGCGAAATAATTAAAGGTATCCAAGAGCATCTGTTCTCCGTATTGCGTGATATCGTTTACGTAAACATGCATTTGGCAGACGCCCAGCGGCTCAACCTTACTAACCCAATTCACATTACGAACCTCGTGTTCGGCATTCTTCGTAATGCCAGAGCATTAACTCCAGGTATCGCACCGAATCTTGTCGTATGTTGGGGTGGTCACTCTATCAATGGAGTGGAGTATCAGTACACACGTGAAGTGGGTAACGAACTGGGCCTGCGTGAACTTAACATCTGCACAGGTTGCGGCCCTGGTGCAATGGAAGGGCCGATGAAAGGTGCAGCAATTGGGCACGCAAAGCAACGTTATACTCAGCAACGTTATCTTGGTTTAACCGAACCCTCGATTATTGCGGCCGAGCCACCAAACCCAATAGTAAATGAGCTGGTCATCATGCCCGACATCGAAAAGCGCTTGGAAGCTTTCGTCCGTATGGCTCATGGTATCGTTATTTTCCCAGGTGGCCCGGGCACAGCGGAAGAGCTACTGTACATTCTTGGCATCATGATGCACCCGGATAACGCCGATCAGCCAATGCCTATCGTATTAACAGGACCAAAAGAGAGTGAAGAGTACTTCCGCTCTATTGATGAGTTCATTCGCGACACACTTGGTGAGGAAGGGCAAAAGCACTACGAGATCATCATTGACGACCCGGCAGAAGTCGCTCGTATTATGAAACGCTCCATGGACTCGGTACGCCTTCACCGAAAAGAGAAAGGCGATGCGTACAGCTTTAACTGGTCATTGAAAATTGAGCCAAACTTCCAACTGCCATTTGAACCTACTCATGAGTCGATGGAACAATTGGATTTAAGCCTAGATCAAGAACCGCAAGTTTTAGCGGCCAACTTGCGTCAAGCCTTCTCTGGCATAGTGGCAGGTAACGTAAAGGCTGAAGGTATTCGAGAAATAGAACGTAGAGGGCCTTTCACCATTCATGGCGACGCAGTCCTCATGAAAAAACTCGATAAGTTGCTAAAAGACTTTGTCGAACAGCACCGAATGAAATTACCTGGCGGTTCAGACTACGAACCGTGTTATCGAATCGCTCACCCGGAAATTGGTGGTCGATAGTCAGGCTAGCATTCGTTACACTAGGGGCATTACGCCCCTTTTTTATTGCTAAGTCATTATGTCTATTCATCTTGTTATCATTGATGCCCTAAACCTGATCCGCCGAGTGCACTCAGCACAACCAGATCCAACCGACATAGCAAGAACCATAAGCACAACGCAAAGAACCCTAACTCGCATTATGTCAGAAGCCAACCCGACACACATCATCGCAGTTTTTGATCACCACGAACAAGACAGAGGTTGGCGCGCTGAAATTCTCCCTGACTATAAGCAAAACCGAAAACCAATGCCTCAGCCACTACTGCAAGGGTTAGATGCGATTCAACAAACGTGGTGGGAGCAAGGTATTGATTCATTGCTGTCTGAAGGCGATGAAGCAGATGATTTGGTTGCTACACTCGCAACGAAAGTGGCCAGCCATGGTGAAAAGGTCACCATCGTTTCGACTGACAAAGGTTACTGCCAGCTGCTTTCCCCTACCCTACAAATCCGTGATTATTTCCAACATCGTTGGTTAGATGAACCATTTATCGAAAAAGAGTTCGGCGTAAAACCAAGTCAACTAGCGGATTACTGGGGATTAACAGGGATAAGCTCTAGCCAGGTTCCGGGCGTACCTGGAATTGGCCCGAAAGCAGCGAAAGAGATTCTCACTCAGTTTGAGAGTATTGAAGCTGCCTACGCTAGTGAAGACCTCGTACCGAAATACCGTAAAAAATTGGACGAGCACATTGAGTCTGCTCGTTTATGTAAACGCGTCGCCGCTTTAAAGTGCGATATCGAACTAGGCTTTAACTTGCAAGATATTCGCTTTTTAGGGCCAAACAAAGCGAAGTAGTGCCCGATGGAAGTTTCACACCATGAAATCCGGCAGATATTAAAAAAGCGCCATTTGAAGGCGCTTTTTCTATTCTAATCACTATTCCCAAAAGACTCGGGGAATAAAGTTAGTAAGGTGAAATATTCGACAGACATTGGATATGAATCGTGATCTCTTCACGATCATGATACAAATGTTTAGCTTGTAGCTTGAACTTTACCTTATTATCAATGAGGAACTGCTTCAGATTTTCAAGGTCTTGCAGCACTTCGTCATAACGCCCTTTCATTGGCAGCTTAAGGTTAAAGATGGCCTCTTTTGCCCAACCTTTTAACAGCCACTGTCCCATCAGGTGAGCAACACGAGCTGGCTTTTCCACCATGTCACAAACAATCCATGTTACGTTCTTGCGGTCTGGTTCGAACTTAAAACCATCCACCATATGGTGCTTGATCTGGCCAGTTTCCATCAAACTGTCTGCCATCATGCCGTTATCTACGCAGTGAACGAACATTGAGCGCTTCACTAATTGGTACGTCCAACCGCCTGGACATGCACCTAAATCCACACCCCACATACCTGGTGCCAAACGCTCATCCCACTCTTCACGTGGAATAAAGACATGAAATGCTTCTTCCAGTTTAAGTGTTGAACGACTTGGAGCGTCTGCTGGGAATTTAAGGCGAGGGATACCCATGAAGAACTGTGAGTTGTTGTCAGTGTAAGAGTAACCAACGTAACAGTGGCCAGGCTCAACAAAGCAAATGTGCAGTACTGGTTTTTTCGCGTTATCTTTGTTCAGCATTAAGCCTTTGCCGCGCAACGCTTGACGCATTGGGACGGTAAACTTACGGCAGAATTTCAGTAGCTCTTTCGCTTCATTTGTATCTGGCGTTTCAATTCTCAAATCACCACAACGAGGGAATGCTTCAATGTCTGCTAGTTCATTCAAAATTGGACTAATGCGGTCATCACTTGGCAACGATTGAAACTCAGCTGCTACCGCAAACATTTGTCGAGCAAAAATTAAAGACTTAAAGTCTAAACCTCTCGCAAGTTTGTCGGCATCTCCATCTTGGTAACACTCGAAGACAACATAACCTGAGTTTCTCTTCACACGAGGGAAGCCATACACTTCCAACTGTGTCGCTTTGTCCTGAATTTCACCAGCACACTCTTTCTCAAAGCCAGAACGGCAATAGAGCATTAGTTGTTTCACTTGGAGACCTCTTTGATATTGAACGCAGCAAAAAAGAACAGACACCAACCAATCATGAACAGTAATCCTCCCACAGGAGTAATTGGCCCAAACCACTTAATGCCCGTCAGCGCCAGCGCGTAAAGACTGCCGCTAAAACAAAAGATGCCGATAATAAAGCAAATCGCCGCAATGAAAAAATATTTTTGTGCTTTTTGTCCCAAATTGAGCAGAAGCAGAATGGCACAAAACACAATCGCCAACGTGTGAATAAATTGATACAGAACTCCGGTCTCAAACACACCGAGCAAATAAGGGGCCAGTGTCGCTTTTAGCCCATGAGCAGCAAATGCTCCAAGAGCGACCGAAATCAGCCCAGACAGAGCAGAGAATGAGAGTAACCACTTACTTTTCACTGTACACCTCTTTTATAAACGCCGCTAACTGCTCTATCGCGAGTGCAATGTTACCCACTTCAGTATGACCTGAGATCTTGCGCGGTTTGAAGCTGTGGTCACCATCAGGTAAAAAGCTCACCGTTACTTGTGACGAAAGGACGAAATCATCGAATTCCTCACGCTTACCAAAGGTGTCTCGTTCCCCTTGCAGAATCAGCGTAGGTTTCTCAATGGTTGCTAAGTGTTCGCCTTTGTATTTCTCTGGCTTTCCCGGCGGGTGAAATGGAAACCCTAAACAGGCAATGCCCGCCACCAGCTCATTTTCAGCCAACAAGCTCGACATACGACCGCCCATTGACTTACCACCAATAACCACGGGAGAAGAAGTAAAGTGAGCGATCACTTCGCTGTATGCTTCGAGCAACTTTGGCGCGCGATCGGGCGGACGCTTTTTGCCATCTTCCGAACGTTTCACCATGTAAGGGAAATTAAAACGCACTACACGAATACCTTGCTCCACTAATCCTTTGGCGACAGCTGTCATGAAGTCATGCTCCATCCCCGCACCTGCGCCGTGAGCAAAAATAAACAGCGGTCCGTTTTCAGGTCCCTCAGCTATCCAGTGATTCATCCAATACTTCCTCTTGTTCTTTTCTCGCGGTTGCTAACATCCAGTCTCTAAACGTTGCGATTCGGCCCATATCTGCCTGCTGTTCATGACACACCACATAGAATGCATTCTTAGATATCAACACCTCGTCGAATGGTGCAATGAGTCGTCCGGCTTCCATTTCAGGTTTGGCGAGTACGTTGTTACCGAGCGCGACCCCCTGACCGTGCGCAGCAGCCTGTAGCACCATCGTTGAGTGACTAAAAATAGGACCGTGGTTTACGTTGATGCCTTCAATGTTGTAATGACGAGCAAACTGCTTCCAGTCTTTACGCGAAGTATCGTGTAACAAAGTATGTAATTTGAGGTCACTTAAAGATTCTAATGGTTTGTTACCCAAAAGTAATGAAGGTGAACAAAGTGGGATCAAAAACTCTTGGTACAATTTATCTGCTCGCAAACCTGGCCAGTTCCCACGGCCATAGTAGATCGCCACATCAACATCATCAGTCAGTGAGCCTTCATCCATATCTACGGCTTTAATACGTACATCGATATCGGGCTCTTGAGCATTAAAATCGGCCAAACGAGGTACAAGCCATTGGATAGCAAAACTCGGCGGTAGGCTAATCGTCAATGCCCCTTTTTCGCTACGTTCCAACACCTTATCTGTCGCTTCCGCAATCGAGGTGAAAATATCTTTGATATCGAGAAAGTAACTTTGGCCTTCTTCTGTTAACAACAAAGAACGATTACGTCGACGGAAGAGCTTCAATGATAAGAACTCTTCAAGCGCTTTAATCTGGTGACTGACCGCGGCTTGAGTAACAAATAACTCTTCTGCTGCTCGTGTAAAACTGAGATGACGAGCAGCCGCTTCGAAGACTCGAAGCGAATTTAATGGAGGCAATCTGCGAGACATATGGGACCTCTAATAGGATTAGTTTTTTTAATCTGAAACATTATAAAATGTCCGTTGTCGAACAGCCAGATAAATTCTATATTTCACCCCGCAACACGGGCCTGAACGGCTTGATTTCTTTGGAAATCAATTGGCTTCGTTGTTGCGATGTTGTGTTTGCAAACTCGTATTTCGAGTTAGGTAGATTTCTACCATAATGTTTTGTCCACACTCCCTGTGACAAAACATATACTTCCTGTATTTATTTTTGACCTGTCTGTCAAATTTGTTACACCGCCTAAATTAGGCGGTGTTTTTTTATCTATCAAAAATCTCATCCGCATATCTGGCAGCAATATCACTTTATTACTCTTCTTTCGGATTAATTATCGTTATATCAACACAAAGTGTATGGCTTTGCGATGAGCCTCAACATTATGCTAAGTAATGGTTGTCTGTAACGCGATCAAAAACAAAAAAGGCGCAAATTGATGTCTCAATTTGCGCCTTTTAACGTATTTTAACAGTCAGCTATGGACGGTAAACTTTTACGTTGCTGAAGCCTTGCTCTTGCAAGTAAAGCGCTTGCAGACGGCTCATCACACCGCGGTCACAGTAAAGTAGGTATGTCTTAGACTGGTCTAAGTCACCAAACTGTGTACCCAGCTTGTAGAAAGGGATATGTTTCACATCCACACCTTCGATTTCAAGTGGGTTATCGTCTTCCTCTTCAGGACTACGAATATCTAGCACAACCGCGTGCTCTTCTACCGCTTGAACTTGCTCTACTTCTGGTGCGGCTTGCTCAGACTCTTTCGCGATATCACGAATGTCCATCATGCGAGCTTCTTGAACCACTTGCTCAAGGATACTGAAGTCGAATTTCTCTTCTTCAGCTTCTAGCTTGCCTTTCACCGCTTTCACGGTTGGCTTCTTAGAGATAACACCACAGTATTCTGGCATTGTCTTTGCGAAATCTTCTGTGCCGATTTCACGTGCTAGATTGATGATGTCTTCTTTATCCCAGTTGATAAGCGGACGCAGAATCAGCGTGTCTGTTACGTTATCGATGTGGCGTAGATTGGTTAGCGTTTGGCTCGATACTTGACCTAGCGCTTCACCTGTTACCAATGCTTCGATCTTCATCTTCTGAGCGATCATGCCTGCTGCACGCATGAACATACGCTTCAAGATCACGCCCATTTGGCCGTCATCGACTTTCTCTAGGATTTCCGCAACCACAGGCTCGAAATCAACTGAGATAAAACGTACTTTTGCTGAAGAACCGTATTTGTTCCATAGGTAGTGAGAAACCTGCTTAACGCCGATTTCGTGTGCTGGACCACCCAAGTTAAAGAAGCAGTAATGTACTTTTGAACCACGCTTGATATGAAGATAGCTTGAAACACCAGAATCGAAACCACCCGAGATCAGGCTTAACACGTCTTCTTGCGTACCCAGAGGGAAACCACCTAGGCCTTTATGACGAGACAATACTTGGTTTAGCTTGTCGTTCGAGACTTCTACCTTGATCGTCACGTCTGGGTTTCGTAGCTTAACACTAGCGCTTTCAATCGCTTGATTTAAACCACCGCCTACATAACGCTCTAGTTCAATAGAGGTAAAGTCATGCTTGCCACGACGCTTCGCACGTACAACAAAGGTTTTATTTTCGAGTGCAGCACGGTTGAGTTCTAGCACTTGCTCGAAGATATCGTGCAAGTCTTTAAATTCAGTTTGCTTCACTTCCAGTACGTGGTGAATGCCTGGTGTATGAGTCAAAACCTCAAGAACTTCAGCGTGGAATTCGTTACTCTCAGAGGTCACTTCAATGTGATCACGACGGTTAAATACCGCGACAGACTCCGTGCGGCTCTTAATGATGTTACGAATGTTGCACTCTAAAATCTTTGTGAAGCGCTTACGCACAGATTCACTTTTTACAAAAATTTCTGGATGGGGCTTTACAATAAATTTCATAGTCTAATTCGCAGGTTAGTTTCGCAATCAACAAAGAGTGACACTCAACTTCAATACTTCATACGCAGTAAAACCGCGTTTCAGTCACAAAAAGTAGTCTGAGCTCACTTTTAAGGCGCAAGATTATACACCCAAGCGGATTGGAAAAACAAAAAAAGCGAGCAATCTGCTCGCTTTCTTGTCTCTTTACTGACTTAAAACTAAAGCCTAGTTATTGAATTACCGGCACTTCTTCACTGTAGAGAGGCTCGCCTTGCATAATGCTGATTTCAACCCGTCGGTTAAGTGCGCGATTGTCATCAGAATCATTCGGTAACAAGGGCTCCGTATCCGCCATGCCTCGTACTCTTAAACGTTGATGAGAGAAGCCTCTCACTTTCTCCATCTCTTGCGCGACTGATACTGCGCGCTGAGAAGAGAGATCCCAGTTAGAGCGATAAAGTTCCGAATCTAGCGGTCGATTGTCTGTATGGCCAGATACTCGAACAATGCCTGGCACATCTTTTACTAGCTCTGCAATCTGACGAACTAAAGGGCGAAACTTAGGCTGCAAGAAGGCCGAACCTTCTGGGAATGCACCTTTTTCACGCATACGTATAACAATCTGCTGACCGAGGTTTTCAACTTCAATGGCGCCTTGTTCAATCTCTCGCTCTAAGGCTTTCTTGATGCTTTCCATCAAGGTTTCCATCTCTTGCGACATCTCTTTAGATTGCTGTTGCTGCATGTCCGCTTCGGCAGATTCATTGTTTTGAGTTGACGTTTCTGGCGATTGCCCACCCGTTAACTTGCCTTCATCACGTTTTGTGCCACCAGCTCGATCAGACTCCCCTTCATGAAATTCGAGCGTCTGCTGAGTGATGTCCATGGTTTGCTGCATGATGACATCAATCGGAGTTGGTTCCGGCCGACCCGGTCGAAACTCTTGGGCAATAATGCTAGTACCTTTGGGAATGTCTTTCACTTCAAGCTGATTTTGCACACCGAAGGCAAATTTCATTGATCCTGCAATTTGTTTGAACTTCAGTACATCCATCTCAGAAAACGAGAGTAGAAGAACAAAGAAACACATCAGTAGCGACATTAAGTCCGCGAATGTCCCCATCCATAACGGGAGACCGGGTGGCGGACAATCGCATTTGTTATCTTCATCATCCATCACTACTCTCCAAGTTACTCGTCAATCTCAAGGGCACGTTTACCTTCATTGAGGTAGTTCTTCAAGTAACTATCGATCACTCGCGGGTTTTGGCCATCTTGAATCGCTAATACGCCATCCATGATCAAACGGCGATTTAGCGTTTCTTGGTCACGGCGAAGAGAAAGCTTATCCGCAATAGGGAAAAACACCATATTGGACAGGATCGCGCCATACAATGTGGTCAAGAGTGCAACGGCCATTGCTGGTCCAATCGCTTTAGGGTCATCCATGTTTGAAAGCATCGCAACAAGACCAACCAAGGTGCCAATCATTCCCATCGCAGGAGCAACGTCGCCAAAGGCGCGAAATACGCCAGTACCTTGCGTATGTCGTTCATCCGTAAGCGCGATGTCTTTTTTGAGTGCCGCTCTCACAACGTCGGCATCATGGCCATCAACCAGTAGATCAATGCCTTTCTGCATGAATGTGTTGTTTATTTCCATCTCTTCAAGAGCAAGAAAACCACCTTTACGCGCCGCATCGGCCATTTCCACAATTTTTGCGATCAGGTCTTCGGGTTCATCCGCTTTAAACATGAAGGCTTTGCCAGCAATCTTTGTCGCACCAAAAAACTGTCCCATTGTGAACTTCATCAACACGACGAATATTGAGCCGCCAACGACAATAAGGATCGACGTGACATCGACAAACATGCCGATGCTGCCACCAAGCACCATCGCCATAATGACGAATGCAAAACCACCAATCAAACCTAATAGGGTTGCTAAATCCACAAAGCACTCCTCACGCTATACTCAAATACTGCCATTGGGCGGATTATTACCTGTATCGACAACTCGCGCAGAATTTTTAGAAAAATCTTAGCTAATGGATCACAAATTACACTTAACAACCTCAACCAAAATATGGGGTTTCATCGCTTAGACTCGTTGAACGCTAATTTTGTGACAATTATATAAGGTTAAATTTGACCAAGTTACTAGGCTAAGGTAACTTTCGTGCATCTTACCCGAGGCTTGATTAAGGCAGAAAAAAGATGGCGGTCAAGAAACCAGAAAACATGACCTTTGAAGCAACCATTGAAGAGCTTGATAGCTTGGTTGATCAATTAGAAAATGGCGATCTTGCTCTAGATGATGCCCTGCGTAAGTTTGAACGAGGCATTGCCTTAGCTCGTGCAGGCCAAACTAAATTAAGCGACGCCGAACAGCGCGTGAGCATTCTTCTTAGTGAAGATGATGAAGCACCACTGAGTGACTTCAAACCAGATTCAGAATAACAATCAGTAGTGAGCAATGTGATGCAACAGACATTGACGTCTTTTCAACAAAGAAACAATCAGCAATTGAATTTGTGGCTCGATCAGCTTCCATATCAAGAGCAGCCATTGATTCAAGCAATGAAATACGGCCTTTTGCTAGGTGGGAAACGCGTTCGCCCTTTTCTTGTTTACATCACAGGTCAAATGCTCGGCTGTAAACCTGAAGACTTAGACACCCCCGCCGCTGCTATCGAATGTATACATGCCTACTCACTCATTCATGATGATCTGCCAGCCATGGACGATGATGAACTGCGTCGAGGTCAACCAACTTGTCATATTAAGTTTGATGAAGCAACCGCAATACTGACAGGTGATGCACTACAAACTCTTGCCTTCACTATTATTTCTGATGGTCAATTAAGCTCGGCGGCAGAAGCTCAACGCATCAATATGATCAAAGCCTTAGCGCATTCCTCTGGTGCCAGCGGCATGTGTGTAGGGCAAGCCTTAGATTTAGGCGCGGAAAATCGCCTAGTTTCTCTTGAAGAAATGGAAGAGATACACCGTAAAAAAACCGGAGCTCTGATTGATTGTGCGGTAAAATTAGGTGCATTAGCTGCTGGTGAGAAAGGTATCGAGGTTCTACCTCACTTGGAGCGCTACTCAAAAGCAATTGGTTTGGCGTTTCAGGTTCAAGACGATATTCTTGATATCATCAGTGACACAGAAACACTGGGTAAGCCTCAAGGTTCCGACCAAGGTCTGAATAAGAGCACTTATCCTTCCCTGCTGGGTTTAGAGGGAGCCATAGAGAAAGCTCACACTCTGTTACAGGAAGCACTTCAAGCATTGGAAGCTATCCCATACAATACTCAGTTACTCGAAGAGTTCGCCCGATATGTCATCGAGCGCAAAAATTAACACTATAAGCGCGCATTTATATGACTCTTGATATTTCAAAGTACCCAACACTGGCGTTAGCAAATACACCGGAAGAATTACGTCTTCTTCCGAAAGAAACATTACCAAATCTGTGTGATGAACTGCGAACGTATCTGCTAAATTCAGTGAGCCAATCTAGCGGACACTTAGCGTCTGGCTTAGGCACCGTGGAGCTAACTGTCGCTCTGCATTATGTTTACAACACCCCTATCGACAAATTGATCTGGGATGTTGGTCATCAGGCTTACCCGCATAAAATCCTCACCGGACGTCGCGATAAAATGCCAACAATTCGCCAAAAGGATGGTCTACACCCTTTCCCTTGGCGTGAAGAAAGTGAATATGACACCTTATCTGTCGGCCACTCTTCGACATCGATTAGTGCAGGTCTTGGCATGGCCATCAGCGCACAAAAAGAAGGTAAAGGTCGCAAAATCGTCAGTGTGATTGGTGATGGCGCAATTACAGCAGGCATGGCATTCGAAGCCATGAACCACGCTGGCGACGTTCATCCTGATATGTTGGTGATTTTGAACGACAACGAAATGTCGATTTCAGAAAACGTCGGCGCCCTGAATAACCACCTTGCGAAAGTACTTTCTGGCAGCTTGTACACTTCTATCCGTGAAGGCGGCAAGAAAGTGCTGTCTGGTGTCCCACCTATTAAAGAGTTGGTTCGCCGTACGGAAGAGCACCTAAAAGGCATGGTAGTGCCTGGTACTCTGTTCGAAGAGTTCGGCTTTAATTACATTGGCCCGATTGATGGACACGACGTCAATGAACTCGTCAAAACGCTGAAAAATATGCGTGAGCTCAAAGGTCCTCAGTTCCTACACATCATGACCAAGAAAGGCAAAGGTTATGAGCCTGCCGAGAAAGATCCTATCGGCTACCATGGTGTTCCTAAATTCGATCCAACGCATAATTGTCTGCCGAAGAGCAGTGGCGGTAAGCCAACTTACTCAAAGATCTTCGGTGACTTTTTATGTGACATGGCGGCCCAAGATCCTAAGCTAATGGCAATTACGCCAGCGATGCGCGAAGGCTCGGGTATGGTGCGTTTCTCAAAAGAGTACCCAGACCAATACTTTGATGTGGCGATTGCTGAGCAGCACGCTGTAACACTGGCAACAGGCATGGCAATTGCGGGCGATCATCCAATCGTTGCTATCTATTCGACTTTCTTGCAACGTGGTTATGACCAATTGATCCACGACATCGCGATCATGGACTTACCAGTGATGTTTGCGATCGACCGCGCAGGTCTCGTTGGCGCAGATGGTCAAACTCACCAAGGTGCGTTCGATTTGAGCTTTATGCGCTGTATTCCGAACATGGTGATCATGGCGCCAAGCGACGAAAACGAGTGCCGACAAATGCTTTACACTGGCCATAAGCATTCTGGCCCGAGTGCGGTTCGATACCCTCGTGGTAGCGGCATGGGCGTAGAAATCGAAACTGAGTTTACGGCGTTAGAAATCGGTAAAGGGCGCATGGTTCGCCAAGGTGAAAAAGTTGCTATTCTGAACTTTGGTACTTTCTTGGGCAACGCGCTAGAAGCGGCAGAATACCTTAACGCCACTGTTGCTGATATGCGCTTTGTGAAGCCGCTCGATGAGGCATTGATTCGTCAACTAGCCGCAGATCATGACGTGCTCGTGACGTTAGAAGAAAATGTTATCGCGGGTGGTGCTGGCGCTGGTGTCGTTGAGTTCATGATGAAAGATAAAATCATTAAACCTGTGTTGAACCTAGGTTTACCAGATGAGTTTATTCATCAGGGAACACAAGATGAACTGCATGAAGAGCTTGGTCTCGATGCAAAAGGAATTGAAAAATCCATCTTGGATTATTTAGCAAAATAGAATGTAAAAAGGGATGTTCATAGCATCCCTTTTTTACGTTCAGTGTTTAGTTCATCCAGCCCGCATATTTTGCGACTAGAAACAGGGCAACACCGGCCATAACTCCCGCCACGATATCATCAACCATAATACCCAGCCCACCGTGAACTCGCTTATCTAGCCACCCAATTGGCCAAGGTTTTACCATATCGAAAAAACGAAATAAGATGAAGCCAGTGATCAACCACTTCCATTCAGTGAGTGGAATATTCAGTGCAGGTACAATGCTCATCGTAATCCAAAAGCCTGCAAACTCATCCCATACGATTGAACCATGATCATGCACCTTCATGTCTGCAGACGTCACTTGGCATATTTGAATGCCGATCACACACGAAATCAGAACAACAATGACATACGCCGTAAATGGTAATTGTGCCAACAACAAAAAGAAAGGCACGGCCGCCAGTGTGCCCATTGTTCCAGGGATAAACGGGGATAATCCACTGCCAAAACCCGTCGCCAATAGATGCCACGGGTTCTTTAATGAAATCAGAGAAAGAGGGTTGGTCATATCCTTAAACCTATACTGCTAGTTTGGTTTCAATCGTCATGCCTGTGAGTTGCTCAATAGTAACAGGCTCTTGGCTAGAGCTTAGCTCAGATCATTTAAAGTGGTCGAAGCCACTTAAGTCCCAATCAAGTGGTTGATTGTTATCATGCAGCTCGAAGGTTCCATTTGGTCGGATTTGACCAATACATGTGACCTTACAGCCAGTATGAGATAAAGCGCTTTGTAACGAGCCTCGATTTTGCTCCGGCACGGTAAAACACAACTCGTATTCTTCGCCACTTGCTAAAGCATACTGCTGCGCGCTGATCTTATCATCTAAAAACTGGACTAATTCTGAAGAGATCGGTAGCTGAGAGACATCAATACTCACTCCAACCTGAGATCGCTGTAAAATGTGCTTAATATCAGAGATTAAACCATCTGAAATATCTATCGCCGAAGAGGCTAAGCCAACAAGAGCTTGTCCAGCAAGCACACGCGGAGAACTAAGGTAATGAGCTCGCTCTAGTGCTTCCGCGCCGGCTCTACTGCGCAGAGAGTCATCTAGAATCACATCCAAGCCAGCTTTTGCATCGCCAAGGTTTCCCGTTACGTATACCCAATCCCCAGGCTTGGCGCCGGATCGCGTGAGCGCTTTGTCTTCAGGTACAAAACCTTGCACCGTCAGTGTCAGACACAATGGGCCTTTGGTGGTATCACCGCCTATTAACTGAATACCATAGTAATCAGCCAGTTCGAAAAATGCATCACAGAAAGGTGCAAGCCATTCTTCATCTGGCTCAGGCATCGTTAATGCAAAGCTCACCCACGCAGGCGTTGCGCCCATCGCCGCCAAATCACTGATGTTAGAAGCCAATGCTTTGTGTGCGACCCATGCTGGGTTCGCGTCGGCTAAGAAATGCGTTCCAGCTACCAATGTATCCGTGCTAATCGCAATCTGAACATTAGCTGGCGCTTTGACCAAAGCGCAATCATCACCAGCGGCTAGATGGACATCTTTACGTTGGCTCTGACGACCGACGAAGTATTTGTCTATCAGATTAAATTCACCAGACATAATTCACTTACTTTTTGATGTAAAAGCTTTTGATACAAAAAAGGTCAGCATGTGCTGACCTTTTCATTGAAGAAATCGTTATTTCTTACGAATGTGAGGTGCTGCTTTATCAAGTACACCATTCACAAACTTGTGGCTATCTTCTGCTGCGAAAACTTTTGCAAGTTCAATCGCTTCATTGATAACAACTTTGTAAGGAACATCTTCGCGACGAGTCATCTCGTACATAGCAAGGCGAAGAAGAGCAAGTTCCATCATATCTAAATCCTGCATAGGACGAGAGATGTATGGACGAATTTTGCTATCTAGCTCAGCGTGGCTAAGTACAACACCGCTTAATAGTTCACGGAAGTAAGCTACGTCTGTCTCTGGAGCAGCAAGCGCTGGCTCAGATGCATGAAGTTCTTCTTCATCGTATTTGTCGCCAGACAAAAACTGTTCTTCAATCTTGGCAACATTCTCTTTAGTAATTTGCCATGAGTAGATCGCCTGTAGAGCGAATTGACGTGCGTTACGACGTGCGGCTGGTTTCACACTGGCCCCCATTAGGAATCAATTTCAGATAGTACATTAATCATTTCAAGTGCGCTTAGTGCAGCCTCTGCACCTTTATTACCAGCCTTGGTTCCTGCGCGTTCAATCGCTTGATCGATCGTATCAACAGTCAAAACACCAAATGCTACTGGAATGCTGAATTCCATAGACACTTGTGCTAGACCTTTGTTCATTTCACTACAAACATAGTCAAAGTGAGGCGTTCCACCGCGAATAACAGACCCTAGAGAAACAATAGCGTCGAATTTGCCAGTTTTAGCAACACGCTGAGCTACTAGAGGTAGTTCTACGGCACCTGGACAACGCACAACCGTGATGTTGTCTTCGCTTACTTGTCCGTGACGCTTTAGTGTATCGATCGCACCAGAAAGTAGGCTTTCGTTAATAAAACTGTTGAAACGAGAAATAACGATAGCAATTTTTGCATTTGGCGCTGGGAAGCCACCCTCGATCACTTTCATAAGCTTTCCTTTAACTCTATTTATAAGTGAAATATGTTCATCAAGTGAGAATCGCCGGATTCTAGCACAAATTTGTGAGCAATATCTAATGGAAATTGGAGGCAAATCACTGGCTCCTAGCCATTGACGAGTTAAGCACGTCAAAGACTAGGAACTTATTGTTCGGTTGTTACTCGCAGACGTACTCAACAACGTTCAGACCAAAACCACCTAACGCGTGGTACTTTTTGTTGGTCGATGACAGAAGACGCATATCATGTACACCGAGATCCGCAAGAATCTGTGAACCAACGCCAACACGGCGAGACGTGCCTTGTTTTTTAGCAAGCGTTGGTGCTTCACCTTTGTCTTGCGCTTCGAACATCTTCACGCGATGAATAAGTAGATCGGTCGATTCTTCATGGCCAAGAACAACCAGTACACCGCCCTCTTCACCAATGCGTTTCATTGCCTTATCTAGTGTCCAGCTGCGTTCTGCATTACGATCGCTACGTAGTAAGTCGGTAAAAACGTCTTGAAGATGAACGCGAACCAGTGGCGCTTTTTCTTTCAAATCGCCCTTGCACATTGCGTAGTGCACTTGGTTATCAATGGTGTCTTTGTACGTGACTAACGTGAACTCGCCAAACTCTGTCGGTAACTTGCACTCTGCCACACGTTCAATCGTTGTCTCAGTGTTATTGCGGTACTCAATTAGGTCGGCAATAGTGCCCAATTTAATACCGTGCTTCTCTGCAAAGATCTCTAGATCTGGGCGACGAGCCATCGTGCCGTCGTCATTTAAGATCTCAACAATCACCGATGCTGGCTCTAAACCAGCAAGACGAGCCAAATCACAGCCAGCTTCAGTGTGACCTGCGCGAGTCAGTACACCGCCGTCTTGAGCTGCGAGAGGGAAGATGTGACCAGGCTGCACCAAATCCGCAGCTTTAGCGTTTGGCGCGACTGCTGCTTGAACGGTACGTGCGCGATCTGCGGCTGAAATACCAGTCGTTACCCCTTCTGCTGCCTCAATCGAAACAGTAAAGTTGGTGGTGTATTGCGCATTATTGTCTTGCACCATTGGTGGCAGACCTAGACTTTCGCAACGATCTTTGGTCATGGTTAAACAAATCAGGCCACGGCCATAGGTTGCCATAAAGTTGATGGCTTCCGGCGTAATATGCTCGGCAGCCATGATCAAGTCACCTTCATTCTCGCGGTCTTCATCATCCATTAGGATGACCATTTTGCCTGCGCGAATATCATCAATAATTTCTTGTGGCGTACTGATTGGCATAGTCTGTTATCCCGTTATTCTAAATTTGTTATTGCGACAGCAATGAAAAATTACGTTGCAGTGAATGCTAGTTAGGTCAATAGTTTGAGCTTTGCATTAAGCAAGTCAATGAATCTCGCGGTGTTCTGTGAGTCTGCTCTTTATCGCATGCCTCACGCAGCCACTCCCAAGACTTATGCAAAACCGTTTTGCTGTAAAAAGTCCATCGTGATACGAGACTCGGCCTTATCTTCTTGTTGTCCTTGCAGTAAACGCTCCATATAACGCGCAAGTACATCAACTTCTAAGTTGACTTTGCGCCCCACTTGAAACTGGTCAATCGTAGTTTCTTCACTCGTATGAGGAACGATCGTCAGCTTAAAAGCATTTTTACGTAAGTCGTTGACGGTTAGGCTAATACCATCAACAGTAATCGAGCCTTTCTCTGCAACGTACTTGCTAATTTCCGCAGGCATTGCAACCCAAAACTCTATCGCACGGCCAACTGAATTGCGTTCGACAATTTCACCAACCCCATCGACATGGCCAGAAACGATATGTCCACCCAATCGCGTTGTTGGCAACATGGCTTTTTCTAGATTCACCTTATCGCCTACTTGGTAATCAGCAAACCCAGTTTTCTTCAAGGTTTCTAATGACAGATCAGCACTGTAATAGTGGCTTCCGAAGTCAACTACCGTTAAGCAAACACCATTGGTCGCAATGCTATCGCCTAACTTAACGTCTGACATATCAAGCGTACCCGTTTCAACCGTGACGGTGATGTCTTCGCCCTTCGGCGTAATCGCAGCTAACTTGCCCACTGCTTCTACTATTCCTGTAAACATACTATTTCTTATCTAATTTCATTACGTTTTATGGTGGCGGTGATGCGAATGTCTACCCCAACCATACGAACGTCTGTAATGTTTAAATCTATGACGTCAGCCATAGCGCTTAACCCTAAAGCACCGATAAGCCCCCGACCATCGCTGCCCATGAGTTTTGGCGCAAGGTAAACAATGAGCTCATCTACAAGATTAGCCTTTATCATCGCACTCACTAGCGTAGCTCCAGCTTCAACCCATAAGTGATTGATATGGTGCTCATCAGAGATACGTTTTAATGTCGTTGATAAGTCAATTTGGTCAGCGCTGTCCAATAGAGGGATACAGTCTCCATCAGAGCGAACAATAACTCGTTCTCCATCGGTATGGAACAGCTTGAGCGCATCAGTTAAATGGTTCTGACGGTCTAAGATTACACGTACTGGTTGACGAAGCTCTTCTTGTAAATACTGCGCTTGAACACTATTAGGTAAGTCATCCCAGCGCACATTGAGTGATGCATTATCATCAATCACCGTTTTGCTAGTAGAAAGAATGCCACCACTCATTGCTCGATAACGCTGCACATCTTGGCGGGCCGCTGGGGAGGTGATCCATTGGCTCTGACCATTATTGAGTGCGCTTTGCCCATCCAAACTGGCTGCCATTTTTAATTGAACAAACGGCATGCCTGTGCGCATGTACTTTATAAAACCAGGGTTAAGGGCAAGGGCATCTTGCTCTAACAAGCCGATTTGTACTTCAACTCCGGCATCACGCAACATCTGGATGCCGCGACCTGCAACTTTCGGGTTTGGGTCTACCATGGCGCAAACCACACGTGCCACTTTGGCTTTAATCAGCCCTTCGGCACATGGCGGTGTACGGCCGTAATGAGAGCAAGGTTCTAGCGTCACATAAGCGGTTGCACCAACCGCTTTTTCACCCGCCATGCGCATCGCGTGCACTTCGGCATGCGGCTCACCAGCACGATGGTGATAGCCTTCACCGACAATTTCTTCATCACGAACGATGACACACCCTACATTTGGATTAGGGGCGGTGGTATAAATGCCACGTTTCGCTAACTTAATAGCTCGTGACATCATGGCGAAATCTAAATCAGAAAACGCTCTTTCAGGAGTGTGTTGAGTCATGAGCTACTCAGTCTTCTAGGCGGGCAATCTCTTCGCCAAACTCGCGAATATCTTCAAAGCTTCGGTAAACGGAAGCGAAACGAATGTAAGCCACCTTATCGAGCTCTTTGAGCTGGTCCATGACTAAATTACCAATCATTTCACTCGGAACCTCTCGCTCACCCGTCGCACGCAGTTGTGATTTGATCATACTGATCGCTAACTCTATAGAATCGGCACTCACTGGGCGTTTCTCTAAAGCGCGTTGAATACCGCCAACCATTTTATCTTCATCAAATGGTTCACGGTTGCCATTCGATTTGATCACTTTAGGCATCACTAACTCTGCGCTTTCAAACGTAGTGAAACGCTCGCTACACGCCAAGCACTGACGGCGACGTCGAACTTGATGGCCATCAGCCACTAAGCGGGAATCAATAACTTTGGTATCGTTCTCGGAACAAAAAGGACAATGCATATCACCTCCATATCTATACCAAAATAACCTCATGAGCAATCACGGATAACCACGCGTTCATGGTTATACGGACTCTATTAAAGCTATTTGGGTATAACGCTTTCAAACCGAAATAAAAGCTCATGTAGTGTAGCGGAATTGGTATGTTAGACAAAACAAAAAGGGGCGCAAAGGCCCCTTTTTCACTCAAGATCTCGTCGAATGTGTTAACTGCGTGCTAAGTAGTTCGCTTTACCAACCCACTTGTAACTAGTTAGCTCTTCTAAGCCCATCGGACCGCGTGCATGTAGCTTTTGCGTAGATACTGCGACTTCTGCGCCAAGGCCAAATTGCGCACCGTCTGTAAAGCGCGTTGAAGCATTCACATAAACCGCCGCCGAACCGACAGAATTGATGAACAGTTCTGAGTTTTCCAAACTATTGGTCATGATCGCATCTGAGTGGCTCGCGTTATGGACACGCATATGATCAATGGCATCTTTCACATCAGACACAACTTTTACACCAAGAGTGTAGCTCAACCATTCCGTATCAAAGTCACCTTCAACAGCATCGCGAATTTGTGTTGCTTGAGCCATCAGTGCTTTTGCCTTAGGCTCTGTCACGAAGGTCACTTTATCGTTCATGCGCTCTACGATCATTGGTAGGAATTGCGCTGCAATTTTTTCATGCACGAGCAGCGTATCTAATGAGTTACACGCAGATGGACGTTGAACTTTAGAGTTCTCAACCACATTCAGGGATTTCTCTAGATCAGCGGATTCGTCGACAAAGATATGGCTGATACCAAAGCCACCAATAATCACCGGAATCGTGCTGTTTTCTTTACACATTTTGTGTAGGCCAGCACCACCGCGTGGAATGATCATGTCGACGTAATCGTCCAACTTAAGCAATTGAGAAACAAGCTCACGATCTGGTTTTTCAATGTACTGCACAGAAGCGGCTGGAAGGTTCGCCTTTGCGAGCGCAGACTGAATAACCTTCACTAATTCCATATTCGAGAAAAATGTCTCTTTGCCACCACGTAAAATGCTTGCGTTGCCGGTTTTCAAGCACAACGCTGCAATATCAATGGTTACGTTTGGACGCGCTTCATAAATTACGCCTACGACACCAAGCGGCACACGACGACGAGACAGTGACATCCCATTTTCCAGTACCTTACTGTCTATTTCGCTGCCTACAGGATCGTTCAAGCTAATGACGTTGCGAACATCATTCGCAATTGCAGTCAATCGTTCTTCATTAAGCAAAAGGCGATCGAGCAGCGCATCGGTTAAACCCGCTTCACGGCCAAGTTCGATGTCTTTAGCGTTTGCCGCCAAAATAGCAGCGGAGTTTGCTTCTAGCTCATCAGCGATGATGGCTAATGCTTGGTTCTTTTGCGCAGTTGACGCTGTCGCTAATTCGAAAGCTGCATCTTTAGCAGCTTTACCCATATTCGTTAAATCCACTTTGCTTCCCTCTAATTCTATTCCTGAATGACGACCAAATCATCGCGGTGAATCACCTCAGAGCCATAATCATGCCCCAAAATAGAGATGATATCTTTACTGTGTTTGCCCGTAATTTTAGTTAGGTCATCACTTGAGTAGGCGCTGATGCCACGAGCCACCAACTTACCGTGAGCGTTTGTTACACGCGCCACTTCGCCTCGTGCGAAGTCACCACTAACTTTGATGACCCCTTTAGCAAGTAGGCTACTCCCCTTGCCGACCACAGCATTGACTGCACCATCATCAATAACGATGTCGCCCGATGCCGCAGGTCCCGCTAGAATCCAGCGTTTACGGTTCTCTAAGGCTTCAGCGCAAGGTAGGAAGCGCGTGCCCTGAGGTTCAGCACTTAGAGAGTCAAAGATAACATTCGGCGCACTACCAGCAGCAATAATAACCTCGATACCTGCGCGGCGAGCGATGTCTGCGGCTTGCAGCTTCGTTGCCATACCACCAGTACCCAATGTTGTACCGCTTCCACCTGCGATTTTACGCAGCGTGTCGTCGATGGTTTTTACTTCCTTGATAAGCTCTGCGTTCGGATCTTTACGAGGGTCAGCAGTAAACAGACCTTTTTGGTCCGTTAAAAGCAAGAGCTTATCTGCACCACATAAAATGCCTACCAAAGCGGAAAGGTTGTCGTTATCGCCAACTTTAATCTCGCTAGTCGCAACGGCATCATTTTCGTTTACGATAGGAACAATATCGTTCGCGACGAGCGCATTAATAGTGTCACGCGCGTTAAGGAATCGCTCACGATCTTCTAAATCGGCACGGGTTAGTAACATTTGGCCGATCTTGATACCATAAATACCAAACAAAGACTCCCATGTTTGAATCAAGCGGCTCTGCCCCACCGCGGCAAGTAACTGCTTACTCGCCATCTCGTTGGGCAATGCGGGGTAACCAAGATGCTCACGGCCTGCTGCAATCGCACCAGACGAAACCATTACGATTGAATGGCCTTGTTTTTTAAGCTCAGCACACTGGCGTGCTAACTCAACCATGTGTGCACGGTCGAGTGCCAGAGTGCCGCCTGTCAGCACACTTGTACCCAGTTTCACAACGACAGTTTGTGGTTGTGAAACAACTGCATTTTGTTGATTCGTTGTCATGATGTCTTCTGAAGTGAAAAACAAATAAAGAGAGGATGTTTTAACAATCAAATAGGGAATTAACAAGAGAAAAGGTGCGTTTTCGCACCTTTTTGTTTGGTATTAAATGAAAACAACCAAATTAAGCGAAATCGAAAGACTCCGTGTGATATTCGACTTCTAATTTGAAGTGTTCTTCTAAAGTATCAACCAGCTTTTGATGGAATGTGCTCTGCGTGAGATACACTTCCTCTACCACTTTTTTGGGAAGGGCTTCAGATACCCATTGCCCTTCTTTGTTGTACTTGCCAATATGATATTTAGCAGTAAAGCCTCCCTCGATGGATTCCAAATCCATCCACCAGCCCCAAAATTCACGCTTCTCAGGCGATTTTTTGTCGTCTACACATACAGATAAACAATCAAAATAATAGCGCCCTTCTTGCGATTGTGGTTCGCGCAGGTAAGGCCCTATCGCCTTCAACTTTGACATCAAGCGAAAGTGAGTCGGGCCCTGAGTCGTCTCTGACATATGAATCTCCGTTTTCATAGTTAAAAGTAAACACCCAAGAATGATTATTATTTTTAATTATCATGAGCTTATTTTTTGCTCAGATATATCACTCTTAACTAATTTAGGAGAATTGTCACCCTAATAATTCATCTTCTAGCCACTTTATGGCTAAATCGAGGGATTGCTCATATCCTTTTGTAATTGTTTTGGAACTGATTTTTTTCGCTCTACCATACTGGCTAAATAGAGCAACAAGTTGATTATCACTGTGTGGCGACACTGGATCGCCTTCAAGACTCAAAGCCAAAATAGGCACTTTGGTTTTTCGACTGCTCAGGAAGCCCTGAACCTTCAATGACCACGCCATCATCTGACCTGCCATGCTATTAATATCAACCGCATTTTTCCCCAAACGGGAAGCCAAAAGATCTAAGTACATCTTCGGCATTTTTTGTAACTTCTGAGGGGAAGTAAAAATATCATGTACGGGTGCGCCTAGAGCGACACAAGCTTTGATCTTTTCCTGCTCGACAAAAGAGAGTCTGATCATGGCATTACCACCAAAACGAAACCCAACTAACCCCACTTTGTGATGATCAACCCAAGGTAGCGAGTAAAGCTCATTCAATACCGCTTGGTGTAGGCAACTTGAATTCTCGGTCAAGGGCCAATGAGAGCTATGCCCTACCGAAGGCATATCCACGGTTAACATTGCAATATCTCGCGGTGCAAGACGATTACGGAACAAACGCCACATGTCGGTTTGTAGAGTATCCAAACCAGCGCTCACCATGACCACAGGCAACTGTTTATCCGTTCTTGGTAAATGGAGGTTCGCGATGATTTTGCGATTTTGGTAAGGCACTTCAATTTGCTTGATGGTGTACTTAGTTTTTTCTGCGCCGTCAGAATACGCTTTGTTTGCCAGTACTTGAGCCTGCGATGCCAAGTTATCATTTTTTAAATGTGGGTAGCCTGCAATACTAAAACACAAAGAAGCAGTGAAGAGTTCATCCGCTGCCTCTTCTCCTTGCATTTCATTTGCTCGCTTCTGATGATCCATACCAAGCTTGATCCACTCAAATGTCCAGTTACCACTGTGATAACCCATTACAGTGTCTAACCAATCATCATTGGTTCGCGAGTGAGAAGATGAAGCAATTTTGGACAGTACGCCTTCCATTTCGATCGGAGACAATCCTTGCCAAGCCCATTGCAAGCGACGCAAATGACGATACCAAGCACGATCACCCTGCGCTTCTCGTTCATCAAGTATTTTTTTACTGGTCGGCATGTACTGGGTAAGCGCGGAGGTTTCTTTTGCTTGCTTATGTTTCACGAACAAAGTTTCGGAAAGATTTTTACTGACGTCTTCAGACATAGGAAGAACCCTAGGCTATTAGCATGATTTAATATCATAATAAAAAAAATGCCCCTATAAAGGGGCATTTCTCAATATTCTTTAACCGCGCTTATTTTTGCTTGCGGTTTACTGGCTCAGCATACTGGATTGACATATCCCAAGGCTGCTCGATCCAAGTGTCTTGAGCAATATCTACAACGTAATCATCCAGCAGCTCTTTGCCTGATGGTTTCGCACACACAGCGATCATTTTCGCTTTTGGATACATCTCACGTAGTTTGCGCGCTGTATCACCACTGTCTACTAGGTCTTCAACGATTAGGTAACCTTCGCCATCACCTTCAGGTGCTTTTAGTACCGTCATATCGCGCTGATGATCATGGTCGTAGCTTGAAATACAGATTGTATCAACATAACGAATACCAAGTTCACGAGCCAAAATAGCGCCAGGAACCAAACCGCCGCGGCTTACCGCCCAAATTCCTTTCCATTGCTCAGCTGGCATTTGTTTTTCAGCCAGTTCACGGCAGTAAGTCTGCATTGCATCCCAAGTGATAATGAATTTTTTACTCATTGTAATAACCTAATAATTTGAAAATATGCATCCTCAAAATCTAGCGAAGTCACTCAAAAGCGGAATGCTCACTAACTTCTCCAAAATGTTTGGAGACGAGGATTTCAAGCTGCGCAAACGATTATTCTACCGAAACACACCGCTAATACCAACGGTGATATCAAAATTCTCTGCCTATTCCGCAGAAAAACCGTCTTCTGTGAACAACGTAAAAAAGAAAAAGCCAGCGTGAATAAATCCACACTGGCTTTTTGCTCGAGAAATTAACCGACGAGGTATTTAACGATGAAGATGGCTGACATCACCCATACACTCATCGACACTTCACGGCCCTTGCCGCTAAATAATTTGATCGCCGCGTATGCGATAAAGCCTAACGTGATACCTTCTGCAATCGAGAATGTTAGCGGCATCACCAAACAAGTCACAACAACTGGCGACGCTTCAGTTAAGTCACGCCAATCAATGCTTACTAGCCCAGACAGCATCAAGATCGCCACATAGAATAGCGCACCTGACGTTGCATAAGCAGGGATCATACCCGCAAGTGGTGAGAACAATAGAGCAAGTAGGAAGAGTACACCAACAACCACGGCTGTTAGACCAGTACGCCCACCCGCAGCTACACCAGAAACGCTTTCAATATAAGATGTCGTGTTAGAGGTACCAAGTAATGCACCTACTGACGTTGCTGTTGAGTCTGCAAGTAACGCTTTGTTTAAACGAGGGATGTTGCCATTCTCATCAGTTAGACCAGCTTTTTGAGAAACGCCAACGAGCGTACCTGCGGTGTCAAATAAATCGACAAATAGGAAAGCAAATACGACGGAAATCATGCCTACTTCAAACAAACCAGAGAAATCCAGTTGCATGAAAGTTGGCGCAATGCTTGGTGGCGTTGACATAATACCGCCCCACTGCACATCACCAAATAGAAGACCAAGCGCTGTAACGCCAAGAATGGCGATCATCACCGCACCTTTCACACCACGGTGAACCAGTGCAATCGTAAGAAAGAAGCCAATCGCGGCCAATACAGATGGCAATGATGTGATCTCTCCCATAGAAACTAATGTCGCTGGGTTATCAACGACGATACCTGCATTTTTTAATGCGATAAACGCTAAGAAAAGACCAATACCAGCTGAAATACCTGTTCGTAGAGAATGCGGGATCGAGTTAATAATCCACTCACGGATCTTAAATACGCTTAAAAGAATGAACAGAAGGCCAGAAACAAATACAGCCGCCAACGCAACTTGCCACGTATAACCCATTCCCAATACAACAGAGTAAGTAAAAAATGCGTTCAGGCCCATTCCTGGTGCCTGTGCGATTGGGTAATTGGCAACAAATCCCATGATAAAACAGCCGATTGCGGCAGCAAGACAAGTCGCGACAAAAATGGCGCCACGGTCCATACCGGTATCCGACAGGATCGCTGGGTTTACAAAAATAATGTAAGCCATAGTTAGGAAGGTCGTAACACCTGCAATGATCTCAGTGCGCACATTTGTGCCATTTTCACTGAGTTTAAAAAGCCTCTCGAGCATGATCGAATCCTGTAAAGGTAAAAAAGTAAACGGTTGCGTAATCGATTGGCGGGAATTATAAAGTTATCAAATAGCAAATTCTAGATAGAATCTTCACTCTAATGCGTTTTTTTTCTTTGGATATGAAACACATTCTCTAACCTATCAAAGTAGGCAAAGGAATATATTCTTACAAAACAATAGGTAACCTAGATAACACAGTTCCCTAAAAGAGAATAAAAACTGAGCAATGTACTAAACTTTCAGATGAAAAAGGCCCATTTTTAACATGGTATCTAACAGATTTGGTGGAAAAGTCGATAAAACCGAAGAATGGGGAATAGAAGAAGGCTTTGATGACAATAAGTGAGTCAGGAAGAGAAAATAGAGATAAAAAAACGCCACCCAATTTGGGTGGCGGTGAATCATGTCAGCACTATCACTGAAAAAAAATTCCAATTTATAGGGGTGAACAAACTGTTCGAGTCACATGCGTTGACTTCACTTAGTAGCCAAAGCTTGTTGGGTATACAAAGTTACCGGTGTAAACAGACTTGCTATTCCAGAACATTGTACTTGGTAAACCTTTCATAACTATCACCTTTTAAATCAATTAAACATTCGTTGATTTCTCGGTTCCTTGGAGGCGATAAAACGGACTCATCCTTTGAGCATTTCATTCTTCTCTCAGAAGCTGGTTACAAATATACCACCAAGAAATTTAATTACAAGCATTTTAGTGATTGGAATCACAAAAAATACATAAATTGACCTTTATCAAAGTTTATATGTAATTAAATTACAATTTTATGAATTAAAAAATAAAGCCACTTTCAGAATGTATGATAGAGAACACATAGTGCTTGTTATTGTATTCACAAACTGTGACAGTTCTGAGAGAAATCCTTGTGATCGCGACTACTCGTACTCCTTATCTGGTGGTATGCTAACGGCAATTTGAAGGCCAAATCGTCTAGCATTTAATGCTACCTTGACAATATTTTTACGGTATATATTTGGCAAAGCACATCAAAAGGAGTCCTCCGTGTCTGAGTTCCATTCTGAGATCAGTACCTTATCACCTGCTCCACTTTGGCAGTTTTTCGATAAGATTTGTTCTATCCCTCATCCATCGAAACATGAAGAAGCATTAGCACAGTACATTATCAACTGGGCAACAGAGCAAGGCTTTGACGTTCGCCGTGATCCAACCGGTAACGTGTTCATCAAAAAGCCCGCGACACCAGGAATGGAAAATAAGAAGGCTGTTGTACTTCAAGCACACATCGACATGGTGCCGCAGAAAAACGAAGACACTGAACACGACTTCACCAAAGATCCAATCCAACCTTACATAGATGGCGAATGGGTAACTGCGAAAGGCACAACGCTTGGTGCAGATAACGGTATTGGTATGGCTTCTTGCCTTGCTGTATTGGCATCTAAAGATATTAAGCACGGTCCACTCGAAGTTCTGCTGACGATTGATGAAGAAGCAGGCATGACTGGCGCATTTGGCCTTGAAGCTGGTTGGTTAGAGGGTGAGATTCTTCTAAATACAGACTCTGAGCAAGAAGGCGAAGTCTACATGGGTTGTGCAGGTGGCGTTGATGGCACCATGACTTTCGATATTTCTCGAGAATCAACGCCTGCAGGTTTTGTAACACGCCAACTGACGCTGAAAGGCCTAAAAGGTGGTCACTCAGGTTGTGACATTCACACAGGTCGCGGTAATGCCAACAAATTACTTGGTCGTTTCCTTGCCGGTCATGCTCAAGAGCTTGATTTACGTTTAGTCGAATTCCGTGGCGGTAGCTTACGTAATGCAATCCCTCGCGAAGCGTTTGTTACTGTCGCGCTTCCTGTCGAAAACCAAGACAAGCTTGCTGAGCTGTTCAACCACTACACTGAGCTGCTTAAAACTGAATTGGGTAAAATCGAAACAGGTATCGTAACCTTTAATGAAGCGATCACGACTGACGCGCAAGTATTTTCAATCGCCGATCAGCAACGATTCATTGCGGCACTTAACGCTTGTCCAAACGGCGTAATCCGTATGAGTGATGAGGTGGAAGGCGTTGTTGAAACTTCTCTAAACGTTGGTGTGATCAGCACAGAAGAAAATAAAGTCACCGTGCTTTGCTTGATTCGTTCTCTCATTGACTCTGGCCGTAGCCAAGTGGAAAGCATGCTGCGCTCGATTACTGAGCTAGCAGGCGCACAAATTCAGTTCTCAGGCGCTTACCCTGGCTGGAAGCCAGATGCAGATTCCGAGATCATGGCAATTTTCCGTGATATGTATGAAGGCATTTACGGTCATAAGCCGAACATCATGGTCATCCATGCTGGTCTTGAGTGTGGCCTATTTAAAGAACCATACCCACACATGGATATGGTTTCTTTCGGTCCAACAATAAAATTCCCTCACTCTCCAGATGAGAAAGTGAAGATTGATACTGTTCAGTTGTACTGGGAACAGATGGTCGCGCTTTTAGAAGCGATTCCAGAGAAAGCATAATTCAATCACGAAAAATGACAAAGGGTGCCATACGGCACCCTTTTTTTGGTTTAGTTGAACCCAACTACACACGGTTTTGCGCGTAAGCGGCTAATTCATCCATTGAGGTTTGTGCAGCAACTTCACCATCAATGTAGTAAGTAACAAACTCACCATCGCGTACACCCATGAGTGTCGCCTTTTCACCGTTACTGTAAGTAATATCCATTTGAACAGTGTTCTCATCGATTTGCTGCATTCGCCCCTGCTCAATGACACGGTTATCCGCTAATGGTGCGATTGGTGCCGTCGTTAACGACTTATCTAACTGGTGATTGACATCAATGTAAGTATCTACCTTTGTATCGAAGATATGTGGCTTACCATTTAACGGGTTCTTACCCGTCCAAAATTCTAGAGAGTTAAACACGATATAATCCGCTGCGATCGCGACACCATAAACAGGCGCTAAAAGCATATTTAGGCCACCTCGAGCGTAACGGTTGTCAACAGCTTTCAAGTTAAACCCCATGACATAACCTGTCACGGCATTACTACCTACGCAACCTGAAAGTGAAACTGCTACCGCAGTCAATGCACCAATTTTAGCAATTGCCTTTTTCATCAAAACCTCTAGTTAGAAAGTGTGAAACCTCAAATTCGGCGCGGATATTATCGGATAAAAAGTAGGGTTAAAAGTCCGTTTTTTTGTCCTCCATGAACAGTATTATTTTTAATACAGTCACATTTTTTAAGGCTATTATTGCGCTCTCTTCTCTATGGCTTGTTATGTATTAAACTGATAGAAAAGATCATATTGAAAACAAAAACTTCACACATACCAAAATTTCACGCATGACGATTAAAGTAATTTGTCGTGTCCTTAATGAGAATGATTAGTGCGATTTTGCAGCAATTGTTACATTGCTGATGACGCATTTGACAGAGATGGTTTATGGCCAGAAGTAAAAAAAGCAAAGTGTTTGAGCTCTTAGGACATCAAATACAACCAGGACAACGATTAGAGATCGAATTTGAAGCAGCGAAGCTATATACACATTCGCCTTTATCTATTCCTGTGGAAATCATCCATGGGAAACAAGAAGGACCAGTGTTAATGGTGAATGCCGCTATCCATGGTGATGAGCTTAATGGCGTAGAAATCGTTCGTCAGATCATTAACCAACTGGATCCACAAAAACTGAAAGGCACTGTCATTGCAGTACCTATCGTTAACGTTTTTGGTTTCATCCATAAATCTCGTTACTTGCCCGACCGACGAGATCTCAACCGTTGCTTTCCTGGCAGTGAAAAAGGCGCACTTGCATCTCGTATGGCACACGGGTTCTTTAACAACATTGCCAAGCGTTGTGACTACATTTTGGATCTACACACAGGGGCCATTCATCGCACGAACTTGCCACAGATCCGCGCAAACTTAAGCAACCCAGAAACTCTGCGTATTGCTCAAGCATTTGCAACGCCAGTGATTGTTGATTCAGCATTGCGTGATGGCTCTTTACGCAGTGAAGCAGAAAAATGTGATATTCCAGTGCTCACCTACGAGGCTGGCGAAGCATTGCGCTTTGATCCACTTTCGATCAGCGCTGGTGTGTTCGGGGTTCGGCGCGTAATGCAAGCCATTGGTATGTTGCGTGCGAGCAGGAAAAAGCTGCCTGAGCCTATCATAGCGAAGTCCACCAGCTGGGTTCGCGCGTCAGGTAACGGCATTTTGCGTACTGTCGTTAATCTGGGAGACAAAGTAGAACAGGGGGAAACGCTCGCTTATATTAGCTCTCCTCTTGGTCATGATGAGATAGAACTAAAAGCCCCGAAGCGTGGTTTGGTTATCGGTCAACAAACATTACCATTGGTGAACGAAGGCGATGCAATTTTCCACCTTGCCTATTTTAACCAAGGTGATAATGCTTTAGAGCAAGCAGTCGAAAGCTATATTGAAGGCCTCACTGAATTCGATGCCGAGCCGCTGACAACCGGACAGATACCGTTAGAAACTCAGTAATTCCTATCAAGTAGGCGCCTGATTAGCTCAAAAGGAGCAACAGTGTTCGCACTATCTTGTTTAAAGCCAATAAGCTCAGCGTCCATGATGCTGGGCTTTTTGTTTTATGTAAGCTAACGATACTCATCGCAGTTTCCACGAATGGATAAAAAACTTTACAATCCGTCGCAAAAACACATTTGATAATTAATCTCATTATCATTTATTAATCGCAATAATGTTCTTATAATCCGAGCTTCATAAAAACACTATAAATCATCAATATGAAACGATTAAAAAGTCATCCATTCAAAGTAAATCTCATTTCACTGGCTTTGCTCTTCCCTCTTTATTCATATGCCGAGACAGCGCCAAATGAAGAGCTTGAAGTCATAGGCGTTCGTTATGCCAAACCTATTACCATTGCTGAGCCTGCGCAAACCACCATTAATTGGTCAGAGATTGAAGAGCAACAGTACTCTAATTTTGCCTCAATGATCGATGCCGTTCCCGGTGCATCAATAGATGGTGGCGGTCGTTCTGGTGGCGAACGTATTAACATTCGTGGTTTTGATGATCCAAGCGATATCGCCGTCTTTGTCGATGGCGCTCCAATTGGCTTTCAACAATACCGCTACGGTACCTTCTTTTTTGATCCGTTCTTAATTGGCGAAGCAGAAATTATCAAGGGCGCGCACGACTATCGAGCACTCAACGGGAAGTTTGGTGGCTCCATTCGCATTAAAACCAAAAGTGTCGATGATCTCCTTTACGGCGACAGAAACTTTGGTGCTCGCATCTCAAGTGCATACAACACTAACGGTGATGAGAACGCCTACACGCTAACACTCTATGGTAAAAACGATACTGGTTTTTATTTTCTAGCGAATGGCTCGGTAAAAGATTCTGATGACATTAAAGTCGGAGGTGGTGAAACGTTGGATTACTCAGGTTATGAGCAAGAAAACATGCTCGTAAAGGTCGGTTATGAAAACAACGATCACGAGTTTGAAATTAGCCACACTCGCTACAAAGATGAAGGTCGTAAACCTTGGGCTAACCGCCGCGGAAAAATGCCTAACATCACCGAATACAATATCAAGAAATACGGCTCATTAGAAAAAGCCCAATACGCTTACACCGTCGATAACAAATACACGGACAACACCACAACCATCTCTTACCACTACATGCCGACTAACCCGTATATTGATTTCAATATCAAAATGGCACGTTCCGAAAACGATCGTCATTGGGTTCGCCCTGACGTAGCATTCGAGAAAATGTTCGTTTCTGTTGGCAGTTACGGTCATGAGTCATGGCTGAGTTACGAGCGTGACTACGTTGATGTGTTTAACCAAGCACAATTCGGAGACCACACTCTAGTCACTGGGCTTCAATATCAAAAAACCGATAGAGACTCGTTAGTATTCAACGCATCATACGACAGTAATGAAGCGAAAAACTACGGTTGGTACACCCCTTACTACGAACCATCTGGCACGCAGTCAATTTATGCCGCTTACATTGCTGATCACTATCAAGCAACAGACCGCCTAACAATCACACCTTCTCTGCGTTACGAATACATCAAGAGTGAAGGAAAAGGGAACGCAGCGCCGGATTATAATGATCCAGCTGCCGGACATGACTATGGTGAAACGACGCATAAAGGCTTTAGCCCACGTTTGGATATCGACTTTGATGCGAGCAATAATACGCGTTTAAACGCCTCCTACGCCTACGCTTTAAAAGCACCAACCGTTGATAACATCTACTCAGTGCAATATGCGCGAGCTACCGCTACGGCTACTGCTTTGAATCTGGACGTGTCTCGTATCCATGCTTATCAAGCAAGCGTTATCAACTTAACGGAAGGGCTGGTGAACTCTCGCGATAACCTCGCAACAGAGTTAACTATGTTCTATAACGATGTTAGCGACACAGTTGATATACGAACGGGCGAAAACCTCGACAAAAATACTACTGAGTTACAAAGCTGGAATACAAACCTAGATGGCTTTAAAAACTATGGCTTTGAGCTAATTTCACAATACCGGATTGAAGATTTCTACAGTAATTTCTCAGCAAGTTACATTCGCGGCAAAAACAAAGGTAGCCTATCTGACTCTACAGGTTCAGATGATGATCATCCTGATGTACCGCCATTAAACATTAATCTGGGTTTAGGTTACGAATGGATTCCTGGTTTACGTACGGGCTGGGAAGTCCGCTGGTATGATGCGCAAACCAAAACCAAGGCAAGCGGTAATAATTTAAAAGTGAAATCGCCAAGTGAGCAATACACGCTACAAAACGCTTACGTGGTTTGGGAAATACAACAAGTCGAAGGCTTGAGCGTTGGCGCGGTTGTGAAAAACTTAACCGATCGTTACTACGAAGCATACCTATCTAATGGCGTGCCTTCGCCTGGTCGCGAAGTCAAACTGCACCTCACTTATCAATACTAACCATACCTAAAAGATGCAGGGCAGACATTAACTGCCCTGTTATATCGTATCCAATGGCCATAATTGCACGCCGTTTTATTTATCAGTATTATCATTTCCTTTTGCTTGCATACACATTATGAACAATCTAAAAACACGGCTTCTTCTGATTTGCTTCTTCCCTGTAGGTAGCCTAGCGCAAGCTTCTGAGAACATTGCAGACTACTTACAAGAACAAAGCAAGCACCAAGTTTCAGAAGATTTTTACGCACAGCCAACAGCAAATAACCTGAATCTAGATGCAAAAACTAACTCTTTAACTTGGCACGAAGATGGTAAGCCGGATCACTGTCGTTACGCCAAGCAGCCCAAAGACGTCGCAACACATTTCGACTACGGTGAAGCAAACGATCTATCTGACGGCTTACAACACTTTGATTTACCGGAAAGACATTCTGCAAAGGTCAAATCGACACATCGCACTTATGCTAATAACCCTCACCTTCTTCCTGGCAATAAACAATTTGCAGCCCCTGAAGACGGCACGTTTAGCTTGTCCGTATCGTCGGATTGTTTTTAGCCGATATAAATAAAAAATGCCCTGAGACAAAACTCAGGGCATTTTCACTATTTGTTTGATGGGTAACGTCACCATCTCACCGATTTAAACTTATTCTTCGTCAGTGTCTACTTCGATTTCACGTGCTTTGCGGGCTTCTTCTTTACGAACTTTTGCCGCTAGTTGTTCTGCTTCACGCTCTTGACGTTGCGCGGCTTTACGCTCGTTACGAACCACTTGGTTTTGGATAAATCCAGCCAGTTCTTGTTCAGCCCAAGCTTGTGCTTTCTCTTCGCTGTCAAAGCCTGTTTCACGCTTTGATACTACAGTCTTACGAGATGTCACTTGGCGAGTGATTTCTGCGCTCCAGCCGTTACGTTTTTCAGTGACGCGGATAGCAAATTTTGGATTCTTAGACATTTCTTTCATTTCCTAAGGGATTTAGGGATCAATCAGGGATTCGGTCAACTTGATAACTCCATCTAAGCTGAGCTGTTTAACACCATCCCTCGGTAAGCGCGGTATTAGAGCATAAAAGTAATCTAAACGCTGCAAGTTTTTTACGCTAGATAATAGATGACAAAGAAGAGGCAGAACAAAGCAACGTTTCGCCAAGTCACTAGAAAGAGCGACGAAGAAAAAAGAGTGATAAGAAAAAAGAAAGCGCTGGTCTCTCAACCAACGCTTTACTTAAGCTAGATTAACCTTTGGTTAATTAACCGATATTCTTACGGGCATTTTGGAACATACGCATCCAAGCGCCATTTTCACCCCAACCTTCCGGAGCCCAAGAATTTGCAACTGTGCGGAATACGCGCTCTGGGTGAGGCATCATGATAGTTACGCGACCGTCTGTTGTTGTTAAACCGGTAATCGCGTTTGGCGAACCATTCGGGTTGTTCGGGTATTGTTGTGTTGGGTTACCGAGGTTATCCACGTAACGAACCGCAACCGTACCTGATGCTTCAATCGCTGCTAGGTGCTCTGCATCACGTACTTCTACACGCCCTTCACCGTGGGAAACCGCGATTGGCATGCGCGAACCAGCCATTCCGTCGAAGAATACAGAATCAGATTTCTGAACTTCAACTAGACTAAAGCGCGCTTCAAAACGCTCAGATTCGTTGCGCACAAAACGTGGCCACAAGTCTGCACCTGGGATCAGCTCTTTCAGGTTTGATAGCATCTGACAACCGTTACATACACCTAAAGAGAACGTCTCTTCACGGTTGAAGAAGGCTTGGAACTGTTCACGAGCTTGTGCGTTAAACAGGATAGACTTAGCCCAACCTTCACCCGCACCTAGTACGTCGCCGTAAGAGAAGCCACCACAAGCTACTAGGCCATGGTATTCATCCAGTACCGCTTGGCCCGTTAGGATATCGCTCATATGGATGTCGGTTGCTTCAAAACCAGCTCTGTCAAACGCTGCTGCCATTTCGACGTGGGAGTTAACGCCCTGCTCACGTAGAATTGCCATCTTAGGTTTAGCACCTTTCGCAATGTACGGTGCTGCAACGTCTTCATTTACGTCGAAGCTGAGCTTAACGTTTAGACCAGGGTCAGAGTTGTCTTTCTTAGCTTCGTGCTCTTGGTCTGCACACGCTGGGTTATCACGTAGACCTTGCATCTTATGCGTTGTTTCAGCCCAGATAACGCGTAGTTCGGTACGTGAACGTTCAAGTACAACTGCATCACCAGAAGTGATAACAAAGTCGTCTGAAGCTTCAACAGAACCAATCACATGTGAGCATGCCTCTAAGCCGTTTGCCGCCAGAGTAGATAGAACTGAATCTAGATCATCATTCTTAACTTGAACAACCGCACCTAGCTCTTCGTTAAATAGAACGGCTAGCGCATCATCACCCAGCTCTGCGATGTTCGCTTTTACGCCACAGTGGCCCGCGAATGCCATCTCAGCCAGTGTAACAAAAAGACCGCCGTCGCCTTTATCGTGGTAAGCCACTAGCTTGTCATCACGTACTAACGCTTGCATTGCATCAAAGAAGCCTTTTAGCTGCTCTGCATTATCTACGTCAGCAGGTTTGTCACCCAGCTGTTTGTATACTTGTGCCAATGCTGTCGCACCTAAGCGGTTTTTGCCGTTACCCAAGTCAACAAGAACTAGAGAAGTCTTTCCGTTGTCAGTGCGTAGTTGTGGAGTCACGGTCTTACGTACGTCTTCCACACGACCAAATGCCGTGATAACTAACGACAGTGGAGAAGTGACTTCTTTGCTCTCGCCGTTTTCTTCCCACTTGGTTTTCATCGACATGGAGTCTTTACCTACTGGGATAGTCAAACCTAACGCAGGACACAATTCTTCACCAACTGCTTTCACTGCTTCGTAAAGACCCGCATCTTCACCTGGGTGACCCGCTGGAGACATCCAGTTCGCAGACAGTTTAATGTGTTTAATATCACCGATGTCTGTTGCCGCAATGTTCGTTAGTGACTCACCAACGGCTAGGCGAGCCGATGCTCCAAAGTCTAGTAATGCCACTGGCGTGCGCTCACCCATCGACATTGCTTCGCCATGGTAAGTGTCGTAGCTTGCCGCTGTTACTGCGCAGTTTGCTACTGGTACCTGCCAAGGACCAACCATTTGATCACGAGCAACCAGACCCGTTACTGTTCGGTCACCGATAGTAATTAGGAATGTTTTTTCTGCAACAGCAGGAAGACGAAGTACGCGATCCACCGCTTCATTAAGCTCAATACCATCACGAACAATGGCAGGGCTTTCCACTTTTAGTGTGGTTGCGTCGCGGTGCATCTTCGGTGGCTTACCAAGCAGGATATCCATTGGCATATCGATTGGCGTATTGTCGAAGTGAGAATCTTCTAGCGTTAGATGACGCTCTTCTGTCGCCACACCCACCACTGCATACGGTGCGCGTTCACGCTTACAGATGGCGTCGAATGCTTCCATGTTTTCTGGCGCTACCGCTAGAACGTAACGTTCCTGTGATTCGTTACACCAGATTTCCAGTGGGCTCATGCCCGGCTCATCGTTTGGTACATCGCGTAATTGGAACTTACCGCCACGCTCACCGTCGTCGACAAGTTCAGGCAATGCGTTAGAGATACCGCCTGCACCCACATCATGGATAAATGCGATTGGGTTGTCGTCGCCTAACTGCCAACAACGGTCGATCACTTCCTGACAGCGACGTTCCATCTCTGGGTTTTCACGCTGTACTGAAGCGAAGTCCAGATCTTCTGCTGACTGACCAGATGCCATGGAAGATGCCGCACCACCACCAAGACCGATGTTCATTGCCGGACCACCAAGTACGATTAGGCTCGCACCCACTGGAATCTCTTTCTTCTGTACGTGTTCATCGCGGATGTTACCCATACCACCAGCAATCATGATTGGTTTGTGGTAACCACGAATTTCTTCACCCGCATGAGAAGTGACTTTTTCTTCGTAAGTACGGAAGTAACCCAATAGATTTGGACGACCAAATTCGTTGTTGAATGCCGCGCCGCCAAGAGGGCCTTCAAGCATGATGTCTAACGCATTCACAATACGACCCGGCTTGCCGAAGTCGGTTTCCCATGGCTGTTCAAAACCAGGAATACGTAAGTTAGAGGTTGTAAAACCAACCAGACCCGCTTTTGGCTTACCGCCGATACCCGTCGCGCCTTCGTCACGGATTTCACCGCCTGAGCCAGTCGATGCGCCCGGCCATGGAGAGATTGCCGTTGGGTGGTTGTGCGTTTCTACCTTCATCAAGATGTGCGTATCTTCATGGTGGTACGTGTATTGACGAGATTTAGGGTCAGGGAAGAAACGCCCCGCTTTAGAACCTGTCATAACGGCTGCGTTGTCTTTGTATGCAGACAGCACATAGTCAGGTGTCGTTTCAAAAGTGTTTTTGATCATTTTGAACAAAGACTTAGGTTGATCTACCCCGTCGATAGTCCAATCTGCGTTAAAAATTTTGTGGCGACAATGCTCTGAGTTCGCCTGAGCAAACATCATCAATTCAATGTCGTTTGGGTTACGCCCAAGCTTAGTAAAGTTCTCTACCAAGTAATCAATTTCATCTTCTGCGAGTGCCAAGCCAAGGGAAACGTTTGCCTCTTCAAGCGCAAGACGACCGCCAGCTAAGATATCAACATGTGCGACAGGCTTAGGCTCTGCAACAGTAAATAATGCTGATGCGGCTTCAAATTCTGTGAATACTGTTTCCATCATGCGGTCGTGAATTAACGCTTTAACAGCGTCAGCTTGAGCTTCTGAGAGAACAACTGAAGATTCGACATAATAAGCCGTACCACGCTCTAGACGTTTCACTTTCTCCAGACCACAGTTAACAGCGATATCGGTAGATTTAGAAGACCAAGGCGAGATAGTGCCAGGACGAGGCGTGACAAGAAGTAGAAGACCTTCAGGCTCATGCTCTTCGATGGTTGGGCCGTAAGTTAGTAACTTTTCAAGTTTTTCTAACTCTTGGTCATCAAGGTCTGACTTTAGATCGGCAAAGTGCATAAACTCGGCATAAATGCCAGTTACAGGCAGATCTTGTTCACGACAAAGTTCCAGTAGTTTATTAACACGAAACTCAGAAAGAGCTGGGGAGCCACGCAAAATTCTCATGTGCTTAGGTCTCTTATGCAATTGATTAAGGTGATATTGGAATAAATTCAGACACTTAAAATAAGCCCTGTCGAACCTATGCCGATTCCACCTCGTCATTGCGAGCGCATTATATAGTAATTGTTTTTGTGATGTAACACCAAAAGCAACCGTTTGCGTCATTTTTTTTGTCAAATTTGAATTACAACTAAAATGTCGATAAAACACACAATGTCACGTTATAAGTGTGTGATTCACTTTGCCCCATGAGCTCGCTTTGATATAAAGGCAAATAGAAATTTTCCAAGATGTACCTATCAATGCAAATAAGTCACTTCAACCGGCTCAAGCGCAGTGCTCTAATTTTAGTTTCTGTTCTTTTACTCTCTGCTTGCCAGATTGAGTCGGAGCCCAAAAGTGAATTTGAAAAAATTCAAGAACGTGGTGTGCTTCGTGTTGGCACGCTAAACAATCAGCTTTCCTACTACATAGGTCCCGATGGTCCCGCAGGGTTGGATTACGAATTGGCGCGTCAGTTTGCGGAGCAGCTCGGCGTCAAACTCGAGATTAAACCAGCCTTTCGCCAAGCTGAGCTTTTTCCTGCTCTTAAGAAAGGAGATATCGATATCATCGCTACGGGTTTAAATCAAACGTCACAAGCAGTCAAACGATTTAGACCAGGCCCTGCCTATTATTATGTAAGCCAACAAGTGGTATATAAAAAAGGGCAACTTCGACCACGTGATATCGAACAACTCATTGAATACCAAGCCTCGAAAGACGACGAGTCCGACGAAGATACAAATGCAGGCGCTCAAACATTAAAGATCGTTGAACAATCGCAATATGTTCCGACCCTAACAGCGTTAAAGAAGCAGTATCCAGAACTTCAGTTTGAAATTGTTGGTGATGCTGACACGAGAGACTTACTCAAATACGTATCGAAGGGTGAGTTACGTTTTACTGTGACTGATTCGGTGGAACTTTCCCTAGCTCAACGCCTTTACCCCGATCTTGCGCTCGCGTTCGAACTTACAGAAGATCAACCTGTGTCTTGGTTTACTCGACGTTCTGAAGACGAAAGCTTGTATGCAATGCTGATAGAGTTTTTCGGTAACATCAAACAATCAGGAGAACTGTCCACCCTCGAAGAAAAGTACATTGGTCATATTGAAGCATTTGACTACGTTGATACTCGCGCATTCATTCGAGCTCTGGATGACAAATTGCCTAAATGGGCACCTTTATTCCAAAAATACAGCGAAGAGTTCGACTGGCGATTAATTGCAGCATTGGCTTATCAAGAGTCACATTGGAAACCAACAGCAAAATCGCCAACGGGTGTTAGGGGGATGATGATGCTTACTCTGCCAACAGCGAAAAGCGTCGGGGTAACAAACCGTTTAGACCCTGAGCAATCTGTTCGTGGTGGTGTCGAGTACTTACGTCGCATTGTAGGTCGCGTGCCTGATAGCATCAACGAGCATGAAAAAATATGGTTTGCGTTAGCTTCATACAATATTGGTTACGGCCACATGATGGACGCACGACGACTCACCAAAGCACAAGGTGGCGATCCGAACGCTTGGGCCGATGTAAAAGATAGGCTGCCTTTACTGCGTCAGAAGCGCTATTACAGCCAAACTCGCTATGGGTACGCCAGAGGCGATGAAGCGCGTAATTACGTAGAAAATATTCGACGTTACTACCAATCCATCATTGGTCATGTCAGCCAACAGCCAGCGATTGATGAGAATAGCGATGACTTGCAAGTGATTCCGCCGCTCAACCCCGACATTTTGATATCGGGCGCAGTAGAGACCGTCGTAGAACAAGTCTCTGGCGCTTCTGACGTCACGGTTGAAGAAGACACCGAACAAGAAAGCATTGAAGAATAAACCCGCGGTAAACTAGAAAATGACGAGCCTATGAAGCTCGTCATTTTTGTTGAGTCCTAACGAAAACTTATCTAGACTCCAATATTCTGAGTGACACCAACCACACTCAACCATTCCTTTGGTTGGTCGCCTTTTCTTCATCGTTAGTAAAACTGATTGCTTTGTAACAGATTACTTTACAACCACATGGTTTAGCTCACTTGATGAAGCGGCGCTTTCGGCTACACTCTGCCGAAATAACGTCACTCCTATTATTAAGCATCGTATTGAAATTGTTTGCTGGCTCTGTGCAATGCAGAAGTCAAATGAAGAACGTTTAAACCATACAATGTTTAGTGCGATTATCGAGCCTATTGCCAAGCATCGATGAGCCGCGCTTTACTGGTATAAGTCTTGTCTGCAGGAGGTTTTGAATATGAGAAGACGTAGAGTGCAGTCAAAGCGTTTAAATAACACAGTAGCTGCTATCCGACGTAAACGTAAACTGACATGTATGAAAAAGAAAGTAAGTTCACGTAATCGTGTTTTTGTACATTTAGTCAATCACTAGTGCGTCCAAACAAACATCTACCACGTTGTAGGTGTTTGCTAGCCCTCACTACTCCCACTACCTTGCTCGCTCTCTCGATTTTCTAATGCTTTTTGTGCTTGCTTCTTCGCTTTAATTTCCTTTCGGCGACGCTTAAAAAACGCTTGTAGCTGAGTGCGGCACTCATCTTCTAGCAGCCCCTTTTCAACTAAGGCGTAATGGTAAGCGGCTTGGCTTTCAAACAAATTAAGCACTGTTCCTGCAGCTCCAGCTTTTAAATCTGGCGCTCCAAAAACAACCCGCTTAACGCGGCTATGCAATAAGGCTCCGGCACACATTGGGCATGGCTCAAGTGTTACATATAACGTCGTATCCAGAAGGCGGTAATTTTCTAGCTTTTGGCCTGCTTTACGCAGCGTTTGGATCTCAGCATGTGCGGTAGCGTCATTAGTACCAATAGAGCGATTCCACCCCTCAGCGATAATTTCACCATCTTTGACAAGCACTGCGCCAACAGGTACTTCCCCCTCAGCTTCTGCTTGCTCAGCAAGCTCCATCGCTCTGCGCATAAACAATTCATCTTGAGGGGTAAACGGATGGTTAGACAAAGGAGGCTCCAAAGAAACAAAAATGATTGAAGTCGGGAATTTTATCACCAACTTCGGCTTCACTACAGCGACACATCACGGGACAAAGTCTGCAACTCCAAAAAACTAGTTACAAGACCTATCGATGTTCGTTTTACGAGAACAAAAAAGCGCAGATCGAAGACCTGCGCTTTTTGGCTGCCAATTAGCGGCTTTCACACCCTAAACGTTTTTACATTGTGTAAGTGTAAGGAGCTTGAATGCCTAGCGGGATACCTACCATCCAATAAGCAACTAGGAAGATAGACCAACCGATCAGCATTGCGATCGAGAATGGCATCATTAGTGACGCAAGCGTACCGATACCAGCCGACTTCACATAACGCTGACAGTAAACCACTACAAGAGGGAAAAATACCATTAGAGGCGAAATGATGTTCGATACAGAGTCACCCACACGGTAAGCCGCTTGAGACAGCTCAGGCGAGATACCAACCGCCATTAGCATTGGCACTAAGATTGGACCAATTAAAGCCCATTTTGCCGATGCCGAACCAATAAGTAGGTTTACAGACGCGGTTAGAAGGATCATACCGATGATGGTCACTTCACCTGGTAGGTTCATCGCTTTTAAGCCTTCTGCGCCATACAACGCTAGCATCGTACCGATGTTTGACTGAGCAAATGCAGATAGGAACTGAGCACAGAAGAACGACATAACAATGTATGCGCCCATGGTTGACATAGTATCAGCCATCGCTTTGATAATGTCGTTGCTGGTCTTGAACGTTCCAGACACTTTACCGTAAACGTAACCAGGAATGATAAACAGAATAAAGATCAACGGCACGATAGACTTCATTATCGGTGCTGAGAAGGCAGTAATTTCACCTTCAGGCGAGCGAAGTGCTGATGTTTCTGGAATTAACGCTGCAACAAGTAAAGCAATACCCGCCATCATTGCCCAACCTGCATAACGGAATGCTTTTGATTCCAGTTCAGTAAATGAACCTAGGTTTGGCGCGGTTTCCGCATCATCATCAATTGGCATTTTTGATAAACGAGGCTCGATGATTTTCTCTGTCACGTACCAACCAATCCCCACAATAATGATAGAGGATAGGCCAGTGAAGAAGATGTTCGCTAATGGGTTAACCACATATTCAGGATCAAGAACCTGCGCCGCAGTTTGCGTAAAGCCAGCCAATAGCGGATCGATACCTGAAGGGATAAAGTTTGCAGAGAAGCCACCAGATACACCTGCAAATGCTGCCGCAATACCTGCTAAAGGGTGACGACCTGCCGCATGGAAGATAATACCGCCAAGAGGAATAACCAGAACATAGCCTGCATCTGCCGCAGTATGCGACACAATAGCAACCAAAATCAGCATTGGAGTAAGAAGCTTAGCTGGCGTGAAGTTCAGCATCTTCTTAAGACCCGTCGTAATAAAACCCGAAGAATCTGCAACACCCACACCTAGCATTGCGACAAGTACGATACCCAGTGGCGCAAAGCCAGTAAACGTCGTCACCATGTTAGCAAGGAAACTTGCTAGCGCTTCGCCCGTAAGTAAGTTGGTGATAGTAAGAGCTTCGCCCGTTCGAGGGTTTGGAAGATCGAATGATACATTCGACAAAAGTGCTGACGCCGCCCAAGTAATGATCAATGCCCAGAAGAACAAAATCGCAGGATCAGGGATTTTGTTACCTGTCCTCTCGATAAAGTTTAAAAAGCGCTCCATCCCGCTCGGCTTCGATGATGGTGCTTTATTTACAGCTTGGTTACTCATGGTAACTCCATAGTGAATGATGTTGGTGCCAAGGCCTATTTGAATAATTATAACGGCCTACTATCCAACGAGTATTCTAGTAAACACTAATGGAGAAAGCACAAGGTTCTAGATTTTTTTTCATAATTGGAGACATATTTTGCAAAAAAACAAAACCAAAGATACAAGCCTGAAACATTATGGAAAAATCAACATATACATTTAGTAAACGAGCTGGCAAAAACAGAGGTTGCATAGAGCGATGAATAGATAGTTTTAAGAAAAGAAACTATACGTGATGAGAAGCAAGAAATAATTCTCTTCAATATAAAAAGGGCAACGCGGACAGTGAACACCTTATCCAGAACTCCAATCGGTTTTGATTGAATCGGCGTAAAACAGGAACCTAGACTATTTAATCAAATTCGCTATGTTTAGAGATCATGGTTTTCAGCTCTACCGATTGTATTTTACCGTGGCGATCTTGCCATAGAGCTTCCATATGTATCGTTTTAAGTGCGCCCGACAGAGTTGCCGTTGGCACAGACCAAGATAAAGTATACAAGGGGTGCGTAGTATCTTCCCCAGAGACAATATTTGTATCAAAATTAGCGGCGGGCATCGAGGGGACTGCAGAAATAGCCCCACGCGTACGAAACCACTCTAATTTCTGCTCAGCAAGATTTAGCGCTTCAATGCTATGCATCGCGTAATCTGCCCGCAGCTCAATGTAAGCTTGCAACTTAACCAATCCAAGAGCACCGACACCAATTAAAATAAAAGAAATCATTATTTCAATTAAACTAAAACCATGTTGTTTACTTGGCATTCCAACTTCCCTCTTGCCAACGAACATCATTTCTCCTTGTTGTAGGTCTTTTGCTGGAATCAAATAGTAACTCCATTGAGCCCGCAATTGAGGTTTTTAACCCATCAGTATCAAAACCATAACCACCCGTTGCGTGAAATGCCCCTGCATCAACATAAACAGTTTGTGTAAGATCAGTATATTGTTTACCAATGGTAAAATTAGTCGGTGAGCCATCAGCATTCGAGAACAAACTTTCCCAATAGCTTTTTAACTCATCAGGAGCAAACTGTGGTTTAGTTTTATCGACTAAATGAAAAAGCGAACCCTGAAATGTTGTTGAACCAGTATTGATAAAAATACCATCTTGAATAACTAACGTATATTTCTCATGGTTGCCTTGAAGTGCTAAATTCCCGTGAATGGCGCAGTCACCAGTAATCCAAACCTTATCTACTTCCTTAAAAGCATTTTCGATAGCTGATTTACACTGTGTCGCATTTGACAAATTGATTTTCCCAGCTTTCGGAAATGAAGCTTTGACTTTATCAATGTTTTCCGGTGTTTTTTTGTAATCAAAAAAGGTTTGGAATGGATCGACTTCAGAGTCATAAACAAAATCGCCTTTTAGCTGCGGATCAGAAGTTTCAGGTTTATTAGTTTTCGTAATTGCATTCCCAGCTTTTACTGTAACATTGGTTGTCGTTGCAGCGGTACACCCTCCAGCAGGAGAACCATCATATAAGCTATTCGCTCTTATTGATGCAGTGTTATATTTTGATCCTGTGCTTCCGCCTTCCATGGTATAACTATACCGATAAGTCAGTGATATGCATTCATACAGATTGTCAGAATTAAGATCACCTTTCGCATCTGGATGAACCTTTAAATCACCATAAGTAGTTAACTTGGATGTGGTTTGTATCGCTCCTTTTCCACGATTACTTAGTGTACTGAAAGTTTTATTGAGCTGGGCCCAACCATTGTGAGATATAGAATTAATACGATAGACTCCTGCCCCTATATCAGTAACGTTCAGCTGGCTAAGGTTTAATTCCCTCTTACATAAGGTATTTAAATTATTGTGATTAATTGGGATGAGCTCGTTCACTATGGATACATCATCTGTGACATAAGCAAATAGACACTCAAGCCCCCCTTCCGCTTCCCAGTGCTGTTGCCGAGAACTAACTTCATTCTGCGCACGCTTAATTTGATAAAATAGATTCTTATATGACCCTAACGTCACAACCAAAGCGACAGAGAGCAGTATGGAAGTAATAAGTAACGTGGCCACTCCTTGTTGATGCTTACGTATCATTGCCAATTCCTTTGCTGAACTTGTAATAAAATGGCGTGAGAAATTGCCGGATCATTTTTTAATTCAGCGGCCATTGAAATAGAAATAAACGCACTCTCTATTGACGAACCTGATAGTAATGTTCGACTAACACCAAATTGAGTTACTTTAATTTGCTTAGGATCAAAAAGATCAAAACATCCACTAGCAGCAGACACGACACTTAAAGGTGATGGTGAATCATCCTGGCAATATTCCAACATATTATCCTTTAACCGATATATCGTATTACTCACAGAGCTTGCTGTGTTTCGATAAACATAACCGATTTTTTCGGATTGTTGATATAGAACGCTAGGAGAACCGGAAAGCATCATTGATTTTGTCGTAATACCATCAAACCCTGCTCGCTGAATATCCTCTTTCACTTGTTGAATTACACTACTCATCTGCTGAAGTAGCATTATTTCCTTGCTTCGCTGCACAGCTGTTTTTTGGTTAGAAAGAAACACTGCGCCAACAATGCCCAAAGCGACAAGTCCTAACAACGCAGCAATCATAAACTCAACAAGTGTACTACCCTGCTGTTTAGCATTGTTCAAAGCCATATTTTGCCTTATTCATAGCGCACACTTTTACTCGCCCTGCTCCGTTATGAACAGTTACTTTTATCGGACTGGTATCCGCTTGAGATTTCTTCAGGTGAATACTTCCCGCATTTTTGGGATTCCCCATAACACGATCAAACTTGACGCTAGTTATATTACTCGACACCACCAGACCCCGATATAGATGACCTTGCAGCTCAGCAACAGTATTCATTGAAGTAATGTCAGTGACATTCGATACACTCGAGAGTGTGAGCTTCCAGCTTCCGGTGGATGAAGGCAAGCCTTGAATATGAACCCAAAAATCTTGATTTCTCATCACCGATTCCGATTTCGCTTGGATCAAAAAACCCTGTAATTCGTTGGCTAAATTCACTATTTTCATGTGTTGGCTAACTTTTGAAAAACTTGGGGCGACAAAAAGTAGTAGTACTGACAAGACAGCAACAGTAATAAGAAGCTCCAACAACGTAAACCCGCGAGGCATTTCCCAAATTCCTATGTAAACGGCAAAAGGGCCGTAATTCATCTTGCACAGATGCTATCACCTGCCAAAAATAGGCGGAAAAGTGAAAAGGAAACTACTCGTGATGATTCGAATTTCTCGTTGTAACGGCTACAAAAAAGGATTGAGAGGGATGACATTGATCGAATTACTGGTAGCTGTAGTGATTGTCGGGATCATTGCGGCTGTCGCCTACCCTTCTTACACCAATCATGTGCTCAAGTCTCATAGGACGGTTGCCTTGAGCGATCTTAGTCGAATTCAGCTAGAGCTAGAGACATCTTATGATGGTGGGTACGACTGGAGTCATATTATCTCTGGAGGCACATGCACTCTATGTGACTCAGACAAAAATAGATTTTCTTTCAATATTGCGAGCTCTGCAAGTACGGCCTATACCATTACAGCAACAGCAAAATCGGCTCTGGGACAAGACGACGACGAGTGTTTGACTGGCGCTAAAACGATTACTTTAACGTCAACAAATGTCGAAGAACCAAGTGATTGCTGGAATTAGAAGAACACCGAGATGCAAAAAGGCCTGCATTTTAGCAGGCCTTTGTATTTGTGCTTTTCACTAAAGTCTTAGCTGGTTAAATCATCAAAGAACTTTTTCACACCGTTGAAAAAGCCTTCTGATTTAGGCTTGTGCTTTGTCGCCGCTTCACCACCACAAGATTCTTCAAACTCTTTGAGCAGTTCTTTTTGGCGTGAGCTTAGATTTACTGGTGTTTCGACAACCAACTTAACAATCAAGTCACCGATACCGCCACCGCGAACGCCTTTCACACCTTTACCACGCATGCGGAACATACGACCTGTTTGCGTTTCTGAAGGTACTTTTAGGCTTACGCGACCATCTAGAGTTGGTACTTCAACTTCACCACCTAGAGCTGCCATCGCAAAGCTTACTGGCACTTCACAGTATAGGTTGTTGCCATCACGCTCGAAGATATGGTGCTCTTTCACGTGCACTTGTACATACAAGTCGCCAGCAGGCGCCCCCATTTCTCCCGCTTCACCTTCGCCAGATAGGCGAATACGATCGCCAGTATCAACACCTGCCGGGATCTTAACGTTAAGTGTTTTTGTTTTCTGCTTACGACCTTGACCATGACACTCATTACAAGGGTCTTTAATGATTTTACCTTTGCCGTGACAGGTAGGACAGGTTTGTTGCACTGCGAAGAAGCCCTGGCGCATCTGTACTTGACCATGACCATGACAGGTACCACATGTTTCAGCAGATGAACCTTTCTTCGCGCCACTACCATCACAGGTATCACAGTGTACTAGTGTCGGTACTTCGATCTCTTTCGTTACACCACGAACCGCTTCTTCTAGCGTCAATTCCATGTTGTAACGTAGGTCAGCACCTCGCTGGGCACGGTGGCCACCACCGCCACGACGACCACCACCAAAGATGTCACCGAATACATCGCCAAAGATGTCGCCGAAATCAGCACCGCCGCCGCCAAAGCCGCCGCCACCGAAACCACCGCCGCCTTGTTCAAAAGCTGCATGACCGTATTGGTCGTACGCCGCTTTCTTTTGAGGGTCGGTCAGAACTTCGTACGCTTCTTTTACTTCTTTAAACTTGTCCGCCGCAGAATCATCACCCTGGTTTCGGTCTGGGTGGAATTTCATCGCTAGACGCTTATACGCCTTTTTGATATCGCGCTCTGAGGCATCACGGCTTACGCCTAATACTTCGTAAAAATCACGTTTTGACATGTTCTTCGTCACCAGTTAATTACTACAAACGGCATCGATTCACCGCTTGGTGTTTGTATCGTTCTAGGTAAGTGCACTTGTCTGCAACATACTTAACTAGAAAGACAGCGTTTACAAACAGACGGGCGTAAGAGTTGCCCCAAACGCCCGCACACGAAGTCTTATCGACCCCAGATGGCTATGCAGCCATCTGGTTAAGAAATATTATTTCTTGTCGTCTTTAACTTCTTCGAACTCAGCATCTACAACGTCGTCTTCTTTAGACTGTGCACCTGCGTCAGCACCTTGTGCTTGCTGCGCTTGAGCTTGTTGTTGAGCGATTTCCATCAGCTTTTGAGAAGCGGTCATTAGTGCTTGAACTTTAGCATCGATAGCTTCTTTGTCTTCGCCTTTACGTGCTGTTTCTAGCTCAGAAATTGCTGCTTCAATCTTCTCTTTCTCTTCTGCAGGTAGCGCTTCACCAGCTTCTTCTACTTGCTTACGAGTACCGTGAATCATTTGGTCAGCTTGGTTACGTGCAGTCGCTAGCTCTTCGAACTTCTTGTCCGCTTCTTTGTTAGCTTCTGCTTCTTGAACCATTTTCTCGATGTCTTCATCGCTTAGACCGCCAGAAGCTTGGATAGTGATCTTCTGCTCTTTACCAGTCTGCTTGTCTTTCGCAGACACGTGTAGGATACCATCCGCATCAAGGTCAAACGTAACCTCGATTTGTGGCATACCACGTGGTGCAGGCTGGATGCCTTCTAGGTTAAATTGGCCTAGAGACTTGTTGTACATCGCTTGCTTACGCTCACCTTGTAGAACGTGGATAGTTACCGCGCTCTGGTTGTCTTCCGCTGTAGAGAAAACTTGGTTCGCTTTAGTTGGGATAGTTGTGTTCTTCTCAACTAACTTAGTCATCACGCCACCCATTGTCTCGATACCTAGAGACAGTGGAGTTACGTCTAGTAGTAGTACGTCTTTAACGTCACCAGCAAGTACACCACCTTGAACTGCAGCACCCATTGCTACTGCTTCGTCAGGGTTTACGTCACGGCGCGCTTCTTTACCAAAGAACTCAGCAACTTTCGCTTGAACCATTGGCATACGAGTCTGACCACCAACTAGGATTACGTCAGTGATGTCGTTTACTGATAGGTCAGCATCAGCTAAAGCTACTTTTAATGGCTCAAGAGAGCGTTGTACTAGGTCTTCAACTAGAGATTCTAGTTTTGCACGAGTCACTTTAATGTTCATGTGCTTAGGACCAGTTGCATCTGCAGTAACGTAAGGTAGGTTTACGTCTGTTTGAGAAGTAGAAGAAAGCTCGATTTTCGCTTTCTCTGCTGCTTCTTTAACACGCTGCATTGCTAGTGGGTCGTTCTTAAGGTTGATGCCTTGCTCTTTGTTGAACTCATCAACCAAGTAGTTGATTAGACGGTTATCAAAGTCTTCACCACCTAGGTGAGTATCACCGTTAGTTGCTAAAACTTCGAATGTTTTCTCGCCTTCAACTTCATCAATTTCGATGATTGAAATATCGAATGTACCACCACCAAGGTCGTATACCGCGATAGTGCGATCGCCGCCTTTCTTATCTAGACCGTAAGCTAGTGCAGCTGCCGTTGGTTCGTTGATGATACGTTTAACTTCTAGACCTGCGATACGGCCAGCATCTTTTGTCGCTTGACGCTGAGCATCGTTAAAGTAAGCAGGTACTGTGATAACTGCGCCAGTTACTTCCTCACCAAGGAAGTCTTCAGCAGTTTTCTTCATTTTCTTAAGAACTTCAGCAGAAACCTGAGGAGCTGCCATTTTTTGGCCTTTCGCTTCTACCCAAGCATCACCGTTGTCAGCCTTAACGATTTTGTAAGGCATGATTTCGATGTCACGCTGAACTTCTTCGTCTTCAAAACGACGACCGATTAGACGCTTAATTGCAAATAGCGTGTTTTCTGGGTTAGTTACTGCTTGACGTTTCGCTGGTTGACCTACTAGCGTCTCACCGTCAGTGTAAGCAATAACCGATGCAGTAGTACGTTCGCCCTCTGCGTTTTCAATTACACGTGGTTTGTCGCCGTCTAATACAGCAACACATGAGTTAGTAGTACCTAAGTCAATACCAATGATTTTACCCATCTGGCTATCTCCGAATAAATTCTATTTTCGTTTGGTTATAACCCCAATGTGGGGGGAGGAGAATCGGGTTTCAACCCTTGCTCACAAACAAAAATAATCAATGTTTGCTTCTCTATGCCACATAGATAAGGGCGGCAAAATGCTTTTCAAGGGCAGAATTAAAAAAAAGCGTCTTTTTTCGAAATTTATGTGTTTCTTTCTGATTAGTTGGGAACTCGTCACACTGCTGTAGCGCAACAAAACGTCATTTCCCAGATAAATTTATTTATGTCCGACTCTTCCTAAATAAAAAACGAGCTCATAAGAGCTCGCTTCAATATTAGGGTTAAAATAAATTATTCAAGGTATTAGGCGTTCGCTTGAGCAGGCTCAGCATCAACACCTTCTTCTTTACCTATCTCACCTTCTGTTTTTGCAACAATGGTGTTCACTGCCGTGTCGCCGACAACGTTAGATGATGTACAGAACATATCATTTATACGGTCGACCGCTGCAATGATTGCTAAACCTTCAGGTGGTAAACCTAGTTGGTGAAGCAAAACGCCTACCATTACCACGCCGCCCCCAGGAACGCCGCCAGCACCAATAGATAACAGAAGAATAGTTAAGCCAAGTGTGAAGATGTCTGCGGTGTTAATTGGCTGGCCAAAAGCGTTCGCAACAAACATCGTTGCTAGAGCAATATAGATAGACACACCAGACATATTCATCGTTGCGCCCAGTGGTACACCGAAGCCAGCAACCGATTTAGAGACCTGAAGCTTTTCTGTCAGTGTGCGCATCGTTACCGGGATAGTCGCGTTTGAGCTCGCGGTAGATAGAGAGAAAAGAATCTGCTCACGAGTTGCACGTAGGAAAGTCTTTGGAGAAGTTCCTGTCGCAATACTCACTGCCATTGGGTAGAAGAAGAAGATCCAGAACACCAACATCGCAACCACCAAAGCCACGTAACCGGCAACGGACATTAATGTATTGGCGTTTAGCGTTGCACCTAGTTGAATCATTAGTGCGAACACACCATATGGTGCAAGACTCATCACTAATCCAACCAATTTCATCATGATTTCATTTGCCATTTTGAATGTGCGAATAGCTGGGCCACCACGAGAATCCAAAGCTTGAATTGCAAGCCCCGTCAAAATTGCCATAAAGATGATTTGCAGCATGTCGCCGCTAGCAAACGCTTGTACAGGATTGCTAGGAACAATGTTAACAACTAAAGAGAAAATGTCCGGCGTCTCTGTCGTTGTCAGCTGTACAGCCTCAGATACCGTTCCTGCTAGATTAGCGCCCGCTCCTGGCTGGAAGATCAAGCCGACAGTCAAAGCCGCCGTAATCGCAATTATGGTGTTAAGAATGTAAAGGGTAAAAGTTTTTCCACCAAGACGACCAAATGCACTGATGTCTTTCAAGTCAACAATGCCGCATACGATTGAAACGTAAACTAAAGGAACAACAAGCAATTTGATCAGTGAGACGAACATGCCGCCAACACCTTCTGCTGCTCCAAGTAGGTATGTATCAAAAATCGCAATACCGCTAAATAAGTACTGAATTGCTGTCCCCAGCACAAGGCCGGCAAACAAGCCTATAAAAATCTTACTAGAAAGCGATTTATCCATTATAAATCTCCGATATGTTGTGTTTACTATTTACATTTTTGTAGTTATATATGCTTACTTTTAAAGCATTAGTCGCAAATCATACACACCGAAGTTACAAAATAAAGTGATAATTTACATTTTTGTTAACGACATTGTTTTAGAAAAAATGACTATATTTACATTCCTATGCAGAACAAATATTCACACAACGAATGATTACAATCACTTATAGCCCTTTCCGTTAATAAACACGCAGCGAGATGAGAGAAAATCTCCTATAGGAAAATAATTAACCAATAGGAAAAAATATGAAGGGGATCAAATTTTCATTTATCGATATACAACGAAGTTCGATGCAGTCATTTATGTTTAAAACAAAAAAGCGCCCATCAAAAATGATGGGCGCTTTTATATTTAAAAAACAGGTAGTTAAAGTTACTTAGCAACCATTACCATTGCCGGACGAATCACACGGCCGTTTAGTTCGTAACCTTTTTGCATAACAAACATAACAGTGTTTGATTCATGATCAGGGCTCTCCTGAATCGACATCGCTTGATGGAACTCTGGATTGAATGCTTCACCTTCAGGGTTGATTGCTTTCAAGCCAAATTTCGCTACAACGTCTACAAACGTTTTATGTGTTAGTTCAACGCCTTCTAGGAACGGCTTCACAGTTTCATTCTCTGTATCTGCCGCTTGAATTGCACGCTCTAGGTTATCAATAACAGGAAGCAGCTCTTCTGCAAACTTGTTCAACGCAAACTTACGTGCTTTATCGATCTCTTGCTCAGTGCGACGACGCATGTTTTCTACTTCAGCTTTAGAACGCAACACCGCATCTTGTTGCTCTTTTACTTTTGCCTCGCTAGACAATAGTGCCGCTTCTAGTTGAGCAATCTTAGCGTCTGTCTCATCACCAAGCTCTTCAAGCTCAGCTTCAACTTCTTGTGCTTCAGCTTCTACTTTTTCAGCCTCTTCGATGATTTGATCAAGCTCTTCTTCTGTAACTTTGTTTTCTTCGTTGCTCATGATATCTCCAGAATTCAACATAATGCCCTTAAAGCCATGCGCGTTTTTGCGGGCTTTAACCACATAAAAATTCGCATATTTAGGTGACTTGCCATTATTATGGGGATGAAGATTCCTGATTCAAGCCTCTTTAATGCGGAAATGCTATGAAAAATCCATGTAACGTGATCGCGATTATCGGAAAACCAAGAGATCAACAAGCAATTCAAACTCATAAAGAGTTGTACCAATGGTTGACCTCTGAGGGCTATAAAGTATTCATTGACGATCGCCTTGCCGCAATACTGGATGATATCCCACAGAGTCAGTTTGCTAGCTTAGTTGAACTAGGAAAAAATGCCGATCTAGCCATTGTGGTTGGTGGCGATGGCAACATGCTAGGTGCAGCAAGAATTTTATCCCGATTTGATGTACCAGTTATAGGCGTGAACCGTGGAAATCTGGGCTTCTTAACTGACTTGAACCCAGACGACTTCCAAGCGTCTCTGCAAGCGGTACTCGACGGTGAGTATATTGAAGAGGAGCGTTTTCTTTTAGAGGCGGAAGTACACCGCCACGGACAAATAAAGAGTCATAACGCTGCGCTAAACGAAGCCGTACTTCACCCAGGGCAAATTGCCCATATGATTGAATTTGAAGTGTACATAGATGAAAGCTTCGCCTTCTCTTTACGGGCCGACGGTTTGATTGTCTCCACTCCGACTGGCTCGACGGCATATTCACTTTCTGGCGGCGGCCCAATTCTTTCTCCTAGCTTGAATGCCATTTCACTCGTGCCAATGTTCCCGCATACATTGTCGAGTCGACCTTTGGTGGTTGATGGAAAACGTCGAATTAAATTGGTGGTATCACCAGAAAACCGTGGAACACAAGAAGTTAGCTGTGATGGACAAGTCTCACTTCCAGTTACCCCTGGCGACGAAATTCACATCTATCAAAGTCCAAATGTACTAAAGCTCATCCATCCAAAAGACTACAGCTACTATCACGTCTTACGGAATAAGCTTGGCTGGTCTAGTAAATTGTTCTAACACTTGTTACTCAGGGTAATAACTTCAATAAAAAAGCCAGCAGCTCAATTGCTACTGGCTTTTGGCTTTCTTAGACAAGAAATAGACACAAAGTAGTGAGGCGACACGATATTTGTCATCATTAAAGAGAAGCTTATAAATTTTGATCCTGTGGGCAAACTTTACACAAAAGATAGAAAAGCAAATTCAATGATCTATGTCCGGTGATATTCTCACCATGAATAGAGTATTAACTCTATTTCATACAATCAATAAAGGACATATTATGAAGAAAACCATCATTCTGTCTGTTCTCAGTACATTAGCACTTATTGGCTGCCAATCAGAGGAAACGCAAGTCAACAGTGTGTCCAATGCAAAAGCGGAAGATATCACTAAGACGAAACGGGCCCTAGCTCAACAATTGAGTGAGAATTATGCTGCCATTGAACCCATGCTGAGAAGAGATATTACTCCGCAACAGACTAACGTGTCTGTATCAGCATTTGTTAAGCAAAACCCTAACTCAGAGTTCAGCCGCCAGCTTGTACAAGCTGACACTCAAATTCGTAGCTGGAAAGGTATTTCTGAATACTCTGATCAGTTGTTAGAAGTTCGCTTGGCAAATGAAGCCATGATAACAGCATGGCAAAGTGGCGAGGTCGAGCCATTATTTGCATTTGAACCAAGTGGTGATGATGAGAATTGGCAATACATCGAAGCATTTGATGTTTATGGCAACATCCATCAACTCGATGTTTACCAGCTCCCTGAGGTACCTGTACTTGTCGTTGATAACAATAGCTCTGCAGAGCTAAAAGCAGGCTTGCAAGCTATGCAAGCTGAGATGAAAAAACTCGGTCAACCAGCTTTAGTTCAACCATATATTGCTGATGAACAACGCCAAAATACACCGCTATTGTCAAGTAGCGCAGTGGGCGAAGCGGCTCCAATTCAAACCACGCAGTTGAAAAAGATCCGTCTAGCCGATGACAAAGAACCTTGGATCTCTGGCAAGGCAGAAATCTACGCTATCGTAACGGGCGTCAATCCAAGTCGTGATGAACCTACTCTCGATTTGGTGGAGCTTCCATACTTAGACTACGATAACCAAGATTACTATCCAAATCAGATCATTATTCACTGGTCTCGTTACCGCTGGGGTGCGGCAGACATTGTGCTCATGGAGCAAGATGACGGCACAGACTATAAACAATTGGCAAAACTCCTTGTTCAAGTTGCCGAAGAAGTATTGAAAGCGATTCCAGATCCAGAAGTTCAGGCTTACGCGATTATTCCGCAAATCACGAACAAGATCATCGACACTATCCCCGATGGTGTACTCACGAATGATGATGACTTCGTCGACGTTTACTACACTCTAATGCAAGATACTTCATACGTAGATCACCCAGGTGCAGGTGTGAATGCAGTCGTCACACTAGAACCACTAACGATTAACCCAACTCGTCCGTAACCTGTTCAATTTTAATGAGTCGTTGTAATCACATCGGCTCATTTTTCCCACTTCATCACAAAAAAACAGCCTACAAAGAAAATTTTCCCTACCTGACTTTACTGTATAAAGAAACAGTATATACTGTTCCCTTATACAGTATTGTTCAGTTATACAGGTAAATAAAATGCTGGCTCATCTAAGTGTTAATAATTTTGCGATTGTTAAGTCTTTACAACTCGAGCTTTCTAAGGGCATGACCACCATTACAGGTGAAACAGGCGCGGGTAAATCCATTGCTATCGATGCTTTAGGGCTCTGCTTAGGCGGACGAGCCGATGCCGGCATGGTGCGACAAGGTGAAGAGAAAACCGAAGTTAGCGCCGCTTTTTTATTGGACAACAACTTACATGCAACACGTTGGTTAGAAGATAACGATCTGCTAGATGGCAGTGAGTGTATTTTGCGTCGTATTATCACAAAAGAAGGCCGCTCAAGAGCCTTCATTAATGGCAGCCCTGTTCCACTATCACAACTCAAATCTCTAGGGCAGCTACTTATCAATATCCATGGGCAGCACGCTCATCATCAATTGATGAAAAGTGAGCACCAAATGGCCATGCTCGACCAATATGCTGGGCATTTAAACCTACTAAAAAGCACACGAAGTGCTTACCAGCATTGGCGTCAGGCGGATAATAACCTCAAGCAGCTAAAAGAAAATAGCCAGCAAAACCAGGCGCAAAAACAGTTGCTTGAATACCAAATCAAAGAACTGAATGAGTTATCGCTAGGTGAAGAAGAATTTGCAGAGCTCGAGCAAGAGCATAAACGACTATCCAACAGTGGTGAACTCGCCACTACCTGTCAGCAAGCCATCGAACTTATTTACGAAGGTGAAGAAGTCAATGCGCTTGGTATTTTGCAATCGGCCAATCACTCCCTAATTCAATTAGCCGAATTAGATGAAAAGCTATCTGAGCTACCTAACATGCTGTCAGAAGCGATGATTCAACTTGAAGAAACGAAGAATGAATTACGCAGCTACTTAGATGGCATCGATGTTGATCCAGCTCGTATGGCTTATGTAGAAGAACGTTTTTCTAAAGTGATGTCTGTAGCTCGTAAACACCACGTAATGCCAGAAGAACTCTACCAGCATCATCAAGATCTTCTGGCCCAAGTAGAAGCGTTAGATTGCTCCGATGAACGTTTAGATGAACTTGCTCAAGAAGTAGAACACAAGTACCAAAGCTTTCTAACACAAGCAGAAAAACTGCACAAATCACGCAGCCGTTACGCAAAAGAACTGAACAAACTGATCACACAAAGCATGCACGAATTGAGCATGGAGAAAGCAGTATTCAGTATCGAAGTTAGCAATGACAACACGCACCCATCGCCGCTTGGCATGGACAGCGTGTGCTTCTTAGTATCGACCAACCCGGGACAACCATTGCAACCTATAGCAAAAGTTGCGTCAGGCGGTGAGCTATCACGTATCTCTCTAGCTATCCAAGTGATCACCGCTCAGAAAGTAGATACACCAAGTTTAATCTTCGATGAAGTGGACGTAGGTATTAGTGGCCCAACAGCTGCCGTAGTGGGCAAAATGCTACGCAAGCTTGGCGAATCTACTCAAGTATTGTGTGTCACTCACCTCCCTCAAGTTGCCGGATGCGGCCATCAACAAATGTTTGTTGCTAAGCAAACCAAAGCAGGCCAAACCGAAACCCAAATGCACGCATTAGATGAACAACAACGTGTGGCAGAATTAGCTCGCTTACTTGGTGGTAGTCAAATAACCGACTCAACGTTGGCAAACGCAAAAGAACTGCTTATCGCCGCTTAATAAATCGACAAGGGATGAGATATGGATATCAGAGCAATACACAAAACCAACTGCTTAGATCTCATCCCTATTTTTATTGAGTTAGAACATTACTACTTCAAAGAAAAAGCTTCATCAAAACACGATCTGGTCCATTATCTAAAGAGCCAAGTCTTCTCTGAACATTCTGGTGTTAATATCATTGCGGTTTACGATAATGATGACGTCGTAGGCTTTGCATCTTATACCGTCATGTTCCCTGCCCCAAAACTCTCAGGGCAGATGTACTTAAAAGATCTGTTCGTATCTTCGAAGGTTCGAGGAAAAGGGGTTGGTCTCAAGTTAATGAAGTATCTGGCATCTTTGGCGATCAAGTGTGGATGCCAAAGGTTGGACTGGACAGCTGAAAGTAGTAACCCTACCGCAGGTCAGTTTTACCGCTCAATTGGTGCAACACTAATTCATGAAAAAGAGTATTATCGTTTTTCAGGTGATGCATTACGCGAATTCGCCAAAACCGACTAACGAGTCACTAGGCTTTGCTCACCGCTGAAAGCGTCCATCACCCTACTTCCGATTGAAATTTGCTCTTCGTCACCTAACTAATACGTCATGTGGTGACATTTACCGCCTAATATCGGTGAATAAATGCAACTCAACTCAAAATTCGTTGTCAGATTGTCTACCATACGACGCATAGCTTTTTACATCTGCGTCGAGCTTGTTTATTATCAGCGCAGTATTTTAAAGGTTACTAAGAAATTATTATGCAATTAAAGAAGTGGTTAGTTGCCGTACCATTAGCAATGACATTGCTGACAGGATGTTCGGTATTGGAAAGACTGGTTTATCGTATTGATATCAACCAAGGCAACTATGTAGAACAAAGTGCGGTTGATAAATTAAAGTTTGGGATGACTAAAGCACAGGTTCGCTTCGTATTAGGGTCGCCAATGCTTATTGAAAACGGCTATCCAAACACTTGGTATTACATCTATCATCATACTCCTGGCCATGGCGAACCAGTACAGAAAGATCTGATTGTAAACTTTAATGACCAAGGCACACTCGCAGACATCAGTGGTGACTTTCCAAAAAGTGACGCATTTTACGAGCAAATTCAGTAAACTGACTTTTGCAAAAAAACCTCCCGTTTGGGAGGTTTTTTATTATATAGAAATCACGTTAGTCAAACTTTGAGTAACTCACATGAGCTATTGGGTTTATATTAATCCTGCTTATTTTTACGTACAGAACTAGGCTTGCCACCGGTGACTGGGTCTGCACTCCCCTCGGCTTTAGCCTGCTCCGCCCGTTTACGGCGAATCTCTTTCGGATCGGCGAGTAACGGACGATAAATCTCTATTCGATCTCGATCTCGAACGGTCGCATCTAACTTCACGTTACGACTAAACACACCCACTTTGTTCTTGGACAAATCAATTTCAGGGTACAACTCCAATACACCGGATTGTCGAATGATCTCTTCTACCGTTGCGTGATTATTTACCACTAAGTTAAATACACGCTGTTCATGAGGAAGAGCATAGACAACCTCAACGTGAATCATATCTGACTCAATACTCATAACACTCGTAGACCTGTTTTGCGCGTTTAGTAAATGCATTTACCATATTACTAGTAAGCTCGTTAAAAATCTTACCGAAGGCCATCTCAATCATTTTACTTGAGAATTCAAACTCAAGCTTTAGTTCAACCTTGCAAGCTTGTTCATCTAGCGCGGTAAAAATCCAACCACCACGCAACGTCTTAAACGGGCCATCCACCAAGTTCATCATAATTGCCTGACCGGGGATCAACTCATTTGAAGTCGTAAACGTTTTGCTGATTCCAGCCTTCGCCACATCGACAGAAGCCACCATACCATTCCCCGAAGACTCAATGATTCTAGAGCCCGAGCAACCAGGCAGAAATTCAGGGTATTTAGCAACATCATTAACCAGATTGAACATCTGTTCGGCGCTAAAAGACACAAGCGCAGAACGGCTGACTTGCTTCATACATACTCCTATCGATACATGTACAGATTTAAAGCTACTCGCCAATTTTACTTTTATTCCACGATTGCGCAAATAAAAGGATTTCCTATCCGATATCCAACCCGTATAATGACGCTATTATGGCAAAGAAAAAAACGAAACAAAAAGCGGGTAGCAATACTATCGCGCTGAATAAAAAAGCTCGCCACGAGTATTTCATCGATGATGAAATCGAAGCTGGCTTGGAGCTCCAAGGTTGGGAAGTGAAAGCCCTTCGCCAAGGTAAAGCCAATATTTCTGAAAGTTACGTATTTATGCGTGACGGTGAAGCCTTTGTGAGTGGCATGACAATCACTCCTTTAAATCAGGCATCGACACACGTTGTGGCGAACCCTACACGTGTGCGTAAACTACTAATGAGTCGTCGTGAGCTGGATAACCTATTCGGACGTGTAAACCGTGAAGGTATGACATTAACGGCCCTCTCACTGTACTGGTCTCGCTCTTGGGTGAAACTAAAAATTGGCGTAGCAAAAGGTAAAAAGCTGCACGATAAACGTACGGATCTAAAAGAAAAAGACTGGGCAAGAGAAAAAGCACGCGTAATGAAGAGCGCGCTGCGTTAATCTTGACCACTTAAACGCATAGTACTGGACAGCCAATGCTTTTCTGTTACTATGCGAATATTACCTGGGGCTGATTTAGGATTCGACGGGAATTCAGAAGTCTGAGGTGCATGCCGAGGTGCGGTAGGCCTCGTTAACAAACCGCAAAAAAATAGTCGCAAACGACGAAAACTACGCACTAGCAGCTTAATAACCTGCTAAGAGCTCTCTCGCCCTAGCTTCCGCACGTAAGACGGGGATCAACGAGGGATCAAACCCAAACGCGCTAGCCCGGATTCTCCCGCCTGAGAGATGAACGGCGAATTTTAATTCAGGCTAGTCATTCATTAGCGTGTCGGTTCGCAGGTGGGTGGCGAAATTAAAGATCGACTAAGCATGTAGTACCAATGATGAACGGTTTTCGGACGCGGGTTCAACTCCCGCCAGCTCCACCAATTATCATATTAAAGACGTCCTAGGGCGTCTTTTTTATTACCTGTCATAAATAAAAATCAATAACTTAGCATCTTTTGGTGTCTAATGACGTTCTACTACTTCTTTGCTTTATGGGTACACAGAAAGGTACACTAGATTCGGTTCCTTAATTTGATGTACCTATAATGGCAAAAACAACAACACGTCTATCCGATAAAGAAATCAAAGCCGCGAAGCCTAGCGAAAAAGAATACAACCTTTTCGATGGTGATGGACTCCGTTTAAGAATTAAGCCTAATGGCTCAAAACTATGGGTAGTGAATTACTACAGACCGATCACTCGAAAACGAGCTAATCTAAGTTTGGGCAAGTATCCCGATCTTTCTCTGTCAAACGCTCGAAAAGCAACTCTAGAAGCCAAAGAGTTACTCGCACAAGGTATTGACCCTCACGAGGCTAGAAAACGCCAGCAAAAAGAGCATCAGGCTGTCCACCAGCATACTTTTATTAATGTATCTAAAGAATGGTTCGAAATTAAAAAAGATGACGTTACACCAGACTACGCAGTTGATATCTGGCGCTCACTTGAACTACACATCTTTCCTAGTTTATCCAAAATACCAGTTAAGCAAATTACCGCCCCTCAGGTAATAGAACTACTAAAACCTATCGAAGCTAAAGGCAGTTTAGAAACCGTCAAGCGCTTATCTCAACGGCTCAATGAGATTATGAACTTCGCCACTAACTGTGGATTAGTCCCAGCCAATCCCCTTACAGGCATTCGAGCTGCATTTAAGAAGCCAAAGAAAGAAAACATGGCGGCACTCAAGCCAGCAGAGCTGCCTGAGCTAATGGGTGCAATTGCTAACGCAAGTATTAAGCGTACAACTCGCTGTCTAATTGAATGGCAATTACATACCATGACACGCCCTAGCGAAGCCTCTGGCGCAAGGTGGGAGGAGATCGACTTAGACGATAAGATATGGACAATCCCAGCAGAAAGGATGAAGAAGCGTAGAGAGCACCGTATTCCACTAACTGAACAGATGATTGAATTACTCGAAGTTATAAAACCAATTAGCGGACACCGTGAGTACGTATTCCCTTCTGACAGAGACCCTAAAAAACCATGTAATAGTCAAACAGCAAATATGGCGCTCAAACGTATGGGATTTGCGGGTAGATTGGTTAGTCATGGTCTTCGCTCATTGGCGAGTACTACGTTAAACGAGCAAGGTTTTGATAGGGATCTAATTGAAGCAGCTCTAGCTCATGTCGATGATAACCAAGTAAGAAGTGCTTACAACCGAACTGACTACCTAGAACGTCGACGTCCAATGATGTGCTGGTGGAGTGATTATATAGAAGAAGCCGCCAAAGGCAGCCTTTCGGTTACAGGAACTAAGCAATTGAAAGTCATCTAAACGTCAGCACCTTAGGCTCTATTTATGCCTGAGGTGCTTCATTGAATATCGACCAGCTAAATAATTAGCCCAAACAAGTCTACAGGACTTCCATCAAAGATAAGCACATCACCCTTTCCCAGTGATTCACGAACGGCGATGCATCAATCGTACGTTGAAATATGATGCTTTTACTCGTCGCGGCATCTATTGGAACGTCCAACAAAGCTTGATATTGCGCCAGCAAGGTAACAAGTCTTGGCCCTGCTTCCTTTGAAAACCTCAAGGATAAATCGAAATCCTTAAAATGTTTTTCAACTCGTTGCTTCTGTGCATCCTCCCAATGTTCAGGAGGAGAAACAAAGTATTCAATAACGCCTGGCTCATCATCGTTACCTGGTAGGTATCGAGCAAACAACCATTGCTCATTGAAGTAGCGAACATCATCTAAATAAGGCTGTATCACCTGCTCAGCTTCAGTTGCTGCAAAATCCTCGCCTTTACCATCCATATTGCAATCTCGACACGAAGGTACCAAGTTTACAGGTACTATCGAAAACTGAGGAAAGTGTGCCTTAGGCAAGTAATGATCTAGATTTCGAGGGCGACCAATTCCACCACAAAATGGGCACTTCTCATCAGCGGCGATCATCAAAGAGTCATAAACTGCTCGAGCTGGCTTCTTTTTCCCAACTACGTAATTTCCGTACAACTTGATCAAGTCGGATTTCTTTAACTGCCCTAAGACTATAGGGTCATCACCTTCTTGGTTTTGTAGCGGCTGGATAGTATATAGTTCGCCTGTTGCTCCTGAAGCCTCATAAGCTTGTGCTTGTATTTGCAATTCAGTAGTTGCATTATTGACGTTCTGGAGCAAGCCTTTATTCCCTGTGATCCCATCACGACAAAGGGCTAACGCGTCTGGATACGAGTAGACAGGTAATTTAAGTTTCAACATCAACCTTCCCCCCGATCTCGATGTACAACAAGAGCCTTCAATAGCGCTCTCGCTTCAACGCCAAGTTGATCACGATAGCCACCCACTATTTCCTCATAGGTATCGCCGGAAGCAACGGATTTAGCTAACAAATCGTGGAAGCCAGATTTAACAACCTCAAGGCCAAAAACTTCTCTTGTCAAAATACCCACGTTCTCCCCAAATGTCTCAATGGCGGGCCTACGAGGTTCTGTCACCAATCGACAACGATTTATTTTCCAGACACAGCATCGAGGAACCTCTTGAAGCACTACTGGTGAATGTGTAGCGATAATAGAAACACCATTTCTATCAAGAAGTAAGTCAGACAACGCTCGAATAAAAGCAGACAATAATGGTGGATGAAGATGGCTTTCAGGCTCATCAATTAGTACTAGAGTTTTTTCTTCCACCGTAGCAACCAATCGCGTGATGGTTAACAACACCACTGCATGCCCAGAACTCATTTTCTTAATGCGTTTCCGAGCCTTGCTTGTGAGCACTTCACCCGAGTATTCAACTAGTTCTTTTAGCCCCATACCCGCAAAGTTTTCATCAGACTCCAACGTATCAATCGCTTTCAACCACCTGTCTCGCTTTGGTGTTTGGCTTAAACAGGACTTCAGTGCCTGAAGAAAGTCTTCGTGTATATCGTTTAACCCTTTAAGAGAATCATCTCCTTTTTTTAAACCGATGTAGAAATAACATGTCCCTTTAGAGGGATCAGGTTGCTCAGTTGGAGGGGAGAAGGGGTCGAAAGCACTAAACGACACCGACACTAAGCTACTAAAATAGTCCTTACTGATAGGAGCTTCTCTCCAACCTTCTATGTCATAGAACATTACGCCCGGCTGCCCCTTTCCTGTGACAGCTTCAATCATTCCATTGAGCAGCGTAGTTTTTCCAACACCGTTACGGCCGATAATCGCATGAATATTACTGCTCGGTTTATCTTCTACTTTCACTTTAAATGTCAATTCAATACCAGACATTTTAGCTTGATCAGGTCTAACAAACTTAAACTCAAAATTGGTTAGCGGTTTTTTTCCCTCAAGTACTCTAGTGAACTGCCCTTTAATAACAGACAAGCTAACATCTCTAAGTAAAGACGTTCGAAAAACATCCTCATCCTGAGCAATTTCTATAAGCGCTGGCGCATGAGCTATATCCTTGAGAGCCTTAAGTAACGAGACTTTAACTGGTTCTGATAAATTCGAAATTTTTTGATAGTAGTCGACATCCTGACCAACTGAAAAGTATCCCTCTGGTAGGAAATCAAACACACCTCCTAAAGTGGAGTAGGTCGATTTTTCAATTGATTGTCCCTGAAAGCCAATCTTAACGTTTCCAATTTCGTGAAGTTCGCCCTTTTGATCATACAGTGACAAGTAAAACATCGTGACGAATGAAAAGTCATTCCAATGGTCGACAATTAGATAAGCAGTATTAACCCCAGATGAAGGAATGCGCTGATTTCTAGATAAAATAACAATTTTCATATTATTCTCCGACACTAGCTCTGATACTCAATACAAAGTTGTGTCAAAAGTAAGGTCAGTATAAGTTGATAAAGTGGATGGACTAAAGAGTATGGAAAAGTCAATCAGTGAGCAATACAATGCATACAAATCTAAAGCTACTACCGAACTTACTACTGATGGGTTATTGATTATTAGATAAGAACTCTGCTCTGGATACCAGTTTTCTCCAAGTTAGTAGCAGTCGCTATTCACATACTTTTTTGTTTTTTCCCCACAACTACCTTCATTTTCTATTGGTACTTCTCAATATTGGCTTCTTATCACGAAGTAATGATTCAATTCGTGATATACAACTATATTATATTCAACCAATCTAACCCATAAGAATGTCCATAGTCTTCACTGAGCTTCCCTTAGCACCATGGCCTGTTTTACAGGAAGGCATCCACAAACTAAGCCTTGAAGAGTTTCGAGAAGTGTTTGTGTTTAATCCACATAGAAGAAAGCAGTTTGATGGCTTAATTGATGCGATGAAAGCGCTTAAGCAAGCAGGTTGCTCTAAAATCTATATTGATGGTAGCTACGTAACTAAGAAGCCAACTCCAGGAGATTACGATGCATGTTGGGATGCTGGAAATGTAGATCCAAGTAAACTTGATGCAGTCTTTTTGGATTTCTCTGACGGAAGGGCATCACAGAAGGCTAAATATGAAGGTGAGTTTTTCCCAGCTCACTGCTTTGCCGACAATAAACAAACCCCCTATACGGAATTTTTTCAACAAGAAAAGCATTCTGGTTGCCGCAAGGGAATTGTCCTTCTTGAACTAAGCGATGAATTAGATAGTTAGGATATATGCGATGATACTTAACGACTCAGAATTGAAGTTTACTGAAGAGTCTCTTTCAAAACTTAAAGAGGCACTAGGGTTCCTAAATAACGATTCATCATGGCTAGCTGAAGTCCAGAAGGACTCTATTCACAGTCAAATACTAGAACTAGAAGAAGAAATTAGAAGTTATCAGCGCCTAAAAGGTGGTCTTCTAGATGAATTATCTACTTTAAATGTTAACGCTTTAGCTAATTACCTTATTAGTGCTCGTATTGCTAAAGGAATCAGCCAAGAGCAATTAGCGAAGTATTTAAACATTCCTGAAGTTAGATTTAAAGCATTAGAGTCAAGTAATTACTCTGGCGTGAGCTTATCGAGAGCTTTAAAAGTAGCAGAATACATTGGGCTGGATATTCAAAAAATTGTTGATGATTGTGGAGATACGATCTTTGAATCTGATGAAGGCACTGACTTTCAGTGGGATACCCTCCCAATCAAAGAAATGCTAAAGCGCGGATGGATTTCAGCAGGAAGCAATATAGTTGAAGAGGCTAAAAGCTTTATCCAAGGCGCATTTGGCTATGGGCTACAACCTGCACTACATCGAAAAACTAGCTATGCAGGAAAGCCTGCCCATAAGACATCATTGATAGCATGGCAAGCTAAGGTCTTATCAAGTGCAGAACATTTGATTAAATCAAAGGAAATACCTACTTTCGAACTTAATGACTCTTGGCTCCCTGAACTTGTTACTCTTAGTAAAGAAGACAGTGGACCTCTAATCGCTCGTTCTTTTCTTGAAAGCAAAGGCATTATTTTGGTTTTTGAACCACACCTAGAGGGGACGTTTTTAGATGGGGCGGCAATGTTATCCGAGGAAGGGAACCCCATTGTTGGTATGACGTTACGTTACGATAGGGTCGATAATTTTTGGTTTGTGTTGATGCATGAACTTGGGCATGTCTTTTTACATCTGTCCAAGTTTGGACACGAGTTTGTTGATGAAAATGTTGGTGAAATCGTTGATGGTCTAGAAGGGCAAGCTGATAAATTTGCTTTAGATAACTTGATTCCTCCAAACACATGGAAAACAGCTGTATCGAGAGTTATACCAACTAATGCAGCAATAATTGGTGACGCAAAGAGAATCGGTGTTCATCCAGCGATAATCGCCGGGAGGTTACGCCGGGAGAAAAATGACTACACAAAATTTAATGACTTGGTCGGTTATGGAAAAGTGAGAGGACTGTTTGAATGATTGATGAGTTAGGTTCCTATAAAAAGTACCTTCCAATACTGAAATGGAGACAAGGTGAATACCAAGCTTTACTTCGGTTAGATCAAACAGTGAAAAAGAACTTATACCCGCTCTTTGTCATACCTCCAGTAGAGTTTGACTTTGAAGAACAGAAACCCAAAAAAACAGCAGAGCAACATGTAGAAAAATTAGCGAAACGTTACAAAGAAAAGTGGGGAGAGCTACCATCATTAGTTGATATAGACTCTAGTCTACATTTAGATAATGTAAAAGATGGACGCACAATCCCCGAGTTCATCTTTGATGAACTAAAGTCAGTAAATGGTCACTTTTCACCAGTAATTCAATTGGGCTACGACGGTAGTTATGTTAATGCAGTAAAAAAAAGTTGGTTTGAATGCTCTCACGGGGTTGGTTTTAGAGTGTCCTTAGATGAACTAGCTGACCCGACTAGTCATACTCAAATACAACAATTGCTGTTAAAGATTGATTGCACACCGCCAAACACAGATCTGATTGTTGATTTTAGAAAAGGTGCGGAATACCAACCTACAGAAGATGCTGTTTTCATGCTTTCTGTTTTACTTGGACAACTACCCGATATATCGGAATTCCGGTCAATATACGTGGTCGGAACTTCACTCGAACTAGATCTTGTGAAAAAACCTGGAGCAGAACAAAAGCGAAGTGATTGGATATTTTATAAATCACTACACACAGCAATAAAAGCGGATTTTCCTAATTTGGGTTTTGGTGATTACACCATTGAAACTCCAGAATTTAGCTCTATCGACATGCGAATGATGAAACCTGCCGCTAAACTCGTGTATTCCTATGAAGATAAATGGATTATCTACAAAGGAGGGGCCTTTAGAGATGCCCCCTCACAAATGAAAGATCTTTGTGCTCAATTGGTTAAAGATCCACAGGGATATTTCTACGGTGAGAATTATTCTAAAGGGGATAAAAAAATCTATGATTGCTCGCAGGGTAAATGCGGCACTGGCAACTTGAGTACTTGGAAAGAGGCTGCAGTTAGCCATCACCTTACGCTAGCTGTGTATCAGAGCGCCAATTTGAACGGTTTTCAAACGTTAACTTAATATTCTTAACCAATTCATCTATGTTAATTTGGTTAACAAGAACCTTATATAGATCGAGCCTTGTTCCTCTTCGAATGTTAGATGGAACTCCTAGCTTTTCTAGTAGAGCTTGAGTTTCATCTTTCCAAAGAAGATGGGCTACATTTATAGCTTCTACATTAGGGTTCTTCTTTGTTTTTCTTATAGTTTTGAAGTGTATCGCGCCTTTGCTTCCTTTTTCCGCAACGATAACCCCAACCCACTCCGGAGCCATATCAAAGATTTCATTCAAATGATTTGGCGCAACAACTACGGTCAGTTTTTGCAAGGTTTTTAAGTAAGTATCTAACTGATCACTAAAACGAATAAGAGTGTCTTTTGAGCTTTTTATTTCATAACCATGAATACATCCGTTAACAACAGCTATATCGACTCTGTTTGAACCATGCATAAGGCCTAATTCGTCGATTACGAGAGTCTGCTTGTCTGCATGCTGGTGCTTTAGCTTTTTCTTATGAAAAGCTTTTCTTATCTCCAAATCGTTAGTGGCAAACATCTTTCTTTATCTCAACTGAGTATTACAACTTATAATCGCTTCTAATATCTATTCTACATTAATTTCATTGAATCTAGCAGTCTGATACTGTTACGTCAGCTCTAAGCTCCAACATTTACCATCCAAGTACACGGTAAACTTGCTAGGGGTGAAATATAGCATGTTACAACAATACTCAAATGCATTAACAACCAGATTTAGTAGAGTTAGTTATCTATAACTTCTTTGTTCCAATGCCTTTTTACTGTAGCTATTCCCAATTCCAACTCATGAGATGTTTTAGATTGTGATAAACCTTCAGCTTTTTTTGCTTGAACCAAGCGAGTAGTACTATAGGCCTTTGGTCTACCTAGTTTTTTTCCTTGGGCTTTTGCTCGTTCTATCCCTTCCTTTGTACGCTCTCGAATCCGATTGCGCTCAAACTCTGCAAACGCGGAAAACATCTGTAGCATCAACTTCCCTTCAGCACTTGATAAATCCGCAACTGGCAGGTCTAAGCAAACAACCGTTACACCTTTTTCAGTGAGCAGGTTAATAGTGTTTTGGACGTCAATATTATCTCGCCCCAAACGGTCTAGCTTTAAGACCACCAGCATATCTCCGTTTTCCATTTGATGGTTGATTAACAGCTTAAACTTCTCTCGTTTCATCGCCTCGACCGAACCGGAAACCGTTTCGCTAATAACACGTGAATCACTCACTTCATACCCTTTCTGACGAATAGCAATGATTTGGTTTTCTGTAGATTGTTCGGTTGTAGAAACACGACAATAAGCAAATATACGCATTGGTTACTCATTCTTAGTTTTGGTATCAAATACTGGGGCATCATATACCTTTGGTATCATAAATCAACAACCCTATTTTAATGATACCTACAAAGTAAAATAAAAGCTGGTATCAACATACGAATGTTTTTTGATACCAGCTTGGTCAGAACAATTTGATGGGTATTACTTGTTTCCCATCATTTGTTGAAACTGCATAAATTGCTTGAACTGCTCTTCCATATCTGGAGCAGTGTTTTCAGCTGGCTTAGCTAGCTTTCGCAATAACTCTGCTTGCTTGTAATCAGGCACATCACCATAGCTGTAAAAACTAGTCAGCACACTTTCATGCCCTAAGTTTTGGCTCCATGCCTTGAACTCTTCAGGTGTTCGGCAAAGCCGCTCGCCCAATCGCACCAAAGTGTTCCGGAAACTGTGAGGATTAAAGTAAGGCAACCCAGCAGCTTCAAAGGCTTGTGCAAAAGATTTGCGGATTGGGTTCGCGTTGCTCCAATGCTCTTCAAGTAAACCAATAACCTCAAACTGCTGGTTAGCGTTATGTGCCAACTTAGTTTTAGGAAACAACGGCGAGTTTTGCTTGAAACCTAGCTCCTGAACCAAATAATCAATCCATTCACTCAAAATCTTTAGTGGCAGCTCGCCGACAGGAAAAAAGTATGTTGTGAATGTTTTGCTGAACTTTGTATTCACATCCCTTGCGTCCTGATAAAAGCTTTGTTCAACAAGGTCAATATGTTTTATCTTTGCTGAAGCAACCGCTCCGTCCCTTGCTCCTGTTAAGATAACGAATGCCATTAAAGCTCTATCACGCATTTCAATGACCGTCGAGCAAGGCATAAGCTCCAAGGTTTGCTTGATCTGTTCTATCGTGGCCACATTTCTCTTACGCTTTGCGTTAGCGATACGCGTATCTTTTTCCGATAAGTTGAAATATTCAATATCACTGTAATTGATTTTTGATCTATACCCTTTTTGCGTAACCAGATATTGGAAGAACGACTTCAAGTGACGAGTTGCTGTCAGCACAGTTGCTTTACTTAATGTCTCACCTGTAGAAATGGACTTTTTGCTGAGAAGGTGCTTCTTAAACCCAATAGCGTGCTTCGCCCTAAACTTCTTAAAATCAACATAACCAGTATATTCCTCAAAGCGATTAACTGACTTAAGAACGCCATCAATAGTTGAGTCATCTAAGCGCTTAGCTTCCTTTAAATACTTGGTAAATTCATAGATAATTCGTGCATTATTTGTACTATTACTTTTCATCACTAAAAACTCCATTGAAAGGACAATTTAAGAGGTTTTGTCCTCTTAGGATTAAGTGTTTTTCAGCTATCGGTAATTTACCCTCAAGTTCGAGCCAAATATCATTCACTTTTCGCCACGAAACATACTTGTTCATTCGACATCCACACTCTTCACACAAGCCTGTCATGTGAGCCATTCCTGCGGGTTTAGCAATGAAAAACACTGACTCAATGCTTGGTTTCATTGGTTGTTTACATCGAAAACAGCACATCTCATGCTCTTCGCAGTCGAACATAATTGCTTTGCGCTTTTGTTTAAAGTGAACCTTCAAATCGGCACCATTTATTAATAGTGGGCGTTTTTTATCGACTACAGGTAAACCAACACGAATCCAATTACGCACTGTTTTAGGGTGAACCCCTAACGTTTCACTGATATCAATAACGGTATAGTTGCGATTGCTTTTTATGCAATTAGGTGAATTTCGTTTAGTCATTATCAACCGCCTTAGATGCAGAAACGCAAGCATCGAGCCATTTTTCAATATCGACTTTTAGCCATCCAACTGCACGTTCTCCTAGTGAAATAGATAGCGGAAAACTTCCCTGAGACATGCGCAAATAGATAGTACTGCGAGATAGACCTGTCATATCGATAACTTCAGGTAAACGAATGATTTTATGAGACATAAAAAAACCTCTTGGTTGTTCATAGGACAGCCGAGAGGTTATTGAAATGAAGCTTGGTAAATCCGAATTCGGAAAACAAAATTCCTAATTAGAGTATGCTCATTAGGTCATTTTTGTCTTTTTTCTATCGCTTCATCTACTTGGTTCAATATGTTACGAATAGAGTCATCAGAAACAGGGGCACCTATCTGTTCTGTCATAAGTTTCACAGACGAAGTAACTCCTCGAGCTCCGGGATCAATTTTCAACTGCTTACAAAGTGCCCCGATGAGAACAAGCAATGTATTACGCTCTCTCGAGTGAAGTGTTTTTTCCACTTTAGGCTTCTTTGACTTGTCTTCTGTTTGTTTCCCTAAACCCTCTTCACTTTGTGATTCAACAAACCTCAAAAGCTCAGTTTTTTTGATAACCAGTTGATGCTCATACTCACCAAGCTCATGGCTATCCTCAAAAACATAATCAAGACTTGGCTGACTTTTAAACCTTTCCAGTGCTGCCGCTGACTCAGCTTTCTCAGCCTTAAAAATCATTTCTTTTATCTCATGATCTCTACTAAAGATTAGATCCATGAGAGTAATACCTTCGTAGCACAAGGGCGGAAATATCATAGCTAAGAAAGAATGTTTCTTCTTATCGCCGGGAAGTGGTTTTAACACTGTTTGAAGCTTATATACTTGATCACCTTGAGCTAAAAAGACCCCATTGGTGTCCCCTCCGTCAAATGCAGGTTGACTTGAGGAGTTTTGGAATTGCTTCAAAACAGATGATGACTCCATGCCTATCATGGGCAAATCCCAAACACCACCAATGACCTGAACCTTCTCATCAAAAGCTATCCATTTACTTGTATCAGTTTTAAATGAGATATCAGAACTTCGCTCATTGCCCATAAGAGTACATCGCCCCGCGAGGGCATAAGCTTGGTTTATCAATCGAACCGATATAGTTAAATGCCCATCTAGAGCTAACTGACATATATCCGTCAAGACAACAGACTCCCCTAGCAAATCTGTTACGAATTTTGCTGACTCTTCTAGTGTGAAGAGTTCTCTTAGATTTAATAACTTGCTCATTTGACGCTTGTTTCGACCTTGCATAGCCCCTACATAAAGGGATGGATGATACAACATTGTCTTATGCTAAGTAGAACTAACGTAAATAGGAGGAAATATACGGAAATTGAAACAATTTTTAGGGGATGGTCAAGAAATGGGTACACCACAAGGTACACCAACAAAAATCAAACCAACCAATACCATTAAAAATCATATACTAAAGATGCAGATTCAAATTACGCCAGCCCACCAAACGTTTGGAAAAGGCCACCTTCGGGTGGCCTTTTTTGTATCAACTAAAATAGTCTCTTTTTTCAAACATTCATGCTTTCTGAAATCTTACTACATAGATTACCGCATACCTTTGGCCCATGTAGGTTTACAAACTCGTTGAGTATTAATCAGTAAACAAGAAGTTCATAAGTACTAATCAAAAAGGCAGAGAGCATGGTACTAAAAGCCCTGCAACTTAAAAGTCTTCTGCTTACCTATCCTTTCTAAGAGATAACTAGATCTAAGTCTAAAGTCTATACTCATCTCCCTCGATGAATTGATTGATGTATTCATTGTTAGTCCCTACTCGCTTGTTTCATTACAACTCTATAGATGTAATGACTACAAACAGTAGTTACAAAAAATAATGTAACTCTAATCACAAAGTTAACCTTAGATATTGAACAGAAACACAACATATATAGATTTTTAAATTTCAAAATGAAAATATTGTTGTGAAAAATTAAGTTGCTGGAATTATTACAGTCATATTAGTGAGCATTGTAATGAATTTTGAAGAAAGTAAATTGAATGACGAACACGTTAATCAATACACACCGCAAATCAATGGTGTGTTAACAAAGAAAGGAAAACCACTTAGTAGCCTAAAGGTTAGCCTTAGTATTGGTTTAAGCATGTCAGGGAAATCAATAGACTTATCAACATTCACAGACAGTACTGGTCGCTTTGAGTTTTCTCCAGTCTATGAAAATAAAGACGTCATAAGCACTCCTCTCATTGATCGCTATGTAACTATTGTTTTAGTCGCAGAACTCAGCAATGATGAAAGTACTATTATTTGGGAAGGAAGCTTTGATGGTTATAAAATAGAGGATTACGTAAAAAATAACATGGCTAACCTTGCTTGTGACACTGAGAACCCTCTTAAGTACTTTGCTTTTTCAATTGATGATGAAGAAAACGATGACTACTACGTGAACAGCCAATGTAACTTATTTGGTTATATAGACTCTGACTTGTATGGAAATTAAATAATGCACTCATGATGCAACTCCAGTTCCTATGCCTCCTCTTTGGCCATTCATTCACGGGGGCATTGAGTATCGGTTAGAAGGAGGTTCTGGTATCGACTTCCACGCTCATGGACTAGGAAAAAATCTGTTCCGGGTTATGTCAATAACGCTACAAGTAATGAGTGATCGGCACTACAATCTAAGCCTTAAACTTATCTAGAACGCAACGTATTTCTTGACTTCAACAAGAGATATAACGCTCGGATGACTGATGGTTGGGTAAGTAAAATAGTCTCTTCAACTTTGACTTTACTAAGAATTTCAGGTCTGGGTCATATAATACAACAGATGCGACCGTAGGCCTTGCTACTTGGGTTCAATTAGCTAATTTCAGAGCTAAAAAATGAACGTAACGAACACGTACGCGGTATTATAGGCCACATAAATGTAATGTCAGGCAATGCGGAAATTAACCTATCTAATATTACTTGTAGAGCAATAAAGCTTTGTTTTTCAAGGTTAGTAAAAAGGCTAGACAGTCATGCTAGTAACGTATTAAATACCCTGGAGTAACAATAAAATAAATTAGCCATCGTTTTATATATACGCTTCATCGGTCTTAAATTATTTGAATGATAAATAATAAAAGTGCGAAGCTATTTTGCTTCGCACTTTTATTGAGTCCAGCACGGCTAACTATATTAGAAGCGATACTCTACACCTAGTGATGCTTGGTTAAAGTCTGTTTCCGTGTTTGCACCGTTCGCGACATTCTCCGCATTGAGTTCTACGTCGTACCACATATATTCTGCGTTAACTAAGAAGTTATCAGTAACTTTAAAACCCACACCGGCACCAGCGAATACACCTTCATCATCTTTGTTGCCTTGGAAGCCCGCAACGTTGTAATCCGTCGAGTACCACATTTGACCGCCTTTTGCGTAAAGGTCGACACGATCAGCAATGGGAGCGGTAACTTTTAGAGCCGCTGTATAGCCGTCCGTTTCGGCATTTGCTAGGTTATTACCATAGCTACCGAAATCAATGTAACCACCTTCCAACGCTAAGTAAGGATTAAAACGGTAACCAACTAAACCTTGAATAACATCGCTGTCATCATCAAAGTCATCTTGTCCATCAACTTTTAAGTAACCGTAGTTGGCGCCAACATATACACCATGATCGTTGGAGTCCGCAGCATGTGATAAAGTACTAAACGTTGCTAAAGAAAAAAGGCTAATCAAAGTAACAACATTGCTTTTCATTTCGTTCTCCTAATATAAGTTCCATTGAAGGTTCGAATAGTAAAGAGCAAATGCAATGCCAACTTTAAATTAATGAAAAATATATTTAATTTTATAGAATACTGACAATCCTCTAAAGAACGCCGAACAAAAACAGAAAAAAAGATCTGTCTGTTTACTTTATATAAACAATACTAAATTGAGGTTAATCGATGATGTGAAAAAGATTCTTGTCAATTTGTAGATTTTTCAAAGAAATTAAATAAACATCTAAAATACTCTTGTAGATTAATCAGTCAAAAAACGCTTAGCTAGTTTTTATAAGAAAGGAAGCTAATCACACATACGTTGCATCTTACTTTGCTTCAAGCCGTGAATACTCTACTCTTTGCCTAAGCAGAGTTTAATGGAACTGAAGTATGTTAAAAGGCAGTGAATACCCTTCTATTCGAGCATTAAGGACGTTTGTCGCGGTCTCTAATTACCTCAGTTTCTCTAAAGCAGCGGATGCCCTATGTATTACGCAAAGCGCAGTAAGCAAACAAATCGCATCGCTGGAGCAATTGGTGGGTTTACCTTTAATACAAAGAAGGGCGAGTGGTATTGAGTTAACCGAAGAAGGCAAGCGTTATCTGCCGCAAGTCACAGAAGCTTTGGAGCTTATTCAGCATGCAACTGCCAACTTAATCCAGTCAGATTCAAAGCAAGAATTACTCACCGTGGACGTAACCCCTTCTTTTGCCAGTCTTTGGTTGATACCTAATATTGATGACTTCCACCAGCAACATCCTAACATCCGAGTAAGAGTCTGTACTGGGGATGGGAACGTCAAAGATTCGAGCAACGAAAGTGACTTACATATTCGCTGCCTTCCATTATCCACGCATTATGAATACAGCCACTTACTATGCGAAGAAATACTACTATTGGTCGGTACTAACGCTCCTGCACTCAAGAATGTGCACGCTGTTAGCGACTATCCGCTGATACCTCAAATCACTCGTCCTCAGTTGTGGGAGCAATTTAAGGCGGCACATGCAGTAGAATCAACCGTTACCTATCACTCTGTAGGCTTTGAACATTTTTACCTAGCTTACGAAGCCGTCAAAATGGGAAAAGGACTCGCCTTACTTCCTGATTTTATGGCGCAGAATTCTATTTTAAGAGGGGATATCCAACATATTCTCAACCTAACTTTACAGAGCGGTTATGGTTATTACGTGATGATCCCAAATTATCGCCTTTCGGCTAAAAAAGTAGCGGTGTTTCACGAATGGCTGAAGAGCAAGCTAAGTTAATGTTGTTTCTTTAAGCTCGTTTAGGTAAACCAAAACAACTCAAAGACTTCGGTATCTGTCTGCTCAAATTTATGGCATTCTCATCCATACTATTTAAAAAGGATAAATGGATAGTAGGATATGGACAGCAACACGCCAAGACTCTCTTTACGCACCATTGAGCCGACCGATTACCCAGAGCTCGCGGAATTAATGGACCTTGTTTTTCCTGATGTTGGTGGCTCATGGCCACGCCTGACCATCATGGATCTCATTCATCAGTTTCCTGATGGACAAATCTGTATTGAGGATAACGGAAAAATTGTCGGCGCAGCGCTAACAATCAAAGTGGACTACAACCGATTTTCACTTCCTCACCTATACACCGACATCATCACCGAGAACAACGTCATCCAAAACCAAGTGACCGGTGACGCCATGTATGGTCTCGATGTATTTGTTCACCCGGACTACCGTGGACTGCGTTTAGGTCGCCGTCTGTATGATGCGCGTAAAGAACTTTGCCGGAGTAAGAACTTCAAAGCAATTTTGGCCGGTGGCCGCATCCCGAATTACCACAAATATGCTGACGAATTGAGCGTGGCTGAATACATCGACAAGATAAAACGCCGTGAGCTTCACGATCCTATTTTGTCTTTTCAGCTTGCAAATGACTTCGATGTAAAGCGTATTATGCGTGGTTACTTGCCAGAGGATAGTGCTTCTAAAGGCTACGCAACTCTACTGGAGTGGGATAACTTCTTCTACGAAGAGGATATTCAATCCGTCCATGATGTAGAAAAAACGCTGATTCGTATTGGTGTTGTGCAGTGGCAAATGCGCGCCATGAATGACTTAGAGGACTTGCTCGATCAGGCTGAGTTCTTCATCTCTTCTCTTGCGAACTACAAAGCCGATTTCGCCCTATTCCCTGAATTCTTTAACGCGCCGCTGATGGGATTGCAAAACGACCAAAATTCCGTCGAAGCAATTCGCTTTTTGGCTAGCTTTACAGAAGAGATCAAAAACCGCTTCTCGCAGATGGCCGTCACCTACAACATCAACATTATTGCAGGCAGTATGCCCGTCATCGAGGATGGCAAGTTGTATAATGTGGCCTACTTGCTGCAACGAGATGGTGAAATAAACGCTCAATATAAAATCCACATCACGCCTCATGAACAAAGAGACTGGGTGATCGACGGTGGTGACAATGTTCAAGTGTTCGAAACCGATGCAGGCAAAGTCGGCATACTGATTTGTTATGACAGCGAGTTCCCAGAGTTGGGAAGAATGCTCGCCGAGCAAGGCGCACAAATTGTGTTCGTTCCTTTCTGGACAGACACAAAAAATGGCTACCAACGAGTACGAATCTGTTCCCAATCACGAGCCATCGAAAACGAATGCTACGTTGCAATTGGGGGCAGTGTCGGCAACTTACCTCGTGTTGATAATGTCGATATCCAGTACGCACAATCTGCCGTATTTTCACCGTCGGATATCTACTTCCCGCACGATGCGACCTTGACAGAAGCAAGCGCCAACACCGAAATGATAATCTTCGCCGATGTTGATTTGACTAAGTTGAAGCAACTTAATACCGAGGGTTCAGTAACCAACTTACGTCACCGACGCCTTGATTTGTATGGCGCATTTACTAAAGCTAAAGAGTCATAAGGATCTCCCTAATTCGCCGCTACCAAAGAGCGTGGCGGCGAATAAAGCCTGCTGCTGGTTGATTCTGCGCAATTATTAGAGGCATGTCAGTTTTTCTCAATGGTGAGAAACAAGAATTGACCCAATAGGACATTCGGAGTATCACTCCAACTTCGTTCCGCTTTTATTAGGGGAAAGCTTTTGGAACATATTAACGAACTTCTCATGTCAATGAAGCCTTTGCTTGAGCAATACGGCTACGTTGCTCTGATTGTCAGTATATTTCTAGAAGGGATAGGTATCCCGATGCCTGGTCAATCACTGATGATCGCGGCATCTTTGCTCTCGTCAGAGCAAGTCATGAACCTAAGTATGGTAATGATGGTATCGTGGCTGAGCTGCTTTTTTGGTAATACCTGTGGCTACTTAATCGGTTATTACTTTGAGGGGTGGTTAGATAAAAAAGGCTACATTTCCGGCCCGAAGATGCAAACGCTTCAATTGACTATCCAGAAATACGGCCCTACGTGCTTGGTCGTCAGCCGCTTTATTGAAGGAATGAAGCAATTTATGCCTCTTGCATGCGGTATCGCGAAAATGCCACGTAGAGAGTTTTTGCTCGGTAACGCCCTCGCGGCGACGGTTTGGGTATTGGTATTCAGCTTGTTAACTCACTTTGCATTTGAGCATTTAAGCGTGCTGAGCAACCTGTACACCGAATACAAATATCTGGTATGGGCATTTGCTGCTGTCTTATTTACGTGGATGGTTTTAGGTATTGTTAAACGCAAAAAAGCCAAATCAATGCAATAACGACAGTCTCTTCATTAGCGCATAACTAAAGCTCGTGGTATCAGTGAGATACGCAACACGAGCTTTTATCTTTTTCTTTACGTGTAAAACCTAAGCAGCCATTTAGACGTCTAGACGTTGACAATGTAGAAATGTGATATTAGTCTGCTCTTCTCTCTTATCATTAACATTGTCGTTTACATGTCCGGTTCCCAACAAACTACTAAAACAGTTGCACCGTCTGCGGTCGCACTGATCCCATTAATTGTATTCCTTGCGCTATTTATTGGCGTAGGCACTTACTTATCTTTGCAAGGCGTGGAATTTGCCTTCTACCAGCTGCCTGCACCCATCGCGGTATTACCAGCCATCATCATTGCGTTTCTTTTAAGTAAAGAGAGGCTTAACCGCTCAATCGAACACTTCATGCGTGGTGTTGGCCACCCAGACATCATCGCAATGTGTATGATCTATCTGCTTGCAGGTGCCTTTGCTGCGGTAGCAAAAGCCTCTGGCGGTGTTGATGCAACAGTAAACCTTGGTTTATCCGCTATTCCAACCAGCATGATTTTACCGGGCATTTTTCTGATTTCTGCTTTTATCGCAACAGCAATGGGGACTTCGATGGGTACCATCGCAGCCGTTGCCCCCGTAGCGTTGGGTATTGCTGAATCAGCAGGAATGAGCTTACCGTTAACCGCAAGCGTTGTACTGAGCGGCGCTATGTTTGGTGATAACCTTTCTATCATCTCTGACACCACCATCGCGGCGACACGCTCTCAAGGTTGTGAGATGAAAGACAAGTTTAAAGAGAACATTCGTATTGCTTTACCTGCGGCGTTGATCGCGATTGCAGTGTTCGCTTTCAACAGTACCGCGACTCAAGTGCCTGAAACTGGCGATATTGAGTGGCTAAAAGTCTTGCCGTACATCACTATTTTGATCCTAGCGGTATCTGGTGTGAATGTGTTTGTGGTTCTGTCGATTGGCATTCTTTTGGCTGGCGGCGTGAGCTTGGCATCGATTGACAATTACGGACTGACTAATCTAGCCCAAGACGTTTACAAAGGCTTTGGTAACATGCAAGAGATCTTCTTGTTATCCATGTTGATTGGTGGTTTGAGTGAACTGATGCGCCGCCAAGGTGGCCTTGCTTTTCTAACAAATTTCGTTAGTAGCCTTATCCACGCGTTTGGCTCTAGTCACTCTAAGCATGCGAACAGTCGTGCAAGCGAGCTAGGTATTGCAGGTTTGGTATCAATGGTCAATGGCTGTACGGCAAACAACACCGTAGCCATCATTGTATCGGGCAGCGTTGCTCGCCAACTGGCGGAAGAGAATAATGTCTCTCCTCGCCGCTCAGCAAGCTTGTTAGACATTTTCTCATGCGTGGTGCAAGGCGTGTTGCCTTACGGTGCTCAAGTATTGCTGCTAGGTTCCGTGTTCAACCTCTCGCCACTTGAAGTAGTTGCCAATTCTTACTACTGTTTTGCATTAGCGATAGCGGCTATTGTCGCGGTGTTTATCAAACATCCCGCTCGTCAACCTGTAGCGCAAACTGAGAACTAACGACAAATACCGAAAAGGCTCCGATGGAGCCTTTTTACTTTCCTTTCTTCTTTTTTTCTTTTCCGCGAGCAGATTTACTTCAAAGCTGAACGCAAACTTTGCGCACTGTGTAAAGGAATCGCAAAGCGATGCGCCACATCGCGTAGAGCTTCCACCTGAGCCGCGTTACTGATTGCTAATTCGCCTGCCACATCGACGTGGTTATTCTCAAACCCCACTCTCACATCGAATCCAAGTAACATCGCACTCGCTAAACAGTCTTGCTCTCGCGCGCCAAAAGCACAAATGGCACATCGAATTTCTTCCTCGACAAAATGCGCCAAATTCAAACCTCGTAAATCCCATGGCGAAGACTGTTGAGCTTGGTGATAACGCCCTAACACCACTAATGCATGCTGATACGTTTTAGGTAACACGCCCGCATCACGCAGTTGGAAATAACGTTCAATGTCGGTTGCATCGTAGAGAATAATTTGGCTCACGATGTTGTTTTCTGCCACCCAATGGAAAAAGGCATACCCTTCTTTCTCACTTGCTCGATCAGGGATTAACTCCCTCAATGCGAAAGAAGCCGCTTCTGGTTTCACAGCTTTAACTAACGCCATCTGTTGTGGCGGAGAATACAAGCCCACCGCCTCTGTGGTGAGCTGTACCATCATGTTTTGTCCCACCGCTTCTTTCACGGCATAGTAAATTGCCATGTTGTCGTCGATGTCTAATGAATGACGTCCGTTGGCGTCTCTAGCATGTAAATGGATCATGGCAGCCCCTGCCGTTTGACAAGCGATAGCCTCTGCAACCAGTTCGTCTTTTGTCATGGGTAAGCTGGCGTGATCGTGCTTAGTTTTTCTTGCACCGTTTGGGGCCACGATAATAGCGATAGGCTCTCGTATACATCGATTTTCTAATTCCATTCCTTCGCTACCTCTTTTAGCGTTAATGAGAGTTTGCCAACTAGCTCATCAATATGGTGAGGCTGAATAATGAATGGCGGTGCAAGCAAGATATGGTGCCCATTAACGCCATCAATCGTTCCGCCCATTGGGTAGCACATTAAGCCATTTTCCATTGCTTGCTGTTTGATGCGTTTGTCTGCCAATGTGGCTTTACTCAGAGGCGCCTTGCTTTCTTTATCCGCCACCAGCTCAATGCCAAAAAATAAGCCTTTACCACGAATGTCGCCAATGTACGGTAAATGGGCCAATTCAGAAGTAAGCTCATTACGCAGCAAAGCACTTTGCTGATTCACCGCCGTTAATAAATCATCTTGGAAGATGGTTTGAATGGTTGCCACGGCAGCAGCGCACGCCACAGGGTGCGCCATAAAGGTATGGCCATGTTGGAAAAAACCGCTTCCACCGGCAATAGCTTGGTAGACTCGATCATTCGCAACCACCGCGCCAATAGGTTGATAACCCGCACCAAGCCCTTTAGCCATACACACCAGATCGGGTTCTGCCTCTTCTTGCTCAAATGCAAAAAAACTACCACTGCGTCCAACGCCACACATGACTTCATCCAAGATCAATAACACATCGTATTGGTCGCATATTTCGCGAATACGTTTGAAGTAACCTTGAGTCGCAGGCACAGCTCCAGCGGTGGCTCCCACAATGGGCTCAGCGACAAAAGCCATGACATTCTCAGCCCCCAACTCAAGAATTTTTGCCTCTAGTTCATTCGCCGCTCGCAATGAGTAATCCAATTCCGACTCATGACTCTGCTGACAACGATAAGCATAGCAAGGGGCAATGTGATGACTCGGATGCAAGATAGGTTTGAACGGTTCACGTCGCCATTCATTACCACCGACCGCCAGAGCTCCCAACGTATTGCCGTGATAACTTTGCTGACGCGCAATGAATTGCTTCTTCTCTGGCTTACCTGATTCCACAAAATACTGCCGCGCCATTTTTAGTGCCGACTCCACCGCTTCTGATCCGCCACTGACTAAATACACATGGTTGAACTGCTCAGGCATATGCTGACAAATCAATTCCGCTAGTCGCTCACTGCTGTCACTAGTAAAAAATCCAGTATGAGCAAACGGCACTCGCTCGAGCTGTTCCAACATAGCTTTTTTAACGGCTTGATGACTGTGGCCAAGGTTTGATACCGCAGCGCCGCCACAAGCATCGAGATACTGTTTCCCTTGTTTATCGAATAGATAAACACCTTCACCTTTATCGATGATTGGCAACGTGGCATGGCAATGACGGTGAAATACGTAAGACATTTGAGTCCCTTCCAATGTGTAAGATTTGCACACATCATCAGGAACAACCCCAAATGCGACAAGGGAATAAATTTCATCCACCATGAGCTTTTGGAATACCACAATCCAAAAACACTAAAACCCTTGATATTTAAACAATAAAATAAAAATAGGCTAGCTTTTTTAAAGGCTGGCCTATGGGTAACCCAAAGCTAAAAACAGAATCGTTTTACGCGTTTAGTGCCTGTTCTAAATCGGCTAGAATATCGTCAATATGTTCAATACCCACCGATAAACGAATCATCTCTGGAGACACACCAGCTTGTTTTTGTTCTGCTTCGCTCAATTGACGATGAGTCGTCGATGCAGGATGGCAAGCCAATGATTTTGCATCGCCAATGTTCACCAAACGCTTAAAGATTTTCAAAGCATCATAAAAACGCACACCAGCGTCATAACCATCTTTTAAACCAAACGACAAAATCGCAGAAGGCTTACCTTTCATGTATTTTTCGGCGAGATGGAAGTGTTCAGAACTTGGCAATCCGGCATAACTTACCCAACTGACTTTGTCATTCTGTTCCAAGAATTTAGCCACTTTGAGTGTGTTCTCGGTATGGCGCTCCATACGCAGCGGTAACGTTTCTAGCCCTTGCATAAGCATAAATGCATTCATCGGTGATAATGCGGCTCCGGTATTACGCAGTGGTACGGTACGCGCACGCCCGATAAATGCCGCCTCACCAAACGCTTCGGTATACACCACGCCGTGGTAAGAAGGTTCTGGTTGGTTGAAAACAGGAAAGCGGTCTTTGTGCTGCGCCCAAGGGAATTTACCTGAATCCACAATCACGCCACCCAATGTGGTGCCATGCCCACCAACGTATTTAGTGAGAGAGTGAACTACGATATCCGCACCGAACTCGATGGGTTTGCACAGCACTGGCGTCGCGACGGTGTTATCCACAATCACAGGCACGCCTTGTGCGTGAGCAAGCTCCGCCACACGTTCTAAATCGATGATATTACCTGCAGGGTTACCAATGCTCTCGCAGTACACCGCTTTGGTATTTTCATCAATTAACTCGGCCAAACTTTCTGGCTTGTCATCTTTAGCAAACTTCACCTGAATACCCTGATTTGGCAGCATGTGCGCAAACAAGGTATAAGTACCGCCATAAAGTTGCGGCGTAGAAACGATGTTATCGCCCGCTTGCGCTAAGGTCAGAATCGCATAGTTAATCGCTGCACTCCCCGCACTCACGACCAATCCAGCAATGCCGCCTTCTAACGCCGCCATGCGTTTTTCCAGAACATCGTTAGTCGGATTCATGATGCGAGTGTAGATATTCCCCGGCACTTCCAAGTTAAACAGATCAGCGCCGTGCTGCGCGTTGTCAAACTCGTACGCGACTGTTTGATAAATCGGTGTCGCGACAGATTTGGTGGTCGGGTCAGTTTCGTAACCAAAATGGATGGATAGCGTTTCGTCTTTCATGTTCTTCCCTGTCTTTCATCACTCAAATAGCGGCAAGCAAAGCACTTACCTTGCTTATAAAACTTATATTGCCCAATTTTTCAACAAATAACGTAGGGATAAATCACAGAGATAAAACGCTAATTCAACTGTCCAAGTAACCAGTGACGAAACGTTTCTGTCGCATTCGTACGTGTGTTCATGATCAAGTAATACCCTGCATTGGCAGGAATCGGTTTGAATGGAGAAACCAAACGCTCTGTCGTCAATTCATCCTCAATCAATGCCATTCGAGCCATCGCAATCCCAACGCCAGCTTCGGCTGCAGACATCGCCATATCCGTTCGATTAAAAAAGTGTCCGACATCGGTTTTAAAATCCAACCCCATCGCTGACGCCCAATATAGCCACTCATAGTCACGCGTCGCTTTTTCCCATGGCATCGCATCGTGTAGTAGCGTCGCCTCTTGCCATTGCTTCACTGGCATTGAGTTTTTTTGCTCACCAAACAACGTTTTTAGCCAGCCATGATCCTCAAGGTATTTTGGACTCATCACCGGTAGCAGATGCTCATCCAAAATCAGCTCCGCGTTAGCATTTCTATAAGGATGAAGACCATAGTCAATTGCGACGTCATAGTCTTTTATCTCACTATTTACCAGCGCACCTTCCGCAAAGATTTGTACTTGGATATCCGGATTATCATGATGGAAGCTTTCGAGCTTTGGGACTAACCATTTGAAAGCAAAAGAAGGCGTCAACTTCAAACGAATTTCATTGGTTTGCTTTTCTACTTTGAGCTCATCAAGCAATTTGCTCAGTTCCGAAAAGTGAAACTGCGTCGCTTGGTGTAACTGAGTGCCTTTTACGGTTAAACGAATACCGCGAGAGTGGCGTTCAAATAAAGTAAAACCTAATAACGCTTCCAAATGAATAATTTGTTGGCTTATGGCACCAGTGGTGAGGTGTAAATGTCTTGCGGCACCAGTAAAGCTACTGTACTCCGCGACTTGGCTAAATAGGCACAAACCACTTATCAGATTACTTTTCATCCTTGAGCCTATAGTTTTTCTAAACACTGTGTGTAATTTATATCGATTGTTAATAAAAGGTAAAGAAAAGAAACTGAGCACTCTGATAAATGTGTGGAGTGCATCAATGGAAGTCATCGTATTAGGCAGCGGCGTTATCGGCTTAACCTCTGCTTGGTATTTATCTCAAGCAGGCTATCAAGTTACCGTCATTGACCGCCAACCAAGCAGTGCCATGGAAACGAGCTTCGCCAATGCCGGGCAGATCTCGTATGGCTATTCTTCGCCTTGGGCTGCGCCTGGTGTTCCTGTTAAAGCCATTAAGTGGTTAATGGAAGAGCATGCTCCACTTAAAATCAAACCCACTCTGAATGCCGACATGATCCGCTGGGCGAGTAAAATGGTCGCGAACTGCACCCTACCTCGCTATCAAGTTAACAAGGCTCGCATGCTTTCGATCGCTAACCACAGCCGTATTTGCTTAGAACAGTTACGCCAAGAACACGCCATTGAGTATCAAGGACGTCAGTTTGGGACCTTGCAAGTATTCCGAACACATCAACAGCTGCAAGCTATTGAAAAGGACATGCAGCTCCTTGAACAAAGCGGAACCCGATTTAAGCTAATGGACGTCGAACAATGTATTGAACAAGAGCCAGGGCTTGCACTTGTGAAAGACAAACTGGTTGGTGGCTTGCATCTACCTGATGACGAAACGGGCGATTGCCATCAATTTTGCCAACAACTAACGGAGCTTGCTAAGGCACACGGTGTCCGATTTGAGTTCGATACTGAAGTAAGCAATTGGGTTACAGTAGGCAAAAAGATCATAGGTGTCCAAACGAACCGAGGACAATTTAAAGCAGACCAATATGTAGTGGCCTCTGGCAGCTACTCTACAGCGCTACTCAAGCAACTCGATATTGATATTCCGGTCTACCCTGTCAAAGGCTATTCACTCACCATCCCGATGGAAGATGAACACTTCTCTCCTCGATCTACTGTGATGGATGAAACCTATAAAGTCGCTATGACTCGATTTGATGACAGAATTCGCGTAGCTGGCACCGCAGAATTAGCAGGGTTTGATACTTCCCTTCCACAAAAGCGCAAAAACACTATCGAAATGGTCATCCGTGATCTTTTTCCTCGTTGTGGTGACTTCAGCCAAGCTGAGTTTTGGAGCGGCTTTAGGCCAATGACGCCTGATGGCACACCAATTATCGGCGCGACTAAATACGATAACCTTTTTACTAACACCGGACACGGAACTCTGGGTTGGACGATGGCTTGTGGTTCAGGTCAATTGCTAGCAAGCGTAATGAAAGGTGAAAAAACAAAAGTGATGGATAATGCGGAGCTTAACCTTTGTCGTTACGCCTGAGGACATGACTGAACAAAAAACAGGCAGACACTTACTCCACAAAATGCATAACCACTGGCATTTTTAACTCATCAAAATCGCAGCACATTTAAATGACAATGTGCTGCATAATTAATCATCAGGCAAATCTTCTACCTAAAAGGAGCAAATAAGCAACAAGAACCAAATTTTAACAACTACTCTCCATTCTGTGTTCATCATCACGCTACAAAGGATTTGTAGCTAAAAAAGTTAACAATTGCATTACATAAAGGGTAATGTATTGTGTGAAAAACAACCACAAACACAACTAACAGGGAAAATACTCATGCAGTCATTAGTTGATTTTCTGAATGGAATTATTTGGAGCCCGGTACTGATCTATTTGTGCCTTGGCGCAGGTTTGTTCTATTCAATCATGACGCGTTTTGTACAAATTCGTCACTTCTTTGAGATGTGGCGCTTATTACTTTCAGGGAAGAGTTCAACAAAAGGGATATCATCATTTCAGGCACTTGCCGTTTCACTGTCTGGCCGTGTAGGTACAGGTAACATTGCTGGTGTTGCTGCTGCTATCGGTTTCGGTGGCCCAGGCGCCGTATTCTGGATGTGGGTCGTAGCCTTCTTTGGCGCTGCAACCGCATACGCAGAATCAACACTTGCACAAATTTATAAAGAAGAAGACGAAGGCGAGTTCCGTGGTGGCCCTGCTTACTATATTGAGAAAGCAATGGGACAAAAATGGTACGCTTGGATCTTTGCTATCGCGACCATCTTTGCTTGTGGTGTTCTACTTCCTGGCGTTCAATCGAACAGTATCGGTAACGCAGTAGAAGCCGCATTTGGCTCAGGTGACATGATTGAAACCGCTATTGGTACCTTCAGTTTTGCTAAAATTTTCACTGGTACGGTTGTTTGTGTCATTTTGGCTTTCATCATTTTTGGTGGCGTAAAGCGTATCGCGAACTTTACCCAAGTCGTTGTGCCATTTATGGCGTTAGCTTACATCATTACTGCGTTTGTCATCATCCTTCTAAACATTGGTGAGGTTCCACGCATTTTCGGCATGATCA
>NZ_JADDYH010000015.1:83512-91824 GCF_015163595.1 Vibrio sp. OPT41 | reverse complement strand
TTGGTGACGCGTTCACACCAATGGCAGGCGTTGGTGCGGCAATCGGCTGGGGTGTAAAACGTGGTGTCTACTCCAACGAAGCAGGTCAAGGTACTGGTCCTCACGCAGCAGCAGCAGCGAGTGTTGATCACCCAGCTCAGCAAGGTCTTGTTCAATCTTTCTCTATTTACATCGATACACTACTTGTGTGTTCAGCAACCGCGTTCATGATTCTTATCACTGGCGCGTACAACGTAAATGGTGCGATTGAAGGTACATTCCTGGTTCAAAACCTACCAGCGGATATTGGTGCAAATGGTCCTGTGTTTACACAGATGGCGATCGAAAGCGCACTACCTGGCGTGGGTAAACCATTCATCGCAATCGCTCTATTCTTCTTCGCGTTTACGACCATTCTGGCTTACTACTACATTGCAGAAACGAACATTGCTTACATTCGTCGTACGTTCAAAGTAAATGGACTGATGTTTATTCTGAAAGTCATCATTATTTCATCCGTGTTCTACGGAACCGTGAAAACCGCCAACTTAGCATGGGCGATGGGTGATGTAGGCGTAGGACTGATGGCGTGGCTAAACATCATCGGTATTTTGATCATCTTCTTTATGTCGAAGCCTGCACTCAAAGCACTGAACGACTACGAAGAGCAACAAAAACGTGGTGTGACCGATTTTACATTTAACCCTGTTGCACTGGGCATTAAAGGCGCAGATTACTGGGAAGATAAGTACCGACGTAAAACGGGTAAAGCACCAACGGCAGACAGCAATAGCGCAGAAACTGTTGAGCAACCATCAACATAGCGTTATCACATAAATAAGAAAAAGCAGTGGTCCGATTGAGGACATAAAAAAGGGGGATTAACCAATGGTTAATCCCCCTTTCTTCATTATGAGTAGCAGCTTAGGCGATAACCGCTTCAACTTTACGAGCGATTTTTGCTTTACCTACAGGTAACACTTCACGACCAAATTCGTTGTTCAGTACTTGTGCCATTGCGAAGTAAATTGCACTTGCGCCACAGAAGATACCCTCGAAGCCAGCGATAGCACCGATCACTTCGCTACCAGTGAAATCACGAGCAGCAAGCAAGAAGAACAGGATAGTTAGAGAACCAAATACCACTTGCTTCGCTGTTGGGTAACATAGAGAACCAATGAACATGAAACCAGTGAAGATGCCCCAAAGCGCTAGGTACCAACCCATAAAGCTTGCAGGGCTTGCAGGAAGCCCCATGTGAGGCATTACGATTAGACCAACCAATGTTAGCCAAAATAGACCGTAAGAAGTAAACGCAGTTGTGCCGAACGTATCACCGCGTTTAAAACACATGATGCCAACGATTACTTGGCTAAGGCCACCGTAAAAGATGCCCATCGCTAGAATCATAGAGTCAATTGGGAAAAATCCTGCATTATGAATATTGAGCAGAATAGTGGTCATACCGAAACCCATTAGACCTAGCGGTGCTGGGTTAGCCAGTTTTGTCGACATGTACAAATACCTTTTTTCAAAAATGTTGATAAAAAATGCGCGCGAATTTTAATGGGCTCCAGAACAAAAGAGAAAAGCTGTTATTGAAAACTTAGATTCCATAAATAAACCACTACATATATAAAAAAAGACCCTGCAAAAAAGCAGAGTCTTTATAGATGGTTAGGTTGTTTTTTACTCGATCACTGACAAGAAATCTCGTCCCAGAACCAGTTGCTTTGCGTTGGGCTTTCCCACACTCCTGGGCCATTTTTCGCAACAAAACATTTGTTTTGGTACGTCACTTTATCGCCGTTAGCGACTTGCGTTACACCCGGCTCCCACTGAATAAAATTGCCTGTCACTGGTGGTTCTGGCTCGGTTACTGGCGGCTCAGGTTCTGTGACGGGCGGCTCTGGCTCAGTCACCGGTGGTTCAGGTTCCGTTGTAGGCGGCTCCGTAGGAGTGCCTGAAACCAGCTTCCACGGGTCTCCTTTCGTTGGCTCATTACCTTGTGACCACCATTTCGCTTCGTAAACAGCACCTTGGTAAGAAACTTGATCACCCGTGTTATATACTTTGCCAGAATCCCAAGCTGCCACACCACCTACAGGCGGATCGACCGGATCCACTGGGTCTAACTTGTCAACTACACGAACTTCTGGCCAACCCGCATGAGATTGGTAGAAGTTAGTTACACATTTCTCATAGTCACCCGCAACTAGCGCAGAGTAAGCCGTTTGGAAACCAACAAGTTCACATTCAAAAGAGTGGCCTCCCGGACGATCTGAGTAGTATTTCCAGTTCCCATCCCAGTTGGTGTACAACACGTCTGTCGCACCATTCAGATTTAAGCTGCCGTAAGGCGTCTGCTGCCAACAGGTATTGGTCTCATCGGCTTCAATTGGAATTTGATAATGAGCGGCAAGTCCTTCCCAATAGCGAATACGGTTAACAGGTTGACCTTTATCTTTGTTTTGCTCTCCACACTCAATACCACCATTGATCACGTTGATGGTGGTACCAAAGCCGTAACCAATGCCAGCATCAAGCTCACGCTGTGAAGGCACCCAAGTACGGTCAATCACATGTAGCATTGCAGGTTTCGGTGCTTGTGGGGTTAGGAAGAACCAGATAGCCGATGCTAAGTTCAGCCACGAATCCGCAACCAAGCCTGGATTTTTCAGCAATACAGATGCATCGCCATCAAACATCACTTCAGAGAACGCGCCATAGTTAAAATGGTAAGAAAGCTGCTTTGCACCACGTCCAAAGTAACCTTGTCCAGACTCACATGGCCAGCGTTTGTTTTGCCAGTCATTTTGACCACAACCTGTTGTGTAACCTTCTTGCCCTTCAGACCATCCCATTTCTCGCACATGAACCAAAGCTTGCTGCCACTCTTCCAACCCTAGCGGATTATCCGATACGTTATCAATCGAAATATGGCCACCGGTTTCTTGTGCAAAGTGAGCAAACGCTGTCACGATCGATTTTTTACAAATTGCATCCGAATCACGACCGTCTGTGTACTCTCCACAGAATGCAGGGAACTTACCAATTGCACGTAGGAAACGCGTGTAAGTGTATTCAGGTGCCGCCATTTGAGTCAGGAAGTCCCACTCACTTTCGGGGAATACACGCTCTACACGCTTCACGTTTTCTGGGTTGGTTGTCGCCCCTGGAACAATCGCTTCAACCACTGAGTTCGGGCGTGTCTCTAATGCTTGTGACCAAATGGCATACATAGGATCAGAAGTTTTGCTTTGCTCTACGGCTTGAACGTCACCACGAGCAATAACATAACCATTCGGATTTTGCGGATCGGGCTGAATATTCATACTCGCATTCACTTGTGCTGCTAAGACACAACTCAATGCAAGAGGAAGATGTTTGAGTGCAAACATGTCTAGTCTCCGGATTTCAACAATACAATATACGAGGAATAACTAGACATATAGTGGATCATATATACGAAACACCGAGCCAAGTACGTTGATTCTGCGAGACAAAATGAATAAATAGGTCCTCACACACATTTTGTCACAAGAAAAATGTTACCTTGACTCAAAAGAAAAGCGGAGACCCTGTGAGCCTCCGCTTTGTGATGTTTCTCTCTTTATTGTTCTGCCGAAACCACCTCTAGCTTCGCGGTTGACTTTTGTTTAGACAGCACAAAATAAACCACACACTGAGAAATAATTGCGGCAAGCACAATCACTGGTGAGGCGTTGATTCCAGCTAAAAGAAAACACCCCAATGCGATCATTCCATTGAGTAATGCGTAAGGTAATTGTGTACGGAAGTGCTCATACTGTTCACACCCCGCTCCTGTCGACGACAAAATCGTAGTTTCAGAGATGGGAGAACAGTGATCGCCAAACAAGCCACCAGATAATACCGCACCAATACAAACCAACAGTGGTGCATCAATCGCGACGGCAGTTGGGATCACTAATGGCATCATGATGGCAAACGTCCCCCAAGATGATCCCGTAGCGAACGAGATAATACCGGCCAGTAAAAACGCAACCGCTGGCAATAACCAGTAAGGGAAACCGGCTTGAGCTTGTTCAGCAATGTATGCAGCTGCACCTAATTCTTTCCCAACCGAGCTAAGCGCCCAAGCCAATACCAGAATCACCGCCACTGACATCATGTTTGACATCCCTTTCAGATAAACCTGAATACCATCCGAAAGCTTTCTTACGCCATAAAACGCCATCAGCGCAATTAAAGTGAAGGCCGCGAAGAAATATGCAGAAGAAAGTGCAGCCCTAAACGTTGATCCTGCCACTTTTTGAAATGGAAAACCGTGTGGCACGAGGATGGTACATAGAACCACCAGCATAACGAGCAAAGGTGCCCATACAAAACTAGATTTTGCATTTTTATGCGTAAACACATTCATGAACTCCTGCACTTTCCCAAAGTCGGAGCCCTGCTCTGCTAGTTGCTCAGCCTTCGCCATCGGTCCGAAATCTAATTTGAAGAAAGAGACAATCGGCACAATCGCGATCGCAAGAAAGGCGTAAAACTGATACGGGATCGCACCAATGAAAGCATCCCAATCACTCATACTGACATTCAGGGCAGTAAACTCTTTTTGAATCAATCCCATGATGTAAACGCCCCATCCGATAAAAGGGATCAAGATTGCGACGGGAGAGGAAGTAGAGTCGATAATAAAAGCTAATTTTTGGCGTGATAATTTTAACTTATCAAATAAAGGGCGAAAAACAGGGCCAACAATCAGTGGTGTACCAAGGTCTGAGAAGAAAATAACCACACCACCGAACCATGCGGACAGTTGAGCTTGGCATTTACTCGCAACCCATTGAGTAACCTTTTTAGCAAACGCCACACCACCGCCAGATTTCTCCATCAAGGCAACAAAGCCACCAATAAAGACCAAGAGCAAAATGACGCCCGCATTGTAGCTGTCAGTTAATTGCGGCAGTAGATAGCTTTTCATCAATGCACTAAACGAGTCTAGTGGCCCTTTTTCGACAAATGTCCCTTCGAGCATAGCGACACCACTCACCACACCCGCGAATAAACCAACAACGACATTTCTTGTGGTCAGCGCGAGGAAAAGAGTAATAAGGATGGGAATGAGAGAGGTAACGTCAGCCTGTTCCATAGCAATACCATTTATGATAATTAAACAATTAAAATGAATATATATTTAATTTAACCGCACGTATATATCTCTCACGAAAAAGTTGGGCCTCCTCTTCACAAACTTGAAGTACAAAAAAACCAGCCCGAAGGCTGGTTCTTATAAACTCAACTGTCTAGAGGAAAATTATTCCCACTCGAAGATCAACGAGCACAAAATACATCTAAATAACAGCTAGTTAGAAATGCCACCTTTCTCGATACCATCATCTATACCATGCGCAGAATTTTTTTGATTTTTTGCGTCTCGTCGGCGTTTTAGTTCGGCTTTGGCCCAAATTGAAGATTCTTCCATATCGCGACGAAGTTCTTGTATCTCTTCAACACTAAGCCGTCGTGGACCTGAGGTAATTCTATCCATCTTGTGCCTCCAACTTGTCGCAGTACATTTTAAAACGCATCAAAACATGAGTTACTAACAAGAAATATTGGGGATATTTTTAGATTGTTTTTCATACACATCTTGAAAGCCATCAACACTGCCCAAAGATTATACAACGAGGAATAACCTCGTTAAATAAAAAGGATCAAATCATGGGTTTGAAACCAGGGCCAAAACCAATAGCCAAGTCGACCGGCAAGCCAGATCAACGTCGACGTGACAACAAAAAAACTCCAGGAAACACTCCCGGCTTAAAGCCAAGCAAATCCTCGACCAAGTAACGCTACCTCAATATCGAGTCAGTGTAAGTGATACTGACTCTTGTTGCTAAAACCCAAAACACGCTTTTGCCCCATTATAAGACAGAGTAAATACTCATTCATATCCTGTTTATTGGGTTTTGCCTTACTAAAAGTAATCCATTCTTCTAATGCTATTCGTTGTTAATCCTCGTGTTGTATTGCGGGGGGCTCTTAAGTTGTCAACATCGTACACAGAACCACCATGTTGTATTTATTCAACATGGTGCATTTAGAAAGAACGTCTTCCCCCAACGGTATCCTTAAACCTTGCTCGAGGAGCTTTGCCATCCATCGTCCATTTAAGGTTCGCAGGTATAAATTGACTTGAATCGGGAGTTTGCCAACTTGCTTCACCGTTTTTTCTGGCGTCCAATTGATGGTTGGTACGTTATCTTCAATCGCAATGGACAAAATATTGAGTTCATCGAGAGCAGCCATAAGGTTCTGACACAAGAGGATTTTGAGCGGTTTTTAGAACAGATTGAGTCGTGTGAATAAGAAAAGGCGTCATCGTGACGCCTTTTACTTTTTACTCTTTGAAGCAAGGTTCTCCTTGCTTAGCGCACCACTCTTTTATTTCTAAAATAACACCGTCAGGAGAGTCCTCCCTACCTGGGGAAGGGTGGAAGATCAGAGCATTACCATCACGGTGAGATACTAACTCTGAAAAATGAGCGGATAGATTTGATATATGCAAGTCATAAGCTTCATCATCTAAGTCGTTAGTGTCGGTATCTTCGAGAAATTCTTCTAAGAAGCGATAGAATTCCGCCTCGGTGTAGTCTTGTAAGGCATCTTTAATTACAAGCTTCATATTATTGAACCTTATGTATCTCAGCAACAGTAGTAAATGTCCGCTTTGAAAGTGTCACAAGAGAGTTTTGAGCTGATATTAAGCATTAACTTGAGCATATTTGATGATTCGCTCGACGGTGATTTCAGGGACACCTTCAAGTAATTCTTGCAGTATAAATACCTCTAAGAAGTAGTCATACCCCTTCGGTAAGCCTCCATTCTCTGGCTCTGTGCAAAATAAAATATGGGATTCAGGATTCCATGTACTGTCAATGTGAATAGTTAAGTCAGGATCTAAATGTAAATGCCTATTGTTTTGTACTATTTGTGATAGATTCATCGGAGCCGAGGTTTTCTCATATTTAGTCGGCAGTACCTAACTGATAATCATACTCTGGATCATAGAAGTATTTATCAATCAACTTCTCTATGTCTAAAGCTTGCGCGTCACTAATATCAAATCCGCCAGCCCCACTTGTTAGGAACTGAATATCATCTTCTTTTAACCCTAATACTTGAGCAATTCCATCGAGGTGTTCTTGTTCAATAGCTAACTCTGAAACGAGTAACTCAGTCTGTTTGTCGAACTTTTCAATAACAATTTTCATTATTTCTCTACCTTTCTAGCCGGGTCTGCTTCTTTTGTTTGCTCTCCCGATATGTGATCAAACTCGCCGATATGTTTACCATTTTTCGTATAAATCTCGACTTTTCCATGCTGAGAATCCCACTCGTAGATTCGTCCTTTTTTATCTTTCCACCGCTCTCTCAGTTTCCCTCCACCTTGTACTGACGTTTTTTTCTTTGCTTTAATTGCATCAGGGAAAGCGGGTAACGGTGGGCTCCCCTTCGGGGCTGGAATGTACTTAATATCGCTATTCGGTTTGTTATAAACCACATAGAGCGGAGCAATGCCTGAGCTTTCAGGGAATACTAAGATCGCATCACGCCAGTCTTTCTCTTCAGGCGCAGGCGTAACGGTGACGTTCGCATCGCTATCCGAGTGGATTGGCGTGACCAGTATATCGTCTTTTTCAAACCCATCACTATGATCGGGGGTAGTTTGCCAACTTGCTTCACCGTTTTCTTCTGGTGTCCAATAGATGGTTGGTCCGTTCTCTTCAATCGCAACGGACAACTGACCATTGTTCCCCTGTTTCACATATTTGATGGGGATTCGTGTGTCATCTACATGATAACCCTGTACTTGCGGATAAAACTCGCCATCTTGGGGCTCGGTAATGTGGACACGAACGCGGCTTTGCGCCGTGGTCACTTGGCGTAAATCTTGGTCTGTGTATTGGGTGTTATCGCCAAACAAGCTTTGCTGCATGGCAAACAAAGCGCCAATGCCCTCGACCTGCCAGCGGTAGCCCTCGACGATTTTGTCTTTCAATGTGCCGGCCAGTTTATCTAAATGCATCGCTGCGGTTTGGGTTTGCTGCATTTGCTCTGGGGAACCGGCGACAGCTGCGGAACTGCCCATAGCCATTTGTGCTTGTGTCGCTTGAATGGCGGGTATGACAGCAGCTGGGTTTGCATTGGCTTGTGCAAAGAAGAATGACCAAGGACCAAAGTTACTAATTGACTCTTGTTGGTCGCCAATTTCAATACATCCCTCTGGTCTGGTGCAGGATTTAGCGAACACGAGCGAGCTTGTGGCGTCTTTTAAATTGAGG
>NZ_JADDYH010000015.1:78770-83402 GCF_015163595.1 Vibrio sp. OPT41 | reverse complement strand
TGATAATGACTGTTGCGGATGTTGTTGTAAGTTTGTGGGCGCAGCGGCGGAAAGGTATTCTTTTTGTCCGGTGCTTGTTGTTGCTGTTTCTCAGCAACACTAATTTCATCACCTACCGCAAGTGACAGAGGGTCGGCCTCAAACACTGGGTTAAGCAAGAGCAAGGCTTTAGCTCCCATACCATATAGTTCAGCGATGCTTTGCCAGTCTTCCCCTACCGTTACGGTGTGCGTCGCTGCGGTTTGTTCCGCTTGCGTCTCATCGTTGTTACCTTCTGAGCGCGCTTCTTCCGGCTGTGTGACCGCATCAAACAATGCGGGGATATCCAACTTTATCCCGTTTTCACACAGCTAATTTTCACTGAGATTATCGAGCTCTTCACGCGTGATTTGTCGCTCAAGATAAATGATGTATTGATTTTCGATGATTTGATCGGCTAATTTCCAATACACCAAAATAGCGCTTTGGTCTTTAGTAAAACCACGCTCGTCATTGAGCTTGTCTTGTGTCGATTGCGTAGCGTAAAACGCCCATTTTTCTTCCCCAAGAATTTTGTATTCTTGGACAAGTTCACCATCATTAAAGTGGTAGTAATAGCCTTCTGTAGGCAAACCTAAACGTTCACCCAATCGCACTGCAGGGACAACAGGTATAAAACCTTCCTCAGCTTTATGGCTGCCGGCTTTTTGTAATGTGACGGCTTCCAATGGTGTCAGTCCGAGATTGTCAACAGCGATGTGGATATTTAAACGCTTTGGCTCATCAAACACACATAACGCTGTGTAGCGAGTGCCTTGCTCGGTATTGGCTTGCTCCCAACGGGTCACCGCGTTCTCTTTTTCAGTTTTCGCTAAAGCAAAGTCACTGTGCACCATTTTCTTTATGGTGGTATCCGAGCATCCGACTTCGAAGCTGTACTCAAACTCCTTGATTAATTCCTCTTCACTTTCGGTTGCGATTGGCGGCGGCGTGTAAACTCGTTCGGGCGTCGAGGTTTACCTGATACAAGAGCGGTAACCTCCCGTTGCTCTGGTGGTTTTCGTTATTGCTAACAAATTATTAGCCGCATCATCCGAAAGTTCAGAGATAACCTCAGAATTCAGCCGCCAAGTTTTAGGACCTATTGGGTCGTTGTAACTAAGCAGAGCAGGAGTTTGAGGCGTATCACTCACGAGTGCGAGATTACCTTCGTAGAGATGCTGCTTTAGTTGTTCAAAAGTAAGATGTGAAGGAATAGCAGAGGCGATATCCGCTTCCGAAATATTATGGAAGTTGCCCTCTATCAATCCAAATTCATGAGACATTACTTCCGACAGTGGAAGAACTTTATAGGACACACAAATACCTAAAGTGAATACTAGTTATCACGGCAATAAGCAGTAAGCATGCCATTAACTTTCTTCTGCAAAATCAGCTAGGTAGGATGATAGTAGTGTATGCCGATACAATTTTTTGTTTATCGAGCCAAAAAGTTGGGTATAAATCCAAGAAGTTGGTCGGTGTTGGCTGTGGTCTTTGTGTACGGTCGCTGTTTAGCTGAAGCGATACATATGGTGTTTTTACCCGTGAATACATTCGTAGTGGGCACGTTGTGGATGTAATAGTTCTAAGAAGGCTTTGCCCCATTATAAGACAGAGTAAATACTCATTCATATCCTGTTTATTGGGTTTTGCCTTACTAAAAGTAATCCATTCTTCTAATGCTATTCGTTGTTAATCCTCGTGTTGTATTGCGGGGGGCTCTTAAGTTGTCAACATCGTACACAGAACCACCATGTTGTATTTATTCAACATGGTGCATTTAGAAAGAACGTCTTCCCCCAACGGTATCCTTAAACCTTGCTCGAGGAGCTTTGCCATCCATCGTCCATTTAAGGTTCGCAGGTATAAATTGACTTGAATCGGGAGTTTGCCAACTTGCTTCACCGTTTTTTCTGGCGTCCAATTGATGGTTGGTACGTTATCTTCAATCGCAATGGACAAAATATTGAGTTCATCGAGAGCAGCCATAAGGTTCTGACACAAGAGGATTTTGAGCGGTTTTTAGAACAGATTGAGTCGTGTGAATAAGAAAAGGCGTCATCGTGACGCCTTTTAGCTTTTACTCTTTGAAGCAGGGAAGTCCCTGCAGAGCACGCCAATCTTTCACTATTTTTGCTATTCCTTCAGGAGTATCTTCACCTGGGTTCTCTGGGTAGTAAATTAAGTCTGAACCTGCAGGATGCTCCGTAATTGATATGAAGTGTTCAAGCAACTTATCTTGATAATCATCACTACCCTTTGATTCAATTATCTCATCTAGTAAATTTATAAACTCAGCTTCAGTATAAGCACTCAATGTGTTTTTTAATTCCATAGTTAACTCTTGTGTATATCAATATGGTTACGGGGGGTGTTTACTCTTAAGTTGTCAACATCGTATACAGAACCGCCATGTTGTATTTCTTCAACATGGTGCAGTTCGAAAGAACGTCTTCCCCCGACGGTATCCTTAAACCTTGCTCGAGGAGCTTTGCCATCCATCATCCGTTTAAGGTTCGCAGGTATAAATTGACTTGAATCGGGAGTAGTTTGCCAACTTGCTTCACCGTTTTCTTCTGGCGTCCAATTGATGGTTGGTCCGTTATCTTCAATCGCAATGGACAAAATGTTGTATTCACCGAGAGCAGCTATAAGGTTCTGACAGAAGAGGACTTTGATCGGTTTTTAGAACCGGTTGAGAAATGGGAATGAGAAAAGGCGTCCTTGTAACGCCTTATGTTTATAAGCAAAGTAAAGCTTATATTAAGCATCATCTTGAGCGTATTTGATGACTCGCTCGACAGTGATCTCGGGAACATCTTCAAATAACTCTTGCAGTATAAATACCTCTAAAAAGTAGTCATACCCTTCCGGTGAGCTTCCATCCTCTGGCTCTGCGCAAAGTAAAATATGGGATTCAGGATTCCATGCACTGTCAATGTAAATGGTCAAATCAGGATCCAAGCTTGCAACATCAAGCATTAACTCTCTTAATTTCATTTTTATTTCCCCCATATCGAGTAGCCCCCCTTGTTATCTGGATGAAGTACTTTCCACTCTTCACTACCAATTGTGTGTTGTTCTCTTGGGACTAAAACCATGCTGCCTTTTTCTCTTTCATGATGCCATGTCCAACCTTTTGGAGGTCGTCTAGGAGCTAAGCCTGTAGCTGTTCTCTCTAGTTTTATATTCAAGGATTCCATCTGAGATGCAAATTCTGGATCTGTTTCCATCATCTTCAAGAGGTTCTCATTAGCTTCTTGAAAGTGACGAGCTCTCGAAACACCAGGATATGAATTCGGTGACAAAAACGTTTTAAATCCTGATGAGTAAGCATTTTCACTATATACAATATAAAGAGGAACGATACCTGAGCTTTCAGGGAATACCAAGATCGCATCACGCCAGTCTTTCTCTTCTGGAGCAGGCGTAACGGTGACGTTCGCATCGCTACCCGAGTGGATTGGCGTGACCAGTATATCGTCTTTTTCAAACCCATCACTATGATCGGGGGTAGTTTGCCAACTTGCTTCATCGTTTTCTTCTGGCGTCCAATAGATGGTTGGTCCGTTCTCTTCAATAGCAACGGACAACTGACCACTGTTCCCCTGTTTCACATATTTGATGGGGATTCGTGTGTCGTCTACATGATACCCCTGTACGTGCGGATAAAACTCGCCATCTTGGGGCTCGGTAATGTGGACACGAACGCGGCTTTGTACCGTGGTCACTTGGCGTAAATCTTGGTCTGTGTATTGGGTGTTATCGCCAAACAAGCTTTGCTGCATGGCAAACAAAGTGCCAATGCCCTCGACCTGCCAGCGGTAGCCCTCAACGATTTTGTCTTTCAATGTGCCGGCCAGTTTATCCAACTGCATAGCCGCGGTTTGGGTTTGCTGCGCTTGCTCTGGGGAACCGGCGACAGCTGCGGAACTGCCCATAGCCATTTGTGCTTGTGTCGCTTGAATGGCGGGTATGACAGCAGCTGGACTTGCATTGGCTTGTGCAAAGAAGAATGACCAAGGACCAAAGTTACTTATTGACTCTTGTTGGTCGCCAATTTCAATACATCCCTCTGGTCTGGTGCAGGATTTAGCGAACACGAGCGAGCTTGTAGCGTCTTTTAAATTGAGTATTACCACATCGCCTTCTATGCAATCGGCAGTGTTAATGGCTCTATATTTGGTCAACCCGAGCAATGGATCACTGTGCTGATAATGACTGTTGCGGATGTTGTTGTAAGTTTGTGGGCGCAGCGGCGGAAAGGTATTCTTTTTGTCCGGTGCTTGTTGTTGCTGTTTCTCAGCAACCATAATTTCATCACCTACCGCGAGTGACAGAGGGTCGGCCTCAAACACTGGGTTAAGCAAGAGCAAGGCTTTAGCTCCCATACCATATAGTTCAGCGATGCTTTGCCAGTCTTCCCCTGCCGTTACGGTGTGCGTCGCTGCGGTTTGTTCCGCTTGCGTCTCATCGTTGTTACCTTCTGAGCGCGCTTCTTCCGGCTGTTTGACCGCATCAAACAATGCGGGGATATCCAACTTTATACCGTTTTCACACAGCCAATCTTCACTGAGGTTATCGAGCTCTTCACGCGTGATTTGTCGCTTG
>NZ_JADDYH010000015.1:12078-78670 GCF_015163595.1 Vibrio sp. OPT41 | reverse complement strand
TGGTCTTTAGTAAAACCACGCTCGTCATTGAGCTTGTCTTGTGTCGATTGCGTAGCGTAAAACGCCCATTTTTCTTCCCCAAGAATTTTGTATTCTTGAACAAGTTCGCCATCATTAAAGTGGTAGTAATAGCCTTCTATAGGCAAACCTAAACGTTCGCCCAATCGCACTGCAGGGACAACAGGTATAAAACCTTCCTCAGCTTTATGGCTGCCGACTTTTTTTAGTGTGACGGCTTCCAATGGTGTCACTCCGAGATTGTTATCAGCGATGTGGATATTTAAACGCTTTGGCTCATCAAACACACATAACGCTGTGTAGCGGGTGCCTTGCTCGGTATTGGCTTGCTCCCAACGGGTTACCGCGCTCTCTTTTTCAGTTTTCGATAAAGCAAAGTCACTGTGCACCATTTTCTTTATGGTGGTATCCGAGCATCCGACTTCGAAGCTGTACTCAAACTCCTTGATTAATTCCTCTTCACTTTCGGTTGCGATTGGCGGCGGCGTGTAAACTCGTTCGGGCGTCGAGGTTTACCTGATACAAGAGCGGTAACCTCCCGTTGCTCTGGTGGTTTTCGTTATTGCTAACAAATTATTAGCCGCATCATCCGAAAGTTCAGAGATAACCTCAGAATTCAGCCGCCAAGTTTTAGGACCTATTGGGTCGTTGTAACTAAGCAGAGCAGGAGTTTGAGGCGTATCACTAACGAGTGCGAGATTACCTTCGTAGAGATGCTGCTTTAGCTGTTCAAAAGTAAGATGTGAAGGAATAGCAGAGGCGATATCCGCTTCCGAAATATTATGGAAGTTGCCCTCTATCAATCCAAATTCATGAGACATTAATTCCGACAGTGGAAGAACTTTATAGGACACACAAATACCTAAAGTGAATACTAGTTATCACGGCAATAAGCAGTAAGCATGCCATTAACTTTCTTCTGCAAAATCAGCTAGGTAGGATGATAGTAGTGTATGCCGATACAATTTTTTGTTTATCGAGCCAAAAAGTTGGGTATAAATCCAAGAAGTTGGTCGGTGTTGGCTGTGGTCTTTGTGTACGGTCGCTGTTTAGCTGAAGCGATACATATGGTGTTTTTACCCGTGAACACATTCGTAGTGGGCACGTTGTGGATGTAATAGTTCTAAGAAGTCTTTGCCCCATTATAAGACAGAGTAAATACTCATTCATATCCTGTTAGTTGGTTTTTTCCTTACTAAAAGTAATCCATTCTCTAATGCTATTGTTGTTAATCCTCGTGTTGTATTACGGGGGCTCTTAAGTTATCAACATCGTACACAGAACCACCATGTTGTATTTATTCAACATGGTGCATTTAGAAAGAACGTCTTCCCCCAACGGTATCCTTAAACCTTGCTCGAGGAGCTTTGCCATCCATCATCCGTTTAAGGTTCGCAGGTATAAATTGACTTGAATCGAGAGTTTGCCAACTTGCTTCACCGTTTTCTTCTGGCGTCCAATTGATGGTTGGTACGTTATCTTCAATCGCAATGGACAAAATATTGAGTTCACCGAGAGCAACCATAAGGTTCTGACACAAGAGGATTTTGAGCGGATTTTAGAGCAGGCTGAGGAATGGGAATGGGAAAAGGCGTCATTGTGACGCCTTTTATTTTTTACTCTTTGAAGCAAGGAAGCCCCTGCTCTTGGTACCACCTTTTAATTTCATTAACAACTCCCTCTGGCGAGTCATCTTGATCAGGTTTAGGCCAAAATATTAGGTCGGTCCCATCAGGGTGTTTAACAATTTCTGAAAAATGTAAGATAAGTTTGTCCTCCTCACTTTCAGGTAAATCGTTATCACATATTGTGCTGACAAAATCTTTAAATTCAGCAAATGTATACTCGGAAATATTATTTTTTAACTTCATTTAATTCTTACCAAAGTGGATTCTCTTGTGATGTTTAGGAGTAACGACTGCAAGGTTATCAACATGGAAAACAGCTCCCCCCTTAGATATCTCATGTTGGTGATGGATCTCATATCTGATCATTTTTCCATAGTGTTCACCTTTTGGAGCTATAGGAGATTTACCGGAACTAATTTTCTTTTGGTTCGTTCTGTTGAATTGCGCCATAAGCACACTATCTTTAGAAACCTCTATCCAGAAAGCTTTTCGGAACGCATCAAAATTACTAAATTCTTTCCCTCTCAGCTTATCAGCTATTTGAGAGGGTATTGGGGCTCCTAAGTCCTTACCTGCACCTGCCAACCAAATGCCAAAGATATCTTCGCCTTTCCCGGTAACGACTCCGGGCTTATCTCTCGGGCTTTCTTTGTAAACCACATAGAGCGGAGCAATACCTGAGCTTTCAGGGAATACCAAGATCGCATCGCGCCAGTCTTTCTCTTCTGGCGCAGGCGTAACGGTGACGTTAGCATCGCTATCCGAGTGGATTGGCGTGACCAGTATATCGTCTTTTTCAAACCCATCACTATGATCGGGGGTAGTTTGCCAACTTGCTTCACCGTTTTCTTCTGGTGTCCAATAGATGGTTGGTCCGTTCTCCTCAATCGCAACGGACAGCTGGCTATTATTTCCCTGTTTCACGTATTTGATGGGGATGCGCGTGTCGTCTACATGATAGCCCTGCACGTGCGGATAAAACTCCCCATCTTGGGGCTCGGTAATGTGGACACGAACACGGCTTTGCGCCGTGGTCACTTGGCGTAAATCTTGGTCTGTATATTGGGTGTTATCGCCAAACAAGCTTTGCTGCATGGCAAACAAAGAGCCAATGCCTTCTACTTGCCAGCGGTAGCCCTCAACTATCTTATCTTTCAATGTGCCGGCCAGTTTATCCAACTGCATCGCCGCAGTTTGGGTTTGTTGCGTTTGCTCTGGTGAGCCAGCGACAGCGGCGGAACTTCCCATGGCCATTTGTGCTTGTGTTGCTTGAATGGCGGGTATGACAGCAGCTGGGGTCGCATTCGCTTGCGCAAAGAAGAATGACCAAGGCCCGAAGTTACTGATTGACTCTTGTTGGTCGCCAATTTCAATACACCCTTCTGGCCTGATGCAGGATTTAGCGAACACGAGCGAGCTTGTGGCGTCTTTTAAGTTAAGGATGGCGACATCACCTTCTACAAAATCGGCAGCGTTGATAGCTCGATATTTGGTCAACCCAAGTAAAGGATCGCTGTGCTGGTAATGACTGTTGCGGATGTTGTTGTAGGTTTGCGGGTGCAGAGGCGGAAAAGTGTTCTTTTTGTCTGGTGCTTGTTGTTGCTGTGCTTCAGCAACAACAATTTCATCACCAATTGCGAGTGATAGAGGGTCGGCCTCAAACACTGGGTTAAGCGAGAGCAAGGCTTTAGCTCCCATACCATACCGTTCAGCTATGCTCTGCCAGGTTTCCCCCGCAACTACGATGTGCGTTGCTGCGGTTTGTTCTGCTTCCGCTTCATCGTTGTAATCTTCTGCGCGTGCTTCTTCCGGCTGTTTACCTGCATCAAACAGTGCAGGAATATCCAACTTTATCCCGTTTTCGCTCAGCCAATCTTCACTAAGATTATCGAGCTCTTCACGCGTGATTTGGCGCTCAAGATAAATGATGTATTGGTTCTCAAGGACTTGGTTGGCCAACTTCCAATACACCAAAATAGCGCTTTGATCCTTGGTAAAACCGCGCTCGTCATTGAGCGTCTCTTGTGTCGATCGCGTAGCGTAAAATGCCCATTTTTCTTGTCCGAGAATTTTGTACTCTTGGACCAGTTCACCATCATTAAAGTGGTAGTAATAGCCCTCTGTCGGCAAGCCTAGGCGTTCGCCCAATCGCACAGCCGGAACGACAGGTATAAAACCTTCCTCAGTTTTATGGCTGCCGGCTTTTTGTAGTGTGATTGATTCCAATGGTGTCAGCCCGAGATTGTCGTCAGCGATGTGGATATTTAAACGCTTTGGCTCATCAAACACACATAACGCTGTGTAGCGGGTACCTTGCTCGGTATTGGCTTGCTCCCAGCGGGTTACCGCGTTCTCTTTTTCAGTTTTCGCTAAAGCAAAGTCATTGTGCACCATTTTCTTTATGGTGGCATCCGAGCAGCCGACTTCGAAGCTGTACTCAAATTCCTTGGTGATTTCCTCTTCACTTTCGACTGCGATCGGCTGTGGCGTATAAGCTCGTTCGAGTGCCGCGGTCTCTCCAATACGTGTGCTGTATCCTCCCGTTGCTCTGGAGATTTTCGTCTTTGCTAACAACTCCTCAGCCGCATCATCCGAAAATGCAGAGATAACCTCAGAGTTCAGCCGCCATGTTTTAGGACCAATTGGGTCGTTGTAACTCAGAAGTGCGGGAATTTGAGGTGTATCACTCACGAGTACGAGCTTACCCTCGTGGAGGTGGTGTTTTAGCTGATCAAAGGTAAGATGAGCAGGAATGGCAGAGGCGATATCTGCTTCCGCGAGGTTGTGGAAGTTGCCCTCTATCAACCCGAATTCATGGGACATTACTTCCGACAGTGGAAGGGTTTTATACGACACACAAATACCTAAAGTAAAAGCCAAATATCACGTCAAAAAGCGAGAAGCGTGCCATTTAATTTTTTAATAAAATCAATTGTTTGGAATAATAGTAATGTACGTCTATCCAATTTTTTGGTTATGGTGCCAATAAATTGGATATAAATCCAAGAAGTTGGTCGGTGTTGGCTGTGGCCTTTGTGTACGGAATCTGTTTAGTTGAAGCGATACATATGGTGTTTTTTCCCGTGAACACATTCGTAGTGGGCACGTTGTGGATGTAATAGTTCTAAGAAGGTTTTGCCCCAAAATTCGTTAGGTTAAATACCCTATAAAGTTAAAGAGCCTGCGTTTACCCTACAAAAAGTCATTTAGTAGAATGAAACTTTCACGATTTGGGCCTTTTATATGTATGTTTTGCTTGTCAAAGCGTCCGTTTTAGTAGCGAAACTAGCTAAACAACTTGTTGGAAGTGGACTAACTGCGGAAAGTATTGCTACCTTACGTTTATCTCAAAATAAAGCTGACTACCTGTGAACGCTTTTATGCGTTGGTAGAGGGTATTTGACGGTCTTAATAAAATACGGGAACAGCCATGACATTATCAAGAACAAGGCTCATGAAAGCAACAGCTCAAATTCTTGGCACTTTACTCTGTTTAGCCTTTCTTACTGGCTGTGAACGAGCAACGGAAGGGTTGCAATATGCCAAAAATCGTGATGGTTCAGATGACAAGTCAATACTTATTGGCTACAACGGTAACGACACAGATGTCGTCATCCCAGATTCGGTCGAACTTATTAATGGGGGGACATTTTATGACAAGCAGCTCACCAGCGTGGTCATCCCAAAATCGGTTACTATAATTGGAAGACAGGCATTTGAAAAAAATAAACTTACTAATGTGGTTATACCAGATTCGGTGACCTCCATTGGGGAGCGGGCGTTCGCTAAAAATAATCTCACTAGCGTTACTATTCCTGATTCAGTGACCTTCATTGGGGAGCGGGCATTTAATAAAAATGCAATATCAATAGTTAACAATGTCCCATCAGATGGTATTATTTTTGCTCGTAATGATGATGGCACTGAAAACAAAAAGATCATAATTTCCTATGGTGGAGCAAGAAAAGAGATTGCTATACCAGATTCGGTGATTACTGTTGATAGTTGGATGTTTGCTGAAAGTCAGCTCACCAGAGTTACTATTCCTGATTCGGTGACCTCCATTGGGGAGCGGGCGTTCGCTAAAAATAATCTCACCAGCGTGACTATCTCAGATTCGGTGACAGCTATTGAGTACGAGGCATTTCATGACAACCAGCTCACCAGCGTTACTATTCCCGATTCAGTGACCTCCATTGGGGAGCGGGCATTTTCTGACAACCAGCTCACCAGCGTTACTATTCCTGATTCAGTGACCTCCATTGGGGAGCGGGCATTTAATAAAAATGCAATATCAATAGTTAACAATGTCCCATCAGATGGTTTTATTTTTGCTCGTAATGATGATGGCACTGATAACAAAAAGATAATAATTTCCTATGGTGGAGTAAGAAAGGAGATTGTTATTCCTGACTCGGTGACCACAATTGGAAAGTATGCGTTTTCTTCTAACAATCTCACCAGCGTAACCATCCCAAATTCGGTGACCACAATTGGAAATAGTGCGTTTTCTTTAAACAACCTTACCAGCGTAACCATCCCAAATTCGGTGACCACAATTGGAAATAGTGCGTTTTCTTTAAACAACCTTACCAGCGTAACCATCCCAAATTCGGTGACCACAATTGGAGAGCATGCGTTTGGAGTGAATCAGCTCACCAGAGTGACAATCCCAGACTCGGTGACCTCCCTTGGTAACAGTGTGTTCGCTGATAATATGCTCACCAGCGTAATTCTCCCTGATACATTGACCTCGATAGGGAAGCGGGCGTTTGCTAATAACAGGCTCACTGATGTGGTTATACCAGATTCGGTGACCACCATTGAAACTAGGGCGTTTAAAGGCAATCAGCTCACTGATGTGGTTATACCAGATTTGGTGACCACCATTGGAAGTGATGCGTTTAATGGCAATCAGCTCACCAGTGTGGTTATACCAGACTCTGTGACCATCATTGGATATGGGGCGTTTCTTAACAACCAGCTCACCAGCGTGGTTATACCAGATTCGGTGACCACCATTCACAATTCTGCGTTTATGAACAACAAGCTCACCAGTGTGGTTATACCAGACTCTGTGACCACCATTGGAAGTGATGCGTTTTATAACAACCAGCTCACCAGCGTGACTCTCCCAGCTACGGTGTCTTCTCATTGGGCAGCGCCGTTTGATATTGGTGTAAAAATTAATGGAAATTAACAGTTTACAACTTATCTCAAGTGCTTTACAGAATCTAGAGATATGCCTTTCCCCTACTAAAAGTTATCTGAAACTAGCAATTGTCAAAACTAAACGGTGCTGTGTGACCCAACCCTTTTAATGGTTGCTATCTTATTGATTTATCGTTGAAGATTAAAAAAGAAAGAAGGCATTATTTCGCCATGGAATACGGACAATCGCAGTATAGAAAGCGTTAGCTGCAATCAGTATATAACGAGTATTATCGAAAATAATGTCTATGGGTTTAATCGGCACATAACAAGGCCTTAAAGTCGGATTCGTAACAGTTGGCTCGATTCCGCTTCGCTTCACATTATAGCCAACAATTACTCACCGTTTAAGGCTGCGTTAAGCGCTTACCAGAGATCACATAAACATAACTAGGAGTAATGATGAACAAAGAACAGGCTAAAAAACACATTGAAGAGAATCTGAATGACGGGGACTCGCTAATAGGTTTTTTTCAGGCTGTAAGCCCACCAAATATTTGGCTATTCTTACTGATTGGCCCTCTTTTCATTCTAAGCATGAGAACATACTTCTTAGCTGTTACTGAGAAAGGTGTATCTTTCCACAAATTGAGCTTGTTAGGTAAATTTAAGGAGCATGATTTTTTTGACTTTGGTGACATTGAAAGCGTAAAAATAGGAAAAGGGCTATTACAAAGGCCTATGAAATTCACATTCAAAAACAACCGAAAGATTAAAGTAAAAGCACAATTAAAGGGAGTAGAAAAGGTCGCAAAATTGTTGCCGGAAGTTCAAGAACATATTGAGAGCAATATACCTTTAGTCCAATGATTATATTTCTTATCGCAGTTGTGACTTATGTCGGCTTATTGATTTTCATAAAGCCTGCTCCGAGTAGTTTGAAGGCTGTTCCAATTACCTATAGTGAAAACTTTAAATTTGTTTGGGCTTCTATATGTTCAGGGGTTGTAATTCTTTTTATATTTCTTCTGACAACAAACTTTGGTTTCATTTCCGTAGATGAGAGCCTGTATCGAACGTTCGCACTGAGTAATGACATTGATCAGTTTTTAAAGTGGCCGTTACAGTCAGTATCGCACTTATTTATCCATGGTAACCTGATTCATCTCACTGCAAATGTTATTGGCTTAGGTCTAGCATCTGCTTATGAACGCAGGGTTGGAGCCAAGAGGTATTTGGCAGTACTTCTTGTGAGCGGCTTGGCATCTATACCATCTATACTATTCTATTCGGAAAATATTCTAGTCTGCGGGATATCGGGTGGTGTTTTCGGACTGGCAGCTGCTTATTTTACAGATGAAGAGGAATTAACCACCAAGGAGTGGCTTTTAGCGATTTCACTGTTCCTGGTTTTGGCAATAGTGCTTGCCCTAGATTCAGAGTTCAAAGGTGGTTCTAATAAAGCGTTAGATATGAAAATTGATCACATTGGCCATTTTTTGGGAGCATTAGGCGCAATTTTGTATTGCCGCTTAAAGCCACTGCGCTTAACAAGGGCAAGCACCGGAAAAATAAAAGCTCCGGCTTCACCTCCACTTTAATTTTCCGGTGTTGCCGGCGTTAGGTAGCTTGAGAATAGAATCTTGTTCAAAGTTAGAAGAGCTGAACTACATTGGAAACATGAATGAATCTGACTTAAAAACAACGCTCTCTGTTTATAACGAAATGGATTCGGCGAAGCTCACAGAGGAAGAATTGGTTTTTATAAAAGAACTCGATAAACGCCTTCAAAACTACAATCTAGAGACTGATTTATTGCTCATATACGAAAAGTTGAAAGTAGAACAAAAGAAGTGAAGTAACAAGAAGCATAATACAAGAGGTGGTTTTAACCACCTTTTCTTCGCATGGTATTAGAGAAGGAAATATAAACGCTAGATAAGAGGTAGATGGTAGCCCTATGAACAAGCTACCAATTCTGGCATTTGTCGGAAGGTCCACAAAAAGAAATAAGCCTATAGCGTACAAAAAAAATGTTACGCTAATCAATATATTATCTATTTCCATTTCTATTTGTTTCCAGAACAAAAAAACTATTAAAAATGGTAAAAAAATGAGTTCCATTTATATCTCCCCCTTCATATAAAAGATTATTGTATCACTATTTAATTACTAATTTAGTAAAATCGCTGGCAAGCCATTATCCAACTTTTAGTTAGCTGGTGAAGGTCGGTCATGGGGGTGATGATAATTTTCCAAAGCTTCTCAGATTGAACTTTTATCCATGGTACTTTCAAGCTAGAAAGTGTCAAAATATGAGTTATTGGTCATAAACAACTCGTTGGAGTATGCACCCACATGCTTAACAATATTATCTCTGCAAACTCTGCTTTATTGTGTTGTGTTTTTTCGCCCACTTTCTCAACCTCTGGAAGTGGGCTTTTTCATTTTCCCATACCTCAAGTTATTCATGTTTTACTAATGTTCAAATTTCCGAAACTCATTTGTGTCCAAAAACGAGTTACAGCTTCACTATAATCGGTTTGATGTATGTAAAAATACGGGCCGGTGCACCATCACTGGCCCGTGTGCTTTCTTATTACTTGCGTCGGCCAAACGACCAGCGTCTCGTTTTGTCAATTTGATCGACCGACCTTATCATGTTCTTGTAAACATGCCCTGCCAACCTATGTTGGAATACCTCCATTTTGTTGGTAATGGCTTTCATTTTCGTGCCATATCCGGTGTTGTGCAGCCACTGTCCTAAAAAATAGAAGGCCAGCATCACAATGAACATCACTGCAAAGAAGCCAAATACTTCCGCAAGGTTTTGGGGGGGAAAGTTAAACTCCATAATCAGTAATCCTTATCTAGTTAGGCCATACGGCCTTTTTAACAAAGTTGGCAACCTCTTCATTACGTTCCTGCTGTTGTTCCTGGGAATACGAAACGTAGTCCTCAACGTCGAAGGTGTGCTTTTCTGGATCGCGCTCTTGCCACTCAGCATGTGCTTGGCGTACTTCTTCCTGGTCCTCACTGGACAGGCCATCAAAGCCTTCGTTTTGATTCATCCACCCAGTTACACCGCCTAATTTATCGTTGTCAAATGCAGGAGAAGCGCCGTCAGTCACCCTCCTTATCATCTTCCTCGTCCCCTTTCATATTATTTCGTACTGAGCTGGCTAAACGACCTCCAGCGGTTTGGCTTATACGCTCCCCGGCCATATCTCCCACTCCCTTAATCAAATTAGCGCCAGTATCCGCTGCAACGCGGCCCGCTTTTGCAACACTATCCTTAAAGCCGCCAGAGGATTCGCCATTACTAGAAGATTGGTCGGAAGCATGGGAGAAGGAGCCAGCCTCGTCAGAGTCACCTCTACCGCTAAATGCACTGCTAAGGCTCGACATAACGTCAGTATTGTTCGCTACGTTCTCACCTGCTTTTGTAAATGCAGCCTGAATAGCAGACGCACCGCCGGCGGTAGCCATTGCTGTACTAGCAGCCATACCACCAGTGGCAACAGCCGCTCCAGCCACCGCCCCAGCACTTATGCTGCCAGCACCCGCCGCCGCGCCACCTCCGGGAACTAGGCTAGCAACCACATTGGGAACAGAGTGAATAAGCATTACGAGAACCAGTGAAACGACAAAGATCACCAGCAGTTCACGCATAGGAGCATCATTGGATAGCTCAGCATAAAAACCGTCCATTATCGACATGGCGATGCCAATGAGCAAAGTCATTGTCATCAACTTCAAAGCGACACCCAATACGCTTTTGAAGTAGTTGATTGCTATATCTGAAGTCCAACGCGAACCACCAAACCCCAGCACGAAAACACCGGCATATATCAATATCCAAGCAGTTACCAAGGCCAACAACACATTAGCCGCCACAACCGCCATACATGCCAAAATTGCTAGCGTGATTAAGAAAAGAGACAAGTTATCTATAGGGCTTGTGATGCTGTAATACTCACCTGCTTTAACAATAATGTCGAAAGCAATGCTGATAGGCTCTGAGGGGGTTAGGTCTCTCGGAAGGCCACCGGCTTGAGCACCGATCGTTCTCAACGAGTCGATGATTGACGTCGCAAAGTCTGGGCCGTTTCTGAGTAACCAGAGGAAGAAACCAAACGTCAGGATAAAGCGCATAAACTCGGCAAAGAACTCCCTTATATCCGCTTGTTTAAGGATCAAAGTACCGCCAGTCCAAACAAGAGATATAGTACCCAGCGTCCAAAACAGCCACACGGCATGGTTTGTAATTACCGTGCTCCAAGTAGCACTAGCGGTCATGAAGCGCACGGCTACCTCATCCAAGACACCATTAGGCTCAATGGCCGCCGACGCAGTCTGCGAGGTCAGTAACACAGCTAGTAGCATCACAAGTCGAATGAATATCTTGCTCATAATTAGAACCCCTTATTCTTGGAGCGATCCGTGCGTTCGCCCATATCCCAAAGACAGTTCCCTTCTTCCCTCAGCTCTTTCGTCAGGTTCGGGTTATTACAGTTGATCGTTGTAGGCTTTGGCCCTCCATCCTCACCACACCCTACCAGAACGAAAGATGCCAGCACGCTGACGATAAAAACTCGAATGATATTCTGCATGATTAGAACCCCCTATTTTTTGAACGGTCGGTAGGCTCTCCCATATCAAATAACCTTTCACGGGACGCTTGATATTGAGCTTCGCGGTCGGCTTCCGCCTGCATTCGAGAACCAACAGCATTCTGCTGAGCAATTAACAAACTACGGATTTGAAGGAGTTGGTTGACCTGGTTACTAGCAAGCTGGTTGGCATAGCCAATAGCCGCTAACTGACCATCTGCTCCCTGAGCTGCTGACTGTAATCGGTGCAGCTGACGAGCGTCAGCCTGCAAGTTTTTATGCTGTAGCTTCAAGCCTTCAAAGAGAGCATCGTTGGCTGTTTTTTGGGATTCGGACGCCAAGCGACGGTTTTCTTCCATCTTCGCTTGTTCTGCAGGCGTACAACCTCCAGATCCATTGAAGCAAGGTGAACTGCGGTAGTAGGCCACATCCTGGAATTTGCTTAGGTAAGCATCAAGGCTACCAAGCTGGTTTTGATAATAAGCAAGCGTATTGGTGGCATGAGTTAAATCATCAATCGTCGATTGTGCCTGGTCCCAAATATAAGCCACTGGGGCCATAGTGTTTTGCAGCTGGTTTTCATACTGCTGCAACTGAGTTTGGTACTGTTGGATCTGCTTGGCTGTTTGAGTGACAGACTCCATTGCTGACATAATATTTTGTGTCAGGTTCGTTCCATCAACAACCGGAATCCCAGCTACTACCGGTATGGGAGAGATAAATGCTAATGAAATAGCGGCCGTAGTTATTTTAGCCGCTAAAATACGTACGTTGTTCATAATTGAGTGCCCTTAGTATTGTCGTGACTAAGTTGCACCCACCAACCTGTATCGGCCCAAAACCTATAGATATGAGCCTTTACCCCTACTGAAAATCAGCGGTGAATGTGGACCTCTACAAAGATAGGTTGTCACTTTCTATCCTGGCGTCCGACCTGCGCGACACCTTAAAAACGCGCGGCCTCAGATCTTTGAAACATAGGTGTCATTCCCCTTAAAGCTGGTTAGGAGTTCCAAGGGTTAAAGTCGATAATTAGAGACCTCGTAGAGCAGGATACCGTTGAGCCCGAAGGTGCGAATAAAGGACGAGTGAAATAGGAACCATCAACTTGTTGGTGGGCCTACTTCACCTATCTTGCCCGCACCTCAGCACTGTTTATCCATGTTTTGCTATCTGCATATTTCTGCAAAGACGATGAATCTTGTCTGTATTTATATGTATATGTCAGAAAGTCTTGGAAGGTTACTCAAATGTTCTACAGTCCACTCGCCCCGCCCCTCAAATGTCAATAGATGTTGAAACGCCAAGAAGGTGAAACATTAAAACAGCTATTTTTCAATAACTTAAAAATCCACCAATGCCGTTCAAATCCATTCTATTGACAGTTTCAGACATGTATAAATCAGCTTAACAGTTCGGTATTTTATAGACTGTATTATTCCAATTTCGATACTCAAACTGCTCAGTCTTTACCAAATTATCCACTGTATTTTTCTCTTAACTACAGGTTAATTTTTTATATAGGTAAACCTACAGGAAAGTACTATAGGAGGTTCCACAACCATCTGTTATTAAAAAACTTTTTGGCCTTTCTCGGGACAGAACATGCGCACTCCGGGACAAAACATGCGTAAACCGGGACAAAACATGCGCAAAACTCCCCCTTTAAAGCGGGACAAAACATGCGTGGATAACTTTCTAATTTCCCAGACTTACTAATACCTAAAACGATGGTGTATACAGTTCCATTACGCTTCAATATCCCGTTCAATCTGTCGTTTTGTCCGTCGAGGTACTTGAGGAGCACTTGGCTTCAAAAGTAATCCTTTTTCGGTTGGAGTAGCATCTAGTTCTGGCCATGCCTGTTGTACCTTTTTAAGTCCATCATTGAACCGTCGTTTAAAGTCTTTGACATTGGCGTAATTCGCTCCCAATTGCCCCATCAAACCTAACCAAGGGATAATTGTGGCTCGCTTTAAATAACTCACCCGATAAGTCGCCCAGCAATATATATCTACGGCCATCGGAGAACGCTTAATTAACCGCAGAACTCTCATATCCAAAGGGACAGGTTTATCTGTAATAAGTTGAAAAAACTTAGGCGATAGTTCCACCCAAGATTCCCCTAATGAATCTTGATCGGATTGCTTTGTACTCCACCAAATATGGGAAATATCAGCGACCCTGGCTCCTGTTTCATCTTCACAAATATATCCACTATCATCATTTAGTTCTGTATAACTGACACTGATCGTAGTTTTGAACAACCGCCGCATTTGGTCCCTAAAGGAGTCTATTGGCCCATTTTCTCCCCCACTTGAACGCACCCCTAGTTTTTTCATAAAACCTCTTTGAGAATCTCCCAGTTCAAGCTTGCGTGCTTCCTGTTCAGTGATAAAGCCATTGTCCAGTTTTGACTTATTTCTCACTGCTTGTGTACTTACCCAAACCAAGAGATAGCGTGCATAACAACCAAAAGGCAAACCTACAGATGATGGTGCCATCATGTGGATGGTGAAATTACCATTCTTCCGGCTCCACTCATTCGATTTTGGATTACTGTGCGGCATGGTTGCTTGAATCAGAAGTCGAGCAATAAATCCGAGTTCATTGGCCTCCTGAGCACTGCATTCTTGAATCTCTATGATGGAGTCTACGTAGCTCGATCTCACCTCAACTTTTGTTTTACGGCGCACTACTGGGACATTTTTTTTATTGTTTGATACAAGGAACTCTGTATCCATAAAATCTTCAAACGACATATTGATTGCTGACTACCAAAAAAAGCCCGGTCTAGCTGCTTTGAATGCAGACCTGCGTTTTTCTTCTATCCAGTTTTCAACCTCTGCAAGATCCCACGCTACACTGCGGCTAGTAAGTACTATTCGTCGAGGAAACTCTCCCCGTTGCTCCATGTTGTAAATAGTCCGATCAGACAAAGGAATCATCTTAAGTAGTGTCTTGCGGTTAATCAGGGTTTTATGTGCCAGATCCTGCATGTCTTTGCCTCCTCTTAGTTGCTGAGACCTGACTATGCCAATATTTGTTAGACACTGGATTGGACGTTTTGGCGAATTAGGTTGAATCTTCAAACTATTTTCAAATGAATAGAAGACAACCACCAAAAATGCCACTAGTTGCTAATAGACTCATTGCTTAACCAGTAGTAACATTATCCAGTATTGTGTTGAGGGATGTGGTAAATGGGATGTGGTAAATGGAATATGCTGAAATCGAAAAGGAAGCAAGTGATCGCTTAGACGCATACTATATCTCTGTCTGGGAGGATTGTGACGCCTTTGTTGCCGATGGCATACGAGAGTTTAGGGAGCGCTGGGCACACTACACAGTACATTCAAAAAGAAAAGACCCTAGAAGCCATTTAAAGGGGAGTAAAGCTCACCACAAACTAGAAACCGATAAGCGCCCTATTGGAGAGCTCATCTTAGAAGTTATCGATCCTAAGGTGTCAGCGTTCCTTCGATCTCTTCCTATGAGTCATTTTTGTTACTTTCCAAACCCCTACCTGAATATTGACCGTTCACCCTTGCCACGTTCAAAAAACAAGTCGACTTTGACAGAAAAGGCTGATCGTATCGTATCTATTAAATATGCATCAAAATTAAAAGAAGATACCCCGATAACCAATCTAATTATGATGATGGGGTTCAAAAATGCTCATGACGTGATCAAACAGCGCTTGAGACACTTTATGAACCTTGAACATCAATATCGGCCTATAGATTTTAAGTTTCAAGGAACTGTAGACAATCTGCTCGAGCTTTTATGGCAACTTCACCTTACGCCCACACGATTTCGGCAACATAGCGCAGATACAAAACTCAATGCGCAACGAAAACAAACCTACTGCGAGCTGTGTGGCCAAAGAAATGAACTCGCAGAATATTTCTATAAGTTAGATAACAATATACTAGACCCTAAGGATGAAGTAGAAGGCCACAACGAACAACACCAGGATAATAAGAAAAAAAGGCAACTTAGCCACCGGTATTGCCCTCATCATAAACCGAAGAATAAAGATGGTCGCACTTGGAACTCCGTATATAGGAGTGCTATGAAATCAAAGAGCCAATTTGAGAAAGAATATCGACGATTACGGCTTCACGTTTTCAAAGTCGAAAAGCTTAAAGATGTTTCAGGAGATGAACTAGTTGATCTTTATTTCTATCACTTCCTCCAGGATAAGTCCTTAACGCAAAAGCAAGCTGACGTATTTTTCCATTATATCAGGGATAATTTCGAGTACCCGATAGAGCTAAAAGGCGAGACAGAAAGGCTCATTAATGAAGCGGCTGTGCGCTTGACTGGAGCTGGTACAACTCTTGGAGCAGATGACGAAGGAGCTTTGCGTAATATAGCCCGAAGAATGGTCGATTCAAGACTTACTGACAATAAGAAAAGAATGCTCGCTCTGAGAAAGCAAGGCCTTAATCAGAAAGAAATTGCTCAAAAGCTAACTAAACTTGGTGGTAAAAAAATAACTCACCAAGCGGTGTCTAAAGCTTTGGGAACAATTCGTGACGAGTTTCTCTTACCCAGCACCCAAAGCTAACAGAATTTTAGCGGCTAAAATTTGATTTAGAAAGACTAAATTCATGGAGATAAATAAAAGCAGAACATAGCTCAAACGGAAACCAAAACTAGTCTTAATATATAACAGCTTCTCTTTTGGATAGTGCATTCATGAGCGTACTATCCACTTCTCTAGATCGTATCAAACTAACGTTGTCAGGTTGAGTTCGCATTGCCTTTACTCTAGAATCATCGCCTTTCTAAGACTATTATATGCAATAGATTAAAGAGTATTTAAGTAACTCCGCATCGGATATAACCATGAATTACAAGCAACTAGCAAAAATGTTTACCAGCACAAACATAACTAAAGTTGCTCAAGGAGATCTGAGCCTTGTGCAAGATATCGCTAGTGACTTCCCTACACTATCCCATGTGCAAAGTCTTTCTGAATTGTTTGAAGAAGCGTACAAACTCCTTTGTAAGCACTACCCGAATGAATATGTTATCAAAAATATTATTGCTAATAATATTTTGCTAGGAACTCATTCAATGAACACCGCAAGCATGCTCAGTGAATTGCGTATTGGCACCAACAAAGCGGACTGTGTGATCATAAATGGATCTTCTACGTGCTACGAAATAAAAACTAAATTTGATTCCTTAAAGCGTCTTCCTGAGCAGTTGTCAGCTTACACTTCCTCCTTTGATAAAACATACGTTGTTACTCACGAAGCGCATTTAAATGCCTTACTCAAAATTCAAAAGGATATTCCTCGCTTTGGTGTTTTGTTATCAAACAAGAGAAATCAGTTGAGTAAGAAAATAGAAGCCCCTTTAAACAAGAGTTTTGATACGGAATTGATGTTTCATACTTTGAGGAAAGAAGAGTACACCGACATTGCACACAGAGTCACAGGAGCTGTTCCGAATTGCCCGCAAACCGAGTTATTTAGCGAGTGTAAAGAAATTTTTTGTTCGTTGAATGAAGCTGAAGCTAATAAACATTTCAAGCGAGTGCTTAAAACATACCGTCGAAATGATCACAAATTCATCAGCAACCTACCAAAATCGATGAAAAATCTTGGCATAAGCTACAGCATTCACAAAAAAGGTAAGGACAACATCATATCATCTCTACTTGAATGCAATCAGTTTAATAGTGAGGATTATGATGTATTTTCCATATATGAGAGGAAAGCAGTTTGAGTTAGCGGCACTGAAAGAAGTAGCTCCGAGACTTAATTCAACTAAAGTTAGCCCTATAATTGAGCCAATTAACGACAACATCGATCGCCTCTGTGCAACGATTGAAGTACTAAACAATCATAATGTTGTACCTCATGTTATCGTAAACCCTCAAGTAGGTGATTTAGCGAGTGACTCTCCGGATTTTCTAAACGTTGAATTATCTAAACGTACCGTATCTTTTATTCCATGCATAAGGCTACATAATCAAAACATCATATACGTCAACACCTTACTACAACAATTAATCAACGATAGTGTTCCATTCTCCCTGTACCTACAAGAAGATATACAATCAAATATCACTCCCTATACAAGCAATTCTGTTGCAAATATTATCCAGAACTTAAATAGATACTCTCACTCTTTCAGAAACTCATTACCACGTAGCGTAATTGTTGATAGCTCTTTCCCATCCAAACCAAGAAATGCTGACTACAGTCGAGCACCGCAGTTTTTCTCAGACGCCCATGTATCGTACGTAACCCCAATGATCCAACATCAGATCGGGTTTGGAGATTTCTTAACAATTGACGATGCTTGGTCCACATCTGGAGGGCCTGCTTTTGTTATTGCACTTCATATTACGTATATAGAACAATCAAATAGTAATATGTACGTTAAACATAGCCTATCGACCAAAAACCCGAATGATCAAAGTGACCCTGCCGGTAAGTTCAAGGAGGCTCTGCAGGAAATGATTGATTTTGCTAATGTCACGCCTAGCCTTGATCAAAACACACTTGGGTTTCAAGAGTATATTAAAATTCACGTAAACGGGACGTATCACGCCTTAGGTGTACCTAAGAAGTTAAGTATGATGCACCATATTGAGACCATTAATAACTACCTTTAACTTAATTTCGTTAAATACAGTAAAAGTCCCCTTGAAGAGACTTTTAATGAGTGGGGTTCAACTCCCCACTCTAATTTTACTTAGCGTGACAAGTTATCCACTCATCAATCATGTCAGCCCAATCCTGCAACATAGCCGCGCGCTGTTCTCGGTACTCGGCTTTGTTGTATACCGCTCTCACTCCCTTTTGTTCATGTGCCAAGCACTTCTCTATCCAGTCAGTGTTGTATCCAGCTTCATGTAGCAAAGTGCTCGCTGTTCGACGCAGGTCATGCGGCCCAAACTTACTTAGTGACTGACCTTCCTTTTGCGCAGCCTTATATGTCAAATCCATGACTCGGTTCATCGTCGCACTACTCATTGGAGCATCAGAGTCATAACGGGAAGGAAGAATGTAATCAGACCCACCGGCAAATGTCTTCAAGGCGATCAGAATATCCATCGCCTGGCGTGACAAAAATACCAAGTGCGGGTTACGTCGTTTCATCCTCTCTTTAGGAATCGTCCATAACGCTTCGCTAAAGTTAATTTCGCTCCAAGTTGCGTTGGTTAACTCACTTTTGCGTACCATAGTCAGCAACAGCAGCTTTACCGAAGCACGAATCGAAGGGGTTGTACCTACCTTTTCCATGTAGTGGTACATCAAACCGATCTCAGCCGGTGTTAACGTTCGGTCTCTTGGTTCAAATCGAGCAATACTGGCGGGCCTCACCAAGTCTGCCGGGTTCTCAACTTTCTGCCCTCTCTCAATCGCCCATCGATACACCTGGAGTACAATGTCACGCGTATGCACAGCTGTTGCCGGTGCTCCACGCTCTACTATCGCGTCAGTCAATGCTCGCAGATCTTCATGAGTGATTTCTGTCAGCTTCTGATTGCCAAATTTACCCTCTAACTCTCGGGCATAGACTGAGCGACGCATATCCCGGGTAGAATCAGCCATCTGATAGCCACGCAGCCATTTCTGAGCCCAGGCACCAAAGGTTTCAGCATCTTTGGTTCTCGCCTTAGCACGGGCTTTCTCTTTGGCCGGTGACTTTCCATCAGTAACCATTCTCTTCGCTTCATTGAGACGCTCACGCGCTTCTGCTAACGTGATGCCTCCTACTCCGTAGCGACCAAAGGTAATAGTTTCTTGCCTGCCATTGATCGAGTAATTGTAGCGAAAAGAGATAGAGCCTGCGGTAGTGACAGCAACATAGAGGCCATCACGGTCATTGACTTTGTAAAGTTTATCTTTGGGTTTGAGATTGCGTAGCTTGGTATCAGTCAGCATGTTTCGACCTATTATTCTTGTTTGATACCATGCTGAAAAACCTCTAAAAATCTAGAAATTAATCTTTATAAAACAGATAGATATGAAAATTTAATACCATGCCCCATCAAAAACACTCAGCATGGTATCGTGCGTAATCCATGGCATTACCGATGAATCATACCCATCAAAATACCACGGTCAAACCGTGCTTGGCGTTGCCAGACATTGCCAAAAATGACTAAGCCAAAAACAAAAAAAGTCCGCAATTACGCGGACTTAAGTATGATTTAGTGCTTGTTAATGCCAGACCTTTCTTAAAGGAGCATTATTCCCACTCGATAGTCGCTGGTGGCTTACCAGAAATGTCGTAAACAACACGAGAAATGCCATCAACTTCGTTGATAATACGGTTAGATACCTTACCTAGGAAGTCGTATGGTAGGTGCGCCCAGTGTGCCGTCATAAAGTCGATGGTTTCTACTGCACGCAGTGATACAACCCAATCGTATTTACGGCCATCGCCCATTACACCAACAGAACGTACTGGTAGGAATACCGTGAACGCTTGAGATACTTTGTCATATAGGTCTGCAGCGTGAAGCTCTTCAATAAAGATAGCATCAGCACGACGTAGCAAGTCACAGTACTCTTTCTTGATTTCACCAAGAACACGAACACCTAGACCAGGACCTGGGAATGGGTGGCGGTAAAGCATGTTATAAGGCAGGCCTAGCTCTAGACCAATCTTACGTACTTCATCTTTGAACAGCTCACGTAGTGGCTCAACAAGACCCATTTCCATGTCATCTGGAAGACCGCCCACGTTGTGGTGCGATTTGATCACGTGCGCTTTACCAGTCTTAGATGCAGCTGACTCGATTACATCAGGGTAAATCGTACCTTGAGCTAGCCATTTCGCGTTTTTCAGCTTCTTAGACTCTTCATCGAATACATCTACGAATACGTGACCGATAGTCTTACGCTTCTCTTCTGGGTCAGACTTACCTTCAAGTGCTTTTAGGAAGCGTTCTTCAGCGTCAACTTTGATGATGTTCAAACCAAATTGGTCGCCGAACATATCCATTACTTGTTGACCTTCGTTTAGACGAAGTAGACCGTTATCAACAAATACACACGTTAGCTTGTCGCCGATTGCACGGTGAACCAGCATCGCAACTACCGATGAATCAACACCACCAGATAGACCTAGGATAACTTCGTCGTCACCCACTTGCTCTTTAATGCGAGCAACCGCGTCTTCGATGATAGATTCCGATGTCCATAGACGCTCACAGCCACATACGCCAAGAACAAAGTTCTCAAGCATTTGTAGGCCACCTTTTGTGTGTGTCACTTCTGGGTGGAACTGAACACCGTAGTATTTCTTCTCTTCATTCGCCATCGCAGCGTAAGGACAAGTGTCTGTCTCACCAACTTTTACGAAATCGGCTGGGATCTCTACTACTTTGTCGCCATGGCTCATCCAAACGTCTTGAGTTGCTTCAAGGTCTTTAAATAGAGCACATTCACCAGAAACTTTAACCTGAGCGTAGCCAAACTCACGTTCGTTAGAGCCCGCTACTTTGCCTCCTAGCTGTTCCGCCATGGTTTGCATGCCGTAACATACGCCAAGCAAAGGAACACCAGAATCAAACACATATTGAGGCGCGCGTGGAGAGTTCTCTTCCGTTACGCTTTCTGGACCGCCAGATAGGATAATGCCATCTGGGTTGAATTCGCGAATATCCGCTTCTTCTACATCCCAGCTCCATAGTTCACAGTAAACGCCGATTTCACGTACGCGGCGTGCTACTAATTGAGTGTACTGAGAACCGAAGTCCAAGATCAGAATACGTTGGTCATGGATATTTTTAGTCATTTTGAGCAGTCTTTTTAAGGCTAAGTGATTAAAACCGAGGCGAGTGTACTCGCCTCTTCTTAATGCTTCAAGGAAAAAGCAAACGTTTCCGTTGGGTAATTAGTTCCCTAGACGGTAGTTCGGCGCTTCCTTAGTAATTTGAACATCGTGTACATGAGACTCTTGCATACCTGCACCAGAGATACGTACAAATTCAGCTTTCGTACGCATATCTTCGATAGTTGCAGAACCAGTTAGACCCATGCTTGAACGTAGACCACCCATTTGTTGGTGTACGATCTCTTTTAGACGGCCTTTGTATGCGATACGACCTTCAATGCCTTCTGGTACTAGCTTGTCCGCTGCGTTGTCAGACTGGAAGTAACGGTCAGAAGAACCTTGAGACATAGCACCAAGAGAACCCATGCCGCGGTAAGACTTGTAAGAACGGCCATTGTATAGAATCACTTCACCCGGCGCTTCTTCAGTACCAGCAAACATAGAACCAACCATCACACATGATGCGCCAGCTACGATTGCTTTACAGATATCACCTGAGAAACGGATACCACCGTCAGCAATAACCGGAATACCATAATCATTAGCCACTTCTGCCGCATCTGCGATTGCAGTGATTTGTGGAACTCCCACACCCGTTACAATACGAGTTGTACAGATAGAACCAGGGCCGATACCAACTTTCACTGCGCTTACGCCAGCTTCGATTAGTGCTTTAGCACCAGCACCTGTTGCTACGTTACCACCGATGATGTCTAGATCTGGGTAAGCAGCGCGAGTTTCGCGGATGCGGTTTAGTACACCTTCAGAATGTCCGTGTGAAGAGTCGATAAGTAGAATGTCAACGCCTGCTTCAACTAGAGCAGCAACACGCTCTTCGTTACCAGCGCCAGCACCAACGGCTGCGCCAACACGTAGGCGACCACGCTCATCTTTACATGCGTTTGGTTTACGTTCTGCTTTGTGGAAGTCTTTCGCAGTAATCATACCGGTTAGTTGGAACTCATCATTTACAACCAATACTTTCTCTACACGAGCTTCGTGCATTTTCTCTTGCACTTCTTCTCGTGTTGCACCTTCTTTAACTGCTGCCAACTTCTCTTTTGGCGTCATTACTGAAGATACTTTCTTAGAAAGGTCCGTCACAAAACGAACGTCACGACCAGTGATAATACCAACAAGCTCATTGCTCTCAGTGACAACAGGGAAACCTGCAAAACCATGCTTTTCAGTGAGTGCAACAACATCAGCGATGGTCGCGTCAGGGTTTACAGTAACCGCGTCAGTTACCATACCAGCTTCGAACTTCTTAACTTTACGAACTTCGGCTGCCTGCTGCTCAATAGACATGTTCTTGTGGATAAAGCCAATGCCACCCTCTTGCGCTAGCGCAATTGCTAGACGAGCTTCAGTAACAGTGTCCATAGACGCTGAAATCATTGGGATGTTTAGGGTGATGTTCTTAGTTAGCTGAGTGCGAAGATCAGCTGTGTTTGGGAGAACGGTGGAGTGTGCTGGCACAAGTAGTACGTCATCGAATGTCAGCGCTTCTTTGGCAATTCTTAGCATTTGCAATATCTCACAATTAGAGGAGTAAAAAGAACAATCCAATCTCATCGTTTCGCATAATGAGGGTAACCTGCGTTAGCAACTAGCTACATTTGGATTAGATATTGCGGAGGGATTATACGGTTAACGCAATCGCTTGACCACAAATTTTTTAATTTTTTTCTTGCAATTACCCCCTTGCTATGTATTATATTGCCGCTAATTTCCATACTCACGTCTAAGAGATTAGCTGTGCTCTCCAAGACCAATCAAAACATCTTTACTGTTTCTCGTCTCAACGCGGAAGTTCGTTTACTCCTTGAAAACGAAATGGGGATCGTTTGGCTCGTCGGAGAGATATCCAACTTTTCAGCTCCTGTCTCTGGTCACTGGTACCTCACTCTTAAAGACTCTCGCGCTCAAGTTAAATGTGCCATGTTTCGTGGTAACAATCGCCGCGTTACTTTCAAACCCGCTAACGGTAATCAAGTCCTAGTAAAAGCTCGTCTGTCTCTTTATGAGCCTCGCGGTGACTACCAATTGATCATCGAAAGCATGCAACCGGAAGGTGATGGCCGTCTTCAACAAGAGTTTGAAGAGCTGAAAATGAAGCTTGCAGCAGAAGGGTTGTTCGCGCAAATCAATAAGCAATCTTTGCCTGAGCACCCTAAACGTGTTGGCGTCATCACATCGAAAACTGGTGCCGCGCTTTACGATATCTTAGACGTATTGAAACGTCGTGATCCTTCCCTACCTGTTGTGATTTATCCGACAGTGGTACAAGGTGAGGACGCAGCCATTCAAATTGCACAAGCCATTGGTCGCGCTAACAGCCGTGATGAATGTGATGTACTAATTGTGGGCCGAGGTGGTGGTTCATTAGAAGACTTATGGTGCTTTAACAACGAGATATTAGCTCGCACGATTGCAGCAAGCCAAATTCCTATTATTAGCGCCGTTGGACATGAAGTTGACGTGACAATAGCTGATTTTGTCGCCGACGTACGCGCGCCTACTCCATCAGCAGCCGCTGAGCTAGTAAGCCGTGATAACAGCCACAAAGATCAAGCTTTAGTTACCCGCCAGCATAAGTTAGCGAGCGCGATGCGTTACTACCTAGCACAACAAAAGCAGCAATCTGCTCAATTAGTGCACCGTCTAGAGAGACAGCACCCAAGCTACCGCTTGCAACGTCAGACGCAACAGTTAGATGAGTTGGACATGCGCTTACAGCGAGCGATGAGTCGTTTTATTGCCTTGCGTCAACAGCGAATCGAGCGTCAACATTATCGGCTGCAATTAAATTCTCCTGTAACACGCCTTGCCGAGCAGAAGTCGAAGCTAGAACGTGTTGAGCAAAAGCTCATGGATGCAATGGATCGCAAATTACTGACTATGCGCCATCAACTCGCGATTGCCGCAGAAAAGTTGGACACCGTCAGCCCACTAGCGACATTGAAACGAGGTTACTCAATTACTCAAACTGAGCAAGGTAAAGTAATTACGCAATCTTCAGATGTAAAGTCGGGAGATGTATTGATTACCCGGTTAGCCGAAGGCGACGTTCGTTCTACCGTTAACTGAATACAAACTCTGGTTAACTGACTTTCTGGAACTCAAATCGGACACGTGATTTTGATTTGAGTTCATTACACACATTACAAAAGTAACTCGCAGCACCGCATGCTTGCAGCTTCTCCAGCTCCGCCTCACAATCAGGGCAAAAACCTACTTTTTTAAAATCCGATTCACACTGTGCACAATGGTATTGTCCTGTCCATTCCAGTTCGACATTGCAAGTCGGGCAAATGTTCTGCTGCATATCCCGTTCCTCTCTCTAAACTAAGCAATTTCGAGTAACGCATGCTACTCAAAATAACGAACAAGTATGTTGATCTTCATCACCGCCCCAACAAGTTTCACGAGGCGTTAACCATACTTGATACGTAGGATCTTATACTGATCGTCTGATATTTACTCCTTGATCAGCGATCACCCCTTAAAAGAATATTTATATAACCACACACCGAAAGCATAAGTTACATATTCTGCATTCCAATTTAAAAGAGAATAAAAAACCTTAAAGATATTTAATTAAACGAAAAATCAGAATTTAATAAAAAGATCTTATTCAAAAAGCAGTGTTTACATTGGTGTGCATTTCGATAGTTTGAGCGTCGAGCTTAACGAGTTTAACTTGGATAAAAGCAAACTCATTTAAATGGCTCGCATGCGTTCCACCACAAGGGATTACCGCTAATTGACCTTCCCCTAAATCGCACTTCCAATAGCGAGAATCCGTTAATCTGTCACCGTGGCATTCCATGGTGATCATCGCATCTCGTCGAAGCCATTCCACAAGTTGGCTATTCACTTTTTTTGCAATCGCCTGGAGGTCATTCAGCATATCTGCACTGTTTAATCCTCTTTTACGGAGTGTTTTGCCTAAACGGTACGTATCGAGGCACTTGTCTGGAGTAACATAACTCGTAACTTGTGCATATCTATTAAAGTCATAATAACCATGTGGGTCTTTGCGGTCTGCGTCTTTTCGCCAATAGTCTTCCGCTAGTACTTTATTCAACGCCAAATACGCTAAGTGTCCTGCAGTGTGGCCTCGACTCAAAGCGCGTTGGTAATCCTTATCTACCGCCAATGTCACCAAATCATCAGTAACAAGTGATTCCGTACGTGATAAAACATGCACGACGACAAACACCCAACCTTCAGCATCACGCTTTACAGGGATGTCACTACCCACATACAGAGCACCACTTTCCTGCTCCACTGCCCCAACTTGGCAATCTACTACGTCATGCTCAGCCCCATTCACCTTCAACGTTCCTTTGTCTGCAGGGTGATCCGGCCATATGTGACTAACGGGATGGAACGGCGTGACATCTGTAATAACGTAAGTCACTTCTTCCGTATATTGAACGAGCTGTATTTGTGCTTCTAATTGCCATGTTTGATGACAAAAACGAGTCTTTGTTGCTGTGATAGTCATTTTTACGATTACTTTTGATAAAAAAATACCCAAGTAGAAACTTGGGTATTCGAATTTCATTATTTATTGCGGTTTTTCACCATCGACATCATACGCTTACGTTTACGCTCTTGTGATAGCGTAAGCTTATTCGTACGGTTCTCGTATGGGTTATCACTGTTGTGGAAGTTAATGCGAATCGGTGTTCCCATAATTTCCAGAGACTTACGGAAGTAGTTCATCAGATAACGTTTATACGAATCTGGCAATTCACGAACCATGTTACCGTGGATAACAACGATCGGTGGGTTGTAACCACCTGCGTGTGCGTATTTGAGTTTGATACGACGACCACGAACCATTGGCGGTTGGTGATCATCCACAGCCATCTTCATGATACGCGTCAGTACTGACGTACCCACACGCGTTGTCGCCGAGTTATATGCTTCTTGGATAGATTCAAACAAGTGACCAACGCCAGTACCGTGCAGCGCAGAGATAAAGTGGATACGCGCGAAGTCGACGAATCCTAGACGGCGGTCCAGTTCTTTCTTCACGCTTTCTTTCACGTCACTGTCTAGACCATCCCACTTGTTAACGGCGATGACAATTGAGCGGCCAGCATTCAGTGCAAAACCAAGCAAGCTTAGGTCTTGGTCTGAAATATTTTCACGAGCATCAATCACCAGTAGAACGACGTTTGCATCTTCTACCGCTTTCAACGTCTTAACAACAGAGAACTTTTCAACCGTTTCATTGATACGACCACGACGACGAACACCTGCGGTGTCAATTAGTACGTATTCGCGTCCATCACGCTCCATCGGGATGTAGATAGAATCGCGCGTTGTACCAGGCATATCGTATACAACCACACGTTCTTCACCCAGAATACGGTTAGTCAGTGTCGATTTGCCTACGTTAGGACGACCGATGATCGCCAACTTAATCGGCTGCTCTTGAAGGCGTTTGAATTCAGCTTCTGCGTCTTCTTCAGTGTAATCTTCAACAAGAGGCTCTTCGTCTTCGAATCCAGTCAGGTCTTCAATCTCACCTTCTTCAGATTCACTTGTTAGTAGATCATCAAAGAATGGAGATAAAGCACGCTCAAGCAAAGCGGTCACACCACGGCCATGAGCAGCCGCAATCTGGTACATATCATCCACGCCGAGCTGCCAAAAATCAGCACACGCCGCATCGGCATCAATACCATCGATTTTGTTTACTACCAGCATCGCTGGCTTTTCAATTTTACGCAGATGCGCAGCAATTGCTTCATCTGAAGGTGTCAGACCAGCACGACCGTCAACAAGGAACAATACAACATCAGCCTCATCAATCGCGGCTAATGACTGTTCTGCCATCTTTGTTTCCACGCCTTCTTCTGTGCCATCGATACCACCAGTATCAATCACAATGAATTCGTGCTCTTCACCAAGTCTCGCCTGGCCATATTTACGGTCTCGCGTTAGGCCTGGAAAGTCCGCAACCAACGCGTCACGAGTGCGAGTCAATCGGTTAAATAGTGTAGATTTACCTACGTTCGGACGCCCTACTAGAGCTACAACAGGTACCATAACAACCTCTACAATAATCTTTCTTCTGTAGTTATAGGTAACGACTTGCTCGATGCCAAATCAAACCAGCTTTTTACCTATAACCACGTCAGGGTTAATAAATTCAAACAACAAAACGGCTCCTAGCTGTCACCAGCCAGGAGCCGAATGTGAATTATATCACGATATTATTCGTTAATGGTTAGTTTCTTTACATCGCCGTTGCGAGTTGTAATCACATAACCATCCGACAATAACGTCGGGCCAACTGCCAAGCCACTATCATCGACAAACTGCTGCGCAACAAATTCGCCCGTTGAACGATCCATCCAGTGAAGGTAACCAAGCGTGTCACCGACAACGAGATAATTGCCAACAATAACTGGCGCTGTAAGTTGTCGGTGCTCAAGCAAGCTGTTTTCCCACAACTCAGTCCCGCTTCGTGAATCAACGGCAACAACATGATCTTTTTCCGTTATCACAAAGATGCGACTACCATCTGTAGAAATGTCTGTCGCAGATGAGTAATTACGCTTCCAAATCGGGTTCGCTGAACGCAAGTCAATGGCGATAAGTTGACCATTGTATCCAATGGTGAAAAGAGTACCGCCTAGCACAATTGGCGATGAATCAACGTCAACCAAACGATCAATTTCTGTCGCGCCTTTTGGCGTACCAACAGGCTGTTGCCAAATCAACTGACCACGCTCAACGATAGCAGCTGCGAGTCGGCCATTTGCCGTTCCCCAAAATACACCGCCGCCAATTGCAGTCGGAGTACTGTCGCCACGTAAAGTTAAGTTCGGCACTTCTGTGCTCAATGCCCAGCGTTGCTCACCTGTACTCTCATTAAGGGCAATCAGCATGCCTCGGCTAGTATTGATGATAATAAGGCCTGAATCTGCAACTGGCTTCGCCAGTACCTCACCACCAACTTTTACACGCCAAACAATTTCACCTGTTTCTTGGTCAAGAGAGATGACTTCACCATTCTCAGAGCCAATGTAAAGGTTTCCGTATGCCGCTGTGATACCACCAGAGAGACGAGCAATGACATCTTCTTCTAGGTCCGTTTGCCAACGTTGTTTACCATTCTCAGGATCCAGCGCTTTTACTAAGCCATCACGACTTGCCACGAACAATGTATCATTCGCAAATACAGGGGATAGTTTTGAAAAGTAATGACCAACACCATCGCCAACCGATGTGCTCCACTCACTACTGGTTGTAAACTGACTGTCTACCTGAGGTAGTGGCGCCATTACAATGGTGTCTTTCTCACCTGCACAACCGGCAAGTACTCCCATTGTTAACGCCCCTAGCAAGGCTTTCTTAAAGACTCTTTTCATCCAATGCGGTCCTTATTTCGCCAGATCGTCCAATTTCATTTGTAGTGTCGGGCTTGCATCTGCCGCTTGCTGAGCTTCAGTATACGCAGCGTACGCAGCATCTTTGTCACCTTGGCGAATCGCAATATCGCCACGAAGTTCAGCAATACGACCTGTCCATGCTGTATCAGTGACGTTACTTAGCTCTGCCGTTGCAGCGTCGAAGTTACCCATTTCCGTCTCAATACGCGCAATGCGGTAACTAATCAATGGTAACAACGCAGCATCTTGAGTGTTGCTTTGCGCCCACTTCAGTTGCTCCAATGCAGCAGAAAGGTCTTGAGCTTCAACTTGTGCTTTAGCAAGTTGTAGCGCAGCCAATACTGAATATTCTTTTACTTCATTTGACTCAATGAAAGCTTTCACGTCAGCTTGAGCATCAGTGCCTTTGTCTTGCAAAGCATTCATTGCTGTCGTGTAGCTTTGAGAAGCTGCTTCACTCGCCTGAATCACAGAATCCTGGTAGTAACGCCAGCCGAATAGACCACCTAAACCAACAACCGCACCGATGATGACGGCTTTGCCGTTTTCCTTCCACCAGTCTTTAATGGCTTCAACTTGTTGTTCTTCAGTATCGTAAAGTTCCACTTCCTGTCCTCTTAAAACATGTAAATGGCAGCTTAGCTGCCATTGTTCCTATTTCGTTTAAAGGCTCCACATTTGGGAGCCTTAGCTTACGAACTAGGATGTAATTTTGTTAGATTACTAAAAGACTTAAATCAGTGCTGCGATCTTTTCTGCAACTTCTGCTTGGTTGTAAGTCTCTTGCTCACCACCAGCTAAGTCTTTCAGTACTACGGTATTATCCGCAACTTCGTTTTCGCCCAGAACCAATGCTACAACAGCACCAACTTTGTCTGCGCGTTTAAACTGTTTCTTGAAGTTACCGCCACCGAAGTGATTCATCACACGAACGCCTGGAACAGACTCGCGAAGCTGTTCTGCTAGCTTCATTCCTGCCATCATGGTGCCTTCACCCGCAGTGACTACGTACACGTCAACACTGCGACGAACGTCTGTCAGTTCCAACGTTTCTAGCATCAGTACTAGACGCTCTAGGCCCATTGCAAAGCCAACCGCTGGTGTTGGTTTACCACCTAATTGCTCTACAAGGCCATCGTAACGACCACCGCCACATACAGTGCCTTGAGCACCTAGGCTCTCAGTGATCCACTCAAATACCGTGCGATTGTAGTAATCCAGACCACGAACTAGACGTTCGTTAACTGTGTATTTGATACCTGCGGCGTCTAAAAGTTCACATAGACCTGCGAAGTGTGCTTTAGATTCTTCACCCAAGTAATCTGAAAGGCGAGGCGCATCACCTAAAATAGCTTGAACGTCTGGGTTCTTCGTATCCAGAACACGCAGTGGGTTCGTGTGCATGCGACGCTTACAATCTTCATCTAGCACATCAATATGTTGCTCAAGGAATGCAACCAGTGCAGTACGGTAGTCTGCGCGGTCTTCTTGAGAACCGATAGAGTTCAGCTCAAGACGGACATGTTCATTGATACCTAGCTCACGCCATAAACGCGCCGTCATCATGATAAGCTCTGCATCAACATCTGGACCATTTAGACCAAACACCTCAACACCACACTGGTGGAATTGACGGTAACGACCTTTCTGCGGACGTTCATGGCGGAACATAGGCCCCATGTACCACAGACGCTGTTCATCACGGTTGATCAGGCTGTTTTGGATACATGAACGTACACAACCCGCCGTACCTTCTGGGCGAAGTGTTAGGCTGTCGCCGTTACGGTCATCAAAAGTGTACATTTCTTTTGAAACGACGTCTGTTTCTTCACCAACAGCGCGGCTGAATAGGTTTGTTTCTTCAACGATTGGCATGCGCACTTCGTTATAACCGTATGCGCTAATTACATTTTTCACTGTGTTTTCTAATTTTTGCCACAGTGGCGACTGAGTTGGGAGGCAATCGTTCATGCCTCGAATTGCTTGAATTGTTTTTGCCACAATACTTACCGTAATTCTCGTTGAGATTAATCTTGTACTTTAACTTCGATGCGGTTTTCGCCATTCATCATAGCTGCTTTCGCACGGATCTTAGCTTCTAGCTTATTCACAAGGTCATCGTTATCAAAGCGCTCTTTCTGGCGTTTACCATCTTCGTAGAATGCGCTCTTCTTGTTACTACCTGCTAGACCTAAGTGAGAAACTTCTGCTTCACCAGGGCCGTTTACCACACAACCGATGATAGACACATCCATTGGCGTGATGATGTCTTCTAAACGTTGCTCCAGTGCATTCACCGTACCAATCACATCGAATTCTTGGCGTGAGCAGCTTGGGCACGCAATAAAGTTGATGCCTCGAGAGCGAATGCGCAGAGATTTAAGGATGTCAAAACCGACTTTGATTTCTTCAACTGGATCGGCAGCCAAAGAGATACGCAGCGTATCGCCTATCCCTTCAGATAACAGCATACCTAAGCCAACAGATGACTTAACAGCGCCAGCTCGAGCACCACCCGCCTCTGTGATACCTAAATGAAGAGGCTGATCGATTTTCTTCGCCAGCAGACGATATGAATCCACCGCAAGAAAAACGTCTGAAGCTTTCACGCTAACTTTAAATTGGTCAAAGTTAAGACGATCGAGATGATCTACGTGACGCATCGCCGACTCAACCAAGGCTTCTGGCGTAGGCTCACCGTATTTCATCTGTAGATCTTTTTCCAAAGATCCACCATTGACACCAATACGGATCGGGATGTTTTTATCGCGAGCGCAATCAACAACAGCGCGAATGCGCTCTTCATTGCCGATGTTACCTGGGTTGATACGTAAACAGTCAACTCCGTACTCCGCAACTTTCAGCGCGATACGATAGTCGAAATGAATATCAGCCACTAATGGTACAGAAACTTGCTGTTTAATCAGTTTGAAAGCTTCTGCTGCGTCCATCGTAGGTACAGAAACTCGAACGATATCTGCGCCGACTTTTTCTAGTGCTCGGATTTGAGCGACTGTCGCTTCTACGTCAGTCGTGCGAGTGTTAGTCATTGACTGTACTGCAATTGGCGCACCATCACCAATTGGCACATCACCCACATAAATACGCGTCGATTTACGACGAATAATTGGAGATTCGTGTTGCATAATTTTTTATAACGGTAGAGTGAATCTAGCTACTTTGCCTGAAGTATACCCAGAAAGGTCGACAGGTTCACTTGCAAATGTCATTGTAACCCCTTCCGGTGCGCCCAATATCACTTTAAATGGCGCTTTTCCGGTAAGTTCTACATCTTGTCCTGGCTTATGAGTACCACTTACCAGCGTTTTACCATTGGTGTCTTTTACTTGAATCCAACAGTCCGCTTTAAACTTCATAGTAAGAAGTGTCATGCCTTCAGGTACTACTGGCGCAGGCTGTTCCTCTTCCGCCGCTTCAATCACGGCAACAGGTTCTTCAGAATCTACGCTTGTTGTATTTTCAGTTTCAGTCAGCAAAGGATCCGCCCCTTGCTCAACGGGTGCTTCAGTCAATTCAGCAACACCTTCATTAGTTGAAGCAACTTCTTCAGGAGTGCTTGCGATTAACTCTTCAGCCGTCATCAAATCGATATCAGCTAATTCTTGAGCAGTGGGCTGCGGCGCTTCAACACTTGAATCCGTTACTTCCTTAGTTAGGCTATTCTCTTGTTGGTTTTGCCACCACCATGCAGCTGAAATGCCAATAATGACTAGCCCGATAACCCAAGTAAGGAGCATAATACGGCTATTGTGCTTCTCGTCTTTTGTTTTACGAGAGAAGCTTTGCATTTCAATTTCTTGCTCTTGAGGCTGAGCATCGGCAGTCTGCTCTAACGCCGTCAAAACCACCTTCTCATCAAGACCTACGAATTTAGCGTAAGAGCGTAAGTAACCACGCGTAAATGTCGCGACTTGTTGAGATTCAAATCGGTTATTTTCAATATCTTCAATCACAGAAATGCGAAGCCTCAGGCGGTCGGCAACTTGCTTTTGGCTCATTCCCAAGGATTCACGTTTGTTTTTCAGTAATGTGCCAGCTTCAATAGAGAGTGGCACTTCATTCGTATTTTCGTGTTCTGTCATAATGGCGGTATTTAATCTGTTTTAGTGGCTAACGTGGTCATGTATTTTCGTTATTGTTCTTAAGCCTCTTTAAAGATAGCTAGCCAAAACGCGTTAACCAAAAATAATAATTTTAAGAAACTCTCAGCGATCTGAGTGCGAATACCCGTTTTGCAAAAATCAGCAAAACGTATGTGAGAAAGTGCTGAGAATTATCGGTGTCATCGTTAGTGTTACATATCATGATAAGCGAATGCGCAACGAAGACAAAAACTCTTTACACTCAAACTAACAGATAGCTCAAGCTTTTGTCCAAACTTTGACAAAGGAATTCGAAATTATACCCAAATAACCTTAGGTTGAAGAGTAATAGTCCCAAATCTTGGCGAAAATGTCCTAAACAATAAACAAAATAGCCAGAGCGAATGGCTCTGGCTATTTTTGAATTCCGGTCGTTTATACAGCTTTCACTTCAATGGTATCGGCACCGCGTGACGCTTTCAGCATTGCCGTACGTTTAGTTCGGTCAATTACATCACCGACCAACTGACCACATGCGGCATCAATGTCATCACCACGTGTTTTACGAACCGTAACTGTGTGCTCGTATTGCATCAATGTTTTTTGGAAGCGATCAATACGTGAGTTACTTGGTTTCTTGTAAGGTGAACCTGGGTACGGGTTAAACGGAATCAAGTTAATCTTACATGGTGTGTCTTTCATCAATTCAGCCAGTTCACGAGCATGGTCCATGTCATCGTTCACATGATCAAGCAACACGTACTCGACTGTTACCTTGCCACGGTTTGCATTCGATGAAGCAATGTAACGACGAACGGATGCTAGGAAATCTTGAATATCCCAACGATCGTTAATTGGCATGATTTCACTACGCAGCTTATCGTTTGGCGCATGAAGAGAGATCGCTAACGCAACGTCGATTTTGCCCGTCATCTGATCAAGACCAGAAACGACACCTGATGTTGATACGGTTACGCGACGCTTCGACAAACCAAAGCCAAGGTCATCCAGCATTAACTCCAATGCAGGAATCAAGTTCTTCATATTAAGAAGCGGCTCACCCATGCCCATCATCACGACGTTCGTAATTGGGCGACGGCCTGTTTCTTTCTCAAGACCAATTTCACGTGCAGCACGCCACACCTGACCGATGATCTCTGAAACTTTCAAGTTACGGTTAAAGCCCTGCTGTGCTGTTGAGCAGAACTTACATTCCAATGCACAACCTACTTGAGAAGATACACAAAGCGTTGCGCGATCATCTTCTGGAATGTAAACCGTTTCTACATCCTGATCACCAACCTTCATTGCCCACTTGATCGTGCCGTCTGAAGAATGCTGAGCTTCTGCTACAGTTGGTGCTTTAATTTCACACTTGTGTAAAAGCTTTTCGCGCAGCTTCTTGTTGATGTTTGTCATTTTTTCGAAGTCATCTACACCGAAATGGTAGATCCACTTCATAACCTGATCGGCACGAAACGCTTTCTCGCCAAGTTCTTCCGCGAAAAACTGACGCATGCCTTTGCGATCAAAGTCGAGTAGATTGATTTTTTCAGTGGTCATGTTGCCTCTCAATGACTGAAACAAGAATAAGGGCGCGAATTGTACAGCCTTTATGCAGCTACAACAAGGGGTGTAAGACCCTGAGTTTGCTAAGGCATTAAAATAAAAACGATTAAATTTTAATCAGAATTTACGGTGAGAATAATGATTAGACAACCGACAACAAAAGCGTAGAAGTGGTACAGAGAAAACAGTGAGAACAAACACACGTAACTAAGCTTTCACCCCTGTAAGATGCTCAGATTAGCCAACATCTTCGCGAATAATTACGAATGAACTCGCAGGTGAAATGGAGAACGCGGAATAAAAAACCTCGGACAATTCCGAGGTTATTACGAACTAGATCATCACGCAAAAGTGATGCATGAACGAGTTAGCGAGTGAAAACTTCTGATTCAGGGAAGAAAAACTCAATTTCACGAGCGGCAGACTCAGGGCTATCTGAACCATGAACTGAATTGTGACGCATGCTGAGTGCGTAATCAGCACGCAAAGTGCCACATGCCGCGTCCTCTGGGTTGGTTTTACCCATTAGCTCGCGGTAACGTGCAATCGCATTTTCGCCTTCCAATACCTGAACCATAATAGGACCAGATGTCATGAACTCTTTTAGAGGAGGGAAAAACTCTTTACCTTCATGCTCTGCATAAAAGCCGCTTGCCTGATCTTCTGTCAGGTGAACCATTTTGGCAGCGATGATACGTAGGCCAGCCTTTTCAATACGATTGTAGATTTCACCAATTAGGTTTCGCTCTACAGCATCAGGCTTAATGATTGAAAATGTTCTTTCTAGAGCCATAAAATTTCCTTTCTGTACTTGTAATAATAGTTGTGCTTTTAAAGTGACTTACTGGGTAAGAGCAGCACTCAAACAAGAGAGTGCTGCAATCAATCTTATTTTCCAGCTTGCTCATTGAGGAAACGAGCAAGTGTACGAACACCCATACCCGTTGCTCCCGCAGCCCATTTATCAGAAGCGGCTTTACGATACGTACCCGCACAGTCGAAATGTAACCAGCCTTTTTTGTAGTCCTCAACGAAGTAAGACAAGAATGCAGCTGCAGTACTTGCACCCGGAGAATAATCACCAGAGCTGATATTCGATAAATCGGCAAAATTAGATGGCAGCATTTCTCGATGGAAATCAGCAAGTGGTAGCGGCCACAAGCCTTCTTTTTCCTGGTTTGCCGCCGTAAGCGCTTGATGCGATAGCTCATCATCAAAGCTCATTAGCGCATGGTAATCGTTACCTAACGCATTCTTCGCTGCGCCTGTTAGCGTCGCGCAGTCAATGATTAACTCAGGCTTTTGCTCACTGGCGTAGATAAGACCGTCTGCAAGCACCAAGCGACCTTCCGCGTCGGTATTCATAATCTCAACGGTTTTGCCGTTTTTGTAAGTGATGATGTCGCCAAGCTTAAGGGCACGGCCAGAAACCATGTTCTCAGCACAACACAAGATCAGTTTTACGCGCTTGTTTAAACCGCGCAAGATAGCTAATCCTAGGCCACCAGTTATAGTACCCGAGCCACCCATATCTGCTTTCATTGCACTCATGAAGGTAGAAGGCTTCAAGCTGTAACCACCGGAATCAAAGGTGATGCCTTTACCCACAAGACATGCGAATACAGGTGCGTTTTCGTCACCAGTTGGGTTGTAGTCTAACTGAAGCATCGCAGAAGTACGCTCAGAACCACGGCCTACTGCGTAAATACCTTCCCAACCTTCTGCCAACAAGTCTTTGTCTTTGACGATACGAGCTGTCACCGTGCCTTTCGGCGCAACAGATTTGATGAATTCAGCAGCCATTGTCGCTAGCTGACGAGGAGCAACTTCTTCTGCCGTTTTGTTGATAATATCGCGGGTAAAATCAGTCGAAGTAATACGAGCTTGAAGCTCTGCTTGCTCTTCATCAGACAATGCTGCCCACTCAACTGAGCCATGTTTTTTAGGGTTACGGAACCCTTGGTGGAAAGCCCATACGCTCTCTAGATCCCAGTTATCACCAGAAAGAAAAATAGAACGAATTCCTTGGCCATCTAGCTGACGAGCTGCACGTTGAATTGCGCCGAGATCATGACCTTCACCTAAGTGAATAGTTGCGCCGTTTTCAGCGAATGAAAGCAGTGCTTTTTCACCCCAATGTGGTGCTGCCGACTCTTGACTTAAAAATACAGACATCTGTGTAGACATGGTTTCTCCTTGTCTTATAGCAGCGTTGCCTACGCTGCTTCTTTTTAATAACTCACGGATGTTAGCATTATGTAGGGCAAAAATGTCAATTGGATAAAAAAACGGACCTAAAGGTCCGCTTTTTTTAGTAAGAATTGTTAACTAGGCTGTGTTTTACAGACTTAGTCTGCTTCGTCCATCCAGCACATGATAACGGCTTCTAGAATCTTTTCATTAGAACGGTTTGGCTCATCGTCAAACTCATCTAACTCCATGATCCATTGATGAAGATCGGTAAAACGCACTGTTTTTGGATCGACATCTGGAAACTTGTCACAAAGTTCAATCGCGATATCGCGAGAATCTGTCCATTTCATTGCTCATCTTCCTTTTGCTTCTTCCCTATATTGGGAAGATAGTTTTAGTGATCTTCTGAAGCGTGGTTTAGTGTGTATTTAGGAATTTCTACCACCAAGTCTTCATCAGCAATTCTCGCCTGACACCCTAGGCGTGACTCAGGCTCTAGACCCCACGCTTTATCTAGCATGTCGTCTTCTAGTTCTTCACTTTCTTCGAGTGAATCAAAACCTTCACGGATGATTACGTGGCAGGTAGTACACGCACATGACTTCTCACACGCATGTTCAATACCGATACCGTTTTTTAGCGCTACGTCTAGAACGGTGTCACCAGAGTTTGCTTCCAACACTGCACCTTCTGGGCACAAATCGTCGTGTGGTAATACAATAATCTTAGGCATAACTACTTATCTCTTATATATCGTCTACTGATTGACCTGACAACGCAGCTCGAATCGATTTATCCATACGGCGTGATGCGAAATCTTGGCTCGCTTTATCGGTATCTTTAATGCCCTGCTCTATCGCATCTGCATCATCACCATTACGCAGCTCAATCAAGGCTTCGATGGCTTTAATCAAGTTTTGTTTCTCTTGTTCTGATAGTAAGTCATCACCATCAGCTTGCATCGCTGCAATCAAACCTTCTATCACTCGGTCGGCTTCAACACGCTGCTCAGCTAAGGCACGAGCTTGCATGTCTTCTTTTGCGTGCGTCATTGAATCACGCAACATATCCGCCACTTCATTGTCACTTAAGCCGTAAGAAGGTTTTACTTGAATCTCTGATTGAACACCAGTGCTCTTCTCCATTGCCGTAACAGAAAGAAGGCCATCAGCGTCAACTTGGTAAGTCACGCGAATATGTGCCGCACCCGCTGCCATCGGAGGAATACCTTTTAACGAGAAGCGAGCAAGTGAACGACAGTCATCAACCATTTCACGTTCACCTTGTACCACATGAACACTCATCGCCGTTTGGCCATCTTTGAATGTGGTAAATTCTTGCGCACGCGCAACGGGAATCGTAGTGTTGCGGGGGATGATCTTCTCGACCAAACCACCCATGGTTTCAATACCGAGCGACAGTGGAATCACATCAAGAAGCAACATTTCAGAGTCAGGTTTGTTACCCGCTAGGATATCAGCTTGAATACCCGCACCGATTGCAACAACTTCATCTGGGTTAATGCTTGTCAGAGGTGTGCGACCAAAAAACTCGCCTACCATTTCACGAACCAACAATGTACGGGTTGAGCCGCCAACCATGACGACCTCGAGTACTTTATCTGCGTCGACATCCGCATCTTTTAATGCGCGACGACAAGACATCAGTGTTTTCTTCACTAGCGGACGAATCAGATCTTCGAACTGCTCGCGAGTCACGGTGCCTTTCCAGCCAAAAACGTCAACGTCAACACTGTCTTGCTCAGAGAAAGCAATCTTAGCTTCAGTAGCAATGTTCAACAGTATACGGTTCTTTTCTGCAGAAAGCGGCGCTTCTAGACCCGCTTGCTCCATTAAATAATCGGCAAATAGATGGTCGAAGTCGTCACCGCCTAATGCAGAATCGCCACCTGTTGCTAATACTTCAAATACGCCTTTCGATAAACGTAGGATAGAGATATCAAAAGTACCGCCACCTAGATCGTAAACCGCAATCACACCTTCTTGACCAGAGTCTAGGCCATAAGCAATTGCCGCAGCGGTTGGTTCGTTAAGTAGACGGAGAACATGAAGACCAGCTAATTTCGCCGCATCTTTTGTACCTGCACGTTGCGCGTCATCAAAGTAAGCAGGAACGGTAATAACTACACCAGCTAACTCACCACCTAACGTATCTTCAGCTCGCTTACCCAATACTTTTAGGATGTCCGCAGATACTTCAATCGGGTTTTTGTCACCTTGAGGTGTTTGCAGAATTGGCAGGCCGTTTTCACTCTCTTTAAAACGATAAGGAAGTGAAGAGTAACGGGACTGAATGTCCTTTAATGAACGACCGATCAAACGTTTTACAGAGATAATCGTGTTCTCTGGTTCAAACTCTGCTTTGGCTTTGGCTTCGTGGCCGACCGTTAACGTTTCCTCAGCGTAATTAACGACTGAAGGTAAAATAGTACGGCCCTGCTCGTCCGCAAGTGGAGTTGCATCGCCGCTACGTACAGAAGCAACCAAAGAGTTGGTAGTACCTAAGTCGATACCCGCTGCTAACTTATGCTCATGAGGTGCCGAGCTTTGGCCCGGTTCTGCGATTTGAAGTAGTGCCATGATAGGTCCTTGTCACGCTTACTAGCCGAGGAGTTTGTCTTCGACTAGCTCAATTTCGTTCTTTAGTTTGGCAATGAATTTTAGCTTACGAACTCGGTCTGCGGCTTCAGTCCATAGACCATCATCAAGCTCTTGCTCGACGCTTGCCAGATGCTGTTTGTACATTTTGCTGACCTTAGAGTCGAAGTCAAAAAGCGCCGATTCAGGATCGGACTTGTCAGCAATCTCTTCCAGTTCTTCGCGCAGTTCCATTTGCTCCATTAAGAACATCGGATCTTGCATTGTTTGCTGTTCACCTCGGATCTCAACACCTTGCTCTGCGAGGATATACTCGGCGCGAGAAATAGGATTTTTCAGAACTTGATAGGCATCGTTGATTTGCGCCGCCTTTTGCACCGCCATCAAACGGTCACGTTCTGAGCCCGTTGCAAAGTTATCCGGGTGGAAGCGTTTTTGTAGTTCTCGGAACTGAGAAGAAAGAAGGCTACCATCCAGCTTAAACTGACTTGGTAGCCCAAATAATTCAAAGTGATTCATTAAGTTCGGGTCCTAGTAAAGCCTTCCGGACTCGTTTGCCCAGAAGGACAATCAATTAGACGTTGAAGCTTTCACCACAACCACATTCACTTTTCGCGTTAGGGTTGTTGAATTCAAAACCTTCATTCAACCCTTCTTTCACGTAATCCAATTCAGTACCATCTAGGTACACTAAGCTCTTTTGATCGATGATAATTTTCACTCCAGAGAGTTCAAATACTTCGTCTTCTTCATTGAGCTCATCAACAAACTCAAGTACGTATGCCATGCCGGAACAGCCAGTCGTCTTCACTCCAAGACGTAAACCGATACCTTTGCCTCGGTTATCTAGGAATGCTCTTACGCGACTTGCCGCTGATTCTGTCATTGTGATGGCCATACTGCACCTTAGTCTGTCTAAATTTCGATTGGAATGGGAGCGTCAAAGCTCCCATTATATTACGGAATAATTATTCTTGGTGTTTTTTCTTGTAGTCAGCAACCGCTGCTTTGATTGCATCTTCAGCAAGAATAGAACAGTGAACTTTCACTGGTGGAAGCTCTAGCTCTTCAGCAATCTCAGAGTTTTTAATTGCTGCCGCTTCATCAACTGACTTACCTTTTACCCACTCAGTTACTAGTGAGCTTGATGCGATTGCACTACCACAACCGTATGTTTTGAACTTCGCATCTTCGATGATACCTTCAGGTGTCACTTTGATTTGAAGCTTCATTACGTCACCACACGCAGGAGCGCCAACCATGCCGCTACCTACTGATGGATCTTCTTTATCGAATGAACCAACGTTACGTGGGTTCTCGTAGTGATCAATTACTTTTTCGCTGTATGCCATGATAAATTACCTCGAATCCTCTATTTCAATCCCTGAGATTAATGGTGAGCCCATTCAACAGTGCTCAAATCAATCCCTTCTTTGTACATATCCCATAGAGGAGACATGTCGCGTAGCTTAGTCACTGCAACGCGGATTTGTTCAATTGCGTAATCAATTTCTTCTTCAGTCGTGAAACGACCAAACGAGAAACGAACCGAGCTGTGAGCCAATTCGTCATCCATGCCTAGGGCACGAAGAACGTAAGAAGGCTCAAGGCTTGCAGACGTACAAGCACTACCAGAAGATACCGCTAGATCTTTAAGCGACATTAGTAGTGATTCACCTTCTACGAATGCGAAACTGATGTTTAGGTTGTGTGGTACACGCTGCTCAAAGTCACCGTTTACCGTCACTGCTTCTAAGTCTTTCACGCCATCAAAAAGACGGTTACGAAGCGCTAAAGCATGATCGTAATCTTTTTGCATGTCTTCTTTTGCAATGCGGAATGCTTCACCCATGCCTACGATTTGGTGAGTAGGTAGTGTACCAGAGCGGAAACCACGCTCATGACCGCCACCGTGCATTTGCGCTTCAAGACGAATACGAGGCTTACGACGTACGTAAAGTGCACCGATACCTTTAGGACCGTAAACTTTGTGAGCAGAAAGTGAAATTAGATCAACTTTCATCTCTTGAACGTCGATTGGTAATTTACCTGCAGATTGCGCAGCGTCCACGTGGAAAACAATTTTACGCTCACGGCACAGTTCGCCGATCGCTGTAATGTCTTGAACCACACCAATCTCGTTGTTTACATGCATAATAGACACAAGCACGGTGTCATCACGCATGGCTGCTCTAAGCTTCTCTAGATCGATCAAGCCATTTGATTCTGGCTCAAGGTAAGTCACTTCAAAGCCTTCACGCTCAAGTTGACGACATGGGTCAAGAACGGCTTTGTGCTCTGTTTTACAAGTGATTACGTGCTTGCCTTTCTTCGAGTAAAAGTGCGCTGCACCTTTAATCGCAAGGTTGTCTGATTCTGTCGCACCAGATGTAAATACGATTTCGCGAGGATCTGCATTTAGAAGGTCAGCAATTTGCTCACGAGCAGTATCGACCGCTTCTTCTGCCTGCCAGCCGTAACGGTGCGAACGTGACGCTGGGTTGCCAAATGTGCCATCCATTGTCATGTACTGAACCATTTTTTCAGCAACACGTGGATCAACTGGACATGTAGCGGAATAATCAAGATAAATCGGCAGTTTCATTCTCTACTCCAATGTAAAAAGCTGACCGCTAAGAGCGGACGTTTACACCGATGGGCGCGGCGGTTGTATTTTTGTTTGATAGCCCATGGGTTACCGCCAGATCAATGTCCTGACGATCAGAAATTTCGAGTACTTCATTGTCTGTCATCAACTCACCAAGAGTGATGTTATTCAAAAAGTCACTAATGCGAGAGCTTAGGTCACGCCACAGCGTGTGAGTAAGGCAACGTGTTCCACCTTGGCAATCTCCTTTACCTTGGCATTTGGTTGCATCTACTGACTCATCAACGGCAGCAATCACGGTACCAATAGCGATACTGTGAGCGTCGGCACCAAGTCGGTAACCACCACCAGGACCACGAACGCTGGCAACGAGACCTGCTTTACGCAATTTTGAAAATAGCTGCTCTAAGTAAGAGAGCGAGATCCCTTGACGCTCTGAAATATCAGCCAGAGGTACAGGGTTTTGTTGCGAATGCAGTGCCACATCCAGCATGGCTGTCACCGCATATCTTCCTTTAGATGTAAGTTTCATACCACACCGTATCCACATGGTTTGTAATGGTTAAGATTTTTCCATACCTGAGTAATTTGGTCAAGTATTTATTTGACCATTTTACTCAGGTATTCATCCTTACATCTAAAGTGGTTATTATTCACTCAGAACTTCTTTTCTATCGAAGTCAAAACGCCTCGTAGAATATTAAGTTCTTGGGTTTCTGGTCGAGCACGAGAGAACAAACGGCGCAACTTATTCATCACCTGTCCAGGTTGCTCTTTGTTAATAAACTGGGTCTCAACCATCACCTTTTCAAGATGCTCGAAGAACAATTCGAGTTCTCGATGACGCGGGTATTCTTCCGATTCATTTGGGGAAAACTGGCTTTGCTCTAAGTTCAAGTGTGCAACTCGCACTTCGTAACTGAGAGTTTGTACAGCCATCGCTAGGTTAAGCGAGCTGTACTCAGGATTAGCGGGAATACAAACATGGTAGTGGCACTTTTGTAGCTCTTCGTTTGTCAAACCAGTTCTTTCTCGGCCAAACACGAGCGCAACCGGATGCTTTCGGCCTTCAACTGCAAATTTCTCACCGCATTCACGTGGCTCGAGCATTGGCCATTCTAATGTACGAGAGCGGGCGCTAGAACCCACAACAAGGCCACAATCTTCAACCGCTTCTTCTAATGTGCCGACAATCTTTGCATTTTGAGCAATATCACCAGCACCCGCAGCTAAAGCAAGAGTTTGTTCATCCACTTCACATTGTGGATCGACTAATACTAGTTGGTTTAAACCCATCACTTTCATTGCTCGAGCTGCTGAGCCAATATTGCCTGAATGAGAGGTACCTACGAGTACAATTTTTACTTGATCCAACATCTGTGTTTGCTACCTAAATTAAAACCGCAGAATGTTATCATAGTTTTTTAAGACACCCTAGAGGCAAGCAGACCTCTCTTCTCATTCTTGGTTATTGTTCTCGTCCGCAGTATGATCTGTACACTCAGTCGGCCGCAATTAGAGTAAAAAATAACCACTTCCCTTTTTGATTATCTCTGGTATACTCGCCGCCGCTTTCATTTGTTCTTTAACATCCGTTGGGAAATTCGTATGCATCCAATGCTAAACATTGCTATTCGCGCTGCGCGAAAGGCAGGCAATCATATTGCTAAATCATTAGAAAACACTGATAAAGTAGAATCTACTCTTAAAGGCACTAATGACTTTGTCACTAACGTAGACAAAGAAGCAGAATACATCATCATCGATACTATCAAGCAGTCTTACCCTGAGCACTGTATCGTTGCTGAAGAACAAGGTCTTATCGAAGGTAAAGATAAAGACGTACAATGGATCATCGACCCACTGGATGGCACCACTAACTTTGTAAAAGGTTACCCAACTTTCGCGGTTTCTATCGCTGTTCGTATTAAGGGCAAAACTGAAGTTGCTTGTGTTTACGATCCAATGCAAAACGAGCTATTCACTGCACAACGCGGTGCCGGCGCTCAACTAAACAGTGCACGTATTCGTGTTGCTCAACTAAAAGACCTTCAAGGTACTGTTCTAGCAACAGGCTTCCCATTCAAGCAGAAACAACACGCTGAGTCTTACATCAAGATCGTTGGTGCGCTATTCACTGAATGTGCTGATTTCCGTCGTAGCGGCTCTGCTGCTCTTGACCTTTGTTACGTGGCTGCTGGCCGTGTTGATGGTTACTTCGAGCTAGGCCTAAAACCTTGGGATATGGCAGCAGGTGAGCTTATTGCTCGTGAAGCTGGCGCAATCCTAACAGACTTTGCTGGCGGCACTGACTACATGAAGTCTGGTAACATCGTTGCTTCAAGCGCTCGTGGCGTAAAATCTATCCTTAAGCACATCCGCGAAAACGGTAACAGCGCGATCCTTAAGTAAGATTTGAAAGTCATATATAGCCCGTCACGCTGATGACTTTAGAAAGCCCCGCTCATTGAGCGGGGCTTTTTTATTTCGAACAATCAGCCTGTTTGTAGAAACGGTCGTAGTCAGATAAGTGGTCTATTTTTACGTGCTTAACCTTCCATATTTGTTCCTTCATTAAAAACTGCAGCGAAACCGTGACTGGCTGGTATACATCACCAAAGCCGTTTACAGAAAGACATCCAACTCCTCCATCCTCACTGTACTCTTCAAAGTAAGACAGCTCTGTAACCAAACTTGATGGGATAGATGATAAAAATGGAAATTGATGACCAAATTTTATTGGGTGAGACTTAATACTGTTCAGCTCTTCAATCGATAGATTTGGTCCTGCCATAGCTTCTACCACCTCTATATACTGCATCTTGTATAAATTATTACGTATATCAAGGTAAGTATCGTGGAGTGGACTTGCGATGCAGGGCGTTGAAACACTTAGTAAAACCGGAATAGGTAGAATTCTATTTAGCATAACCAACTAAACCCCAGCTTCACGGAGCGCTTGATCAATTTTACTCGGCTTAAATCTGTACTTACAAAGCCCCCACTCGCACTGCTCTAAAAGCTCACGGACATTTACCTGCCCAGTAACTCCAAAGGAAACAACACCAAAAAGAGAAACACTCCCACTGTATGTCAAAACACCATCACGAGTAGTTTTAAAAGTAACAGAAACGGCTTTTAATTTTATGCCCAGCTCTTCAACCATTTCTTTTGAAACTTCAAACTTAGTAAATCCAAGCTCACCAGATAAAGTTACTTTACCTGACTCATCAACTGCTAACTTGAACCTTTTCCCTCCAGTAACTAGCTTGGTGGTAACACCTTTATTGTGCTTGTAAGAAATCTCTACAAACTTCAGTAACTGTACTTTTATTTCAGCTTGCCTTGACATTATTTCCTCCCGAAATTGTTGAACATACTTCCGATATTCAACTCAATCAAAAAACTACAATTCAAGCTGGAAGTACCTCAAAAAAAAATGAAACTTTCAAATCTATCAGGCATAAAAAAACCGCTGATTGTTCAGCGGTTTTTGTTTTCGGTTCTCAATCTGCCTTATGGCATTTCGTCGAACTCTGCACCCTCTTTTTCTACTTGAGGTGGCATCAAGTGCTCTTTCTGGATACCCAGTTTTAGAGCCAGTGCTGATGCTACGTAGATAGAAGAGTAAGTACCTACAGTGATACCGAGTAAAAGTGCGGTTGCAAAGCCGTGAATCATAGCACCACCCTGCATGAACAGTGCAATTACCACGAACAACGTCGTACCAGATGTAATCAATGTACGGCTCAACGTTTGAGTGATTGAGGCGTCCATAATGTCTGAAGGTTCACCCTTACGCATCTTACGGAAGTTTTCACGAATCCGGTCAAATACAACGATGGTATCGTTGAGTGAGTAGCCCACAACCGTCAGTAGCGCAGCTACGATAGTCAGGTCAACTTCAATTTGTAGAAACGAGAAGACACCTAGCGTGATAATTATATCGTGAGCCAATGCCATTACCGCACCAGCCGCTAGACGCCATTCAAATCGCATCGATACATAAAGCAGAATACAGATCAGCGATACCAAGATCGCTAGACCACCAGCTTCTGTTAGCTCATCACCAACGTTGGGACCTACGAACTCAATACGACGCATTTCTACGCTTTCGCCAGTACCATCTTTGATAGCACCAATGATTTGGTTACCTAGCGTTTCACCAGAAACGTCATCACGTGGACGAAGACGAACCATGACTTCACGAGCACTACCGAAGTTTTGTACTGTCGCATCGCCAAAGCCTTTTGAATCTAGTGCTGCACGAATCTCTTCAAGGTTTGCTGGCTGTTCAAAACCGACCTCGATAAGAGTACCGCCAGTGAAATCTAGACCCCAATTAAGCCACTTGGTTGACAAAGTGAAGATAGAAGCAGCAATCATTATAATTGAAAAAACGAATGCTACTTTCGACCAACGCATAAAGCCGATCGTCTTCTCTGCTTTTAGAATTTGAAACATATTAATTCCCAGCCTTAGATCGACAATTTATCAACGCGTTTGCCACCGTAGATCAGGTTCACGATACAACGTGTACCAATAATGGCGGTGAACATTGAAGTTAAGATACCGATAGATAGAGTAACTGCGAAACCTTTCACCGCACCTGTACCGACCGCAAATAGAATGATTGCAGTAATTAGTGTTGTGATGTTCGCATCAGCAATCGTGCTGAATGCATTCGCGTAACCTTGGTGAATCGCTTGTTGTGGACTACGTCCATCACGAATTTCTTCACGGATACGCTCGAAGATCAGTACGTTCGCATCAACTGCCATACCGACTGTTAACACGATACCGGCTATCCCCGGAAGCGTCATGGTAGCGCCTGGAATCATCGACATAACACCAATGATAAGCACTAAGTTTGCCATTAGAGCAATGTTTGCAATCAAACCAAAGCCGCGGTAGTAAAGCAGGGTAAATAGCATTACGGCAACCATACCCCAGATACATGCTTGGATACCCATATCGATGTTTTGCTGGCCCATTGATGGACCAATGGTACGTTCTTCAACGATAGAGATAGGTGCAATCAGTGCACCAGCACGTAGTAAAAGTGCTAGGTTGTGTGCTTCTGCAGCAGAGTCGATACCTGTGATACGGAAGTTACGACCAAGAGCCGATTGAATCGTTGCTTGGTTGATGACTTCTTCATGCTTATCCAGAATAACTTTGCCTTCAGGCGTACGACGGCCACTGTCTTTGTATTCTGCAAACACGGTAGCCATTAGCTTACCAATGTTCTTCTTAGAGAACGCAGACATCTTATTACCACCTTCGCTGTCTAGCGAGATGTTAACTTGTGGACGACCATATTCATCAACACTTGAGCTTGCATCTGTGATGCTTTGACCGCCAAGAATAACGCGCTTCTTAAGCACAACTGGGCGACCATCACGGTCCATCTTGATTTCACTACCTGCTGGCGCACGACCATTTGCCGCTGCCGATAGGTCAGCTTTATCATCAACTTCACGGAATTCAAGCGTTGCCGTAGCTCCGAGAATTTCTTTTGCACGAGCAGTGTCTTGAACACCAGGCAGTTCAACTACAATGCGACTAGCACCTTGACGTTGAACCAATGGTTCCGCAACACCTAGTTCGTTGACACGATTACGTAAAATCGTAATGTTTTGCTCAACAGCATAGTTACGGATCTCTTGTAAACGTTGCTCAGTAAAGGTTGCAGTAAGAGCGTAACGGCCATTTGAATCAGAATCGACAAAAATCATGTCCGGGTGATTCTTTTCTAGCGTTGCTTTCGCTTCTGCTAATTGCTCTTCGTTACGCAACAACACTTCTACCGCTTCTTTTCCAGAAGGGCGGATTGCACGGTAACGAATCTTGGCGTCACGAAGTTCGCTACGGAAAGCTTCTTCTTGTTGACCAACAAGCTTTTCCATCGCTGCATCCATATCCACTTCCATTAAGAAGTGAACACCACCGCGAAGGTCAAGACCTAGCTTCAATGGTGACGCGCCAATCGCTTCTAGCCAATCGGGTGTAGAAGGTGCAAGGTTAAGTGCAACAATTGTGTCTTTGCCTAGCGCTTCGCTGATGACATCACGAGCACTGATTTGTGTGTCAGTGTCGTTAAAACGAACAAGAATTGATCCATCTTCGAGAGCAATGGATTTATGAGAAAGTTGCTCTTTGTTAAGAGCAGTAGTGACAGCATCCAGCGTTGACATATCTACAGAGGCGCCACGCGCCCCTGTAACTTGAATAGCCGGATCTTCACCGTAGATATTTGGAAGTGCGTATAACGCAGCGGTGATGATGGCAAAAAGCACCATCAAGTACTTCCATAATGGATAACGGTTTAGCACAGCGAGGATCCTTTAGCTGTTTTATAGAGACTTAAGCGTACCTTTTGGTAGCACTGCAGTGATGAAGTCTTTCTTGATTACTACTTCATTGTTCGCGTTAAGCTCAATTGAAATGTAGTCATTGTCTTCAGCAATCTTAGTGATTTTACCCACTAGGCCACCGCTAGTTAAAACTTCGTCGCCTTTGCCCATAGAAGCCATTAGGTTTTTGTGTTCTTTTACGCGTTTCGCTTGTGGGCGGTAAATCATGAAGTAAAAGATCACTGCGAACATGCCAAGCATGATTAGCATTTCAAAACCACCGCCTGCTGGCGCGCCTTCTGCTGCTGCGTGAGCCTGAGAAATAAACATTAAAACATCCTCATTATATTTTATTGATAATCAAACAAATTGGGCTTTCGCATTTTAGATTCAAGTCTGAGAGTAACTAATAGAGATCGCTCTCTCAAAAATAACGTGCGTTAGCCTACTTTATTAGCAAAAGCCTCTGGCGACATGCCAAAGGCTTTAATTCTTTTAGTTTTTCAATTACTGCTCTTTTGCTAGTGGTGGCACTTCACGGCCACGACGCTCATAGAACTCAGTAACAAATTCATCGAAGCGATCTTCATCAATTGCTTTACGAATGCTTTCCATCAGACGCTGGTAGTAACGCAGGTTATGGATTGTATTCAAGCGAGCGCCTAAGATTTCATTACAACGCTCTAAATGGTGAAGGTACGACTTGCTGTAGTTTTGACAAGTGTAACAGTCACAATGCGGATCCAATGGTGTTGTATCCGTTTTATGTTTCGCATTACGGATCTTGATCACACCACCAGTCACAAATAAGTGACCATTACGTGCGTTACGCGTTGGCATTACACAGTCAAACATGTCGATACCACGACGAACACCTTCAACCAAGTCTTCTGGCTTACCTACGCCCATCAAGTAGCGAGGTTTGTCTTCAGGAAGTTGAGGACAAGTATGCTCAAGAATACGGTGCATGTCTTCTTTAGGCTCACCTACTGCCAAACCACCAACCGCGTAACCGTCAAAACCGATTTCCGTTAGACCTTTTACCGACACATCACGTAAATCTTCGTAAACACCACCTTGGACAATACCAAATAGGTTGTTCGGGTTTTCTAGCTTCTCGAAGTGGTCACGTGAACGCTGTGCCCAGCGTAATGACATTTCCATCGATTTCTTCGCTTCATCGTGTGTCGCTGGGTAAGGCGTACACTCGTCAAAAATCATAACGATGTCAGAGCCCAGGTCTTTTTGAATTTCCATCGACTTTTCTGCGTCCATGAAAATCTTGTCACCGTTTACTGGGTTACGAAAGTGAACACCCTCTTCAGTGATCGTACGCATCTTACCAAGGCTGAATACTTGGAAGCCGCCTGAATCAGTAAGAATAGGACCGTGCCAGTTCATAAAATCGTGCAGGTCACCGTGCATTTTCATCACTTCTTGACCAGGACGTAGCCACAGGTGGAACGTATTACCTAGCAGAATTTCTGCACCAGTACCTTTTACTTCTTCTGGTGTCATACCTTTAACGGTACCGTAAGTACCTACTGGCATGAACGCAGGAGTTTGAACAGTGCCGCGTTCGAAAGTCAGTTGACCACGACGTGCATTGCCGTTTTTCTTCTTAAGATCGAATTTTAATTTCACGATGCCTCCGGGTGTCAGAGAAACAGTCTGACTGAGTGTTTAGGGCTCTACCCTACTTTAAGGAGCGGTCGCTTTTCCTTGCGAGAGACAAAGCAATGGATGCTTTATTTCCTAGCTTACTGCTAGCACTCGTAAATCTATTTTTAACTACGCCGTTTTCTTCTTGATGAACATTGAATCGCCATACGAGAAGAAACGGTATTTGTTTTCCACCGCATGTTTGTAAGCATTCATGGTGTTCTCGTATCCAGCAAATGCACTCACCAACATGATCAGTGTTGATTCAGGCAAGTGGAAGTTTGTGATCAAGCAATCCACTAGCTGATATTCGTAACCAGGGAAAATAAAGATTTCAGTATCGCCAAAGAATGGGGCCAGCTCAGTCCCTTTTTGCAATGCGTCTTGCGCTGCACTTTCAAGTGAACGCACAGATGTGGTACCAACAGCAATAATTCGTCCGCCACGCGCTTTCGTCGCTTTAATTGCGTCGACGACTTCTTGTGGTACTTCTACGTACTCGGCATGCATGTGGTGATCGTTGATATTTTCCACTTTTACTGGCTGGAATGTACCCGCCCCAACGTGCAAAGTAACGTAAGCAAACTCTGCACCTTTCGCTTTGATTTTCTCCAAGAGAACATCATCAAAGTGAAGGCCCGCCGTCGGTGCCGCAACCGCACCTGGCTTTTGATTATATACCGTTTGGTAACGCTCTTTATCTGCATCTTCGTCTGGACGGTCGATGTAAGGAGGAAGCGGCATATGGCCGATTTCTTCCAGAATTTCTAGTACCGTCTTATCAGAACTAAATTTCAGTTCAAATAAAGCATCATGGCGTGCAACCATTTCTGCTGAATATTCATCATTCTCGCCAACAATAATGGTTGTACCTGGTTTTGGTGATTTAGAGCAACGAACGTGCGCGAGGATGCTTTTCTCATCCAACATGCGCTCCACTAGCACTTCTAATTTACCGCCCGATTCCTTGCGGCCAAAAAGACGAGCAGGAATAACACGTGTATTATTAAACACCACTAAGTCACCGGGTTGAACTTGGCCCAATACATCAGTAAATGTGCCATCAATGAGCTCTCCGGTATTGCCGTCCATTTGCAGCAGTCGGCTAGCGGTACGCTCTGGTTGAGGGTAGCGAGCGATGAGTTCATCTGGAAGGTCGAAATGGAAATCTGATACTTGCATGTTACTTGTCTTATCTATTGGTCAAATCACGTCTAGGCGACGATAAAATTGCGACGAGTTTTTCGCAGCAGACTAGTATATGTTTACATGCTGCAATAGCAAGCAAATCACCAGAATATAGCAGTAAAAGCCATGGTGAAGAGTGTAATAAAACGTGAAAAGCCTCGATTACTTGGCACTATTTTTAATTTGAGCCCAAAAGAGAGAACATGAAAAAAGCAAAGCAGCGTATACCGCTGCTTATTAGTTTGGCATTCCAATCGCCCTATCAAACCTCACGCTTTCGCCACAAGAATAACGGCACGAATAAACCCAATAACCAAAACCCTAGACTGCCACCTTCATCATCTGAGCCTTTGAAATCACAGTTATTGGTCGCAATGCCATCGTGACACTCTTTATTGTCACCACTTTCATTGTTAGCACTTTTGATAAAATTCGGCGCAATGATGTAACGACTTGGTGGCGCATCGGCAGTGATGTAAGACTGTACCCAGTCGTAATAGTGGCTCACCTTGGTGTAGAAACTTGGGATCGTCAAAGAGCCACACGTTGGTAGAATAAGGGGGCCGCCACTAACAATACCAATTTGTTTGCCGGTCGCCACATCGACCAACGGGCCACCACTGTCACCTTTACATGCAGAGTTGCCATATTGAGTATGGCTATCTGGCTCCAATACATGGTTTTGTGTTGGTAGCGTACAAATTTTGGTTTGGTTGTCTCTTGAATCAATGATCCCCGGAAAACTGCTGCCAATTTCTAAACGCTCATAACATTTGTCGATGGGTAAAAATGTGCTAATGGTGGTTTTGAGCGTATTAGAAGGTTCAGAAGCATCCGGCTGAGTAGTCCCCCATCCAAACACTTGCACATTTTCGACACGTTGATTGGTCAGGTAATTATCATTCCAATCCGCCACCAAACGTGCTTCGATACTCTCCATGTCAACTTTACTCACTAGGTCAGCAAAGCTCGCGTTTGCCACTGGGCGCGTGAGATACAGCAACGCGATGTCTGAATCTAAACCGGTTTGGATAGGTTTCACGTTGCCATTACTGTCGGTCTCAGCTTTTGAAATCCGAGTGTAATCCGGATGAACCACAACGTGAGACACCGGATAGAAGTTATCAAGCCCTGCAGAATTAAGTTCATACACATTCGCATTCACCGACAGCTCACCCGGCGGGGTCACATAGTAGGTTGCTTCATTGGTTCCTTGTCCCATCACCACACAGTGCGCCGCAGTCAGTACCCATTGCTCTGTCAGCATCGTTCCACCACACAGCGGAAACTCTGCCATATTACTAGCTCGCAAAGTAACGCGGTCAACAGGATCGGTTTGTTCATCTCCTAACACAATCGCCTGTGTTGATGGCACACTGAATGCCGCCACTGCCAGCGCAATAAGTTTGTTACACGTTGTTCGTTTCATCTAGGTTGCTGTCTTCAATTTGGTAAGCCTGGACGTATCTTCTTCGAGAGAAGAATCTTGGAAAATCCAGCGAATAAAAATGTGCGATTCAATTCATTGGATTACCTTGGGAACACATTCAATATCAACTAAAAATGCCAACTGACTCGCACACAAACCGACTTATTCAAATTAATAAAAACACCAATAAAACACAGATTACGCAGCCCATCAGCATTGTGCTATTTAATTGATGAAAAACGAGTTAGCTCCCAGATATACAGAAAAATATTCTCTATATTTAAGAGAAGGACAATGCCGCTGGAGGTCTCTATGATCAAGGTTGAAGACATGATGACTCGTAATCCTCATACCTTACTGCGCACGCACACCTTGCGTGATGCAAAAAGCATGATGGATGCGCTTGATATTCGACACATTCCGGTTGTTGATGCCAATAACCACTTACAAGGCTTGGTGACTCAACGCGACATTCTTGCTGCTCAAGAATCGAGCTTGCACCCAGATGAGGCTGAACAATCTTTTACTTTAGACACACCGCTCTACGAAATGATGCACACCAACATCATGACGGCAGAGCCTATCGCGGGGCTCAAAGAGAGCGCTATCTATATGCAAAAGCATAAAGTTGGCTGTCTACCTGTTGTCACCAAAGGTCGATTGGTCGGCATTATTACTGATAGTGACTTCGTGACGATTGCGATTAACTTATTGGAACTACAAGAAGAAGTGGAACCTGAAGAAATCGAGCAGGAAGAGTAGTACGCAAGCGTATTCTCTTTGTTGTAAGTTTCGTTTTTACACCGGTTAAACGAAAAAAGAGCGGCAGGGTTGCCGCTCAAAATGCCATTACTGACGCTGATTAAGGAAGTGTTTCTCTGCCAATTAGAATTGGTCTTCTTCGGTCGAACCTGTCAATGCTGTCACTGAAGAGTTACCACCTTGGATAGTATTGGTCATTCTATCGAAGTAACCTGTACCTACTTCTTGTTGGTGCGCAACAAACGTATAGCCTTTTTCAGCTGCTTGGAATTCAGGACGCTGAACTTTCTCAACATAATGACGCATACCTTCACCTTGAGCGTAAGCGTGTGCCAGTTCAAACATGTTGAACCACATGTTGTGAATGCCTGCTAGCGTGATGAATTGGTACTTGTAGCCCATGTCTGCAAGCTCTTGTTGGAACTTAGCAATGGTTTCTGCATCTAGGTTTTTCTCCCAGTTGAATGAAGGCGAGCAGTTGTACGCCAACAATTGATCTGGGTATTCAGCGTGAATTGCTTCTGCAAACTTACGTGCTTCTTCCAAACATGGCGTAGCCGTTTCACACCAAATCAAGTCTGCATATGGTGCGTAAGCCAGACCGCGAGAGATAGCTTGGTCGATACCCGCGCGAACGCGGTAGAAACCTTCTTGAGTACGCTCACCTTCAATAAAGTCTTTATCATATGGGTCGCAATCTGAAGTAATGAGATCCGCCGCATTCGCATCAGTACGAGCAATAACTAATGTTGTTGTTCCCGCTACGTCAGCAGCCAAACGAGCTGCAACGAGCTTTTGTACCGCTTCTTGCGTAGGAACTAATACCTTACCCCCCATATGACCACACTTTTTCACCGATGCTAACTGGTCTTCAAAGTGAACGCCCGCGGCACCGGCTTCGATCATCGATTTCATTAGTTCGTAAGCGTTAAGCACACCACCAAAGCCCGCTTCAGCATCCGCTACGATAGGTAGGAAGTAATCAATACCACCTTCATCTTCAGGCGTCTTACCAGCAGCCCACTGAATTTGGTCTGCACGACGGAATGAGTTGTTGATACGCTTTACTACTGACGGTACAGAATCTACTGGGTAAAGAGATTGGTCTGGATACATCGTCGAAGCGGTGTTGTTATCCGCCGCTACCTGCCAGCCTGACAGATAGATCGCTTCAATACCTGCCTTAGCTTGTTGAACGGCTTGACCACCCGTTAGCGCACCAAGACAGTTTACGTAACCTTTTTTCGCACTACCGTTGACCAGTGACCAAAGTTTGTCTGCACCACGTTGTGCAATTGTGTTTGCAGGCACCATAGAGCCACGCAGTTCCACCACTTCCTCGGCAGTGTAAGTACGCTTCACATTTTTCCAGCGTGGGTTAGTTGCCCAGTCTTTTTCCAGAGCTTCAATTTGTTGGCGGCGAGTTAAGTTAGTCATTGGTCTATCCCTCTTTATAATTTGCACTTTATGCGTGTGCGTTGAGTTTCCGTTCTCAGGCAGTACTTCCCTATCTGCCTTGAAAATCCTTCACGTTATTGGTGTTACAGTTATTCTTTATTAATCCAGGTAGTCATAACCAGGAACTGTCAAAAAGTTGGTCAGTTCATCGCTCGTCGTGAGCCTTGCCATTAAGTCTGCTGCTTCTTCAAATCGACCCGCATGGTAGCGCTGCTCGCCAATTTCTTGCTTCACGACTTCAATCTCCTCTTTGAGATAGAGCTCGAACAGCTCTTTAGTGACCTTTAATCCGTTGTCTAGCGACTTGCCGTGTTGAATCCATTGCCAGATAGAGGCGCGTGAGATTTCTGCCGTTGCTGCGTCTTCCATCAGTCCGTAAATCGGCACACAACCATTGCCAGAAATCCAAGCTTCGATGTATTGCAGCGCAACGCGAATATTGTGGCGCATTCCGCCTTCAGTGCGCTCGCCTTCACAAGGCTCAAGCAGTTCAGCTGCTGTAATAGGCGCATCCTCTGCACGGCTCACATCCAACTGGTTGGTGCGTTCACCCAGCACAGCACTAAAGACTTCCATAGCAGTGTCAGCCAAACCTGGATGAGCCACCCAAGTACCGTCGTGGCCGTTGTTAGCTTCTAACGATTTGTCAGTCTGGATCTTGTCTAATACTTTTTGATTCTCTTTCGGGTCTTTAGCTGGGATAAATGCGGCCATTCCTCCCATCGCGAAAGCACCTCGTTTATGGCAAGTACGTACCAATAATCGCGAGTAAGCGTTTAAGAATGGCTTGTCCATCGTTACCACTTGGCGATCTGGCAGTACTCGGTCTGAGTGTTTTTTCAATGTTTTGATGTAGCTAAAGATGTAATCCCAGCGACCACAGTTCAAACCAACGATGTGTTCTTTAAGCGAGAACAGAATCTCGTCCATTTCAAATACCGCTGGTAAGGTTTCAATCAGCACAGTCGCTTTGATCGTGCCTGTATCCAAACCGAAATAGTCTTCCGTGAAATGGAACACTTCGCTCCACCACTTCGCTTCGTGATGCGATTGCAGTTTTGGAAGGTAGAAATAAGGGCCGCTGCCTTTTTGAAGTAACGCTTTGTAGTTGTTATAGAAATACAGAGCGAAATCGAATAGCGCACCTGGAATGATCTGACCGTGCCACGTAACGTGTTTTTCTTTTAAATGAAGGCCGCGAACACGGCAGATCAACACCGCTGGGTCATCTTCCAGCTGATAATGTTTGCCATTGCCAGGATTGGTGTAACTGATGGTGCCATTAACAGCATCGCGCAAGTTAATTTGACCATCTAGCACTTTACTCCATGCAGGAGACATTGAATCTTCGAAGTCTGCCATGAACACTTTTACATTCGCATTCAGTGCGTTAATCACCATCTTGCGGTCAGTTGGTCCGGTAATCTCCACACGGCGATCTTGCAGATCTTGTGGGATTCCTAGGATCTTCCAACTTCCTTCACGGATGTCTTGTGTCTCTGGTAGAAAATCTGGTAGCTCACCAGCATCAATACGTGCTTGCTTCTCTTCTCTTGCTTCCAGCAACTGTTCAACACGTCCGGCAAATTTTTCACACAGTAGAGATAAAAAGGTTTGGGCTTCAACAGGGAAAATTGCTTGATGTTCTGGAGCAACGACTCCATTCACCTCAAGCATGCCTTGGGTTTGCTTTAGTTGTTGTGTTTTTTGTTCTGTCTGAGCAAGCATAATCATTCATCCTTAACGTGCTTTATCAATCTTGGGCAGTCAGCGTAAAGCTACATTTGTAAGTTATGAACAACAAATTACATCCTTTAACTTTGTGTTCAACTCGTCTAGCCATGCCGATAGATTGCGTAATGCTACGTGTATTTTCAATCTAGACATAAGTCGTATCGGCCTTTAAATAAGCTATATCAACAAGGGGTTTAGTGAAACCCCCAATATAAACAAAACAGAAAATTCAAAGTTTTATTCCGCAAGGTAAAAACCATCTATCAAGCGCCTTATTTTGTAAGTTATTACGTAATAAAATTACATTAAATTTAAAGTCGTTTTATCATTTCAAACAAGCGTATGAATATAGACTGGTAAACAAACACCTTGTATTCACAAGGGCTGAAGAGATGTATTTAAACAGGGGTCAAACAAGGTATGCAGGGCTTTGTGTAAAATTAACATTGTGAAATTTCACTATTTTATGAAAGCTTCATCAAAGAAGAGCTGTAAAATTTTACAAGTCAAAGTTTACCAACAGAATAAAATACTAGAAAGCGCACTGTTTCCAGTGCGCTTTTAGATAAATAATGGAGAAGTAAGGGCTAATACTAATAGCTAAAGCAGCTCTGAAACGACTTCTGCAAGTTGATTAAATGTTTTCGTTCTTGACGAGCTCGGACGCCAAACTAAGCCGATTTCGCGATAAGCTTGTTTACCAGGAGGATCGATCACGACTAAATTCTGGTTATGCAGCAAGCCATGGTCGATAGCCATTTGAGGAATGAACGTTGTTCCCAAACCATTCGCAACCATTTGCACCAGTGTATGGAGGCTGGTTGCCGTAAACGGATTGATTTTTTCTTTGTCTGTTAATTTACACGCTGATACCGCATGTTCCGTTAAGCAATGTTCTTTCTCTAGTAGAAAGACGGATTCGTCAGGTAAATCCGCGTAACGAATCGGCACAGGGACCGATTGGGCTTGATTAGCGCTTATAACCATTCGAAACGGATCCTTACCCACTACTCGGCTTTCCATCCCATCAATTTCGACTGGTAACGCTAAAATAAGCACATCCAGCTCACCATGTCTGAGCGCTTGAAGTAAGTTTGTCGTCGTGTCTTCTCTTAATAAAAGATTCAGTTGTGGAAAACGGTAGTTCACCTCTTGTACCAAATCACACAGTAAAAACGGAGCAATTGTTGGTATACATCCTACTTTTAGCTGGCCTTGCATATCGTCGCCTTGGCACATACGTCCAAGCTCGACCAAATCTTGCCCTTTTGCTAACAGCTCTCGCCCCTGCTTTACTACCATTTCTCCTGTTTGGGTAAAAACCAGTGGACTTTTCTTATCTTTCTTTTCATATAAGGGACAACCTATCAATTCCTCTAAGTTTTGAATACCCTTACTTAAAGTCGACTGACTGACAAAACAACGCTCTGCAGCGTCACTAAAATGTCTTGTTTCATGCAGTGTGACTAAATAGTGTAACTGCTTCAAACTGGGCCATTTATTCATAATTGTATTTGTATCTACCGCCGTTCCAGTGATCGAGTTAAGAGTTTTGTTATTATCGTTTTTTTCGATTAACTCAATCTATTTATTTCGCTTTTTTCAATACTACAATCTGTACTATAGTTTGTCTCGTACAAACACGAACCAAACCGACACAACTGAATTCGGTTTGGAGCTAACCATACTTTTTAGGAGCAAAAAAATGGTACTAGTAGGTCGTCAAGCCCCTGATTTTACTGCAGCAGCTGTTCTAGGTAACGGTGAAATCGTTGAAAACTTCAACTTTGCAGAGTTCACTAAAGGTAAGAAAGCAGTAGTATTCTTCTACCCACTAGATTTCACTTTCGTTTGCCCATCTGAGCTAATCGCATTCGACAACCGTCTAGCTGACTTCCAAGCTAAAGGTGTTGAAGTAATCGGTGTTTCTATCGATTCTCAGTTCTCTCACAACGCATGGCGTAACACTGCTATCGAAGATGGCGGTATCGGTCAAGTTAAGTACCCACTAGTTGCTGACGTTAAGCACGAAATCTGTAAAGCTTACGACGTTGAGCACCCAGAAGCAGGCGTTGCTTTCCGTGGTTCTTTCCTAATCGACGAAGAAGGCGTTGTACGTCACCAAGTAGTTAACGACCTACCACTAGGCCGTAACATCGACGAAATGCTACGCATGGTTGACGCTCTTAACTTCCACCAGAAGCACGGCGAAGTATGTCCTGCACAATGGGAAGAAGGTAAAGCAGGTATGGACGCATCTCCAAAAGGTGTTGCAGCGTTCCTATCTGAGCACGCAGCTGACCTAGGCAAAAAATAATAGACCTTCACCCTAGCTCAACGGGTGTGATGGTTGGATGTATATAAAGCAATAAGCTAATGCGGAAAACCGCAAACGCCAATCAGTCTAAGTAAAGTCCTATCAAAGCCCAGAGCCTCTGCTCTGGGCTTTCTTTTTCCTTCAGATAAACCGCCAAAATGAGGTAACGCTTTAGCGTAAACTTTACCTCTATTTATCATCTCCTCCATACAGATTCTGCTTACTGGCCCTGTTAATATCTTAGCCACAACACTTATTTGTAACGTTAGCAGGATGAATGAACGTGGTTACTCACCTAGAAGTCTGTATTGATAATATTGAATCTCTGCACTACGCCATTGCTGGCGGCGCCACTCGGATTGAACTTTGCTCCTCTTTGGCTTTAGGCGGACTAACACCCAGTTATGGTTTTATGCAGCAAGCGGCTAAGCTTTCGAGTGTTCCAGTTTATGCCATGATCCGCCCACGCCAAGGTGACTTCTTCTACAATGAAGAAGAGATCGAAATGATGCGTTGGGATATTGAAGCGGCTCACCAATCAGGCTTGAGCGGTGTCGTGTTCGGCGTGCTCACTCAAGACGGTGATATTCATATGCCTTACGCGGCTGCGCTGTGTGAATTTGCTCAAGCGCTTGGCTTAGGCGTGACCTTCCATCGTGCCTTTGACCAGTGTCGTGACGCTGAAAAAACTTTGGAAGAAGTGATCAGCTTAGGTTGTGAACGTATTTTAACCTCCGGTCTTGCGCCTTCAGCACCACAAGGGATCGATGTGCTTAGAGCTTTGGTTAAGCAAGCCCAAGGACGCATAGCAATCATGGCGGGGGCTGGCGTTAATGCGAGTAACGTACGTGCGTTAGTAGAAGACACTCAAGTTCCTGAAATCCATCTGTCAGGCAAAACCACACGCCCTAGCCAAATGACCTTTGTTGCTGAACAAAGCAAAATGGGCGCATCCGATGTCGATGATTTTTTAATCCCCATCACAAGTACACAAGCCATAACCGATGTCGTAGCAACTCTCAAATAGACCACCGTAACCTCACGCGCATAGCTTTTGAGTGCTAACATATTGTTTATCAAGGAGTGAGGAAAGGTGTATGTCTAAATTGAAGAAAAAGGAATACGAAAAGGAGCTCAAAAACCTTCAAGTTGAGCTCGTAAAACTTCAAGAGTGGGTCAAACACAAAGGGTTAAAAGTGGTTGTTCTGTTTGAAGGCCGTGATGCTGCGGGCAAAGGCGGAGTGATAAAGCGAATTACAGAAAAGCTAAACCCGCGTGTTTGTCGCGTAGTGGCTCTGCCTGCACCGACCGAAAAAGAAAAAACGCAATGGTACTTCCAACGTTACGTCGCTCATTTACCATCTGCTGGTGAAATCGTTTTATTTGACCGAAGTTGGTATAACCGAGCAGGTGTCGAAAAAGTCATGGGGTTCTGTACTCCAGACGAATACGAGGAGTTTTTACGCTCTTGCCCTGAATTCGAGAGAATGTTGCAACGCTCTGGGATTATTCTGATTAAGTATTGGTTTTCGGTTTCAGACGAAGAGCAGGAAAAACGTTTTCTAGGTCGAATTAATACGCCGATCAAACGTTGGAAATTCAGCCCAATGGATTTAGAGTCACGTCATCGCTGGGCGGAGTATTCGGAAGCAAAAGATAAGATGTTTGCCTATACAGACACGAAAAACTGCCCTTGGTGGGTCGTCCCTTCAGATGACAAAAAGAAAGCGCGCTTGAACTGTATCAGTCATTTACTAAGCCAGATTGATTACAAAGCACTTGAGTACTCACCCATCGAATTACCTGAACTCAATAAAGAAGGTTACGTCAGAGCGCCCATTGATGATCAGACCTTCGTTCCTGATAAATATTAACGTGCTTTCCTTCTCTCTAATAAATAGGCCAGCCTAAAAGCTGGTCTATTTGTTGAAGTCAGTTACTTCAGTACGTCATCAATACTTTGATCACCTAGGTGGCGTACATCTTTCCCTTTCACAAAGTAAATAATGTATTCACAGATGTTCTGGCAGCGGTCCCCCACGCGTTCAATCGCGCGTGCAGACCACATCACTTGCAGAATATTAGGGATATTTTTTGGATCTTCCATCATGTAAGTCATCAACTGACGAATCACCGCTTCATACTCGGCGTCTAGTTTGTCATCTTGTTTGTGCACCTCTGCTGCCGCTTCTACATCCATACGGGCAAACGCGTCTAAAACCTGATGCAGCATATTAATTGCCTGACGGCAGAGAGGCTCTAACGACACTTGGAATTGTCGTTCTTTTGATGATGGGCTTTCAATGGCAACGTAAGCAATACGTGTCGCCACGTCACCGATACGTTCTAAATCAGTGATCGTTTTGATGATAGCCATAATTAAGCGCAAGTCTTTTGCCGTTGGCTGACGCTTAGCAATAATGCGTGTACAGGCGTCATCGATCGAGACTTCCATCGCATTCACTTTATGATCGTCACGCACAACCTTACGCGCCAGTTCGATGTCTTCTTTATGCAAGGCTTGAATAGCATACGAAAGCTGCTGTTCTACCAAGCCCCCCATGGTTAATACATGAGTACGAATCGATTCTAGCTCTACGTTAAATTGTCCTGAAATATGACGTCCAAAGTGCATGATGTTCCTTATTCCGTATAGAGTCGCGACTTAACCGTAGCGACCCGTAATGTAATCTTCGGTCTGTTTCTTCATTGGCGAAGTGAAGATCGAATCCGCGTCAGAGTATTCAATTAACTTACCCATATGAATGAATGCAGTATGATCACTCACTCGCGCCGCTTGTTGCATATTATGGGTAACGATAACGACAGTATATTGAGTCTTCAGCTCATTGATAAGCTCTTCAATAGTTAAAGTTGAGATTGGATCCAACGCTGATGTTGGCTCGTCCAATAACAGGACTTCCGGCTCAATCGCCACCGCACGTGCAATGACCAAGCGCTGTTGCTGACCACCAGATAAGCCAAATGCGTTCTCATGCAAGCGGTCTTTTACCTCATCCCACAACGCCGCCGAGCGCAAGGATCGCTCCACTGCGTCATCTAAACTGCGGCTGTTTTTTACACCTTGTAAGCGTAAGCCATAAACTACGTTTTCATAAATAGACTTAGGAAATGGATTGGGTCTTTGAAACACCATCCCCACTCGGCGTCGAAGTGTCGCAACATCGACATTAGGATGATAAACATTCTTGCCGTGGAGACGCACTTTACCTGTGACTCGACACCCTTCCACTAAGTCGTTCATGCGATTGATGCAACGTAATAACGTCGACTTTCCACACCCTGAAGGACCGATAAAAGCGGTGACTCGCCCTTTGGGAATTCGCATCGAAATATCATGCAGCGCCTGAGTTTGACCATAGAACAGATTAAGGTTCTCGATTGAGATGGCTGTTTGTTCATCCGTTAAATTATGAACATCCAATGGTGGCTCATAACCTAATGTACTATCAAAATTAAACATACTTAATCTTGTCCTAACGTTCTGTATTTTTCTCGTAAATTATTGCGAATACTGATTGCTGTTAAGTTTAGCCCGACAATCACTGTCACGAGTAAGAAAGAGGTAGCATAAACTAATGGTCGCGCCGCTTCGATGTTGGAGGTTTGAAAGCCAACATCGTAAATGTGAAAACCTAAATGCATGAACTTTCTATCCAAATGCACATAAGGGAATTGTCCGTCAACCGGTAAACTGGATGCCAATTTCACGACCCCCACCAGCATCAGTGGCGCTACTTCGCCAGCTGCACGTGCAATCGCAAGGATCAAACCTGTGATAATAGCTGGCGTCGCCATAGGTAAAACCACACGCCATAGTGTTTCGAACTGAGTTGCACCAAGCGCCAGAGAACCATGTCGTACTGAGCTCGGAATACGAGTTAAACCTTCTTCAGTAGTCACAATCACAACTGGAAGCGTCAGCACGGCAAGAGTTAGTGCAGACCATAACAAACCCGGCGTACCAAAGGTTGGTGCCGGTAGCTTCTCCGCATAGAATACGTTGTCGATAGAGGCACCTATCGTATAAACGAAGAAGCCTAAACCAAACACGCCATAAACAATCGATGGAACACCCGCTAGGTTTATAACTGCAATACGAATCACTCTGGTTAGAGCGTTATTCTTAGCGTATTCATGTAGATAGATAGCGGCGATCACCCCAAGTGGCATCACAATGATCGACATAATGAGTACTAAGAAAACCGTACCAAATATCGCAGGGAACACGCCTCCTTCGGAGTTAGACTCTCTTGGATCTTCAGATAAAAACTTCCAAACCTGTTTTCCCCAATGCATGACTTTATCAGGCAGTGACATTTGGTTTGGATACCAGTAGTCCAAAATATCTTCGAGCGGAATCGATACTTGTGACCCCGTCATATCCTCGACAATCAAGGCATAGTCAGAGAGCTGAAGTCGTAAACCATCAAGTTGCAAATCTAACGTCGCAAGCGCTTTTTCTATCTGCTCTTTTTTCGTCTGATTTTCCTTTAAGAAGCTTTCTGTCAGCGTGTCATTCAATTCATGCTTGCGCTTTTCTAATCGCAACTGCTCTAGCTTCCAACCAAGCTCTTTAAGCTGATCGACCACCAAAGAATCAATCTCATGGCGCAGAGTTTCTGCATCATCAAGCTTTTTATTTAGTATCGATTGAATATCACTGGTGTATATATTATCGCCATCTTGAAACGCCACCAGCTTACCAAAGAAATAACCACCGCTACTGCGCTCTATCACCGCCCACTCTTTTGGCGTCGTGGGCTCATCCAACTGCATTTGCAATACGGAGATAAAATCGGCGGGATACAACTCTCGGTTAGCGATTTTGATGTTGAGTCGCGTGGCAAAATCTTCATCGTCTTCTAACTGTTGTGCTGCGCTTTCAGGCAAATAACTCTTCGGTACAAAGCTGCGCTCATACACTTGACCAATCAGAATAGTATTTTCATGTAGCACTTCACCTTGTACAGGAGTCAGCGCTGCAACATTCCACTGATACAAGGGCGCTGGCCAAAAGTAAGTCAGGCCTTTCCAGCCGATAAGGAGTAACAACCCTAATACCGACAACAAACTGATGCTGACTGCACCGCCTGTTAGCCATATCCACGGTGCGCCAGAACGAATCCAATTTAACACGTTATTACTCGCTCTTTATTCAAACCATTATTACAACGCACGGTACTTATCTCTCAGTCTCTGACGAACCCACTCCGCAAGCGCGTTTACTGCAAACGTAAACACAAATAAAATCAATGCAGCTAGGAACAGCAGGCGATAATGCGAACTTCCAACTTCCGACTCTGGCAACTCAACGGCGATGGTCGCCGACAGGCTGCGCAATCCTTCCAAAATATTCCAATCCATTAATGGCGTATTGCCCGTTGCCATTAATACAATCATGGTTTCGCCAACAGCGCGTCCCAGGCCCATCATAATGGCAGAAAAAATACCTGGGCTTGCAGTAAGCAAGACAACATAGATTAAAGTTTGCCAAGGCGTGGCCCCTAATGCCAAAGAGCCATCCGATAAATGCTTCGGTACAGAGAAAATGGCATCTTCGGCAATGGTAAAAATCGTCGGGATAACAGCAAACCCCATCGCTAACCCCACCACCAATGCATTGCGTTGATCGTAACCAATACCATGCTCGGTTAAGAATAAGCGCATATCGCCACCAAAGAACGTCTGCTCAATCGTAGGCGAAATCCACACTCCAAGCCCAATCAGTACCAATATGACAGGCATGAGCACTAAAGCATGCCAACCATTAGGCAGACGATTCCGCAAAGGTTGCGGTATTAATGCCCATAGCCCGCCCATAATCATGGTGCTCAAGGGCAAAACAAACAGCATAACGACGATCGTAATCAAATGATCTTCGACAATAGGCGCGAACCACAATCCCGCGAGGAAACCTATGATCACCGTCGGCAGTGCTTCCATTAGCTCAATCGACGGTTTTACTACACGACGCATGCGTGGCGACATAAAGTAAGCCGTATAAATAGCACCTAGCACTGCGAGCGGTACTGAAAACAGCATCGCAAACATCGCCGCTTTTATCGTTCCAAACGCAATAGGTACTAGGCTGAACTTAGCCTCAAAGTTATCGCTCGCCGAAGTCGATTGCCACACAAATTCAGGCTCAGGATACCCTTCGTACCACACTTCTTGCCATAATGAAGACAATGAAATTTCCGGATAGGCATTGTCCACTTCCGCAACATTTAACGCATTATTTTGCCAAGTGATTAAGTAGCGTTCATTGTTAGACATTGCTGCGATTGCGGGCGCTTGATTGTACGCACGCTTAAACAACACCAGTTTTTCACTGGTTGTATAATGGCTTTGCAACGTGCCGTTGGTGTAAAAGCTATAAAATCCTTTTCGATGAGAATCCGGCAACAAATACTTAAGCTCTGATGCCAATTTAAAATCACGAATATGCGTTAACGTGCGTTTTTCTTCTTGCAGCGTATCAAACCATTGCGACACCCGACCATCGTTGTGCGTCACCAAAAGCGAGTAAGCACCAGCCAATAAGTCTATCGTACGAACGGAATGCTTCTTATCACCTTGAGTGAGATCGACCACCTCTCGCACAGCAAATTTACGTGCGGTTTTCTTTAACACGATCAACTCAGAGCCATCGCGCAAATAAAGCGTTTCACCGTCAGGTGTCAACAACATTTGCTGAGGCGTATTAAAGCCTGAAGAGAACGTAAAATCGATCGTTGTAGGAGGCGTACCCAAAGACGAAGCCACTTGCCAGCGAGCTTTCACTTCACCGCTTTGCTTCTGCCAAACAATCGTTGGTAAGGGCGTCGAAGCTGCAAATACAAACTGAGTCACAGGATCTTGAGGCGTACTTAGTGTCAGATCCATGCTGGTGTCTAGCTCAATCACTTCCGGAGGACGTGTATTTTCTCTCAATGTGGCATTAAATTCTGGCTTGAAAAGGTTCGCTTTACCCTGCCCATCAACAAATCCATACCAACCTAGCCCAGGAGCAGATTGAGAGAAAGCGACGGGTTTCTGGACGATTTGCTGTGTATACACCGCAGGTTTCGTAGGATCGTCCATCGACAAATATTGAATCTCACCACTTTGGGTTAGAACGAACGCGAGCTGAGCGTAATCATCCACTGAAATCGCAAGTGGTGTTTCAATATGAGTGGCTCGAATGGCTTGGTTGGTTTTGATCTCCGCATCAGAAAAAAGCGGAATGATCACCATGGCGAGGTAGACAAAGATCAAAATAAGCGCCGCGAGTACGCCGACACCACCGGATGTCACTGCAAGTCGAACTAAACGATCTTTTATCAGTCGTTTCTTATCTTTTTCCTGCAATGAAAACTCGGCTTGTGCCATTTATATCTCTACCTTTTTTGACTTAGTACTAGAATATGTCGTTAAGATGACAATTATATTACAGATCACATTAAACACCTGAAAAGAATACAACTCTTATGCAATGCGTGGTATGAAATAAATCTGTAATGAAAATCTCATAATGTTCTCACTCATCCATTTTTCCAAGATGAGTACGTAATACTTCACTTTTGGCTAGGTAAGGTTATGAGCGCAGAAAAACTATATATAGAAAAAGAGCTGAGTTGGTTGTCTTTCAACGAACGAGTATTACAAGAAGCTGCCGATAAAACCGTCCCTTTGATCGAACGTATTCGCTTTCTTGGGATCTTTTCCAACAATTTAGATGAATTTTACAAAGTACGCTTTGCGGACGTGAAGCGCAGAATCCTAATCAGCCAAGAGCGCGGTGGCAGTGATAGCCCTAAACGACTGTTAACCAAAATGCAGTCGAAAGCACTAAAGCTTAACGAACAATTTGATGAGCTTTACAGCGAGTTGATTCGAGAAATGGCGCGACGTCGCATTTTCTTGGTCAACGAGCAACAACTGGATGAAT
>NZ_JADDYH010000015.1:0-12028 GCF_015163595.1 Vibrio sp. OPT41 | reverse complement strand
CGCAACAAAAGTGGATCGCGAAATACTTCCGTAGAGAGGTAATGCCGCATATCACTCCCCTCCTAATGAAAGACGAGATCGATGTTCTGCAATTTCTCAAAGACGAGTACGCTTACATCGCCGTGGAACTGCGTAAAGAAGAACATTACCAGTATGCTCTGATCGAAATTCCGACCGATCACCTTCCCCGCTTTGTGATGGTACCAGAACAGAAAGGAAAGCGTCGAAAAACCATCATCTTACTTGATAATATTATCCGCCACTGTTTGGACGAGCTGTTCAAAGGCTTTTTTGATTATGATGAGCTTAGCGGCTATGCGATGAAAATGACGCGTGACGCTGAATACGATTTACGCAATGAAATCGAGTACAGCTTGCTTGAACAAATGTCAGAGGGTGTCAATCAGCGACTGACAGCAAAGCCCGTTCGCTTCGTCTACGAACGCGATATGCCGCCTCAAATGTTAGAGTTTCTGTGTAACAAACTTAATATCTCTAACTACGATAACCTTATCCCCGGCGGACGCTATCACAACTTTAAAGACTTCATCGGCTTTCCAAATGTTGGACGAGAGTATCTTGAAAATAAACCTCTCCCGCCAATGAAATGTGCCGATTTCGAAGGTTATGCCAACAGCTTTGACGCGATTAAAGCGAAAGATATTCTGCTCTATTATCCCTACCACACTTTTGACCACATTAGTGAGTTAGTGCGCCAAGCCTCCTTCGATCCCAAAGTACTTAGTATCAAGATTAACATTTATCGCGTCGCGAAAGATTCTCGCTTGATGAACTCTTTAATTGATGCGGTGCACAACGGCAAAAATGTCACTGTGGTCGTCGAACTGCAAGCTCGCTTTGATGAAGAAGCCAATATCGAATGGTCAAAAGTATTAACCGAAGCGGGTGTGCACGTCATCTTTGGTGCGCCTGGTCTTAAGATTCACTCAAAGCTACTGATGATTAGCCGCCGCGAAGGTGAAGAAATTATTCGCTACGCACACATCGGCACAGGCAACTTCCATGAGAAGACGGCACGAATTTATACCGACTTCTCCCTGCTTACGGCAGATCAAGAAATCACTAATGAAGTCCGTAATGTCTTCGGTTACATTGAGAATCCATACCGACCAGTGAAGTTCAATCACCTTATGGTATCTCCTCGTAATTCTCGAACCCAAATCTACCGCTTAATCGATAATGAAATTGCGAATGCCAAGCTAGGGAAAAAAGCCGCTCTTACGATCAAGGTCAATAACCTAGTCGATAAAGGCATCGTCAATAAGCTTTATGGAGCAAGTACTTCCGGTGTAAAAATAAACATGATAATTCGAGGCATGTGCTCATTAGTACCGGGCATTGAGGGGATCAGCGACAATATTCGCATCATCAGTATTGTTGACCGCTTTCTTGAGCACCCTCGCGTGGTGATCACCCACAATGATGGCGATCCGCAAGTTTATATCTCCTCCGCAGACTGGATGACAAGAAATATTGATCACCGTGTCGAGGTAGCAGTACCAGTCCGTGATCCACGTTTGAAACAGAGAATTATTGATATAACGAATATCCATTTTACCGATACAGTAAAGGCTCGTTTTATAGATAAAGAAATGAGTAACGCTTACGTACCACGAGGTAATCGCAAAAAAGTTCGCTCTCAAATCGCTATCTATGACTATCTTAAAAATATAGAAAAGCAAACTAGAAAACAAAATTCAGATGCCTCAAATACTTGAACAAGATACTCGCTACATTGCCGCGATAGACCTCGGCTCAAACAGTTTCCATATGGTGGTGGCCAAAGTTGTCGGCAGTGACCTACAACTGGTTAGTCGTCATAAACAACGTGTTCGCTTAGCATCAGGACTCGACAGTGAATTGAACTTAAGTCACGCCGCAATGGAGCGTGCGCTAGAATGCTTAGCCATGTTCGCTGAAAGGTTGCAAGGGCTTGATGAGTCAAATGTACGTATCGCCGCCACACACACACTAAGACGCGCTAAAAATGCCCACCTTTTCATCGAGCGTGCGAAAGAAGTGATGCCTTTCCCAATAGAAATTATCCCCGGAGAAGAAGAAGCCCGCCTGATTTACTTAGGCGTCGCGCACACTCAAGTAGAATCCAACTCCAAACTAGTCATCGATATCGGAGGCGGCAGTACCGAGATGATTATTGGACAAGAATTTGAGCCTGAGCTTCTCAACAGTAAACAGATGGGATGCGTCAGTTTTACAGAGCAATACTTTAAAAACGGCAAACTGTCAGGAAAAAACTTCAGCAAGGCGATGTTAGCGGCCGAACAAAAACTCGAGTCCATCGCTTCAACATATCGTAAAAAGGGCTGGGATATTGCTCTCGGCTCATCAGGAACCATCAAAGCGATTCAAGAAGTGCTAGTAGGATTAGGTTTTGAAGATGGCCTGATCACAGCGAGTCGACTGGATACACTTATCGAAACTCTGTGTAAATTTGATTCCATTGAAGATATTGAGCTGGCGGGTCTAACAGAAGAACGTAAACCCGTATTCGCAGCAGGCGTAGCGATTTTGTCCGCGATTTTCAAAGCGCTTCGCATTGAGCAAATGTTTTTCTCCGATGGTGCTCTACGCGAAGGCCTGTTGTACGAAATGGAAGAGCGTTTTGCACGCTCCGATATTCGCATGCGCACCACAGAAAATTTAGCCAACAAGCACCGAGTCGACTTAGAGCATGCCGCTCGTGTTAAGGGGCATGCACGTGAGATGTTATGTCAGGTACGCTCTGAACTAGGCATTAAGAAAAAGAGTGAATTATTTGACTTACTAGAGTGGGCAGCGTTGCTTCATGAAGTCGGATTAAGTATCAACTTGCGTAGTTTCCATCGCCACTCTTTTTATATTCTGTTGCACTCCACCCTACAAGGCTTCAACCGTGAGCAGCAATTAGTGCTTGCAACATTGGCTCGCTTCCAGCGTAAAGCGCTCAAATTGCAAGAACTACCAGATTTCAACCTCTATAAACAGAGTGACGTTATAAGCCTCATCAAAATATTACGACTTTCTATCGTATTAAATGGGCAGCGTAATGAAGATCCATTGCCTGATATCACCTTATCTATCAAAAATGACGAATGGATTCTCACATGCACAGATGAAGCATGGCTAGAAAACAATAAATTACTTCACGCGGATTTACAGGAAGAACAAGAACGTTGGGACAGCGCGAAGTGGACACTCACTTTCTGATCTCGTACTGCCCATACTTAAATAAAAAGTCGGCTTACAGGCCGACTTTTTTTAACTCTTCTTCTGCAAAGTCTGCCGTAATGGGCACATAACCATCTTTCTCAACCAACGCTTGTCCCTGAGCAGAAAAGATAAAGCGAATAAATTCAGCTTCAATTGGTGTTAATGGGTAATCAGGGTGCTTATTCACGTAAACATATAAGTAACGTGATAGTGGGTACTTACCACTAACAATATGTTCTCGCGTTGGAGTCACGTAGTCATTTCCCATTTTAGCCACAGGGACTAAGCGCACACCTGCCACTCGATAACCGACACCGGAATAACCAATTCCACTGATGGTTGACGCTACAGCTTGCACAACTGACGCGGAGCCTGGCTGCTCGTTAACTCGGGTCTTGAAATCGCCGCCACACAAGGCATTACTTTTGAAGTAACCATAAGTTCCAGAAACGGAGTTACGACCAAACAACTGTACGTTTCGCTTTGCCCACTGTGATTCAAGACCGAGTTGCTGCCAGTTTGTGACAAATTGACTTTCACCACAGCGTAGCGTGGCAGAAAACAAAGCATCTAATTGACTAAAGTTAAGACCTTGAATTGGATTATCTTGATGAACAAAAATACCGATTGCATCGATGGCTACCCTAAGCGCCGTTGGCTTGTAGCCATGTTCACGTTCAAACGCTTCAACCTCTCTTAAACGCATAGGGCGGCTCATGGGACCAAACTGAGCTGTTTGTTCGGTCAATGCTGGAGGGGCAGTAGAAGAGCCAGATGCTTGGACTTGCGCATTAATATTCGGGTAAATGGATTTAAACTCTTCAACCCAAAGCGTTGTCATACCCGCAAGTGTATCGGAGCCAACAGAGAGCAAGTTCCCGACAATCCCCGTCGTTTTATGATAACTCGGCAATGGTTTATCTTGAGCGGCAGCCATAAAAGAACAAACAAGCGCGAATAAACTGAATGTTTTTGCTAATCGTAAAGCCATTATTTCACCACCAAACGCTCAGGCAATACGAAAGAAAACTTACTACCCACGCCTACTTCACTGTGAATTTCTAAATGAGAGTCATGGTGACTCAGCGCGTGTTTTACAATGGCAAGCCCTAAACCACTTCCACCAGTATCACGTGATCTTGCTTTATCCACTCGATAAAAACGCTCAGTAAGTCGGTGGAGGTGCTGAGGTTCAATACCATCACCACTATCTTCCACCTCTAAGCATGCGCCTTGAGAGGTCTGGAACCAACGAACATTAATGTTCGCACCAGGCGGTGTGTATTTGACGGCATTATAAACGAGGTTAGAGATAGCACTACGTAACTGGTCATCATCGCCCAGCACGCGTAGGCTAGCATCAACATCAAATTTCAATTTATGTTGGTTGTCCCCACTAAGGCTAACCGCCTCTTTTTCTAACACTTCAAGCATCGCGGGCACATTCACGACTTCCTCAAGCTCATGCATAGGTGCCGCTTCAATTTTAGATAGTGTCAGTAGTTGGTTCACCAAACTGTTCATGCGGTTAAGCTGCTCCGTCATGACACCATGAGCTTTGCTCCACATAGGACCCACGACCATATCAGGATCTTCTGTCATCTCAAGATAACCTTGTAGCACCGTCATTGGTGTACGCAGTTCATGAGATACGTTGGCAAAGAAGTTGCGACGCATTCCCTCAAGTTGTTTTAACTGGCTAACATCACGCACCACCATCAAATGTTCACCTTCGGTATACGGTACGATACGTAGTTCTAGCATGCGTTCGACATTGAGTGGTGAACGCATTTCTAATGGCTCTGAAAAGTCTTTCTTGTTGAGGTACTTGATAAAATCAGGTGTACGAATGAGATTGGAGATAGGTTGACCTGAATCTTCTGGCCAATGGAAGCCCAGTAAGTGCTGAGCCAGCTTGTTGCACCAAACAATATTGCCTTCAGCACGGAATACCACTACCGCATCGGGTAGCGATTCTGCACCATTTCGGAATCGACGAATAAGATTAGTAAGCTCTTTTCGTTTGCGGCGTTGGCGCTGTTGTAAGCGATACAACCCATTGAACAAAGATTCCCAGTTACCGCTACCAGATGGTGGCGTGAGGCGTTTTTCATCCCATAACCAAGAAGATAAACGTACTTGGTTATGCAAATGCCACACAAGCTGCAATGCCGTAGCAGCCAAAAGCAACCACGGCATATAACCGAATATCCAACCTACTATCACCCATGGGGTGTAAAAAAAAGCCAGCTCCCAAGCCAGCTTTTTCCACGTTAATCTTTCAACCACTCATAACTCCAGAAATGGTACCGATAAGCTGCGTGTTAATTTATGCCTTCGTCGAGAAGCGGTATCCAGCACCACGAACAGTTTGGATCAGCTTATCATGCCCTGCAGCTTCCAATGCTTTACGCAGGCGGCGAATGTGAACATCAACCGTACGGTCTTCGACATACACGTTAGTGCCCCAAACATTGTTTAATAGCTGCTCACGGCTGTATACGCGTTCTTGATGCGTCATGAAAAAATGAAGCATCTTAAATTCTGTAGGGCCCATGTCTAATGGCGCATCATTAGCCGTAACACGGTGCGATACAGGGTCAAGCTTCAATCCCTGTACATCAATTACATCTTCTAGTGCAGTAGGGGTAACGCGACGAATCACCGCTTTTAGGCGTGCAACCAACTCTTTAGGAGAGAATGGCTTAGTAATGTAGTCATCCGCACCGACTTCTAAACCGCGCACTTTATCTTCTTCTTCACCACGAGCGGTAAGCATCACAACTGGAATGTTGCGCGTTAATTCCTCTCGCTTCATATGTTTGATGAAGTTAATGCCACTACCGCCTGGTAACATCCAATCCAGTAAAACTAAATCAGGGAAGGGTTCAGCCAGTTTGGTTACTGCAGTATCGTAATCTTCCGCTTCTACCGCTTGGTAACCTTTCTGCTCAAGTACGAAGCACAGCATTTCGCGAATAGGAGCTTCGTCTTCAACAACCAGAATCCTTCTAGACATAATTGAGTAACCTTATGTTCGTTGAGCTAATGAATTTAAGAGACAAAGCGCCTCTCTATGCATAAGCATTATCACTACCAATTATGACACTTTTGTGACCTTTGAAAACAAATTTTCATATAACTTTCTTTTGAGGTTCATTCGGATATTTTTCATTTCTATTAAGACATCAGCACAAAAATTCCCTATGATTAGTCCCTTGTCATCAAGCCTAGAGAAGATTTATGTGGTTTAAAAACTGTCTGGTATACCGCGTTAACCGCGAGGTTACTTTTAACGCCGAACAACTAGAAACTCAGCTGTCTGAATTCCGATTCACCCCGTGTGGCAGTCAAGACAAACAGAAATTTGGCTGGGTCAGTGCAATGGGTAGACATGGCGATATGATGACTCACGTGTCAGAAAACCGCATTCTGATTTGCGCCAAGAAAGAAGAGAAAATGCTACCTGCCTCTGTGATCAAAGAATCATTGAATGCAAAAGTAGAAGCAATGGAAGCGCAAGAAGGTCGTCCTCTGAAGAAGAAAGAGAAAGACAACCTGAAAGATGACATCGTAATGGATTTACTGCCGCGCGCATTCAGCCGCAGCAGCCACACTCACGTGCTCATCATGCCAAAAGAAGGTTTTATCCTTGTTGATGCAAGCAGCTATAAAAAAGCAGAAGATGTATTAGCATTGCTTCGTAAAACCATGGGTAGTTTACCTGTTGTTCCTGCTATTCCAGAAGTGGCGATTGAAACTACGCTAACCGAGTGGGTGAAAAGCGGTGACACACCTCAAGGTATCAGCATGATGGACGAAGCTGAGCTAAAATCCGTACTTGAAGAAGGTGGTGTGATTCGCTGTAAGAAGCAAGAGCTAACCACTGATGAAATCCGCAACCACATCGCTGCGGATAAAGTCGTGACAAAACTTGCGCTTAATTGGCAAGATCGTATTGAGTTCATTATGACGGAAGATGCAGGCATCAAACGTCTAAAATTCTCTGATGAATTGAAAGATCAAAACGATGATATTCCACGTGAAGATCAAGCAGCTCGATTTGATGCAGACTTCTCTCTAATGTGTGGAGAGTTCAGTGCTTTCCTTCCCAACCTATACGATGCGCTAGGCGGCTTAGCGAATCCTAACACATAATATTGTATAAAGGTTAACCATAACGCCCTCACTTTTTTTGAGGGCGTTTTTCTATCTGAAGCACAATTACCCTAGTCACAGTTCACATTTTGACGTAAAATTTGCGCCCCATTTCCATTAGGTGGAATTGGCCTGACTTGTGATCAGATAAAAGAGAATTGAGCAATGACAACTGAGAAAGCATTCGTGCCTGAGCTACTATCTCCAGCGGGCAGCCTGAAAAACATGCGTTACGCATTCGCCTACGGGGCAGATGCAGTTTACGCTGGCCAACCTCGCTACAGCCTTCGCGTACGTAACAACGAGTTTAACCACGAGAACCTAAAAATCGGTATCGATGAAGCCCACGCCCTAGGCAAAAAGCTTTATGTGGTATGTAACATTCAACCACACAACTCGAAGCTAAAAACGTTCATCCGTGATCTTAAGCCAATCGTAGAGATGGGTCCTGACGCATTGATCATGTCAGATCCAGGCCTAATTATGATGGTTCGTGAAGCTTTCCCAGAAATGCCAATTCACCTTTCTGTACAAGCGAACGCTGTAAACTGGGCGACCGTTAAGTTCTGGGCAGCGAATGGCGTGGAACGTGTGATCGTTTCTCGCGAGCTATCTCTAGAAGAAATCGAAGAAATTCGTGAGCATTGCCCTGAAACTGAACTTGAAGTATTCGTTCACGGTGCATTATGCATGGCTTATTCTGGTCGTTGCCTACTTTCTGGCTATATCAACAAACGTGACCCTAACCAAGGCACTTGCACTAACGCATGCCGCTGGGAATACAAAGTTGAAGAGGGTAAAGAAAACGACGCTGGTGACATCGTAGAGAAATTCGACCCGACGGAAGCACAGCCTGTCGAAGTACAAGACGAGCGTCCTGAAACCACAATTGGTCGCGGCAAACCAACAGATGAAGTCGTTCTACTTTCTGAAGCACACCGTCCAGAAGAAAAAATGGCAGCTTACGAAGACGAGCATGGTACTTACATCATGAACTCTAAAGACCTACGAGCGGTTCAGCACGTTGAACGCTTAACTAAGATGGGTGTTCACTCATTGAAAATTGAAGGTCGTACTAAATCGTTCTACTACTGCGCACGTACCGCTCAAGTTTATCGTAAAGCAATTGATGATGCTGTAGCAGGTCGACCATTCGATGAAAGCCTAATGGGTACACTAGAAAGCCTAGCTCACCGTGGCTACACTGAAGGCTTCCTACGCCGCCATACACACGATACTTACCAAAACTACGATTACGGTTACTCAGTCTCTGATGCTCAACAGTTTGTTGGTGAATTCACTGGCAAACGTCGTGGTGACATGGCTGAAGTAGAAGTAAAAAATAAGTTTCTTGTCGGTGATAGCCTTGAACTAATGACGCCAAAAGGCAATATTGTTTTCACGCTAGAGGCAATGGAAAACCGCAAGTCAGAGTCTATTGAAGACGCGAAAGGAAACGGTCACTTTGTATTCATTCCAGTACCAGCAGAGCTAGATTTAGAATATGGCCTATTAATGCGTAATCTAAACTCAGGGCAGGACACCCGTAACCCGACTGGTAAGTAACCATGGCCTTGCTCATTACTGATAAATGCATTAACTGCGACATGTGTGATCCCGAATGCCCCAATGGGGCAATCAGTATGGGAGAGAGCATTTTCGAAATTGATCCAGCGCTATGTACAGAGTGTAAGGGGCATTACGAAAAGCCGACCTGTCAGTCAGTGTGTCCAATTACAAAATGCATAATCACAGATCCGAACCATGTCGAAACTGAAGAGCAGTTGCTTGAAAAATTCGTGATTATTCAAGGGTTAGCATAAGAGCAATTAGGTTCAACTTTGGCATCAAAGTTGAACCTTTTCTCAACCTGATTTTTCAATAGGGATAATATTGCAGAATAGCTCTTTTTCAAAATGATACTCTAGTCTCTCACGCCAATTTTCCGCTTGAGAAACAGGTATTAAATAAAAGTTTTCTCGGCTCGTATCAGTAACGAAAGCCATCCCATATTGCATCAGCTCATAATGCACATCATTAACAAAACCCGGATCAAGGCGTTGACGCCCAGTCAGGTGATTCACATCCTCTCGAGTCAAAGAGACTCCTTTAGTATCACTGCTAAATCTGTGTCTTAACCACTCTGCAAATTCTTTTGCACAAATCATAGTCATGGTTTTGTCCTTGATTTACTCTTCTAACAGGAAAAGGGCATATCCCTGCCTTACACACTTGTCTGCGTTGTTATCGCTTTTTAGCCAACTGACAGACATATTGCTAAGAAACTAGAGTATCGTGACGAAAGATCTTTTTCTAAACAAAGAAGTTACAACTTACCCATACTACAACTCTTTGTTTAATTTAGATTTCTATAATATGTCCCCAAAACTAATTGGGTTAGTTTTTGTATTGGTATTATTCAATGTAGACAAAAGTATGATGTTTCTCCAGTTTCATAAAAGAGATCACCAAGTACAGATAAACCTGGAGAGTAACACTAATTAGGATTGATAAGCGGCAAGCATTGAGGTGGAACGACTTTTTTTCGTTTGGGCTTAGAGGTTGTTTTTACCCGTGGAGGGGTATCAATAGGTTTCGCTTTCGGGGCCCAACTTGCGAGCTCAACACCGCAGCCATCGCCTACTGGAGGTGGTGCTTGATCAACACAATAGTCGCTCGAATCAGGACAAGACAACCTGACGTGAAAGTGGTAATGATGCCCCCACCATGGACGTACTTTACGTAACCAAGAACGATCTTTGCCGTTTTCTTGCAAGCAAAGTTGCTCCTTAATAACAGGATGTACAAAAATTCGTGCAACATCCTTACTTTTTGAAGCGTACCGAATTAGCTTAAAGTGCCGTTCTTCCCAGCGATGATTAAGTATGGAATAACCTTTTAAATCCACCACACTCATGGGCTTAGGAAGTTGTAATTCGTTATAAGAAAGCGGTTGGTCAGCAAGTCTTAACCAGATATCGATATCTAACCCAGTTTGATGACTAGAATGACCAGAGGAGAACCTTCCACCTCTAGGTAAAGATAAATCACCAATTAGCAGAGTGGTGTTGAGATTTTGATGAGCTTTAAGCGCCAGATTTTCAATAAACTCTATCGTTTTAGGGTGCCCATAGTAGCGCTTCGTTTTACTACGTAAGACTTGATAACCAACGCCATCGAGAGGCAAGGGTAATGCACCATCTAAACAACCGTTAGCATAACTACCAATAGAGGAGGAAGAGTTTCGGGTAGGATTAACCGCAGACTCCCAAGGAGTAGAACATACTGAAGCTGAGAAACATAAACCCAAAGTTACAATGAAACTCAGCCTCATAGCCTTTAACCTTTAGTAGTGTTCGCCATTATCGTAATAAGCTTTAGGAGATAAAGCGGAAAAGATAACTGCAACATCAATATCGGCACCAGCGATAGCGCGCACTTGTTGCGTAATAAGCTTGGCAACTTCATCTTGCACTTCCTGGCCACGGTCGAACCAAAGCACTTCGACAAAAGGATATGCAGCACTCACCTCTCCCTCATTGAAAAACGTAGTGTAGATATACTCAAAAGTAAAATCCTCACGCGGACAGTCCATTAGAGGCTGAAGTTCATCCGTAAGAGGTTTTGATAATGCCTGAACAGCTTGTGGCTCTACAGCACGGAATCGAAAATGTGGCATAAACTTACTTCCTAATTATTAGCATCAATGCATGATGATAACAGGAACCAAGTCAGTAATCATCCAAGCCAATGTAACCACTGACCTTTCAATAGATTGTGAATCAGATGTGCTCGATAACGAAGAAAAAGCGTTATGAAAATTCGAAAGTAAAACAGAAAGAGCAAAGCGATACATCAACATTTAATAATTACATTACTAGAAAATAAAACTATCTGAAGCAAAGGTATGCCATATTCGTCGGATAAACATACACCTGACGTCGAAACTATACGTTAGGAATAAAAGAGCCCCTGACCTAAGCCAGAGCTTATGAACATGGGGGATAGGTGAAGTGGACCAATATCCCGGAGATATGAACTTTCAATCCCCCGATACTTTGGTATCAGAGGAATCGACAACTCTCCAACTAGTCAGATTCTCTTTTCTTCAGATGTAAAAAAGCCCCAGCATTACTGCTGAGGCTTTAGAGTATGGCAGGGGTGGAGAGATTCGAACTCCCAACACGCGGATTTGGAATCCGCTGCTCTGCCAATTGGAGCTACACCCCTGTAATTCGTGTTATTGAGACGACGCTCAAATAAGTGGCGGAGTGGACGGGACTCGAACCCGCGACCCCCGGCGTGACAGGCCGGTATTCTAACCAACTGAACTACCACTCCGCAGTGGTATCACTCGCTTTAATAAGCAAGTGTCCGCTTTTGTCTTCACTTTTCGAAAAAGTGAAAATAAAACTAAAGCCTGGCGATGTCCTACTCTCACATGGGGAAGCCCCACACTACCATCGGCGCTATTTCGTTTCACTTCTGAGTTCGGCATGGAAATCAGGTGGGTCCAAAACGCTATGGTCGCCAAGCAAATTCTTTAATCTGGAAAGCTGTTTTTTAATTCTCGTTCTTACACATTCAATGTTCTTTCATTGAGTCCATCAAAACCCCTTGGGTGTTGTATGGTTAAGCC
>NZ_JADDYH010000105.1:0-318 GCF_015163595.1 Vibrio sp. OPT41 | reverse complement strand
AGTGATACGCCTCAAACTCCTGCTCTGCTTAGTTACAACGACCCAATAGGTCCTAAAACTTGGCGGCTGAATTCTGAGGTTATCTCTGAACTTTCGGATGATGCGGCTAATAATTTGTTAGCAATAACGAAAACCACCAGAGCAACGGGAGGTTACCGCTCTTGTATCAGGTAAACCTCGACGCCCGAACGAGTTTACACGCCGCCGCCAATCGCAACCGAAAGTGAAGAGGAATTAATCAAGGAGTTTGAGTACAGCTTCGAAGTCGGATGCTCGGATACCACCATAAAGAAAATGGTGCACAGTGACTTTGCTTTA
>NZ_JADDYH010000104.1:0-200 GCF_015163595.1 Vibrio sp. OPT41 | reverse complement strand
CGTTACTCATGTCAGCATTCGCACTTCTGATACGTCCAGCATGCGTTACCACACACCTTCAACCGCTTACAGAACGCTCCCCTACCCAATGCACTAAAAGTGCATTGCCGCAGCTTCGGTTTACTACTTAGCCCCGTTACATCTTCCGCGCAGGCCGACTCGACCAGTGAGCTATTACGCTTTCTTTAAATGATGGCTGC
>NZ_JADDYH010000014.1:766956-916653 GCF_015163595.1 Vibrio sp. OPT41 | reverse complement strand
AGATTTACAGTCTGCTCCCTTTGGCCACTCGGGAACCCCTCCAGGGTATTTTTATACTTAAAAGTTAGTTTCCCAACCTAGCTTCCAAGTTGTTCTCACGTTTAAAGGAAAAACATAAGAAAGAATATGGTGGAGGGGGACGGATTCGAACCATCGAAGGCAGTGCCGGCAGATTTACAGTCTGCTCCCTTTGGCCACTCGGGAACCCCTCCAGGGTATTTTTATACTTAAAAGTTAGTTTCCCAACCTAGCTTCCAAGTTGTTCTCACGTTTTAAGGAAAAAACATAAGAAAGAATATGGTGGAGGGGGACGGATTCGAACCATCGAAGGCAGTGCCGGCAGATTTACAGTCTGCTCCCTTTGGCCACTCGGGAACCCCTCCAGAGGATTTTTATACTTAGTAAGATGTTTTCCCAACTCATCTCCCAAGTGCGGAGCGAATCATAGCAAACTCGCTCAGGCTGTAAAGCGTTTTTCTTACGTTTTTACGTTGAATGCTGTCTTTTTGGGCAAAGATGGTAGAAAGTCAGCGTTTTGTTTGTCCTTTGAACAGAAGAGAAGCGCACTTTTTACTTGAATTTACACTACTTGACGTTAAACACCGTATCTACTGATAAACTGTAAGCAGTTTAATGACATAAGTTTATTCGTTTAGAAGTCAATATCATGAGCATGAAAGCCACGTTATCGTTATCTGTTTTAACGCTTTCTATATTACTGAGTTCTCCATCGGTTTGCGCTGCGATGCGAGGAGGCTCAGCGGTTACTGTTGTGACTGAACAAGTAGAAACGCACGAGATCAATCAATCCTTAACTCTTATCGGCAAATTAAAGGCAGCGGAGTCTGTGGTTGTCGCATCGGAAGTCGCCGGCAAAGTGAATCAAATCGCTGTTAAAGCGAATCAAAATGTCCAGCAAGACCAGTTATTAATTAAGTTAGATGACGATAAGGCTCAAGCCGCTTTGATTGAGGCAAAGGCGTATCTAAAAGATGAACAGCGTAAGTTAAAAGAGTTCCAACGTTTGGTTAAGCGGAATGCGATTACTCAAACTGAAATCGATGCACAAAAAGCCAGTGTTGAAATAGCACAAGCGAGGCTAGATGCTGCTCAAGCCAATTTAGCTGATCTCCATATTACTGCTCCATTTTCTGGCACTGTTGGTTTTATCGATTTTAGCCGCGGCAAAATGGTCAGTGCGGGTACTGAACTTTTGACGTTGGATGATCTTTCCGTCATGGAACTGGATTTGCAAGTACCGGAGCGCTATTTATCGATGCTTTCTATTGGTATGGAAGTCATCGCTAAAACCAGTGCATGGGGTAGCCAGATCTTTACTGGTCAAGTCACAGGTATTGATACGCGTATCAGCGCCGAAACACTGAATCTTCGCGTGCGTATTGAGTTTGATAACCCAGAAAATCAATTGAAGCCGGGCATGTTGATGAACGCTTCACTAGCATTTCCTGCTATTAAGGCGCCAATCATTCCTGTTCAAGCGCTTGAATACTCCGGAACTAAACGTTTTGTATATGTAATTGATGAAAACAACAAAGCTACTCGTCAAGAAGTGTCGCTAGGTGCTCGTGTTGGTAACGAGGTGGTGATCGAATCTGGTGTTGAGATTGGTGACAAGATTGTGGTTCAAGGCATTGTTAACATGCGTGATGGTGTCGAAGTGAAAGAAATTGTCGCGCCACTAAAAGCGAACACCACGGATGTGACACGCAATGACAGTGAATCGGATGAGGAAGAAAACTAATGTTACTGTCCGACGTTTCAGTTAAACGCCCTGTCGCGGCGTTGGTTCTGAGCATGCTGTTGTGTGTGTTTGGCTTTGTGTCATTCACCAAATTAGCCGTTCGTGAAATGCCTGATATAGAAAGCCCAGTCGTTTCTATCAGTACGCGTTATGAGGGTGCATCGGCGACTATTATTGAAAGCCAAATTACCTCCGTTTTGGAAGACCAGCTTTCTGGGATCAGTGGGGTTGATGAAATTAGCTCCACTACTCGTAACAGCATGTCGCGTATCACGATCACGTTTGAGCTAGGTTACGATCTCAACACAGGTGTGAGCGACGTGCGTGATGCCGTAGCTCGTGCTCAGCGCTCGCTACCTGATGAAGCGGATGACCCTATTGTTTATAAGAACAATGGCTCGGGAGAGGCGTCGCTCTACATCAATCTCAGTTCTGCAGAGATGGACCGTACTCAATTAACGGATTATGCCGAACGTGTATTGATGGACCGCTTTAGCCTGATCTCTGGGGTTAGCTCCATTGATCTCTCCGGTGGTTTGTACAAGGTCATGTACGTGAAGCTTAAGCCAGAACTAATGGCTGGACGTTCAGTTACAGCTTCGGACATTACATCAGCTTTGCGAAGTGAGAACCTAGAAAGCCCAGGTGGTGAAGTTCGCAACGACTCAACGGTAATGTCCGTGCGTACGGCTCGTACTTATAACACGCCTGAAGATTTTCAATATCTTGTCATTAAACGCGCAAGCGACAATACACCTATCTATTTAAAAGATGTAGCAGATGTCTTCATTGGTGCAGAAAACGAAAACTCAACCTTCAAAAGCGATGGTGTAGTAAATATCAGTCTTGGTGTGGTACCGCAGTCAGACGCAAACCCGTTAGAGGTTGCTAAGCTGATTCGTTCTGAAGTCGATAACATCCAGAAGTTCTTACCAGAAGGTACACGTCTTGCGATAGATTACGACGCGACAGTGTTTATCGAGCGTTCAATCGAAGAGGTGTACAGCACGCTATTTATCACGGGCGGCTTGGTGATTTTGGTATTGTACATTTTCATCGGCCAAGCTCGTGCAACCTTAATTCCTGCGGTTACGGTTCCTGTTTCTCTGATTTCTTCGTTCATTGCCGCGTACTACTTTGGGTTTTCTATCAACTTGATCACCTTGATGGCGTTGATATTATCGATTGGTTTGGTGGTGGATGACGCAATTGTGGTTGTAGAGAATATCTTCCACCATATTGAACGCGGTGAATCGCCATTACTCGCCGCATATAAAGGCACAAGAGAGGTTGGTTTTGCTGTTATAGCAACAACATTAGTGCTGGTGATGGTGTTCTTACCGATCTCCTTTATGGATGGTATGGTAGGTCTACTATTTACAGAGTTTTCTGTATTGCTGGCTATGTCGGTCATATTCTCCTCTTTGATTGCCCTGACGCTGACTCCTGTATTAGGTAGTCAGATTTTGAAAGCGAATGTAAAACCAAATCGATTCAATGAAGCGGTTGATCGCTTGTTTAGCAAGCTTGAGAGTGGCTATCGCGCATTATTGAAAGGCACATTGAAAGTACGTTGGGCTGCTCCGCTGGTGATTCTAGCTTGTTTGGGCGGTAGCTATTTCTTGATGAATCAGGTACCGGCCCAGCTGACCCCACAAGAAGATCGCGGTGTGATATTCGCGTTTGTGCGCGGTGCAGATGCTACGTCATACAATCGTATGTCAGCCAATATGGATATTGTCGAAGACCGATTGATGCCATTACTAGGGCAAGGTTATCTGAAGTCATTCAGTATCCAAACGCCAGCGTTTGGTGGCCAGGCAGGAGACCAGACAGGCTTTGTGATCATGATTCTAGAAGATTGGAACGAACGTGATATCACGGCTCAGCAAGCCCTTAACAAAGTACGGAAAGAATTGGCAGGTATCCCAGATGTTCGAGTGTTCCCATTTATGCCAGGTTTCCAAGGTGGTTCGAGTGAGCCAGTTCAGTTCGTATTAGGCGGCTCTGATTACGATGAGCTCGTTGTTTGGGCTGAAATGCTAAAGAACAAAGCCGAAGAATCACCAATGATGGAAGGAGCAGAGATAGATTACTCGGAAAAAACGCCTGAGTTATTGGTTACAGTTGACCGACAGCGTGCCGCAGAGCTAGGAGTCAGCGTTCAAGACATTTCTGACACCCTAGAAATCATGCTCGGTGGTAAAAGCGAAACGACTTATGTTGAGCGTGGCGAAGAGTACGATGTGTATCTTCGCGGTGATGAAAATAGCTTTAATAATGCTGCAGATTTAAGTCAGATTTATCTGCGCACGAATAGCGGTCAGCTAGTGACGTTAGATGCGGTCACAAAAATTGAAGAAGTGGCGGCCTCTATTCGTCTTTCTCACTACAACAAACAGAAGTCCATCACTATTACTGCCAACCTGTCGGAAGGTTATACATTAGGAGATGCGCTGAATTACCTAGACCAGGAAGCCATCGACAACTTACCGGGTGACATTTCGGTGAGTTATTCGGGGGAGTCGAAAGACTTTAAAGAGAACCAAGCGAGTGTTGCTGTTGTGTTTGCATTGGCACTGCTAGTGGCGTATCTCGTGTTGGCGGCTCAGTTTGAAAGCTTCGTAAACCCGTTAGTGGTCATGTTTACGGTGCCGATGGGGGTATTTGGTGGCTTTCTTGGTTTGGTCATTATGGGCCAAGGTATGAACATTTATAGCCAGATTGGCATGATCATGTTGATTGGTATGGTGACGAAAAACGGTATTTTGATCGTAGAATTTGCCAATCAGCTACGTGATCGTGGCGTTGAGTTTGAAAAAGCGATCATTGATGCAGCTGCGCGACGTCTACGTCCAATCTTGATGACTGCGTTTACCACACTTGCTGGCGCAATTCCGTTGATAGTATCGACAGGGGCGGGTTATGAGAGCCGTATTGCCGTGGGTACGGTAATCTTTTTCGGGATGGGGTTTGCGACATTGGTGACCTTGTTTGTTATCCCGGCAATGTACCGATTGATTTCGGCGAAAACACAAGCACCAGGTCATGTAGAAGCAGAGTTAAACAAAGCAATTAGCCATGATACGAAGGGCCGTATAGCGCACCCTTAAATCAAACGTTAAAACATAAAAGCCGAGGTAATAACCTCGGCTTCTCTTTATCGGTTTAAAGTTAGCTCGGAAGCGTTCGATTAGAAGCGTTTCCCTAGGCTGATTTGTACACCTTCGTAGCCGTCGTAAAAATCTTCAAAACCCATATCTGCGACATTATAAATGTACTCTGCGCGTAACCAGATATCTTTGCTCATATCCCAATGGACACCAGCACCGATGTTGAATAGCGCGCCTGAATCATCTGTGACTTTTTGTTCGTTTGGAACATACATTTCAGCTTGAGTGCCAAGCGCAGTTACGCGACCAAACAGTGACAGCGGCGTATCGCCTAAGTTATCACTTGTTACAACAGCAGACATACCTGCTTGGTAATAGTGAAGATCTAAGTCAGTTTTTAGAGCATCGTTCTTAAGTTCATTTTGTGAATAGCGCAGAACCCCTTCAAACGCGAGGTATTGGTTTACATGGTAACCCCAGCCAACTGTGATATGTGGTGTTGACCACTCATTGTCTCTATCCGAGCCGAAGTACGGTGTATCAAAACCAACGTTACCAGTACCCAGATAAAAATAAGATTGATGAGCTTGTTCTTGAGCAGCTAAAGTTGGCACGCTAATGGTCAAGGCAGACAATAATAGAATGGCGTTTTTCATAACTAGACGATAACCTTGGTAAAAGACCGTTGTAATGATTTGTTTAAATGTTAATTTAATCAATAGGATGGATGGTAATTATCATATCAGCTTTTATCAAAGGTAGTGATTTTAGAATGGGAATTGTTGCGCTAAAGCATACTTCTTACTCATGACTACCGACTAACTAGATATGGTGACGAAAGCTAGTTAAATAAGAGAGAAGGAAAGGAAAGTGGCTGAATTCAAATACAAAAACTTGACTCAAGAAGAACAAGATAAGTTAGACGCGGCGACATTTCGCCGTTTATTGGCGCATTTAGATGCCAACAAAGACGTACAAAACATCGACCTGATGATCCTTGCGGGCTTCTGTCGCAACTGCTTTAGCAAATGGTATAAATCTGAGGCTGAAAATCTCGGTTTGGATTTAGATATTGATGACGCTCGCGAACGTGTTTACGGCATGACTTACGATGAATGGAAACAAAATCATCAACCAGCGGCAACGCCAGAACAATTGGCTGCGTTTGAAGCGCGCCAGAAAAAGTAAAACCCAGCGATAAAAACAGCCCGCATGAAGTTGGGCTGTTTTTTTAAAGTCCAGTTTGCACGTTAAGCGTTAGTTGAGCCGCAACAAGCTGGCTCAACGCAACCTTTTGCTTGAATGACTTCGAGTTGAGCTAAGTAAGGTTGAATATCGCCGATGTTCTCTTTTACCCATGTTAAGTCATAATACGTATCTAGGTAACGCTCTCCAGAATCACATAGAAGCGTCACGATGGAACCCTTCTCACAGCGTTGTTTCATCTCACAAGCCAATTGCAGCACACCGTAAAGATTGGTGCCTGTTGATGCGCCGACTTTACGCCCAATCAGCTGAGATACCCAATGGGCGGTTGCCACACTGGCAGCGTCTGGAATTTTGCGCATCTCGTCAATAACACCTGCAATAAAGCTTGGCTCGACACGTGGTCGACCGATACCTTCAATTTTGCTGCCAGTATCACCTTTCAATGAGTGGTTTCCTGACTGGAAAGCGTCGTAAAACACTGAGTTTTCAGGGTCTACCACGCAAAGCTTGGTGTCGTATTTTTGGTAACGAATAAAACGGCCAATGGTTGCGGATGTGCCGCCTGTTCCAGGACTCATCACTACCCAGCTAGGAATCGGGTGATCTTCTAACTCCATTTGGCTAAAGATAGAGTTCGCGATGTTGTTGTTACCGCGCCAGTCAGTAGCGCGTTCAGCATAAGTAAACTGGTCCATGTAGTGACCATTTAGTTCTTGAGCCAAGCGTCGAGACTCGTCATAAATCTGATCTGATCGTTCAACAAGGTGCGCTTTACCACCGTAAAATTCAATTTGTTCGATCTTTTTACGTGCAGTGGTTTTCGGCATGACGGCAATGAACGGTAAGCCAAGTAAACGCGCAAAATACGCTTCCGAAACGGCAGTGCTGCCTGAGGACGCCTCGATTACAGTGGTTTCAGGACCAATCCATCCATTACAAATAGCGTAAAGAAATAATGAGCGCGCCAATCGATGCTTAAGAGAGCCTGTAGGGTGCGTACTCTCATCTTTTAGATAGATATCGATACCATCAAGAGAAGGTAGTTCGAGTTTAAATAAGTGAGTATCAGCAGAACGTTGGAAGTCTGCTTCAATTTTACGCACTGCATTGTTGATCCAATTGTGGTCAGTACACATGGCGTCTCTCCTTGGGAAATCGATAGATAAGTATTAGATAGGGATAATTTATCTATAATTTCCGAGAAAAACTTTGCTATTGTTACTCTTAATAAAGATATCTGTAGAAAAATTTTCTGCATTTTATGGGTTTTATAGAAATGAGTTTAGATCGAATAGATAAGCAGCTGCTTGCTTTACTACAAACCGACAGCACCTTGTCATTAAATGACGTGGCTGAGCGAGTCAATCTTACTACAACACCATGCTGGAAGCGCTTGAAAAGGTTGGAAGAAGAGGGCTACATCGAAAAACGCGTGGCGTTGTTAAGTGCAGAAAAGCTCGAGCTATCTTTCATTGCATTTGTTCAGTTAAAAACGATTGATCATTCCGAAGGTTGGTATCACCATTTTGTTACAACTGTGAGTGACTTTCCTGAGGTAATGGAGTTTTATCGTATGGCTGGCGAGTATGACTACATGATGAAAGTACTAGTCAAAGATATGAAGTGTTTTGACGAATTCTATAAGCGGTTAGTTAATAGCGTAAAAGGGCTATCTAATGTGACTTCAACATTTGCTATGGAGTCCATTAAATACACAACAGAGTTACCAATCCTAAAATAACTCGCCCTATAAGAATTCTATCTAATGTTAATTCTACCTTTTAGTATTTTAAATGTTAAAAGGTAGTTTGATTATGCTTTTAAAACTATTTCCTACCAGATTTTTATAAATATAAACGATATTTATTCTCTCTTCTATTTTTCATTAACCATTTGTTTTTACAGTCCATTAATCCTTTACATCATAATGAAAGAAAAAATAACGCAATTTTTTCTCTTTCTTTTTCATGTTTTATTTTATTGAATATTAATTTTTACTAAATTAATGGAAGAGTTTGATTTAAACGTTTGCTTTTTGTGTTTTCATGTAATTTGGTCGCTATTTTTGAGTATTTGTTTTTAGGATGAATACAGTAGCAATTACTTAAGTAATAAAGTACTCAAAAATGGGGATAGTGATTAATAAAACATCGTATTATTATCGCCCCATCTTGTATGTAACAAAGTATTACTAAAAATGAACAGAAATTACTATTTGCTTTTTCTCGCAGCTTTACTTGCTGGCTGTGGCGGTGGGGGAGACTCTAAGCCGAACAATACGAAGACACCAACTACGATAACAAAGCAGAACCGTCCGCAATTAAAAGTGGAAGACACGGTATTGAAGTTTGAAGGAGTGGGAACGGTTACTGAAGCAAAACTGAGCAATGTACATGGGTCGGTATCTTACCAAGTCATTGATTCTAATCCGCCAAATGTCGTGAAAATTAATGACTCAGGAATACTACAAATTCTGCGCCCAGGAACGGCGACTATTCTTGCTACAGATAGTAGCTCTGCTTATGAATCTTCTGAAGCAAGATTTTCTGTGACTGTAGAGCGAGGTATCAATACTGAACTTTCAGTGAGTGATCTGAATTTCAATGCGATTGAGTCAGAAGGAAAAGCGTTGATCGTCCGTGGCCAAAAAGGCGAACTGAGTTATGAGGTAGAAAGTGGTCATAACTTGATTCGTGTTGATGAGAACGGGTCGGTATATTCATTAGGTTCAGTTGGTCAGGCATCGGTGCTGATTACTGATTCAGGTAACGACTTTTACTTGCCGAAACAAGTTCGCGCTACGGTTAAACTGCATGCAGTAGCTCCGGGGCAATTACAGTTCGCTTTGCTTGAAGACGAGTATCGAGAAGGGTTGACGTTAGAACCAGTGCGTCTAGATAAAGCTCAAACGCAACGTATTTCTTACAAAATCATAAATAGCGTACCAGACAGCAAGGTGGCCGAGTTGCTAGACCCTGAAACGGGTTTGCTTCTTGTTCATAATGTTGGGCGATTAACGGTTGAAGCGACTGCAACTTACAGCGACGCGTTTCTAGATAAACAGCAAACAGCGCAATTTTTTGTGGATGTAAAACAAGGCAAGCGTCAAGAAATCAGCGCAGCGGATATTGTCACAACTTATGAGGAAGGTGGACGAATTTTCCCTAAGGTGACGAACGCCTACGGTGACTATGAGCTGAGAATCATTCGTGGTGAAGACGTTGTTGCTAAAACAGAAAATGGTGAAGCATTACTGATCAAAGGTGTTGGTGCTGCTGAAGTGGAAATTTACGAGCATGACATGCGTAATTATCCTGCAAGCAAAACTCGTTTTGATCTTGAAGTTAATCGCGCGCCTCATCCAGTTATAAAAGACATTGAAATGCCGCTTACTTATCAACCAAATCTTTCAATCCCTCTGGCGTTTAAAGGGCAAAAAGGTAACGTAAATCTAGTTAGCAGCTTACCTAATGGCTTACGAATGACTGACGGCAAGTTGGAGGTAGTGACTGCGGGTGAGTACGACCTTAAGTTTGAAGACGATGGTGGGGAGTTCTACCAACCTATTCAATTTAATGTCGTCATCAAAGTTGCAAAGGCTGAAGGCCAACCGATGGCAACGCACGATTATGACGTTGTATACAGCAACAAATACAGTTTTGATCTTCACCGTGATTTTGGTTTGAGTGCTGACGAGCAAATTGAGATTGTAGATAACACCGCACCAGATGTTGTCGGTGGTTTTAGTGAAGGACGTCTCCATGTGTATAAAGCGGGTAAAGCGACGCTAACTGTGCGCAGAAAAGAGAGCGCGAATTATACCGTTGGTCCTGATCAAAAAGTCTACGTGACAATTTTGAGCGCGCCGAGCCGAATTGAAGTTCAATCCGATGTGGAAGAGATTTGGAAGGTTGGCCAAACATTTGTTGCGCCGAAAATCTCTGGTACGGTTGGGGAAGTTACGTACCGATTTGCAGACAACGCAGCAATAGATGTGGTTTCCTTAAACAGCCAAACGGGTGCCATGCAAATTCTTAACGCGGGTAGCACAAAAATTATTGTTTCGGATGCGGGGGACGACAAAGTGGATCCGGGTGAAAGTAGTTTCTCGGTCACGATTAAACAAGGCACAAACCCGGTATCGGTTACTTACCCAACGGTAGAATTCTCCGCTGGTAGTGTTATCTCACCAGTGATGAGTGGTGGGATTGCGAAGGCAAGTTACCGTCTTATTAACCAAAAAGACCCTGTGGTCGAGCTAGTTTCTCCTGATACAGGGCGTTTGAAAATCCTGCATGCAGGCACGTACCAATTAGAGGTTACCCTTACTGGGCGCAACTACAAAGCTAAAACAATCGTCGTAAATGGCACTATTAACAAAGCGAATCACCCTGGTTTAAGTGCTTCTACAATGAAGGTGGAATTTGAACCATTTAAAAAGGTTAAGCTAGACTTTGGTACACCAATAGGAAACCGCAGCTATCAAATATCCAGCTCAACAATTAAAGGAGTCGCTTCATTAGATGTTGATAAGGAAGAGCTGACGTTACTTGATCTCCCGCCAGTAAAAAGACGTTGGATTTCTCTCGACATTTCGGAAGGAGAATCTCGAGATTACAAAGCGTTGGAAAGTAAGAAAGTCCAGCTGTATCTAAGCTTTGCAGATGAAGGTGTTGCGGATCAATATACATTGCTTGAAACTGAACAAACAGTATTGTTTAGCACGCTAAATGCACGTGAGTTTTCTAACTTAGAAGAAAGTGAGTTTGGTTTGATGAACGTTCGTTCAGTGCGTGAGCCAACGGACGAAGAATTGAAATTATACGGCAAAGGTAAGATTGCACTACTTGCATTCAAGCCGGTGGGTAACGATGACCCAACTCTAATAAAAGGAGCGTGGGTACACTTAGCTCGATTTGATGGATGTACATCAGAGCTGTTCGAAGATGATCTCAAGCCTTTTGAAGCAATTGACTATGATGACCCAGGATACTGCACCAGCGGCAGCACGATTCGTATGACTCGGTTCTTAATAATTGATGACTCGAAGATGGAAAAGGTAGAGTATGAGTTAGTAGCACCTGTGATTACTTACCGTCGTGGGGTTCGTGAATTTTTAGCAACGAATAAAGGTGGATTCTATGCCGACCCAAATGTCATTTACGGGAAAGGCGAATATGGTTACCCGAAATCACTTTACGAATGGTCGGTTGTTAACATGAAGTATCAACCAAATTAATCATCGTTTGATACCCATTAAAAAAGGAGTGCGGAACAGCACTCCTTTTTTCGTCTAGCGAACACGAGCTATTTCGTGTAGCGCATCACCCCTTCTTGCACGGCGGTCGCCACTAAGTGACCTTGCTGGTTGTATATTTCGCCACGGACCAACCCACGAGTATTGCTCGCCGTTGGGCTCTCTATCGCATATAGAAGCCATTCATCCATCTTAAACGGGCGATGGAACCAGATAGAGTGGTCAATGGTGGCCACTTGAAAGTTAGGCGTCATTAATGAGACTTCATGTGGATGCATTGCTGTTACAAGGAATCCCCAATCGGATGCGTAGGCCAGAAGGTACTGGTGAATTAGCTGATTCTCTGGCATTTCACCATTAGCACGAATCCAAAGGTACTGTTTGGGTTCTGCTTTTTTGGGCTTCAAAGGGTTGATAACCGTAACGGGGCGAGTTTCGATTGGCTTTTCCCCGCAAAATGTTTTGCGTAAGCGTTTGGGTAGAAATTCTGCAATATGGCTTGCGAGCTCACTCTCTGAGGCAAAGTTTTCTGGACCAGGGATATCTGGCATTTCTTTTTGATGATCAAACCCAGGTTGATCGCCATGGTAGGATGCGGTTAGGTAAAAAATAGGGCGTCCATTTTGAATTGCCTTTACGCGTCTAGTGCTAAAGCTACGGCCATCTCTCAGATTTTCTACATCATAAATAATAGGTTTTTCTGGATCGCCAGGGTACAAAAAATAGCTATGGAAGGAGTGTACCGTGCGTGTTTCTTCAACGGTGTAGCGCGCAGCAGAAAGCGCTTGCCCAATTACTTGACCGCCATAAACTTGAGGCAAACCTAGGTTTTCACTTTGGCCACGAAACAAGCCTTCTTCTAATTTTTCGAGTTGTAGTAGGCTGAGCAATTCTCGTAGTGGTTTACTCATTGTGTCTCCTCACCGTTGTCTTTCATTCCAAGTTACCTCAACAGCCTCACTCTTGTGAAGTGGCATAGTTAAGAACTATTGAGTAACTTAGAAATAGTATTGTTCCAATTATGAAACAAAATCAATTGTTTGATAAATTCTAACTCAGTCAAACTATTGTCAAATAAAGTGACAGGAAGCAGACAGTTTTATATTCCACACCTATAATTGCTTCGGTTTAATGCTCTTTTCGAGGAATATATGAAAAAAACACTACTACTTGTTACTTCTCTACTCTTTGGGGCTGCGTTAGTGGGTTGCCAAACTTCTCAAAATACAGAAATGGAATCTACAGAAGCGTCAATGAAGACGATTACAGGTACAGTGGCTTATCGCGAGCGGATTGCCTTGCCACCAAACGCAGTGGTTACTATTGCGTTAGAAGATGTGTCCTTGGCGGATGCGCCAGCAAAAGTGTTGGCGAAACAGACATTCGAAACAGAAGGTAAGCAAGTTCCTCTTTCTTTTGAGTTGAGTTACGACAGCAATGAAATCAAACCAAACCATCGTTACAGCGTTCGTGCTCGCATTGAGGTAGATGGAAAGCTGCGTTTTATCAGCGACACACATAACGGTGTTATTACAGATGAAGCACAAACTCACCAATTAGATATTCGTCTAGTTGGAACACGTTAATACGACGCACTGAGAACAAAAAATGGCAGCTTAAGGCTGCCATTTGTATTTTTTAAGTGAAGTTTTGCCAACTTCCGATACTTCAATCCCTTCTGCTTCTAATTTCTTTTTTTGTCGCTCTAAATCTCTGCCTTTTAAAGATATTTTTCCTTGGCTATTTACCACTCTAAACCAGGGGAGTTTACTGCCTTCTGGTAAGTTGCCCAGTGCTTTACCAACATGTCTCGCATAGCCCGGATAACCGGCCATTTTGGCAATTTCCCCATAGGTGGAGACTTTTCCTTTTGGAATTTGGTGAATTACAGCAAAGATTTGCGCTAAAAATTGGTCCATACTCAAAAGTGTCTATTTTGGATTACTAAGGAATGGTAAACCATTGGACTTGTATATTGCTAACGGTTCTTAACCCTTGTGTTGCCAGCGACTCACTTTGAAGAATTACATTTTCTGTTCTTTAGTGTCGTTGGTTGATGAGCCTTAAACAGCATGAAGCAAACGCAAGCTAAGCTTGAATCTAGACCCTCTCAACGACTTTCAATCCCAGTTTTTGCCGTTGAGTTACCAAGTAGGTGGGGAAGCCAGGAGGCGCTATGATTTTATCGACACTTCAATTTTTCGTTACGACCTTACTCGCTGTTGTCTGCGTTCGGGCGATGAGTTTGAGCGAGGGGGACATTCCCGTTCTTGCACTTATGATCCCCGCGCTGTGGGTTTTGCCACAAGGTGGGTTCGCTGGCTTAGTATTACTGGGCGCGATGATGGCTTTTGGTGCGACACTCTCAATGCAGCCAATTGCTTTGTCGGTTGGTGTTTTGATCCTTTTCCCACTTTTAATGGTGGTATTTTCTCGTAGAAGCTCTTTAGGTGTGTTGCTCACCGCTGGTCTTATTGTACTTACACTGCAAGTTGGTCTTATGGTCACACAGCAAGGCGGTAAGCTGGATGGGTCTGCTTGGGTTACAGTGGTTCAAACCATTGCTGTTATGGCGATGTGGTGGTCGGCTGCGCATTGGACGCCATCCAATAAACACAGCTGGTGGCCGTTGTTTTTGTTGCTCCCTTTGTGGATTGCAGGCCTACCGTACGCCGTTCTTATGGCGTTAAGTTTGACGGGAATGTTAGCGTCAATGGAAGCACTTGCGAAGCTTCAACATACCATTCGTTGGAGCAAATTATTATGTTGGACATTGCCGACTGTGGGTTTTGCCGCCTTAGTCGTCAGCCCGACCACGGATGTGCCAAACCCTGTTTTCGTGGTTTGGATCTGTTTGTTAGGGACAGCTTGGATGACTGACTATATTTTACGTAGTAGCGATGAACAGGCTGAATTATGAGTTTTTAGTCAGGTAAAAAGTGACATGTGCGGCAGAGTATCGAATTGGTTGTGGAACAAAATGGAGATTAGTATATGTTCTTCATTTCATATTTACTACACTTCCAATAATAATAACCACAATATAAGTGGTTGATTTAAGATAAGTTTGTCATGACAACTTTTGCTCGAACACTGTTGCTTTTTGCATGTTGCCTCTTGAGTTTGAATGTAAAAGCCGAAGCCCCTTTAATTGCTCATTATAAAGTCGCGACTGAAGCGGATGATGTCGTCACTCGTGTTCTTTTCAATGCTGCTTCAGAGGAGTTTGGCTTTACCGTTCAATACGTGAACTACTCCAGCTTTGATGCCATTCTAAATTCAGTAGCGAATGGGGAAGCGGACTTTGCTGCGAATATCACTTACACACAAGAACGTGCTCAACGTTTTAGTTATTCCCGCCCAACAAATATCGAATATACCTACCTCTTTGGTTTAAAAGATTCGACGTTGAGTGACATTTCGCGTGTTGGCGTCCCCAAAGATACAGTTTATGCCCAATTACTTAAACAACACTACCCTGAGCTAGAACAGATCTCTTATCAAGGTCACGAACAAGCAGTAACACTGCTACGTTCAGGTGCTGTGGATGGCGTTGTCGATGCCATTAACCAGCTCAAGCCGATGCTGATGGAGGGGTTTGACGCCAAGATGCTCAATGATCAGATTTCGATAAAGCCCGTATCCATCATCAGTAAAAAAGATCATCATCTTGAAGAGTTGGACACGTTCGCTACGTTTATTCACGGGGAAGCGGTGCAAAAGCAGCTTCGCGAAGAAATTTCCCAGTATCAATTTGAATTAAGGCGAGCAGCGTTGCGTGATTCTATTCGTTTATTGCCCCTTGATTTTAATGAACCAATACGGATTAAGCTCGAATCTATCTTTCCATATGTTGTATACAACGCAGATGGTCGTGTCGAAGGGATGACGGCTGATGTAGTCGTGAGAAGCTGTGAGATCTTGGCTTTAAACTGCTTGATCATTAGTGAGCCTGGTGAAAGCTGGGGTTCTATGTATCATGAGTTTATCCAAGGTAATTTCGAAATTTTGGCGCCGTTAACGGTCAGCCGTGAGCGGCGCGCATTTAGCTACTTTCCAAAGCCCCATTACGCGCCAGCATCGGTGATGGTCAAGCGTTTAGGTTACAAACCGAGCACATACTCTCATGTTTCACAGTTGATATCTGAGCGGATTGGCGTAGTTAAGGATGACTTTTTCGATCAAATGATGACGCAACTGTTACCGCTAAAAGAACTCAAACGTTATCGTACTCAACAAGAGCTCATTCAGGGGCTATTAAATGAAGAAGTCGATTACATTCCGATGGATACGGCGATGCTCAATCATTTTTTACGTCTCAGTGAATTGGTTCCGATAGAGCAGGATACCGCTATTGGCGAGTTTTATGAGTCACAACTCTCTGTTGGATTGGTCGCGAATGAAAAAGGAGCCATGCTTGCGCCTTTCTTCAGTCGAGCGATAGCGATGTTAGAAGTTGATAAGATCATTGCTCAGTACGATGTACGCCCAGATTGGCGTACCGCACTTGAATATGAGATTCGATTAGCGACGCAAACACAAGCTGTGTTTATCTTTGTATTATTGTTTGCTATTTGTGTTTCGCTTTATCTTTACCGTCAATCGAACACTGACAACTTAACAGGGTTAAGGAACCGTCGTGCGTTGCAAGTAAAGTATCGAAAAGGAGTAAACAAAGATCTATCCATACTTTACTTAGACATTAATCATTTCAAACGAATCAATGACACTTATGGGCATCGCGCTGGGGACGAAGTTTTACAACTACTGGCACTAAAAATTCATTATGTCTGGTCGGGAAGATGTTATCGAATTGGAGGGGATGAGTTCATATTGCTGGGTTATCCTACGCAAGCCGAGTTAACTAGAGCAATGAGAGAGCTCAGTAGAATAGACGTGAAAGGCAAATTATATAGTGATTTGGAGTCTATAAGTATCTCTATTGGTTTCTCTGCAAAAAGGGAACGGCACATGAGCTTAGAGCAAGCGATGCATTTGGCTGATGAAGACATGTACATTAGTAAGCAGTCCTCACGGCACGACTCCTCTTATCGTGACTGTACGGTTTCATCATAAAGGAATGAATTGATCGAGTTTTGTCCAAACGGTAATGAAATGATGAAATTCAAGGTTTTTGCTCTTGCATTATGAGAGCTGATACTGAATAATCGCCCCATCGATTGAGGCAAGACCTCTCGAAAAGAATTATGGGGCTCTGGTCCTCTCGCAACAATAGCTCGTGAACTCGGTCAGGTCCGGAAGGAAGCAGCCGCAGCGTGTGACTTGTGTGCCGGGATGTGGCTGGGGTCCCACCCTTTTGAAAGCCCTGCGTTATCGCAGGGCTTTTTTCGTTTTTGAGCCTTCTTTTATTTTGGCTACGCTTGGTGTTCAACGTCTTCTGATGATCAAGCTTCTTGAGGTTATTTAGGTATAATTTATAATCTCATCCGCTTGATACCGAACTGTCGTGAAGATTGTTTAGGGTACGCTCGCCGAATAACCATTTTCACCTGGGATACTTTAATGATTTCAAAAAACCAATTAAAACTGCTTCGTGCTTTAGGTCAAAAGAAACAGCGTAAAGCGCATGGCTTATTCCTAGTTCAGGGTGAAAAGAACGTACTAGAGCTAGCAAGTAGTTCATTGAAGGTGAAGCAGGTTTTTGCAACAGCGGCATTTCTCGAACAAAATGCTGGTACGCTAAATCGTTTTGATTGTGTTGAAGCATCGCTTGATGAATTGACCAAAGCGAGCACGCTTGTGAGCAATAATGCGGCCATTGCTGTGGTTGAAATTCCGAGTGTAAAAGAGCCTCAAGCGAAAGGCTTGATGATTGCGCTAGATGGTGTATCCGACCCTGGTAATCTAGGTACGATTATTCGTGTTGCAGACTGGTATGGCATCAAGCACATTATTGCGAGTACAGATTGTGCTGATCCTTATAATCCTAAAACGATCAGTGCGACCATGGGCAGCTTTGGCCGCGTACAAGTGAGTTTGGTGGATTTGCCAAGTTACTTGGAACACGCCAAATTGCCAGTATATGGCGCGTTTTTGGAAGGAGAGAGCGTTCATAAAACGGATTTCGCTGCTGAAGGTATTTTGTTGATGGGCAGCGAATCTCATGGTGTGCGTGAAGCCGCAGCAAAATTCGTGACAGATAAGATCACGATTCCGGCGTTTGGCGGTGCCGAATCACTGAATGTCGCGATGGCGACTGGCATTATTTTAGACAACATGCGCCGCCAACATTGCTAACGCAACAATTACATAATAACAAAGCCAGTCAATTGACTGGCTTTGTTGTATTTTGCCTAGAAAAATCAGCCTGGCTGAATCTTGCGTTTAACGAAATACAGTGAATGTTGTTCGGTGAGTTAATTTTGTTTTAGTTCAATAGGCTGTGCCTATAAATAAAATTACTCCTTTCCATTTAGTAAAATCAGGAAATTAGGCGACACTTATCTAAAGGCCGCAATAAAATGCCCTTAAGGAGATAAGAATGCATTCATTAAAAGTAAAAGATTACATGACGTTGCAAGCGGTGACTTTCACGAAAGATATGTCACTTTCGGCAGCTTTAAACAAAGTAATGCAAAGTGTCACACTAGGTGGCCCTGTCATTGATGAAAATGAAAAAGTGGTTGGGTTTTTATCGGAGCAAGACTTATTAGATAAGTTGGTGAAAGCAAGTTATCACTGCCAAGATACACATACGGTACAAGAGTGTATGCATGATGATGTCTTATCTGTTTCTCCAGAAATGTCAGTAATTGAACTGGCTGACATGATGAAAGTTGGAAAGCCGAAAATGTATCCAGTGGTGGATGGCAAAGGTAAGTTGGTTGGTGTTATCACAAGAAGAGACGTGCTGCGTGCCATAGGAATGACATTAAATGAGTGTTTTAAGCATCCCGTTTAACCTCTCTGTTTAAACTTTACGGAATATTGCTTTTAAACTGGTTTGGAAAGACGCTTCGGCGTCTTTTTTATTTTATATCGCCGAACTGTACAAATTTATCTTGACCTTGGAGCTTACTCTAAGGTTTATCCTTAGCAATAGGTAAATCACCGATACCAATAAGGAAAAAATTATGTGTACAAAACATCAAGGTTGCCAATCTAGCAAAATCAAAACTGCGGTGCCGCTTGGTGCAAGCGAGTCATGCTGTGCGCCAGTAAAATCTTCGCTCAATATCTCTCAGGCCAGTGTTGATGTTTCTGAAAGCTCTTGCTGTAGTGGAGGAGGCTGCAGCGTTGACACAGGCGAGGAAGACGATCCCACAAGGGAGAGTAATTCCTCCGTTCGGAACGCTTGGCTTGTGTCAGGTATGGATTGCCCATCTTGTGCGCAAAAGCTTGAGAAAGCCATTACGTCTTTACAAGGCGTCAGCCAAGCCAAGGTTTTGTTTGCAACAGAAAAACTGGTCGTCGATTTTGATGGTCTAGAGCTGATAGCTACGATAGAGCAGACAGCCCAAAAAACGGGTTTCCCGCTCTCTTCACTGGATGCTCCAAAACCAAGCACTACAAAGAAAGGCTGGCTTGGCGTCATAAGAGACAACATCCAAATTCTCTCGATTGCTGGTGCAATGGCTACTGCGGCAGTAATTTCTAAGATCGACCCTCAAATAAGCGCTTGGTTATTCACTTTGACGTGTTTACTTGGTTTATACCCAATCGCGCTCAAAGCATTTAAGTTGGCGCGTAGCGGTACGCCTTTTGCGATTGAAACGTTAATGAGTGTAGCGGCGCTCGGCGCTTTATATTTAGGTGAAACCGCCGAAGCCGCAATGGTGTTATTGCTTTTCCTTATTGGTGAAAAGTTAGAAGCATATGCATCATCTCGCGCGCGAAGCGGTGTCCAGGCGTTAATGGACTTAGTCCCAGAAAATTCAATTTTAATTATTGATGGTGAACGTAAAGAAGTACCAGCTGCTCAGCTTAAACCAGGGGATATCATAGAAGTCGCACCCGGAGGTCGTTTGCCTGCCGACGGTGTTTTGCAAGATGCGCTTGCGAGTTTTGACGAAAGTGCGTTAACGGGAGAATCTGTTCCCGTTGAACATCAAACCGGTGGCAAAGTGATGGCCGGGGCTGTGGTTGTCGATAAAGTGGTTCGCTTACAGGTGACTTCCCGTCAGGGCGAGAATGCGATAGACCGAATTCTTCATTTGATTGAAGAAGCAGAATCCCGTAAGGCACCATTAGAACGCTTTCTTGATAAATTTAGCCGTTGGTATACGCCGCTAATGATGCTGGTGTCTCTGATGGTTATCGTTACGCCGCCATTACTATTTGCCCAACCGTGGGAAACGTGGATCTATCGAGGACTCGCCCTGCTGTTGATTGCTTGTCCATGTGCATTAGTAATTTCAACGCCTGCGGCGATCACTTCTGGCTTGGCGGCAGCTGCTAAGCGGGGCGCATTGATCAAAGGTGGTGCGGCGCTTGAGTTGCTTGGCAAGGTTGAGTCTGTCGCATTTGATAAAACTGGGACACTGACGCAAGGTAAACCAGAAGTGACTGATGTCTTTGCTTTTGATATGGATGAAGACAAGTTACTTAGCCTAACTGCGTCAATCGAGGTTGGTTCAAGTCATCCTCTAGCGGTTTCTTTAGTTACCAAAGTGCAAGAGCAGGGGCTTACTATTCCTGAAGCGTTGGATAAAACCGCGCAAGTAGGCTCTGGTGTCACTGGTTACGTCGATGGAAAAATGGTCCAAGTGGTCACGCCTTCAAAGGCAGACTTTCCACTTTCTCAAGAAGCCATAGAGCAAGTAGTTACGTTGGAACAACAAGGTAAAACGGTTGTCATTGTTCGTTACGATGACGAGGTCATTGGCGTGATCGCATGGCAAGATACATTGCGCTCAGATGCCCAGCAAGCCATCGCAATGTTGAAGGAACTTGGGGTCACGTCGGTGATGCTAACGGGTGACAACCCGAGAAGTGCAGAAGCAATGGCAAATAGAATAGGCTTGGATTATAAAGCGAGTTTGTTACCTGCAGACAAGGTGCATTACGTCGAGAAGCTATCACAACAACATACCGTTGCGATGGTGGGAGACGGTATCAATGATGCTCCAGCCATGAAAGCTTCGAGTATCGGCATTGCGATGGGAGGCGGTACGGATGTTGCGCTCGAGACTGCTGATGCGGCGTTAACACACAACCGTTTGATTGAGCTACCTGCCATGATAGAACTGTCGCGCGCGACGCTAAGTAACATTCGTCAGAATGTCGCGTTAGCGCTAGGTTTGAAAGGTGTATTCTTAGTGACAAGTTTACTTGGTGTTACTGGGTTGTGGGTTGCTGTATTAGCCGACAGTGGTGCAACAGCACTGGTGACATTGAATGCGTTGAGATTACTTCGTTTTGAGTCCAAGCAGATCAAATAACTGACCTAACCATTGATCCCACTCATTAATAGCCCGAGGCATTCGTGTATCGGGCTTTTTTTAACCGTATTCACCTGATGCGATCAGACGTTTTTCTCGTCCTTGAAATCACGCATTGCTATGCAACAAAATGATCTAATGCCCCTTAAAGTGTGATCAATACCAGTTTTGTTTGAAATTTCATTTTCATTACATTTTATCATTGTGATTGTGATCACTCTATGTTGGTGAAAGGTTCGCTACAGTGCATCTGTACCCAATAACTGATTAATGAGCTTATTGTTCATAAAATAAGCCACAATAAGGAGCGACTTATGTCTCAAGCTGTATTCCATTTAGGTGTTACTGAAGCTGATCTTAATGGTGCGACTCTAGCGATCATTCCTGGTGACCCAGCGCGTGTTCAAAAAATCGCAGAACAAATGGAAAATCCAGTATTTCTAGCAAGCCATCGTGAATACACGCTATACCGTGCAGAGCTAGACGGTAAACCTGTTGTGGTTTGTTCTACAGGTATTGGTGGTCCTTCTACCTCTATCGCAGTTGAGGAATTGGCACAGCTTGGTGTTCGCACTTTCCTACGTGTTGGTACAACGGGTGCAATTCAACCGCATGTAAACGTGGGTGACATGATCGTAACGACGGGGTCAGTTCGTCTTGACGGTGCGAGCCTACACTTTGCTCCTATGGAATTCCCAGCAGTTGCTGACTTTGAAGTAGCAACCGCAATGAAAGCAGCGGTAGAAGAGTCTGGCGCTACAGTTCACATGGGTGTGACTGCATCAAGCGACACGTTCTACCCTGGTCAAGAACGTTACGATACGTTCTCTGGTCGTGTTGTTAAGCGTTTCCAAGGCTCTATGCAAGAATGGCAAGACATGGGCGTACTTAACTTCGAGATGGAGTCTGCAACACTGCTAACAATGTGTGCGAGCTCTGGTTTAAAAGCGGGTTGTGTGGCTGGTGTTATCATCAACCGTACACAAAAAGAGATTCCAGATCATTCAACTCTGAAAGAAACGGAAGCGCGTTCAATTAAAGTGGTTGTAGAAGCAGCGCGTAAAATGCTTTAAGCCTCTATAGTTGGCATTTAAACAAACAGAAAAAACCAGAGGCTAACCTCTGGTTTTTTTCTACTTATAGAAATGCGTACAGCTAAAATTTAGGTATAAAAAAAGCAGCATTAATGCTGCTTTTTATCGTTGTGAATTTTAGCTTTTCTTAATGGCACTATATCTCGTCTGAACCGCCCGCGTCTTTAAACCAAGCCGTTAAGTGCGTTCTTAAATCTTTAAGCTCATCAGGGCCAATCAGGGCTAGCCCTAAGTCTTCAGCACGAGTAATGTCATTGTGACGAAGAGGACGGAAGCTCACCAACATTGCGCGCGCTTGTAAGCCACCTAATAGATCGCGAAGCGATTCTAACTTATATAAAGTATCGTCGCCGTCATCTCTCATGCCTTTGGTTTTGCACTCGATGATGTGCAGCTTGTTGTTTACAACTGTTGCGACATCTAACTCATTGCGTACTTCACTTTCACCAAGTTTACGATAAACCTGAACATTTAACGATCGATCTTGAATCGTCGGCATGGTGTCTTGGATTTGCTTCACGGTGCTGTGAACCAAAGTTTCTAACCACTCACCGTTTGAAAAGCGTCGAGCATCTTCATCTGCAAACGTTAAAACGCCATTTTCATAGGTGGCGATTTCTGCTTCTACTAAATCTGAAAGCAACATGTTGAGCTCACGGTAGCCCTGCTGTTTTTCGGAGAGCTCGACATCAAGCTTTTGTTCTTTGCGGCATGTGGTTGCAAGGTAGTTAAGTGTTGCTAGACCTGGCCCAAGCTCAAGCGCATTTGAGGCCCATCGTTCACCAAGTTCATACAATTTTTTATCAAGAAGAGGTGGTAAATCAACGTGGTGAAACTCGCCGCGTGCACCAAAGATAGTGAGGTAATCTGCAATCGTAATGTGATCTTCGACTTGGGTATCTTCTTTGCCATCAGGGTATAACCAACAAAGCTTATCGCTACTAGGCTCAACCACAAAAATTGGCCAGCGATAGGTACGGAAAACTTCGTACACCGACAACAAGCGATGACGAAGACCACAGCTCGCGTTCAATTTTACATCTTCGCCGCGTTCATGGAGATCTTTTGCCAGTTTTTGAATTGCTTGTTTGATCAGAGATGTATTAACAGCGGATGGAATTTCAAAAAATTCAGAAGTAATTTCTCGTTGATCTAAAACGGCACTCAGTCGGTCAAATATATCTAACTGGCTCTTGTCTCCGATGAAGACGATATGTGTGCTTAGCGTACGATTATCTAATAGAGGAGTGACCAATCTCACTGGGTCTTGGTCGATAATACCAACATGAACAGCCATAGATTTTCCTTTTTATGAGGCCGCTCGAAAAGAGTTGTGCAAGGGGATGAGCTGGCCTTATTAATCATATGTAGACATGGCCGACAAAAAACAAGGGCGACTTAACAAAAAGTCGCCCTTATACAGTTGATTGCACTAATTAATGCTCTTAATTATAAAGTATTTATAACTTAAATCGGTGGACCAATTCATTTTGCTGATGAGCCAAGTGGGTCAGTGATTCACTGGTTTGTGCGATATTCGACATGGCTCGGAAACTTTCATCGGCGATGCTGTTGATATCTTCGATGCTGCGAGCAATGTCTGTTGATGTTTCACTTTGCTCTGCTGCTGCTTGTGAAATGTGCGTACTCATTTGGCTGATTTCGATGATTAGCGCCTGGATCTCTTCCATTGAGCTGTTCGCTTTTGATGCTTGCTCAACCGACATCTCCATATCGCTCATACAGCTTTGTATGACTTGGTTCGCCGATTGCGAGCTAGATTGCAGATTACTGATCATGGATTCAATTTCAGTGGTTGATTGAGTCGTTCTTGATGCGAGTACTCGTACTTCATCTGCCACTACCGCGAAGCCGCGACCTTGTTCACCAGCGCGAGCCGCTTCAATTGCCGCGTTCAATGCCAGTAGGTTGGTTTGCTCCGCAATGTTGCGGATCACATCAAGGATAGACCCAATTTGACCACTCATTTTTTGTAGCTCAGAAACTGCGGAGACCGATTCGTTCAAACGTGTTTCTAGTTGATTAATGGTTGAGATATTACTGCTCATAACATTTCTACCTTCTTCAGAGGCAGATTCGACGCGTTGCACCATTTCTAACGAGCCTTGCGCACTTTGCGCGACTTCCTGCACTGAATGAGACATTTCTGTCATCGCGGTAGCGACGTTTGCTGTTTGTTCGCGTTGAGAGCTCAATTTAATTTGTGCTTGCGAAGAGGTGCGTTCGTTGGTTGTCGCGGTTGACGATAGGTTTTCTGACGCTTCGTTGAGTTTCACCAAGATCTCGTGAAGGTTGTCGGCGAGTGAGTTAATGTGTCCACTCACACGGCTGAATTCGTTGTTATAGCGAATGTCGATACGCTGTGTCATATCACCTTCAGTCAGGCTTTCTAACACTTTTAGAATACGAGTCAACGGTTCGCGAACGCTTTGAGCGATGTGGTAGCCAATCGCTGTCGCGAGTAAAACGACAATAACGCCAATGATGATGGCTTTCGTTACACCCGCCGAATATATGTCACCTGCGTCTGCCAATGATTCATTGAGCTTATCTGTTGCGGTTGTCGTGAATTGCTCAAGAATCGCCATGGTTGAATCCACTTTATTTGCTAGGTTGGCGATATTGTTATACAAAGCGGCGCGAGCATTGAGGTAATTATTATGTTGGTCTAGCACACCGCCACGCATACCAACGTCACGAGTAAATTGCTCTACAGATTCGCCAAAAGCTTTTTCTAGCTCAGGAAGCTGAGTCACCAACCCGCGGAATGCGTAATTCAAGTGCGTTACTGCTTTGCGGTTTTTAGCTACGGCTTGCGTAACAAACTCAGGGTTGGAACTGGCGAGGGCATCAGAGGTAATTACTTCGGCATCTTTTAACTTGATAAAGTAGCTCTTTGCCATGACTTTGACAGAAATGCTGGTTTGATCTGCCACATATTCTTTAAGACCAACCGAAAGTTCGGTATTCAGTTTTTGGAAGCGGCGTGAGGATTTTTGCACTTCTTCTTGAGCCGCGAACATTGCTTCGTAGTTGTCCATGGCCTCTAGAGCTTCTGTAAAATAGCTCTGCTCTAACGTTTTTAACTCTGAAAACGGTTCGGCAAGAGAAGGGTAGATTTGGCTTGCGGTTTTCAGTTGAGCCAATGTGGATTCGAAGCGCTGTTGAGATCTAGCAAATTCCTGACGCATTTCATCCATGCGTTGTTTATTCTCTGTCGTCAGGAAGTCTTTAAATGATTTGTCGGCAGAAAGCAGCTCAACACTGGTTTGATTAGATAACGATACCAACGGTAGGGATGATTTAGAAACCGTGCCAAATTTTCCGTGAATATCACTCATTCCTCCCATCATAATGGCAATTGTGACGGCAAATAGGATGATGATCAGTGCAAAGCCGGCATACATCCTTTTAATAACTGAACCTCGCATAAGTGAGCTTCCTCTCCCAAAAATAGACAAGCTACCCAAGTATTTTTGAATTTACTTGGGTATAAAAATAATAATTGTCTTAAAAAAGTAACAAAATTCATTGGATTGTATTCAGTTTGTGACGCGCATTTTATGACGCACACGACAAAAAAAGCTTCGTTAATTAGCATTTGATTAATAATGTTAAGTGAACACTGTTTTTATTGAGCTCCGCTTTTGGTTGGCGCATACTAATTGGGATCTAATTACGTTTATAAAATGGAGTCCTCATGGCGGAAGAAACGATCTTTAGTAAAATTATTCGCAAGGAAATCCCTGCCGATATCCTTTATCAAGATGATTTGGTGACTGCGTTTCGCGACATTAACCCTCGCACACCAAGCCATATTCTCATTATTCCGAATAAACTGATCCCAACAACGAATGATGTAGAAGCTGAAGATGAAGCAATGATGGGGCGTTTGTTCACTGTTGCTAGAAAGTTAGCGAAAGAAGAAGGTATTGCTGAAGACGGCTATCGCCTAATCGTTAATTGTAATCCACATGGTGGCCAAGAGGTTTACCATATTCACATGCACCTACTAGGCGGCCGCCCTCTAGGTCCAATGGTATTGAGCTAAGCTTTTAAAAGTGGGTGGTGATTCACCCACTTCTTTTTCCTGTCGAATGACACATTTGTGGAGATAAATGTGAAACTAGGTGTAAAGCTGTTAGGGCTGATGAGCTGGGCTTTAATGGCCTCTGGCTGCGCGAATTTATCTGCGGGCAATCTGTTTAGTCATTACAGCAACCAGAATCAAGAAGTTTATCAAGCCGTTGTTGCAGGGGAATATGCCAAAGCAAAACAACTTCAATCAAGTGAAGTGGGTGGCGAGATACTTGGCAATTTTGAAAAAGGTCGCATCTCTTTTCTTGCTGAAGATTACCCGACAAGTTTGAATGCGCTAGAAAGCAGCGATCGTGCCGTACGTGTCCAACAAGATCGAGCGACGATATCTGTGTCAGACACGGCAACGAGCGTCGGCTCTCTCGCAGTGAACGACAATCTCCAAGACTATCATCCCGCCGATTACGAACTTGGCTTTTTGCACCTGTATCTAGGACTAAATTACTTACAGAAAAACGATTTAGAAGGAGCACTAGTTGAAGTGCGTCGAGCTAATCAAGTTCAGGAAGCGGCAAGAAAGGCGCGTGAAAAAGAGCTAAAAGCAGCAGAGAAAGACCTTAACAAGCAAGGCATATCTGCCAATTTAGGCAGTGTATTAGCGAACTACCCTGATGCTGGTAAAAAACTAAGCGCGGTACAAAATGGTTATCTGTTCTATCTTTCTGGCTTGTTATATGAAGCGTCGCGAGACTTAAACAGTGCTTATGTTGATTACCGACGAGCACTCGCTGTAATGCCAGACAACAAGCAAGTTGTAGAAAGCACCTTATACGCTGCTAAGAAGCTGGGCATGCGTGAAGACTTGCGCATGCTAGAGAAGCGGTATGGCAAAGCACCTTCTGGATTAACTCAGTCACAAGGGCGAGTCATCGTTATTGATGAGCAGGGTGTTGTTGAGGCGATGAAAGGGTGGCGTATTGATTTACCGATTTACGACAGTCGCGATAATGGCGCGATTTATTCGTTGGCGCTTCCTTATTATCAGAACCGAGGTGCTCAACGTTTTAGCGATGTTGTTTTAAATGGTCAGGTATTGCCTTCCAGTACGCTGACTGATGTTAATGCGATGGCGCAAAACGATCTTAATGAACGTCTTACTACAATAGTGATCCGTCAAGCTCTTCGTGTTTGGGCAAAAGATCGAATCCGAAAAGAGGCGGCGAAAAAAGGCGATGATGTGGGCAACATACTTTTCAATGTATGGAACACATTGACCGAACAGCCAGATACAAGAAGTTGGCAAACATTGCCAGCGCAAGTGAAAACGGCTTCAAAAATCGTGAAACCGGGAACACAAAGTTTAAACTTGGGTGATCAAACCTATCAGTTTGAAGTGCCTGCACAGCAGACTACATTGGTATGGGTATCTCGTCAGGGAGCACACTCAACCGTGTGGCATAAACAGCTAGGGAGACTGTAATGAAAGCATGGCTTGTTTGTTTAGCAATGGCTATTGGTTTAGTTGGATGCGCCGAAAACACGGCTGGTATTCGAATTGATGGCCAAACGCAAAAAGTATTTTTTAATGATAACGTTTTAGGTAGTCGCTTATTAGTTGACAACATCACCACCACTTACGTTGATGATCGCCCACGAGGAGTCGTGCAGCTGAGTAGCAATTACAAAGGTGATCAGCACATTCTTTACCGATTTTATTGGTATGACAACAATGGTTTAGAAGTGAATACCAAACCTGGTCCGTGGCGAAAAATGATTGTGCGAGGATTTGAGCAAGTCACGTTATCTGAAGTTACTGTGAATCCAAATGGCACAAAATTCCGTGTGCAAATTAGAGAAGCACAAGACGATTAATCTTAACGGCTCTGCCGAAGCTGCCGCGCTAACGATGCGCTGGTATTGAAAAACTAAGGAACTCTCATGAAAAAAAGTATTATTGCTCTTTTAGGTCTTGCCGTCATTTTAGGTGGCTGTTCTAACAAAGTCTCTTACGGCGATGCGCAAGCAACAGAAACCACGACTATCGATTTTGGCTCAACAGATTTACAAAAAATCGCGGCTGAAATGGTGGATAGCATGATGATGTCGGGCTCTGTAGCAGCAATTACTCGTGACCAACGTCCTATCGTTTTTGTTGAGCGAATTAAGAACAAAACCAGTGAACATATTGACACTGAATCCATTACTGACACGATCTCTACTAAGATGTTGAACTCAGGTAAGTTCCGTTTTGTTGATATGGATCGTGTTGAGTCTGTGCGTGAACAACTTAACTTCCAAAACACGGATGAGCTTGTTAACCAAAGCACAGCTATCCAATTTGGTAAAATGGTTGGTGCTCAATACATGCTTTACGGCAACCTATCTAGCATTGTGAAAAATGCAGGTAGCGATAAAGATGTATACTACAAGATGACCATGCGCCTAATGGACCTAGAAACAGGTTTGATTGAGTGGGCGGATGAAACTGAAATTCGTAAAGCGCAATCTAAGAGCCTATTCGGTCTTTAATCGAACAGGGTGGAGAAGTCATCAATGGCATGGTTTTCTTGGCAACAAGCAAAACAGTTAGATCCGAGTCTTAATGCTCTCGATGGCTTCTTTACGGAGCCTCCGGTAAAAGTACAAACTGTTACCGGGGGGCTCACCAACCGTTGTTGGCGGTTGGAATCTTCTCAAGGCCTTGCATACATCTGGCGACCGACCAGTCATGTCTGCAAGGCTTTTTCAATTTCTCGTCACAGTGAATATCAAGTGCTGAATGCAGTCTCTTCATTGGAAATTGGCCCCAAGCCAGTTTTTATTCATGAGCAAGGGTTGCTGGTGGAATGGATAGAAGGAGAGGCACTGACGGAGTCAGGCTTAGCACTAAGCGATTTATTATCCATTGCGGCGAAGATTCATCAATATCCGATAAGCGCAATTCCTTTGGTTCCATTTTCATATATTTCTCGCATCGATCATTATTGGCTTGAGCTTGATGGTCAGTATGTGGGTACGGAGTTTGAGGCTTTGTACATGAAGTGGCGCACGGAACCGAACGTTGCACCTGTTCCGCTTGCCCTATGTCACTTCGATTTGGGGTGTTACAACCTAGTGCGAGGGGAGAGTGGGGTGAAAGTCATTGATTGGGAGTATGCCGGGATTGCTGACCCTAGGCTTGATTTGACCTTAACTATTCAGGTCGCGAATGCGCCTGTGGAAGAAGCGGTAAAGCAGTATTGCCAAATTCGAGGTATCGAAGATGTGTCTCTTTGGCTGAGAGGTGTACACGCTTGGCAACCAAGAACCTTGGTGATGGCGATGCTCTGGTATCTACTTGCCTATAAATTGTGGGGAACTGAACAATACTTAAACAGTGCGTATGAGTTGAAAGGCTCATTGTGTATGGAAGATCACTGTTTTGAGAACTCGTGATATTTTCCCCTTTAACAGTAAGGAAATAGTGGTAGTTTTAATAAAAGTACCAGATACACACAGGGAGAGGTACACATGATTATTTACTTACACGGCTTTGACAGTACAAGCCCGGGTAACCACGAAAAAGTTCTTCAACTGCAATTTATCGACGACGACGTTCGTTTTATCAATTACAGCACCCTTCACCCAAAGCACGACATGCAACACTTGTTAAAAGAAGTGTCTAAAGTTATCGATCAATCTGATGACCCAAACCCGTTAATCTGCGGGGTTGGTTTAGGTGGTTACTGGTCTGAGCGAATTGGTTTTCTATGCGGTATCAAGCAAGTGATGTTCAACCCGAACTTGCACCCAGAAAAAACGATGGCTGGTCGAATCGATCGTCCAGAAGAGTACGAAGATATCGCAACAAAATGTGTTGATCAGTTCCGAGCGAAAAATCAAGCTCACTGCTTAGTGATTCTCTCTAAAGATGATGAAGTGCATGACAATTCGAAAACGGCAGCTGAGCTAGAAAAACACTATCAAATCATTTGGGATGAAACTCAGTCTCATAAGTTCAAAAAAATCTCTCATCATTTACAAGCGATAAAGGCATTTAAAAATACTTATTAATGTTGAGTGTAGACAGTAAAGCGGCGTTTTTATCGGCTGCTTTGCTGCGATTCCTTCTCTTGAGTATGCCGAGCCACTGTCTCTTTGAAAGGCACATTTTCTTGGTTTAACGCTTTGAATATTGTGTTCTCCTTACCGTTTTCTTACTTCCCTCCTATGTAGCACGAACACCTTGTTGTAGAGTAGTCGAAAAGTAGTCAATCCGTACTCGTTACACGGATTTTGGTTGCCTTCAAAGTTGGTCTCTATATAATGAACCGGACTAAAATAATTTGATAAATATCAAAAAAAATTGAGAGCGAGTAATAAACTTGCCCAAAAAATTCTGGCGTCGTATGCGTACCAGATAAACATGCCAAACCCTGACAAGTCATTGATAGATAAAGAATCAAGGTGAGTGGCAGTTTTTTAATCCAAGTAATTGAGACACCTCTAAGAACCAAGAATTCATCGGTTGGATGGATGCCACAAATGTTTGTGAGTCATGCATCGAGCTGAACCCCATATATTCATTTTTGTAGAGGAAAATCATTGTGACACGCATTATCGTTGTAGGCGGCGGTGCAGGTGGTCTTGAGTTGGCAACTAAGCTTGGTCGAACTCTAGGTCGCAAAAACCGTGCGCAAATTACGCTAGTCGATCGAAAAGCGAGCCACTTGTGGAAGCCATTATTGCATGAGGTTGCTACAGGTTCTTTGGACGAAGGAGTAGATGCACTGAGCTATCGAGCTCATGCAAAAAACCACAGCTTCGACTTCCAAATGGGTAGCCTTCAAGACATCGACCGTGAACGTAAAGTGATCATCTTAAGTGAGCTTAAAGACGAACACGGTGAACTTCTTATGCCAAGCCGTGAGCTAGAATACGACATTCTAGTGATGGCGATTGGCTCGACATCAAACGACTTCAACACGCCTGGCGTTCGTGAAAACTGTATTTTCCTAGACAGCCCTGAGCAAGCACACCGTTTCCGTACAGAAATGAACAACGAGTTCCTAAAGCTGCACGCGAAAAACGGTAACGGTACGGTCGATATTGCGATTGTTGGTGCTGGTGCAACTGGCGTTGAACTATCAGCTGAGTTACATAATGCTGTTAAAGAGCTGCGCACTTATGGCTTCGGTGATCTTGATTCTAGCAAGTTGAACGTCAATCTGATTGAAGCAGGTGAGCGTATTTTACCAGCGTTACCTCCACGTATTTCTTCTGCTGCTCATCAAGAGTTGGTGAAGTTGGGCGTAAACGTGCGCACCGCCACTATGGTGACTAAAGCTGAAAAAGATGGCCTTACTACAAAAGATGGTGAGAAGATCCCAGCTCAAATCATGGTTTGGGCTGCGGGTATCAAAGCTCCAGACTTTATTAAAGATATCGCTGGCTTAGAAACGAACCGTATCAATCAGCTTGTAGTGAAAAACACACTACAGACAACACGAGATGATGACATCTTTGTTATTGGTGACTTAGCACAATGCACCCAGTCTGACGGTTCGTTCGTGCCGCCACGCGCTCAAGCTGCACACCAAATGGCAAGCCAGGCATTTAGTAACATCGTCGCGAAGATCAACGGGCGCGAGTTGAAAGACTATGTATATAAAGATCACGGTTCATTAGTGTCTCTAAGTCGCTTTTCAACCGTTGGTAGTCTGATGGGGAACCTAACTAAAGGGTCGATGATGGTAGAAGGCCGTATTGCTCGTGTCGTTTACATCTCGTTGTATCGCATGCACCTAATGGCGTTGCACGGTGTATTCAAAACCGGTCTGATGATGCTCGTCGGTCGCATTAATCGCGTGCTGCGTCCAAACCTTAAGCTGCACTAAGGTTTTAAATCCACTCTATGTGGATGTGTTGTATCTTAAAAAATGCAGAAGCCACCGCAAGTCGGTGGCTTTTTGTTTATGTTAGATCTGTCGGTAAAAGTGAGAACACAACGCCATCTTTAGGCTTACCCTGAAAAATAAACCGGTTTCTGGCGATGGCTTCTTTTTGTGCACCGACGGACTCAATTAAGGCTTGGCTAGCTTCGTTGTCGGGGTCACAAACAATCTCTAGTCGAGTTAAACTTAGCTTTGCGAAGCAGAATTCTGCTAAGGCTTTAACGGCTTCTTGGGCATAGCCTTGCCGTTGATAGCGGTCGGCAACCCAGTAACCAATACTCGCCATATTAAACGTATGATATAACTCATTAACCGCTGCCATTCCAACCAAAGTGTTACTTTGCCGCTCATAGATACCGAAACCAAAAGCCTCAGTTTTGACCCAGTTAAGACGGGTTGCCAACAGAAAGTCCTGCGCGGTTTTCAATGTGACGTTTTTATCACACCAGTCAAGCCATTGGTGCAGCGAAGGGGATTCTGCAAGTAATCGTTGTAGTGAATGTGCTTCTTCAGCAGGGATGAGCTTGAGCGCTAAGCGGGGCGCAATGATTTCAAAGTCTGGACTCATGAACTAATACGACTTCCATGTTGAGTGTAAGTAAATTGAAAGCTGTCTATTTATACTTGAACGCAGCTATTTTCCTTGCTCTGCGTTGGTTAGGAATAACTGAGGTATAGCAGATAAAAACAAAGCGCAGCTTTGCTGCGCTTTGTCGAACCGCTCGTGCTTATCGAACCCGACGAACTTGAATGATCATACCCATCAACGGGTTATCTAGGTAATGAGTCTCGCTGCTACGCATACGACGTTTTTGATCCATTCGATAACTCTTCAGGAATTTCTCTTCGGTTACTGTCGGCGATATTTCTGCCAAGTTACCGACTTGGACGTTACCATCTACTTCACCTAAGTCATCCGCCAATTGCTCAGTTGAGGTTGGTTCAAAACGCACCTCTCTAACACTTGGTTCGCGCAGATCTAGTGTTGTTTCGGCGAAGAGGTAATGCTGTACGTATATTTGGAATCGACCATCTAGTTCATATAAAGGACCATTGACCGTCTCTTCACTGTAACCGTCGCTGGAAAATGTTTGATTGCCATTGAGTGGGCGGCCATCTGCTTGATAAGAATCAGAGAAATCTCGCCCGCCAACGATGCGGAAAATTGGGGCGCTAGATTTACCTCGGTCACCTTGACGCCAGGCTACGTGTTTAAGCACTTTAAAGCCGGCATGATTATTTAGTGCCGCTTCTTGCGCGTTGAGACGGAAAGAAGAACTTGGCAAAAGTGTCACGCCTTTAGAGCGGCGGTAGGATTCACTCTCTAGGCTACCGACATTTTCCATATCGATTTTTGGCAGTTGATTCGGCCAAGATTCTGTTGTGCTTTCAGCGTCGACTGCTCGCTTGAAAATGATCACTTCAATATCAAATTGGCGCTGTGCCCAAGAGGGCATTGAGACACATAGAAGCAATAACGGGATCAGTATTCTCATTCGACTATTAGCTCGTTGGTAATAAATTCTGTTTAAAATCATTCAGTAAGTCTTGAACAAACTGAATGCGTTTACGTCGGTCCACCAATGGTACGCTAAACTTGAACTTAGTTGGACCTTCCATTGCAAATTTTTGCGGCTGTGATTGCAGCAGTTTAACTAAATACGCTGGATTTATGTCAGCATCAGGGTAAAACTCGATAAATCCACCTTTATCATGGGCTTCTATCTTTTTCGCTTTTAAACTACCAGCCGAAATTTTCAATTCTGAGACGGCAAGTAAGTTCTTTGTTGCGTCTGGAAGCAGACCAAAGCGATCAATCAGTTCCACTTTTAGCTCTGATAGTTCATCACTGCTTGTGACACTCGCAATGCGTTTGTACATCGACAGTCGTGTGTTTACATCCGGAATGTAATCATCTGGTAAGAGCGCTGGGATTCGCATTTCCACTTCAGTTTGCTCACGAAGCAGCTCATCCAAAGATGGCTCCTTGCCTTCTTTTAATGCTTGCACTGCTTGTTCCAGCATTTCCATATAAAGTGTAAAACCAACGGATTGAATTTGCCCACTTTGCTCATCACCAAGCAGCTCACCAGCACCACGGATTTCTAAATCGTGGGTTGCTAACGTAAAGCCAGCACCTAAGTCTTCCAGTGAAGCAATCGCATCAAGACGCTTGATGGCATCTTTGGTCATGGCTTTTGGATGTGGCGTTAATAAGTAAGCATAGGCTTGATGGTGCGAACGTCCAACACGGCCACGCAATTGATGCAACTGCGCCAAGCCAAGATTGTCCGCACGATCCATGATTATGGTATTCGCCGTTGGTACGTCGATACCGGTTTCGATGATGGTTGTACACACCAACACATTAAAGCGCTGATGGTAGAAGTCATTCATGATTCGCTCAAGTTCGCGCTCGCGCATTTGACCATGAGCCACGGTAATGCGTGCCTCTGGGATGAGTTTCTGTAAGTCTTCTGCCGTTTTTTCAATGGTTTCAACCTGATTGTGCAGGAAGTAAACCTGACCACCACGCATAATTTCACGCAGTACCGCTTCACGGACCACTGGCTCTTCTTTTTGTCGAACAAAGGTTTTAATGGCTAAACGGCGTGCAGGAGGTGTCGCGATGATCGACAGGTCTCGCATGCCACTCATTGCCATATTCAGTGTGCGTGGAATTGGTGTTGCGGTGAGGGTAAGAATGTCCACATCCGCACGCATTGCTTTGACTTTTTCTTTTTGACGAACCCCGAAGCGGTGTTCCTCATCAACGATCAACAAACCTAAATCTTTGAATTTAATGTCGCTCGAAAGCAGCTTATGCGTACCAACGACAATGTCTACTTTACCATCGGCAACGTCTTGCAGAATGACTTTTTGTTCTTTGGCAGATTTAAAACGAGACAGTACTTCAACTCGGATTGGTAAGTTGGCAAAACGGTCACGGAAGTTTTCGAAATGCTGCTGAGCAAGCAAGGTTGTTGGTACGAGTACGGCGACCTGTTTACTGTTATCCGTTGCGACAAATGCTGCGCGCATAGCGACTTCCGTTTTACCAAAGCCCACGTCACCACATACTAAGCGATCCATTGCTTTTGCCTGGCACATGTCTGACAATACGGCATTGATGGCCATCGCTTGGTCATCTGTTTCTTCAAACGGGAATGTTGCTTTAAATGTTGCGTATTGCCCACGATCTAGCTCAAATTTGAAGCCCGGTTTTAATTCTCGTTTTGCATACACATCCAGCAATTCTGCCGCGACGTCACGCACTTTTTCTGCCGCTTTACGACGTGCTTTTGCCCACGCTTCACCACCTAATTTATGCAGTGGCGCACTCTCTTCAGCGCCGCCAGAATAACGGCTGATAAGATTCAGTGATGAAACTGGCACGTAGAGCTTGGCATCGTTTTGATACTCAAGGGTGACGTATTCCGTTTTCATACCACCGGCTTCAAGTGTTTGTAAACCGATGTAGCGGCCAATACCGTGATCAATATGAACCACAGGTTGGCCGGGTTTTAGTTCGGCAAGGTGGCGAATAACGGTGTCACTGTTGACGGCTTTTTTATCTTTGCGGCGTCGCTGGATAACACGGTCACCGAGTAGATCACTTTCACAGATCAGAGCGAAGTTCAGATCTTCGTGAATGAAACCATGCTCTGCTGCGCCTAAGACCAAGCTGAATCGATCACCCGAGTCTAGAGCTTGGTAAAGTGAGCCATGTACGACTGGCCGAACTTTGATGCCTTGCAACAGCTCCGTTAGTGCTTCACGACGACCTTCTGACTCTACCGAGAAAACGATTTTGCCGCTGAATTGCTCACTAAACTGACGAAGGCGCGAGAGCGGCTCTTTATTTTGTTGTTGAACGCCAAGCTCGGCTAACGATTGTACTGGTAGGTTTTGACGACCGGCACGCTTAACCACTTTATCTAGGCTCAATTGAGCGATAGGGAGCTGTTTTAGTTGACTGAAAAGTTCGTCTTTTTTCAACCAAAGCTGTTCAGGAGTCAAAAGAGGACGCAGCGGATCAACTTTTTTCTGGTCGTATCGATATTCGACATCGGTTAAGAAAGTATCGACCGCAGATTCGATATCACCATATGTGATGACTTGAGAGTCTTCTGGCAAATATTCAAATAAAGTCTCGGTATGGTCAAAAAACAGCGGCTGCCAATACTCAATACCAGCGGGCCACGTGCCTTTGGTCACTTGCATGTAGATTGATTCAGGCTCGCGGCGTGCGTCGAACTGGGTGCGCCAACGTGTACGGAAATCTTCAATCGCTTCTTTAGTGGTTGGGAACTCATGTGCAGGCAGCAATTGGATTTGCTGAATATCGTCGATAGAGCGTTGGTTCTCTGGATCAAACGTGCGAATGGTATCTATTTCATCATCAAAGAAGTCGATGCGGTACGGGTCATTGCTGCCCATAGGAAAGAGATCCAGAATAGACCCACGACTTGCATATTCACCTGGTCCAAATACTTGATCTACATGGCGGTAGCCTGAATTTTCAAGTTGTACACGTAACTTCTCTAGCGAGAGCCGATCACCAGTTTTCACCATTAAAGTGTGTTGCAACAGAAAATCACGTGGCGATTGGCGTTGCAATACTGTACTGACCGGGACGATGGTTATGCCATCACGTTGACTTGGCAGTTGGTATAGGCGTGCGATACGTTCAGAGATGATTTCTTGATGCGGAGAAAAGTTATCGTAAGGCAGCGTTTCCCAGTCGGGGAACAGGCTTACCGTTTGGTCGGTGAATTGCTCAATCTCTGCCTGAAGCTTTAAAGCGATTTGCGGGTCAGGCACAACGAGTAGCGAGTGACTCGAATGCTGTTTGGCTAGCTCTGCAATGGCTAGAGGTAGAGCTGCGCCCGGCAAATTACCTAGCTGTTTTTTGTCGCCACGCTCTGAAGGGTTGGTGACGGAAAGAATCGTTGCTTTTGTCATAGGAATTATTTTTTATCTCGCTCCATCGAGCGCTGACGTAAAAGTTTTTGTTGTTGATACAGTGCCGCCTTTATCAGTAAATCTTGATCAGATTCTCGGAGCATCTTGTATCTAAGCGTGATAATGAAATCTTGCTCTGAAGCATCACATTCTTCTACTTGAGCGTAACAGTAAATCGCCGCAGCAGGGTGATCGAGGAACAGTTTAACACGAACGAGTTGTTGAGTAGTTAACGCTGTATCTGAGCGGAAACTGAGTTGACTAGCACCAAACTGCGTCGTTTGATAGCGAATGGAGGCGTCATCTTGTTGTGAAAGCATAAAGCTCAACAAGAGGTTAAGTTTCGCGTTTTGCGTATCAAGCAAGTTGATCACATGCTTTAACTCTTTGTTTTTCAGCTCTAGACGCGCGTTGTCTGCCAACATATCTAAGTGACTAAATTCACTGGCGACAATAAATGGTGCTGGAATTTCGGAGGCAAATGTTTCTTCATCTGGCAAAGCAAAGTCCGCACTCAACGTTTCGACGTTGATGGTGAGGTTATGATGGACGGTAAAGTATTCTTGCTCTGTCATATAGTCGATCCTTTTGCCAGTGAGCGCTCCCTGTTCACTCAACAAACAAAGAGAAATAGGGCACTGATTATCGCTAACTGAATGAAGTTATCAAGTTTAGCCGATTTGTCCTTGAACTTTTTGCCCTAAATACAGACTTATTGCATGTCGTTGACAAATTTAGCGATTCTCTTGTCTTCTTAATGAGAAGAGTAAGGTAAGATAATCCGCTAAAGCTTTATATCAAAACAACCAGTTGGTTTGTCTTATATGTATCATCCTATCTCATTGTTTATTGGCTTAAGGTATCTTCGGGGACGCTCTGGAGATAGGTTCAGCCGATTTGTTTCTTATATGTCGACGGCGGGTATTACGATCGGTGTAATGGCGTTGGTGACGGTTCTTTCTGTGATGAACGGGTTTGAATCGCAGTTAAAAGAACGCATTTTAGGTGTGCTACCTCATGCCGTGGTTTCGCAACACGATGGAAAAGCGCCTATGACCGAGTCTGCCCCTCCATTTGTTCAAGCGATGTCGAGTGAATCTCAGCCGGAGCCTATCGTTAGAGGAGAGGCTGTTATTCAGAGTTCTGCACAGCTGACGGCTGGTTACCTCATCGGTATTGAACCTAAGAAAGGCGATCCGATTAGCAACCATTTGATTGCCGGACGATTATCGTCACTTCATGCAGGTGACTACAATGTATTTTTGGGTCACAGTTTGGCGCGTTCACTAAAGGTCTCAATCGGGGATAAAGTACGCTTGATGGTGACCAACGCGACGCAGTTTACCCCACTTGGTCGTATTCCTAGCCAGCGAAACTTTACTGTCTCAGGCATTTTCAATACGGGATCGGACGTTGATGGTCAATTAATGATTGTGAACATGACGGATGCATCTAAGCTGATGCGTTTCCCTAAAGACACGGTTTCTGGTTGGCGTGTCTTTTTCTCTGACCCATTTATGGTGACGGATTTTGCTGACCAACCCATGCCTGATGGATGGGAATGGAGTGATTGGCGCGAACAGCGTGGTGAGCTTTTCCAAGCGGTGAAAATGGAAAAGAACATGATGGGACTTATGCTAGGTCTAATTGTGGGTGTCGCTGCATTCAATATTATCTCCGCTTTAATCATGGTGGTAATGGAGAAGCAATCAGAAGTCGCAATATTGAAAACTCAAGGCATGACTCAATCTCAAGTGATGACCATTTTCATGGTGCAAGGTGCAAGCAGTGGTGTAATTGGCGCGATTGTTGGTGGCGCTGCGGGCGTGATCTTGTCACTTAATCTAAATGCGATTCTTGAATCTGCTGGTGTGGCGCTATTCAGCTTTGGTGGTCATCTACCCATCTTGATTGATTCACTGCAAATTCTTTTAGTGGTGGTGTTGGCGATTGCTCTTAGCCTTGCTGCTACACTTTATCCTTCTTATCGAGCATCTTCTGTTAAACCTGCTGAGGCACTTCGCTATGAATAAGCTATTAGAATGTCGTGATATTCGTAAAGTCTACCGAGAGGGTTCGTTAGATACGGAAGTGTTGAAAGGCGTAAGTTTCGATATCGACAAAGGGGAGTTGGTTTCTATTGTTGGCTCTTCTGGTTCGGGAAAAAGTACCTTATTGCATATTTTAGGTGCGTTAGATGACGCAACTCATGGTGAAGTTGATTTTCTAGGGCAAAACCTATCAGCTTTGAGCTCGAACAAACAGGCGGCATTACGCAACAAGCACCTTGGTTTTGTATACCAGTTTCATCACTTGTTGGCTGACTTTACTGCGCTTGAAAATGTGGCGATGCCACTGATGATTGGCGGTGCTAAAGTAGCGGATGCAAAACAGGCGGCTAAAGCGCTGTTAGATAAAGTTGGTTTGAGTCATCGGATGCAACATAGACCCTCCGAGTTATCGGGCGGTGAGCGTCAGCGTGTTGCGATTGCGCGTGCATTGGTGAATAAACCTGATCTGGTCTTGGCTGATGAACCTACGGGGAACTTAGATCACAATACGGCACTGTCTATCTATGATTTGATGCGCGAGCTCAATAAAGAGTCAAACATTGCATTTTTGGTTGTCACGCATGACAAAGAGCTAGCAGCAAAAATGGATCGTCAAATGCACATGCAAGATGGTTTGCTCGTAGATCGTTTTGTGACTGATACAGCATCTGCGGAGGGCTAGTTTTGTTTACCTCTTTAGCTTTGATGATTGGTGGTCGCTTCAGTCGAGCGAAAAAGCGCAACAAGATGGTGTCTTTCATATCGCTTTCTTCGACTATTGGTATTGCGGTTGGCGTTGCTGTGATCATTATCGGTTTGTCTGCAATGAATGGCTTTGAGCGCGAGCTGCAATCGCGTGTGTTGTCTGTGATCCCACACGGCGAGTTAGAAGGTGTTAATGGACCACTTCATGACTACACCAAAACGATGAATCAAGCTCTAAAACATGAACATGTTGTTGCGGCAGCACCGTACGTTCGTTTTACGGGCTTGGCAGAAAAAGGCAGTAAGCTAAAAGCGATAGAAGTTCGTGGTGTAGAGCCTACTTTCGAGCAAGCGGTGTCGAGCTTATCGAATTTTATTGACCAAGAAGCTTGGCAAAACTTTTATGCCGGTCAGCAGCAAGTGATCTTAGGACGAGGTGTAGCAAACGAGCTAAATGTCGCCGTGGGGGATTACGCTACGTTGATGATTCCGCAAACAGGCGGCGCAAATAAAGTGCAGGCTCCTAAGCGAGTGCGCGTGAAGGTGTCAGGGTTCTTAACATTGAATGGCCAAATCGACCACTCTCTAGCGTTAGTACCATTAGCGGATGCTCAGCAATACGCGAGATTAGGGGAAGGGGTCACTGGCATTTCACTAAAAACTGACGATGTTCTCAATGCGCCTTCTATTGTTCGCGAGGTTGGTAGCATGGTTGATGTTTACGTGTATTTGAAAAGCTGGCAGCAAAAGTTTGGTTTTTTGTATCGCGATATTCAGCTCGTGCGCACCATTATGTACTTGGTGATGGTACTGGTGATTGGCGTGGCATGTTTTAATATTGTGTCTACGTTGATGATGGCAGTGAAAGACCGAGCGGCGGAAATTGCAATTTTGCGAACAATGGGAGCAAAAGATAGCCTAATCAAACGGATCTTTGTTTGGCAAGGTGTATTCTCTGGTGTATTTGGTAGTCTCGTCGGCAGTGTTATCGGTGTCTTAGTAGCGTTAAACCTGACTCCGTTAATTAAAGGGCTAGAGAGCTTAATCGGTCATCAGTTTTTATCGGGTGATATTTACTTCGTTGACTTCTTACCATCACAACTACACTGGCCAGATGTCGCATTGGTGTCAGTGACGGCGATAGTGCTTAGTTTACTTGCGACTTGGTATCCTGCTTCGCGTGCCGCAAGGTTGAATCCGGCGGCTGTACTGAGTTCTAAATAGCTGATTGTTTTACAATATGCGAAAAACAAAAAGGACCGAATTCGGTCCTTTTTTGTATTTATCCGACTTGAGTAACATCGCGTTTCATTCTAACTGTTAGATGCCCCTCAACTGATAGCTCAAATGCTGATTTTTACGCAGTAAGGTCTTATCTTATTTTGCGTTTTTGCCAGCTCCGTACCACTGAGTAGCGCCAAAGCCCTCGAATTCCGAAGTAGCCAATAATCGCGGATACAACCCCACAAATTGCGCAGCCCAATAGAAATGGAGGTCCAATGGTGCTCATTTGCTGCATGATGAATTCCCACGATAGTTCAAAGTGAAAAGGTTGCGGGGGAAGACGCATCACTAGAGCACCTAGCTTGTACGCAAAGTAAAATAGCACAGGCATAGTGATAGGGTTGCTGATCCATACCAAAGCGACGGAGAGGGGCAGATTGACACCCAACATAATGGCCAAGCCAGCGGCCATGATCATTTGGCTCGGCAGCGGAACAAAAGCCATAAATAACCCGACAGCAAAAGCCCCTGATGCCGAGCGGCGGTTTAAGCACCACAAGTTCGGGTTGTACAACACATTGCCGAAGACCTTCAATGCTTTTTGGCGTTTGATCAATTCATGATCTGGCATGAAGCGTTTTATCAGCTTTCTAGGCATAGGACAGCATGACTCTCTCAGAAAAAAGTTGGACCTTGGCGTTATTTGTAGCGAGCGTAATCTCGTCAGCTTGGTGGCCGACAATACCAGATTGGCGTTGGTTGCTGCTGGGAATAATAACCACTGGCTCAATAATCAAATTACGTCGTGGCTTAATTAGCATAGGCGCAATTGCGGGCTTTATGGTTGTCATCGTCCACGGCAATGTATTGGAGTCTCAGAGACAAGCCCTTTTTCAAGCAGGGGAGAATATTACCATAATTGGTAAAGTTGACAGCCCTTTTACGCAAATAAGTCACGGTTATGAAGGTATTGTCGCTATAGAAGCGGTAAATTCTCAAACTCTGTTACCTTTTCTTAAACCTAAAATCCGTCTTATTACGCCTTTTCCACTCGATGTTAACAGTGAGTTTACGACATCCATCTCGTTAAAGCCGATTACAGGTCTACGCAACGAAGCTGGCTTTGATGCTGAAAAGCACGCGATGAGTAAAAATATTATCGCCCGAGCGGTTGTTAACAAAGATGCTAAGTGGATTGTTCGTTCTAATGTATCTCTGCGTCAATCCATTATTGCCGATGTCGCTGATGATGTGTCTTCCCTTCATCATTTCTCGTTAATAAATGCGTTAGTTTTTGCTGATCGTTCTTGGCTGTCTAAAGAGGATTGGCAAGCGCTCAGGGACAGTGGTTTACTGCACTTGGTCTCCATTTCTGGTTTACATATTGGTATGGCGTTTACTTTTGGGCTAGTCGTGGGCGGTACCGTTCGTTATCTATTACCCCAATACCAGTTGTTGCCTAGCTTATATGGGCTGATCTTCGCTGTTGCCTACGCTTGGTTAGCGGATTTCTCTCTGCCTACTACGCGAGCAGTGTCGGTATGCGTTGTTTACGTTCTCCTGAAGTATACTCTGGTGCACTGGACTTCTTGGCGAGTTCTTTTGCTTGCAGTATCTCTACAACTGCTTGTCCAACCTTTTGCATCCTACAGTATGAGCTTTTGGTTATCGTACCTCTCCGTTTGTGCGGTATTGTTCGCAATTAATTTGATTCGACATCAAAGGGGAGGTTGGAAAGCGCGATTAAAAGCGTTATTGCTTACTCAATTGATGTTGAGCGCTTTAATCGTACCTGTTAGTGGCCATTTCTTCTCCGGTTTTAGTTTGTCCTCAATAGCCTACAACTTGGTATTTATTCCTTGGTTCGGATTTATCGTTGTACCTTTGATGTTTCTAGCCCTGTTCTCATCTTTGTTTCTTGAAATGATAGCGAAGCCTCTGTGGCATTTGGTGGACTGGTCATTACAGCCATTGAGCACGTCAATACAGTACGCAATAGGTTCTTGGCAACCTATTAGCATGGAAATGACAATGCTGGTTATGGCTATAGTGGTTTGCTTAATATTTCAACGGTTCATGTCTCAGTACGCGTGGTATTTGTTACTCGGCATCGTTATTAGTATCAAGTTTGCAGCGGAGTATGAACCGCATTGGCGTATCGATGTATTAGATGTAGGTCATGGCCTTGCAGTGGTTGTAGAAAAAGACGACAAGGTGTTGCTGTATGACACTGGTAAAGCATGGCAAAGCGGCAGTATCGCAGAGCAGGTCGTCACTCCGGTTTTGCATCAACGAGGTTATGAAAGCATAGATACACTGATTCTAAGCCATTCCGATAATGATCACGCAGGCGGCCGCTTTGTCATTGAAGATGCCTTTTCTCCACAACGTAAACTTAGTAGTCAATTATTTATCGAATATGAGCCTTGCACTAGAGGCGACCAATGGAAATGGCAAGGATTAAACATGGAAGTGCTCTGGCCTCCTGCACTTGTTCAACGTGCGTATAATCCGCACTCCTGTGTACTACGACTTACTGACCCTATTTCTAACTTTAGTATGCTTTTTACTGGTGATATTGAGGCCATTAGCGAGTGGATTTTGCTTAGAGAACCCGGAAAGTTACAAAGCGATGTGATGCTAGTCCCTCACCACGGGAGTAAAAGTTCATCGAATCCTCGATTTATTGAGGCGGTGAGCCCGAGTGTGGCGGTTGCTTCTTTAGCAAAAAACAATCGATGGGGAATGCCAGCGGAAAATGTCGTTGCTTCATACCGAAAGTTTGGTATTACTTGGCTTGATACTGGTGAGGGTGGTCAGGTAAGCTTCTTTATTCACCGTGATAATTGGCGCTCAGAAACCAAACGTAGCGATACATTTGAGCCTTGGTATAGGCAGATGCTGCGTAAGGGAGTAGAATGAGAGTCTTAATGTAAGAAAATAAAGCACTTCTATGTCGATAAATACTGATGAAACGACTTGGCAGACGTTTAAGCGTCTATGGCAATTTATTCGCCTTTATAAGTCAGGTCTTGTCGTTGCAGTCATTGCATTAGTTATTAATGCTATATCAGATACCTATATGATTTCCCTACTAAAACCGCTACTCGATGAAGGTTTTGGGAACGCTGAGTCTGATTTTTTACGCACGCTTCCATTGATTATTTTTGCCATGATGTTTATCCGTGGCATAAGTGGATTTGTCTCCACCTACTGTTTGAGTTGGGTATCTGGCAACGTAGTTATGCAAGTCCGTCGCATGGTGTTCAATCACTTTATGCATATGCCAGTGTCATACTTTGATAAGGAAAAGACGGGCAACTTATTGTCGCGTATAACCTACGACTCAGAGCAAGTATCAGCGGCAACTAGCCAAGCGTTGGTGAGCATTGTGCGTGAAGGCGCAAGTATCATTGGTCTGTTAGTCTTGATGTTTTACAACAGCTGGCAATTGTCGCTAGTGCTGTTTGCTGTTGCTCCCGTTGTGGCATGGGGTATTGGTGTTGTTTCTAAACGTTTTAGAAAAATATCCAAAAATATGCAGACCATGATGGGTAACGTAACTGCATCAGCAGAGCAGATGCTGAAAGGCCATAAAGTTGTGTTGAGCTATGGCGGCCAAGACATCGAACGTAAACGATTTGAAAAAGTCAGCAACCAAATGCGTCAACAAAGCATGAAGTTGGTGACGGCTCAAGCGGCGGCTAACCCTATCATCCAAATGATTGCATCACTTGCAATTGTTGCCGTTCTTTATTTAGCAAGTATTGATTCGATTAAAGAGCAACTGACTCCAGGTACATTTACTGTTGTCTTCTCTGCAATGTTTGGTCTGATGCGCCCACTTAAAGCGCTGACTAACGTTACTTCTCAGTTCCAACGTGGTATGGCCGCGAGCCAAACGCTCTTCGCGTTAATTGACCTCGAGCCTGAGAAAAACGAAGGTAAGTTGACAGTTGAACGCGCAAATGGCGATGTTTCAGTTAAAAACGTAAGCTTTACTTACACTGGTGCAGAAAAACCAGCATTGGAAAATGTCAGCTTCGATATTCCAAGAGGAAAAACGGTGGCGCTAGTTGGCCGTTCTGGCTCAGGTAAAAGTACCATCGCGAACTTGTTCAACCGCTTCTATGATGTTGACAGTGGATCTATCACATTAGATGGGCATGATATTCGTGATTACGAGCTAAAGAATTTACGCCAGCAATTTGCACTAGTATCGCAAAATGTTCATTTGTTTAATGACACGATAGCAAACAATATTGCGTACGCAACGGATGGCCAATATGAGCGTAGTGATATCGAGAAAGCGGCAACACTCGCGCATGCGATGGAGTTCATCGGCAAAATGGATGATGGACTGGATACCATGATTGGTGAAAATGGTGCTAGCTTGTCTGGTGGTCAACGCCAACGTGTTGCGATTGCGCGAGCTCTATTGCGTGATGCTCCAGTGCTGATTCTTGATGAGGCAACTTCGGCTTTGGATACCGAATCCGAGCGAGCTATTCAAGCTGCACTTGATGAGCTGCAAAAAGACAAAACGGTACTTGTAATAGCGCACCGCTTATCCACAATCGAGAAAGCCGATGAAATTCTTGTGGTTGATGATGGTGCCATCATTGAACGTGGCAACCACGCTGAGCTTATTGAGAAAAATGGTGCGTATGCACAATTGCACCGTATTCAGTTTGGTGAATAAGCGCGGTGATTGAAAAAATCTGGTTTGAAAACCATCCAATAAAATATCTCTTGTGGCCGCTTTTGTGGCCACTGAGTTTATTATTTGGAGCGATAAGCAAGTCAAAGCGAAAGCAATACCAAACTGGCCGCAAGCAAGCTTATAATGCGCCTATACCTGTTGTTGTGGTTGGCAATATCACTGCTGGTGGCAATGGTAAAACACCAGTTGTTGTGTGGCTTGTTGAGCAACTACAGCAAATGGGCTTTAAGCCGGGGGTTGTTTCTCGTGGTTATGGGGCAAAGGCTCCTGCCTATCCGTTAGTGCTAAAAGAAGATACGCCAGCGAAGCATTGTGGCGATGAACCTAAGTTGATTCATCGCCGTACAGGAGCACCTGTTGCGGTAGATCCTGTGCGTTCAAATGCAGTGAAAGCACTGCTAGATTTGGATGTGGATATCATAATTACGGATGATGGATTACAACATTATGCGTTAGGCCGTGATATTGAGTTAGTGATTGTGGATGGTAATCGCCGGTTTGGGAATGAAAGCCTGATTCCATTAGGTCCTTTACGTGAAGGTATTGAGCGACTTAAAGAAGTCGACTTTATCATCACCAATGGCGGTCAAGCGCATACGGGCGAAATCGCAATGGCTTTAGCACCCTCTAAAGCTATTAATCTTAAGACTAAGCAACATGTGGATGTCTCGGAGTTGAAAGACCTCGTCGCATTTGCGGGCATTGGTCATCCTCCGCGTTTTTTTCATACACTAAACTCGATGAACGCAGATGTTAAAGTCACAAAAGGTTTTGCTGACCATCAAGACTTTGATCAACAAGAATTAGAAGCATTGGCTCAACAAGGGACCAATGTGATTATGACCGAGAAAGATGCCGTCAAGTGCAGCCATTATGCGCAAGATAATTGGTGGTATCTGCCTGTATCTGCCCAGTTTGAATCAAACGATGCAGAGCAAATTTTAAATAGAATAAAAGAGGTTAAAGCGGCTTATGGATCACCGTCTACTTGAGATTGTAGCTTGCCCTGTTTGCAAAGGTAAGCTGACGTACGATAAAGATAATCAAGAGTTGATCTGCAAATTGGATCGCCTTGCTTACCCGATCAAAGAGGGTATTCCAGTTCTGCTAGAGCCTGAAGCTCGCACTATGAGCATGGATGAGGGACGCTAATGTCTTTTACGGTTGTCATCCCTTCGCGCTACGCATCGAGCCGTTTGCCTGGTAAACCGCTAGCGGATATTGGTGGTAAGCCTATGGTTCAGTGGGTTTATGAACAAGCGCTACAAGCGGGTGCGGAAGATGTCATCGTTGCAACTGATGACGAGCGTGTTGCGAAAGCGGTTTCGTCATTTGGTGGTAAAGTTTGTATGACCTCTCCCCAGCACGAATCAGGTACGGAGCGTCTTGCAGAAGTTGTTGAAAAGATGGCTATTCCGTCAGACCACATTATTGTTAATGTGCAAGGGGATGAGCCTTTGATTCCGCCGTCCATCATTCGTCAGGTTGCTGATAACTTATCAGGGTGTGAAGCCCCGATGGCGACGTTAGCTGTAGAAATAGACTCGGAAGAGGAAGTGTTCAACCCGAATGCTGTTAAAGTTGTCGCCGATGAGCAAGGCTATGCGTTGTACTTTAGTCGAGCAACCATCCCTTGGGATCGCGATAACTTTGCTAAACAAGACAAAACCATTGCCAACCCATTAATGCGTCATATTGGTATTTATGCTTATCGAGCTGGTTTCATTTATACGTATGTCAACTGGGCACCAAGTGCATTAGAGCAGATTGAGTGTCTTGAGCAACTGCGAGTGCTTTGGTACGGTGAAAAAATTCATGTGGCGGTAGCGAAAGAAGCACCAGCGGCAGGGGTTGATACGCCCGAAGATCTAGAAGCCGTGCGCGCGATTGTTGCAAAGCAAGCGTAACAAATGCTCATATAGATTTAAGAATAAACAAGGCTCCTGAATTAGGAGCCTTTTTGTTTTACTTGTATCGAGGTATTAGTTAAATGTTAGTGTCGTATTGGTTCCGTTTAGGGCAGGTCGCTAAGACCTCTCGGTGACCGGTGTCTTTCACTTCTTGGAGAATGACATCAAAGCCCCATAATCGATACACGTGCTTTAGAACTTCTTCGTAACTATCATCAAGTGGGATGCGGTTGTGAGGAACGTACTGCAACGTAAGCGAGCGATCACCACGGACATCGACATTAAACACCTGAATGTTTGGCTCAAGATTAGATAAGTTATACTGAGCGGCTAGGGTTTCTCTAATGCGTTTATAACCCATCTCATCGTGTATCGCAGCGACTTCAATAAAGTTCTTATGATCATCATCGTTGATCGCAAACAGCTTGAAATCACGCATTAATTTCGGAGAAAGGTATTGGCTAATAAAGCTTTCATCTTTGAAATTATGCATCGCGAAATGCACTGCATCTAACCAGTCGGTTCCTGCTAGGTCTGGAAACCACTCCTTGTCCTCATCAGTTGGTTCTTCGCAGATACGCTTAATATCTCGGAACATGGCAAAGCCTAACGCGTAGGGGTTAATGCCATTAAAGTAAGGACTGTTATAAGGCGGCTGAGCCACGACACTGGTGTGGCTATGTAAGAACTCTAGAATGAACTTTTCAGACACCAAGCCCTCATCATAAAGATGGTTGAGTATGGTGTAGTGCCAGAACGTTGCCCAGCCCTCATTCATGACTTGCGTTTGTTTTTGCGGATAAAAATACTGACTGATCTTACGGACGATCCGAACAACTTCACGTTGCCACGGCTCTAGCAACGGCGCATGTTTTTCGAAGAAGTAGAGCAAGTTTTCCTGAGGCTCGCTCGGGAATCGCTCTTTAATGTCTTCCTCTTTCGTCTTGGCTGTCGGTACGGTGCGCCAAAGCTCATTAACTTGAGATTGTAGGTATGCTTCGCGTTCTTCTTGTCTTGCTTTTTCCTCTGTAATTGAGATTTTCTCTGGACGCTTGTAGCGGTCTACACCAAAGTTCATTAATGCGTGACAAGAGTCGAGCAGTTTTTCCACTTCTTTTACGCCATATCGTTCTTCACATTCGGCTAAGTACTTTTTGGCAAACAGCAGATAGTCGATAATAGAGCTAGCGTCAGTCCACGTTTGGAATAGGTAATTACCTTTGAAAAAAGAGTTATGGCCGTAACACGCGTGCGCTATCACGAGTGCTTGCATTGTTACCGTATTTTCTTCCATCAAATAAGCAATACAAGGGTCGGAGTTAATCACAATCTCGTAGGCTAGCCCCATTTGACCATGTTTATAGTTCTGCTCTGTTTGAATGAATTTTTTACCAAATGACCAGTGATTGTAATTGATTGGCATGCCGATACTTGAATAGGCATCCATCATCTGTTCTGAAGTAATCACTTCTATTTGGTTAGGGTAAGTGTCTAGGCGATAATGCTCCGCGACACGCTTAATTTCTTTGTGGTATCGCTCTAACAGCTCAAATGTCCAATCTGGTCCATCCGGCAACACTTTACTGTTACGCTTCTTAGGCGCCTCTCCTGAGAGGTTTCTCGTTGCGGTATTCATCGCTAGCCTCCTTACGCCGTTTCTTTTTGGAATAGTTCACGAAAGACTGGGAAAATATCCTCCACAGAGCGAATGTTTTTCATTGCGAAATTAGGAAATTCTTCAGTGAGTTTTTCGTACTCATGCCATAGAGTTTGGTGCGAGCGCCGCGTGATCTCTATGTAAGAGTAATACTGACAGTTTGGAAGTAATTTGTTCACTAACAGATCCCGGCATCTTGGCGAATCATCTGCCCAGTTGTCACCGTCGGATGCTTGAGCTGCATATATGTTCCACTGACCAATCGGGTATCGCTCTTTTACTATTTCATCCATTAACTTGAGCGCGCTAGATACAATGGTACCCCCGGTTTCTTGTGAGTAGAAAAATTCGTGCTCGTCCACTTCCTTCGCTTGGGTATGGTGGCGGATAAAGACGACTTCGACATTCTCGTAGGTACGAGTTAAGAACAAGTACAAAAGAACATAGAAGCGTTTTGCGATGTCTTTCGTTGCCTGATCCATAGAACCGGATACGTCCATTAGACAGAACATGACCGCTTGGCTCGATGGTACAGGGCGTTTCTCATAGTTCTTGAAGCGTAAGTCGAAGGTATCGATGAACGGCACGCTTTCGATTTTCTTGCGCAGTTCTTCAATTTCAGCCTTCAAGCGGTTCTCTTCAAACTGCTGAGCAGGCTCAATATTTTTGATGCGAGCAAGTTCGTCTTCTAGCTCTTTGAGAAGTCGTTTCTTACCAGCAGTCATTGCAGTACGGCGCGCAAGAGATTGTTGCAGAGAGCGTACTACGGCGATATTGGAAGGGATACCGGCAGTTTGAAAGCCTGCACGGTGTGTTTTCCATTCAGTGATTTTGGCAATTTGGTTTTTTTCTAGATTAGGCAGCTCGAGATCTTCGAACAAAATATCGAGGTACTCATCTTTTGATATTTGGAATACAAATTCGTCTTGGCCTTCTCCATCTGGACTGGCGTTCCCTTCTCCTGAGCCGCTACCCTGACCGCCACCTTTGGGACGCTCAATTTTATCACCAGTAATGAATTGGTCGTTACCGGGATGAACTCGTTCGCGAACACCACCTTTGCCTTGATGAAATATAGGCTCATTGATGTCTTTGTGAGGGATAGAGACGTCTTCGCCCGTTTCCGTATTCGTAATCGAGCGTCGATTCACTGCGTCTGCTACCGACTCTTTTATTTGCTCTTTGTGGCGCTTCAAGAAGCGCTGTCGATTAACAGCGCTCTTGTTCTTGCCATTGAGCCTTCGGTCTATAAATTGCGCCATGAAATAGCCCTCTTCATGTTTCACAAGCGACCTAACTCAATACTGGGTTAGGATGACTTACGTACTCGTAGGTACCACTCAGAAAGTAGGCGAACCTGTTTCTCGGTATAGCCTTTTTCCATCATGCGAGCGACAAAGTCGTCGTGCTTCTTCTGATCTTCAGAAGAGGTTTTCGCATTAAATGAGATAACCGGAAGTAGCTCTTCGGTATTGGAGAACATTTTCTTCTCGATTACTGTGCGCAGTTTTTCGTAGCTGGTCCAAACCGGGTTTTGACCATTGTTATTCGCTTTCGCACGAAGCACAAAGTTAACGATTTCGTTTCGGAAATCTTTCGGGTTAGAAATACCAGCTGTTTTTTCGATCTTCTCTAGCTCAGCATTCAGTGAAGAGCGATCAAATAGCTGACCAGTTTCTGGATCTCGGTACTCTTGGTCTTGAATCCAGAAGTCTGCATAGGTGACATATCGGTCGAAGATGTTTTGGCCGTATTCAGAGTAAGACTCAAGATAAGCGGTCTGAATCTCTTTACCGATAAATTCAACGTATCGAGGTACTAGGTAGCCTTTCAAGAACTCGAGATATTTCTCTGCTGTTTCAGCAGGGAACTGTTCGCGCTCAACCTGTTGTTCAATCACATAGAATAGATGTACAGGGTTGGCTGCCACTTCGGTTTGGTCGAAGTTAAATACGCGTGACAAAATCTTAAAGGCAAAACGTGTTGAGAGACCGTTCATGCCTTCATCGACACCAGCATAATCACGATACTCTTGATAGCTTTTTGCCTTTGGATCCGTATCTTTCAGCGTTTCACCGTCGTATACACGCATCTTAGAGAAGATGGACGAGTTTTCAGGCTCTTTAAGTCGAGAAAGAATACTGAATTGTGCCAGAGTCTCGAGCGTGCTTGGTGAACAAGGGGCTTGAGACAACTCACTGTTTTCAAGAAGTTTTTGGTAGATTTTGACTTCTTCTGAAACACGTAGACAGTAAGGTACTTTCACAATATAAACACGGTCCAAGAACGCTTCATTGTTCTTGTTGTTACGGAAGGTCTGCCACTCAGATTCGTTTGAGTGAGCCAGAATCATACCGTCGAATGGAATCGCAGAAAGGCCTTCTGTACCGTTGAAGTTGCCTTCTTGCGTTGCTGTTAACAGCGGGTGAAGCACTTTGATTGGTGCTTTGAACATCTCAACGAATTCCATTAAACCTTGGTTTGCTTTACACAGCGCACCGGAGTAGCTGTAAGCGTCTGGATCGTCTTGCGAATAGTGTTCAAGCTTACGAATATCGACTTTACCAACCAATGATGAGATATCTTGGTTGTTTTCATCGCCTGGTTCAGTTTTGGCAATACCGATTTGGTCAAGGATAGAAGGGCGTACTTTCACTACTTTAAATTTGGTGATATCACCACCAAACTCGTGAAGACGTTTAGCGGCCCAAGGAGACATGATCGAGCGAAGATAACGGTGCTCGATGCCATATTCTTTTTTCAAAATATCGCCATCTTCTGTGGCTTTGAATAGGCAGAATGGATGGTCATTCACTGGGCTGCGTTCGCCGTTAGCAGTAAGAACATAAATAGGCATCTGTTCCATCAGAGCCTTAAGCTTTTCTGCAAGCGAAGACTTACCGCCACCTACAGGGCCGAGTAGATAAAGAATCTGCTTACGCTCTTCTAGGCCTTGCGCCGCATGTTTTAGGTAAGACACAATTTGTTCTATGGCATCTTCCATGCCATAAAAGTCTTTAAAGGTTTCATAACGAGAGATAACACGATTCGAGAAGATTCGGCTTAGTCTCGGATCCTTTGCCGTATCGATTATCTCTGGTTCACCAATCGCCATCAGTAGGCGTTCTGCTGCATTAGCATAAGCGCTTTTGTCATCTTTACACAGGGCTAAAAACTCCTGTAACGACATCTCTTCATCTTTTGCAGCTTCATATCTTGATTGATAGTGGTCGAAAATACTCATGTCGCTTTCCCCTTTAATAGTCAGTCTACCGACGAACGTTGATTCAGGCTTTCCACCAACAGTTATGCTCGTTGTTGTTTGAATATACGTCCTGTTATCATATTTGGTTCGTACAGAATGTAAGATTGGCGACACCAAAGACTTTGCTTTATGGACGGTTTTTTCGTTACAACGGTGAGCGGTGGATATGAATTTTTCAATCACAGCCTTTCTCTACTTAAGCCTAGTCGGGGATTTGCAATTTTGCTTAACAATTATGAATTTATTGTAAAAGTGACATTTGAATCACTCTTTTATTAAGGACGAATTTATGTCGTGAATAGGTGCAATAGAAATCAAATATTTGGCAAAGACGGAAGAGTCTCAGTGATTCGTTGTTCTACATTGAGCAAGGCAAGTGAAAGAGGTAGGAAGAGAGCAAAGTCTTAGATAAGTTTGTGACAGGGTAAATAACAAGGAGAGCGGGCGCTCTCCTCATTCTTAGATGACCATTTTATGCGCTGAAGATTTGCGCTAGTTCGTTTTCACATAAATGATACTGACGAGGGCAGTTACGCCAAGTTTGCAGCATACGGCGGTATTTATCTAGCATCGGCATTTGGCTGTTAAAGTGATGATCTGCCTTGTCAAACTGAGGGTACAAACCTTCAGAATCGATGAGAAAACGTACGTAATGTACTTGTTGCGCTTCTGAAGCGATATCAAATCCCAAGAACTTCAAGCGACGTTGATCCACGTTGCTGCGATCTTCATCTTCTAGCATGTTGTAAGATTCTTGCATCGCATGATACATCTCCATAACGTCGATGATCTCACGACACTCTGCTTCTGAGAGGCAGCCGAAATCTTTGTTCAACTCTCGCATTTGTAGTTCATAACCACGTTCAACGATCGTTTGTAAGCGTTTGTATTTGGCCGCATTACTTGGATCAAGTTGAGACATAAGGTTGTATTGGTTTGATAGAATCAAACGTTGAGCGTTTGACATTTCCATGGTGACCTCACTAGATATCTAATACATTTTTAATGTGCTTAGGTTAACGCTTAAGACACGAGTGAAACATGATCTCAACACATATTTAATACTAAAAAATGGCAAGAACTGTCACTTTTGACCAGTTTAAAAACACTTATCTATGGTAATGATTGTATATGTAGTCTCGGTCTGAAAATACTCTCAGCCACTCTGGCTTGAATACGGTTAAAACCGCGAGTGCCATACCATTTAGTAGACCTTCAGGAAAGGCGAGCAACGGCACAAAAACAAAGTAGTTATGTTGAATGGTTTCCCAATCGTAGTGACCAACGGATAGGTGATAAAAAGAGTTAATGATGAGGTGCAGACTTCCTGTTATCGCGCCATTGAAAAATCCAGCAACGAAGATGAAAACAAAAATGTTTCGTGGCAAGTAGTGGTAACTCAGAAGAAACACTAAGTAACTAATGAAAATCGGAATTAGGGCAGATAGAACTAACGACGTGGGTAAGAGTAGCAAGGACACATCATGTAGTAGGTGGTTGACCAACATAGCGGGAATGCTGAGTAGAAATGCCATGCGCCACCCATACATCATCGTCAGCGTTGTTAGTGCAAGAAAATGAATCTGTAATCCTTCTTTTACACCTGCTTGAGCGGCCCATAAAATACTGAAAAAGAAGAGCGTTGCAAAAACGAGGTGCTGAAATCCTTTTTCTTTTTCCAGTTTGGGCCAAACGACTTTTTTCCAATCTGGTAGGCAGTAGACAGCTACTATCCAAATTGAGACAACAAGAGAGCCTAAGTTAAACAAATCCATGTTACTTCCTTCCTATGCGAACATTACGCAATCATTTCTATCGTTCTTTTTATACCTAAATGACCGCAGAGAAACTCACTGATAAGGCTTAGATATAATCAAAAAAATACCAGCAATAAGCTGGTATTTTAAAGAGGTTAGTCTTGCGGTTCACTTAGTATTTTACGTTATCGTTGTATTGAGCAAGAATGGATTGAATTTCATCCATGGTTTCTTTCGGTGGCGGGTTTACGCCTTCGAGTGGGTATTCTAAGCCTAACGCTTCCCACTTATGAGCCCCTAGTTTGTGGTAAGGAAGTAACTCGACCTTTTCGATGTTATCCATGTCTTTAATAAATTCACCAAGCATGTGTGCTGCTTCTGGGTCATCTGTGTAACCAGGCACGACGACATAGCGAATCCATGTTTTCTTTCCGATTTTTTGTAAGTAACGAGCAAAGTCCAATGTGCGTCGGTTGGATACACCGATGAGATCTTGGTGCACTTCGTCTTTCATGTGTTTGATGTCAAGCATGACTAAGTCTGTTGCATCCAGTACTTCATCGATAACATCAGTGTGCTTACGAACATAACCGTTAGTATCTAGACATGTATGAATGCCCTCGGCTTTAGCTGCGCGGAAAAAATCACGTACGAATTCCGGTTGAAGCATCGCTTCGCCGCCAGAACAAGTAACGCCACCACCTGATGCATTCATGAAGTGGCGGTAACTTTTCGCTTCGGAAATGATTTCTTCAACCGTGACTTCTTTGCCATCATGCGTGTCCCAAGTATCGCGGTTATGGCAATACTTACAGCGCATTAAACAACCTTGCAAGAAGACGATAAATCGAATACCAGGTCCGTCTACGGTACCACATGACTCAAATGAGTGAATACGACCAGCTGTTGACATCTTTTGCTCTCATTACTAGTAAATTCTAGCTGTTATTTTATTACAAAAAGCAGGGTTAAAACAGCTTTGTCGGTACTAAAGGCAAGGTTATTTGAAGAAAGAAAATAGATGGAGCCAATCTACATAAACGCTTGAACACGAGGTGGTTAATACCTACCCCGAGAACTTGCCGTGTATCTAGATTGACTTCGATGCTGGGATAATCCAGTTTTTAGAAAAAGGCGAACACGGAGAACGAGCCTGTCCCATAAACATCGGTTTGGGCTTCTTCATAATCCGGTGTTTTAATTGTAAAGGTGATGCTTGCACCGTAATTTTGGTTGTACCAAGATACTCCCGCGACGGCACTTGCTTGCCAATTTTGCAGTGTGACGTCGTATGGCGCTGACGGTTCAGGAATGCCAGGACGATCGCCTTCGATAGTCATGTCATTAAAGCGGTAACGACCTTCAAACCCGGTGAACAAGAACCAACTCGACGTGTTCTGAGCGATCATACTTGCTGAGAAAGGGCTTTCGACACTGATATTGGCGGCTCCGATGCTATTCGCTAGGTTTGTACCCCAACGAAACATGACGCCTTGAGAGACATCACTACGGAAGTTACCCGCATTGATGTCGTTAATGTTGGTGATCTCCCATTGTGTTTTTTGTTCTTCGCTGCGCATCAATTTGTTAAATACGCGGTAACCAAGGCTGAACGCCACTTTATCTTCAATCTGGTAATCCCAACCTTGAGGGTCCGTCGATCCTGTTATGCCGTGAACGATTTCTTGCGCCTTTTCTGATAGCGAACTTTCACCCGTAGTTCCTATGGTGAAATTGTACCGTACAGCTTTGTCACTCGTTAGGGAAAGGTAGTTGATTTCGGTGTGTAGGTAACCGGCATATGGGCGATCATTGATTAGTGGATAATCGGCTTCAATGTCGCTTGGAGTCCACATCTTGTGGCCAAGAACCAACTCTATTTTATCGATATTGGCGTGCTCTGAGTTAGCTAGACTCAGCCATTTCCATTGGCTTTCTTGTGTCAGTTGGTCTGTCGCGTAAGAAAGGAAAACACCATTCGTATAGTCTTGATCGACGCCAAAAATACCATCGTTGTCGATGGTAAAAGAAACCGTAGACTTAGTGGATGCTATTGCAACTGGAGAGAGAAGGGTAAGAATAATTAATTTACTAAATCTCATAGACTTTATTTGCTAACTTTTTTCGCATCATACGTAAGAATGCGGGCAAAAGTCTTTCGCGATATCACAACTTTCATTCAAGAAATAAAAAAAGGCTGATGCTACTTAGCATCAGCCTTTGTTGTATTACTAGAACGTTATTTCGCTATAGTCTTATAGAGACTCAGTGAATGTACGCGCGATTACGTCAGCTTGTTGCTCTGCAGTTAGAGAGTTGAAGCGAACAGCGTAACCAGATACACGGATTGTTAGCTGAGGGTATTTCTCTGGGTGCTTAACTGCGTCTTCTAGAGTTTCACGGTTAAGAACGTTCACGTTTAGGTGTTGACCACCTTCGATCCCCGCTTCGTGGTGGAAGTAACCATCCATAAGACCAGCAAGGTTAGCGCGTTGTGAACCCTCATCTTTACCTAGTGCGTTAGGTACGATAGAGAATGTGTAAGAGATACCATCTTGTGCGTCAGCAAACGGCAGTTTAGCAACTGAAGTTAGTGATGCTACAGCACCTTTCTCGTCACGACCGTGCATTGGGTTTGCACCTGGAGCAAATGGAGCACCAGCACGACGACCGTCAGGCGTGTTACCAGTTTTCTTACCGTAAACCACGTTTGAAGTGATAGTAAGAATTGACTGAGTAGGGATTGCATCACGGTAAGTCTTAAGCTTACGGATTTTGCCCATAAATACAGAAACAAGTTCACATGCAATGTCATCAACGCGTGGGTCGTTGTTACCGAATTTAGGGTAATCGCCTTCGATTTCGAAGTCGATTGCTAGACCGTCTTCGTCACGAATTGGCTTAACTTTTGCGTATTTAATTGCAGATAGTGAGTCAGCAGCAACAGATAGACCAGCAATACCACAAGCCATAGTACGTTTAACGTCACGGTCGTGTAGAGCCATTAGTGCCGCTTCGTAGCTGTACTTATCGTGCATGAAGTGGATAGCGTTTAGTGCAGTCACATATTGTTTCGCTAGCCAATCCATGAAGTGGTCCATTTTCTCCCACAGTTCATCGTAGTTCAGAACATCGCCTTCGATCTTAGGCATTTGCGGGCCAACTTGGATTTTTAGCTTCTCATCCACACCACCGTTGATGGTGTAAAGCATTGTTTTCGCAAGGTTCGCACGAGCACCGAAGAACTGCATTTGCTTACCAACAACCATTGGAGATACACAACATGCGATCGCGTAGTCGTCAGAGTTCATGTCTGGACGCATTAAGTCGTCATTTTCGTACTGAATAGAAGAAGTATCGATAGATACTTTCGCACAGAACTTCTTGAAGCCTTCAGGTAGTTGCTCAGACCAAAGAACAGTGATGTTTGGCTCTGGAGAAGGACCCATAGTGTATAGTGAGTTTAGGAAACGGAAGTTTGTACGAGTAACTAGCGTACGACCGTCAAGACCCATACCACCCATAGACTCAGTTGCCCAGATAGGGTCGCCAGAGAATAGATCATCGTACTCAGGAGTACGTAGGAAACGAACCATACGTAGTTTCATTACGAAGTGGTCGATCATTTCCTGAGCTTGTTCTTCAGTTAGCTTACCAGCCGCGATATCACGTTCGATGAAGATGTCTAGGAACGTAGAAGTACGACCTAGAGACATAGCCGCACCGTTTTGAGATTTAACAGCAGCTAGGTAACCGAAGTAAGTCCACTGAATAGCTTCTTGCGCAGTTTCAGCAGGACGAGAAATATCACAACCGTATTTTGCAGCCATTTCTTTGATTTGACCTAGAGCACGGTGTTGCTCTGCGATCTCTTCACGGAGCTGCATTGTCATTTGTAGGTCTTCGCCGTTCTCAAAACGCTCTTGTAGAGAAGAGAACTGCGCGAATTTATCCTTCATTAGGAAGTCAATACCGTATAGAGCAACACGACGGTAGTCACCGATGATACGACCACGACCGTATGCATCTGGAAGACCAGTCAGTACGCCAGATTTACGACACGCCATGATTTGAGGAGTGTAGATATCGAAAACGCCTTGGTTGTGAGTTTTACGGTATTCTGTGTAGATTTTTTTAACTTGTGGGTCTAGCTCGCGGTCGTAGGCTTTGCATGAACCTTCAACCATGCGGATACCACCGTTAGGGATGATCGCACGTTTTAGAGGAGCGTCAGTTTGAAGACCTACGATAGTTTCTAGGTCTTTTTCGATGTAGCCTGCATCGTGAGCAGTGATGGTAGAGATAACTGAAGTATCAAAATCAACAGGAGCGTGAGTCGCGTTCTCTTGTTTGATGCCTTCCATTACCTTAGCCCAAAGCTTGTTAGTCGCTTCAGTACCTTCAGAAACTAGGAAAGATTCGTCGCCTTCGTACGGAGTGTAGTTCTTCTGAATGAAATCACGAACGTTTACTTCGTTTTGCCAGTCGCCTGCAGCAAAACCTTCCCAAGCTTTAGCAAATTGCTCTGCCATGACATACCTACCTTTTTAGTAGAAAAAAATACGTACTGCTTCGCCGTTGAGCCAGCTATCCCCAGATAAAAGAGGGGAACAGTACACTCTTATGAATAACAATATTTATAGTCTTAAATTTACGTATTCGATTTACAAAACTATAAATATTGTCACTAGTTTTAACGTTTCTCTTTTTAAGCAACAGTTAGAGGTTAAACTAAAATTTTTTTGCAAACCTTAAACTAAATCAATAAATCCTCAAAAATTTCGATAAAAATGGGGTAGCGACGAGCGCTACCCACAAATTTCTGGACTGCTAGCTTATAGCCAAGCTTGGATGCCATACTGGCCTTCAAGCATACCAACTGCAAGCATAGCAACTAAACAGATAACAAGTACGCTTACTGGGATCACAATCTTGTCTACAAATGATAGGCGAGACGCGCGCTCTTTATCTCCAATTAAACCGTTGTTATCTAAAAGCATAGTTAGTGCCCAAGCTAGAACTGGGTTAACAACGGCAGAACCAAAGATACAAATGCCTGCTGCTTGTGAGTCTTTCGAGTCCTTCACCATCTGCATGCCAGCTTCAAGCAGTGGTAGAGATACACCAACGAGAAGAGCAACGCGCATAACTGGAGGCCATACTGCAACGTCCATAGGAAAACCAAGGATTGCAACAATAATACATAGAGAGCCTAGTAAGATGGCGCCAGCAGGAATAGGGCGTTTCGCGATTGCAGCAGGGATCATGTAAGTCCCCCAAGATGATGTGATGTTACCACCACCCACTGCAGTACCGACCATTTGGCGAACGGAACACATTGTCATTGTGTCATCAACGTCCATCAGTACTTTTTCACTCTTACGTGGGTAGTTCATTTCTTGGAAGATACGGTGACCCAAGAAGTCAGGTGACCACATTGCTACCGCAAGAATGGCGAATGGTAGAGAAGCGATGAAGTGTTCCATATTAGGAAGACCAAGCATCCAACCTTCTTCTGTTGAACCCCACCAGTAGATTGGATTTAGGTTTGGAAGGCCTGTCTCGGTTACGAATTTAATATCGAAGCCTGCGCCAAGAGCAAGTGCGATTGCAAGCCCAGTGAAGGCACAAACAGGGATCGCTAGCCAGCGTTTGTTCACTTTAGCAAGGAACGCGTATAAGCCAATGGTAACCGCAAGAACAATTAGACCGATGTAACCCATGCTACCAGCGGCAACCGTATCGGATTGCAAACCAACAGCCCAAGCTTGAATAGAGTTAATTTGGCTCATGGTTCCGGTTAAACCTAGGAAAATAAGAAGGCCACCAGCCGTACCTTCAGAGGTGAGGTTAACCAGTTTTGACCCACCTTTTAAGAGGCTCAAAATCAAACCAAACACACCAATGAGAATTGCTAATGCAAGAGGGTGAGCACCAGCAAGAGCGATGGTACCAATAAGAGGGATCATTGGGCCGTGGTTGCCTGCTAGGTTGGCTTTAGGGTTAATAAAACCAGAGGCAAGTACACAGAAAAGAAGTGCAGGGATGAGCATTTCTACACGCGCAACTTCGATAGCAAAGTCCTTGCCTAAGTTTACGTGGTCCCATGCTGCAGTAAGACCTTCAGCCCAAGACATCATTACCGCAGAGTACATTGCGATAATACCGATAGTACCAGCAAGTGCTGGAACAAGGTCTTCAAGCTCAAAGCGGAAGTCACGACCTGGCAAGTTCAAGCCAAAACGACGTGGCTTCATGATTTGTAGTTCGTGGTCTAGGTAGTCTGAACGGCTTGCGAACTCAGATGCTGGACGATGAAGCTCACGGTAGCTCTTGGTCTCGATATCTGAATCAGAGTGCGTTTTGTTAACTGCGTCTGACATAGATTCCTCATATATTTAAAAGTTATGAATTCTTCATTCAATTGTGTTAATCCGCATCCTGCGGCACGCTTATGCTAGCTATTGTTAGATTTGTTACACGTCGATACTGTGCCTAAGCATAGCTAATAACTTATTGTGTTGAGGCGCAAAAAAAGCCTCATCTTTTGGCAGGAGTCTAGCAAGATAGCCATTTAGGGTGATTGATTTAGATCACTTTAAGAATGGTTGTGAAATAAAACTACAGAAAGTTTCTGGCATGCGAATGAGATGCGGAGATCTTGTGTAATTTCATTACACAAGTTGCATAAAATTAGAACTTTTTTTCCTTTTGCACGAGATGCAGATTAAATGTCAATATTCACGGTGATTATATAAAGCTGGCTTTATTCTTGCTTTGGACAGAGCAAAGACAATTTTTTGGCTAATCATTGCCGCTCAGTTTAGGAAAAAGACATGAAACAGCTTAAAGTACTGCCACTAGTGGCAATCATCTCAGGGTTAATGGTCGGTTGCGGCGGCGGTGGCGGCGGTGGCGGTGGTTCCACACCAAGAACTACATTCACTTTTACTTTTGCAGCTCCAAATGTCATTAGTGAAACAAATGCACAAAAAGACAGCTGTACTATTTACGACCGAAGAGTAGATGGCAACGGCATCGAGCAGGTATTGACCTATCAACCAGCCGTAAGTGCACAGCTAACAGGAGGTAAGGTCGTCGGTTTCTATTCAGACAAGAATGGTGTCCGTCAAGGCGACTTTATCTACCCATCAGGCACTACTTTGAAATTTGTTCTAGAAGACATTCCTGAGGACGGCTATTTTACTTATCAGTTGCTTGATGCTTCTGGAACAGTATTTACGGCAAACAGCTTCGGTCGAGATTTTTTAAAGGACAATAACCTTAGAAACTCAACGTTCTCAATGAATCGAGAGGCGGTGTCTGCTTGCAATAAAAATGGCAACTTCCGTAAGGCTACCCGAACTGACCTTAAATATGAAGCAACGGAGGCTGGTGGCTTAGAGTACAACTTCATATCTAAAATTGCGAAAGAGTCTAAGCCTACCTATTCTATTGATTCTTTGGATGTAAGAGCAATTGGTTCGAAGATGGAGTCGACAGTCGTGCTACAATATGCAGACGCAGCGAAAACAGAACTGCACCAGTATGGTATTCGCGATTGGTCGAGTGAATCACCATTGCCGTTGGTTGGCATGAATGGCTCTTCTCCAATCTTGAACCCAACACTTTTTAAATATGACACTTTAGACATCAGTGTACTTGTTGGTGATTACAACTACGAAGTTGCAGAGCTACCTATGTCAACGACGAAGTTCTACCACCCGCTTGAGCCAAAAACGGAAACTTGGACTTACAGTGTTGCAGCTGAAAAACCTATCAATGGTTGGACGGTAGTGCTGAACCAAAAGATGTATCAGGACGCAAATTGGGATATCTCAATTGATCCAAGCGCTTACTACAACCTAAATGCTCTGCCTGCGTCGCATGTGGTGAGAGGCTCAACTATTGATACTGGTTTTGCTTTCACTGACCAAGATAAAGGCTTTAGCCGCCTTGCATATCGTGCAGAGTCTAACTCTGGAACACTACACCGAGTAACACACAAGATATTTACAACTTTAGAGAGTGATGTCGTTGTTCCGGAGTTGTTCTACTACACATTCGATGACAGTGTGAAGCAAGATTTGAAAGTTTCTTCTAAAAGTGATTTCTCACAATCTATTGTCGTGGAGTCTGCTGAAGCAAACCTAAATAGCTATGACTTTGTTTCTCTTTTCTCTCATGGTGATGTGACCGATCTTAAAGTGGATCACGATGGTCTTGTGATCAGTGAAGTTGATTCTGAGAAGGTCAATACGAATGCTCAGAAATCTGATTTTATGGTATTGGTTAAGTAGCGTCTTAACACTTTTGTAAATTAATTAAGCCCCTTTGAAAGGGGCTTTTTTATATTTAATATTCAACTTTTGAAGAATATGTTGCTATATATTGCATATTAATTTGTCTATAGTATCTTTCTATTCGAATTATTTAGGTTAATAATTTGTTGCAAGTTTCAAAGGGCGGTGCTAATTTGTTCCAAATTAGAGAGGGCGGAGTCCCTTAATTGCAGTGACAAAAACACAGGGAGTAGGGCGCATGAATGATGTACCAGCGCTAGATATAAAAGACCTGCACAAAACATTTGGACAAAATGAAGTTTTAAAAGGCATTTCACTTGCCGCGCACAAAGGAGATGTTATCTCCATCATTGGCTCTTCCGGCTCAGGTAAGAGTACCTTTCTCAGATGTATCAACTTGCTAGAAACGCCTACCGCGGGCGAAATTTGGGTAAATGGTGAATTAATCCAAATGAAGAACAACAGAGCAGGTGAATCTGTTCCTGCTAATGAAAAGCAAGTCCAACGTATTCGCTCACGCCTGGCAATGGTTTTCCAAGGTTTCAACCTCTGGTCTCACCTAACCGTACTAGAAAACGTGATTGAGGCGCCTGTTCATGTCTTAGGCGTGCCAAAAGCTCAAGCGATTGAAAATGCAGAAGTCTTGCTTAAGAAAGTAGGCTTGTATGAGCGTAAGGATTATTACCCTGGGCACTTATCTGGCGGCCAGCAGCAACGTGCAGCTATTGCCCGTGCGCTAGCAGTTGACCCAGAGGTGATGTTGTTTGACGAGCCAACTTCTGCGCTTGACCCAGAACTTGTAGGAGAAGTTCTGGGGGTAATGAGAGATTTGGCAGATGAAGGGCGAACTATGCTGGTGGTCACGCACGAAATGGCGTTTGCGCGTGACGTATCAAACCATGTGATGTTTTTACATCAAGGCTTAGTGGAAGAACAGGGAAATCCAGCTAAGCTATTTACAAACCCGGATTCAGAACGATTACAGCAGTTTATCTCATCCATTTACTAATATTTGTTAGGCGGCAGACTATTGCCTCCTAAGCCAACACAACAAACAAAACGAAATAAAATAGCAATCACAGGAGTATGGAAATGAAAAAGTGGTTATTAGCAGCAACGATTGCTGCAACGGCAGTATCAGGTGTTGCCCAAGCGAAAGAATGGAAAACAGTTCGCTTTGGTATCGAAGGTGCTTACCCTCCGTTTAGCTGGACAGAAACTGATGGCTCAATAAAAGGCTTTGACGTAGACATGGCAAATGCACTCTGTGAAGAGATGCAAGTGAAGTGCAAAATCGTCGCTCAAGATTGGGATGGTATTATTCCTTCTCTGCTTGCACGTAAGTACGATGCCATCATCGCAGCAATGTCTATCACTGAAGAGCGCAAGAAAAAAGTCGATTTCACTGGCAAGTACGCACAAATTCCAAATAAATTTATCGCTAAGAAAGGTGCGGGTCTAGATTTTGATAATCTTAAAGATGTCAAAATTGGCGTGCAACGTGCGACGACACATGACAAGTACTTAACTGACAACTACGGCGATGATGTTGAAATTGTGCGTTATGGCTCTTTTGATGAAGCGTATCTTGATCTAGAAAATGGTCGAATTGCTGCTGTTTTAGGTGATGCTTCTGCTCTAGAAGAGGGTGTGATCAACAAAGCAGGTGGCGAAGCTTATGAGTTTGTTGGACCATCGTTAACCGATCCAAAATGGTTTGGCGAAGGTATGGGTATCGCTGTTCGTAAACAAGACAAAGATCTAACGAAGAAACTCGACGCAGCAATTATTTCACTACGTGAGAAAGGTGTTTACCAAGAAATTGCTGGTAAATACTTTAACTACGATGTGTACGGTGAATAAACCGTAATTAAGCGACCGTTGGCTTGTTCCTAGAAGTAGTCAACGGTCGATTTTTTGAGTTTAGGGATTAGGAACTCACCTATGCTAGATTTACAAGGATACGAAGCTTCGATTTTGAAAGGAGCTTTAGTAACAATAGAAGTTGCAGTGCTTTCACTCATTCTCGCCATGGTCTTAGGCATGCTTGGCGCATTAGCTAAGTTAGCACCTTACAAATGGGCAAGGGCGATTGCCACTCTTTACACCACAGTCATTCGCGGCATTCCAGATTTGGTTCTGATGATGCTAATTTTCTTTGGTGGACAAATACTTTTAAATAACAGCCTTTACTCCATCAACGAAACGCTCAACGAGTGGTTTGCCTCGAGTGATCCAAACCATGAATGGACGTCTTACTTACCTGATTATATTGATGTCAGCCCATTTATTGCTGGTGTACTCACGATTGGTTTTATCTTTGGCGCCTACATGGCGGAGACTTTTCGCGGAGCGATCATGGCGGTGGACAAGGGTGAATTAGAAGCGGCGAAAGCTTATGGGATGAGTTCTGCTTTATCGTTTAGAAGAATCTTACTTCCTCAGATGATTCGTCATGCATTACCTGGATTTGGTAATAACTGGTTAGTGTTACTTAAGACCACAGCGTTAGTTTCCATTATTGGTCTGGATGACATGGTGAGAATGAGCTCATTGGCAGCAGGTACAACGAAAATGCCGTTCACCTTTTACATGGCTGTCGCGCTCATCTTTCTATTTTTTACCAGCGTTTCGACCGGGCTACTCAAGCTTGTTGAGCGTAAGTTCAGTATTCATGCGAGGTAAGTTATGGACTTTTCTTTGATTATTGAAAGCTTTCCAACTTATCTTCAGGGACTTTGGACAACAGTTTGGTTAGTGGGATTAGCGTTGGTTATTGGCTTGTGTGTCTCTATCCCATTAGCCGTGGCACGCAATAGTACCAATTACGCTCTAAGCTTACCTTCTTGGGGATTCATTTACTTTTTCCGTGGAACGCCGCTATTGGTTCAGCTGTATTTGATTTACTACGGCATGGATCAGTTTTTCCCTGTGAAAGATACCTTGTGGGAGAACGCTTGGTTCTGTGCTTTGGTCGCTTTTATTCTGAATACATCGGCTTACACCGCAGAAATTATTCGTGGTGCGATTAATGGTTTGCCGAAAGGTGAGGTGGAAGCTGCGAAAGCCTATGGCATGAGTAAGTTTATGACATACAGACGTATTATCTTGCCGAGTGCATTGCGTCGAGCATTACCAGCTTATTCAAACGAGGTCATATTTATGCTGCACGGAAGTGCAGTCGCGGGCATCGTTACCATCATGGATTTAACTGGTGCTGCGCGTCTAGTTAACTCGCGCTACTATGCACCATTTGAGTCTTTCCTGACGGCGGGGCTGTTCTACATGGCACTGACGTTTATGATCTTGTGGTGTTTCAAAGTGGCAGAGAAGCGTTTCTTAGCTTATCTGCGTCCTTTAAGCTAATTATCAATAGAGGCAATAGCACCGGAATGGGTGCTATTGCTTTTGATAATTTTGTTATCTTCATTCCTATTTTTCCAGCCGATGTAAAAGACTCTTTCTTATTATTCATTAACTTACATTAACATTCGGTAAACTCATTGTTTAGTAAGTAAAAATGAAAAAAACAATTCTATCGTTGGGCATTGCCGCCTTAGCCACAGGATGTGGTGGGGGAGAGGGAGAATCACAACCTAATGCTCAAGTAAAACCAACGCCAGCTCCAGTTCAACAAGCTCTTGAAACTGGTAATGCACTGCTCGTTTCTGACCCGAGCGATTTCATTCGTGAAAGTCGTCAGGTTGTGGAAGCTCACAAGATGCAGTCGAATACGATCAAATCTGCAATTGCGAAAAACCTTTCAGGTCTTTATTGGGATCCAACCCATGATGCCGCGATCTTGGCACCTAAGTATGGCTTCAACGACACCATCTTGATGACCAATAAGGCCATGGTAAGCGGTTACAAAGATCAAGCTATGTCAATTGGCGTTGCCGGGGAAAAGTCTAATGGTCAACGTTACGCACTATTAGGGAGTAACCCATTTAGAACGGCACAACGTTTTCCCGACTCTTCCAACTCAGCGATGACGAAATGGTTAAGTAATCTGGTCACTTGGTTGTCGGGCGGAGTTACTTCAAACGTCGTCATCGCGCAAATGGACCAGTCTTATTACTTTCCGGATGAGCAAGCGACTCGGAATTGGCTGAAAGACAATGTTTCACAAGAGTTGGCGTTTAACGAGGCCAACCTATGCGATGGTTCGAAGCTACTTAGCTGCTTGCAAACCAATACTCCAAACTTATTGATCTTGTCACAGCATCTGCAATCTGGCGACACCAACCAACAAGTACTCGATGCTCTGGCATACGCTGAGCAAGCCCAAATTCCTGTTCTATACCTGCATTGGGATGGAGGACTAACTGAACTTGGCCGAGACATTTTGGAAAAATTCCATGTTGATTATGTGGGAGATAACTATTGGCGTAAGTTAGGCTTGGTTGATTGGGCGCCTTCATCACTCATGAACTTCGTGCCAGACTCTGTTGCTACGCAACAAGCGCTGTTGTCTCGTTTTGAATCTCAAAACTTCAATGTTGACTTGTCACAGTGTGAGGACAAATCTTGTCCTGACACTGCGAATATGGACAGTCAATTTTATGCAGGGGCAAACAGCATTCGCCATTGGTTGCAAAAGCTTGATGAACAAAAAGTAGATTTGTTTAATCAAAACGGCTACCAATACGAAAAACTCATGGTATTGTTGGCTGATCATTATCGTCAAACGGTTGTCTTCCCGATGGACAAACAATCAACCCAAACGACCGAATTCCTAAAGTCGTACTTTGCCGATTACGTGCAATACAACAGCCGAAGCGTAAACCCAAAACAACCAAATATGGGGAACTTCAGCCGTAGTGAGTTTAGCCCTGACATAAAGAGAATCAGTGCAACGATTAATATGGAATCAAAGCGTAACTTCCGTTCGACTGGTGTGTATGCGCTTCCTGGGGAAACTTTTACGGTTAAACGTAATGACAGCAATGATGTGGCGACTAAGATTGTCATCAACACTTTAAGAAGTGGTGCAACTCATGAGTTCAGCAAAGATGGATACACGCGACCAAAACTGCTGACTTCATTCGGCTATGAAGTGAAGCCGGGTGAAACCATCACGTTGACTTCTCCTTATGGTGGTCCAGTACAGGTTCACTTTGACAAAAATGATGTTCCGGTTGAACTGAAATTTAATCATGTGGCACAGCATCCAGTTTGGAGAAGTGAGAAGGATAACGACGCTTTTATTCAACAGTTAGAAGCCAATTTATTCGATTGGGCTGAGCTGATCACTCCTGGGTTTGAAGTACACTCAAAGCGCGACAAAATGTTGGAGTCGGTTAACGATAAAATGTGGTCTACCCCTTCGGAAATGGCGCTTGCAACAGAAGAATATGTTCACAACTACCCGCATGTGCTAGCAGGTTTCCAAGGGCCGGGCATAGATGAAGTGCCTGAAATTATTCAATACGCCCAAAACCAAGGTTGGGAAATCGCCAATATTGATATAGTGAAGCACATGAACGCTGACCAAGCGACGTGTGGTTATGGTTGTTCGGGTAACCCTTACGATGCTTATTGGTCATTCAGCCCACTCGGTCACGGTGATTTACATGAGCTTGGCCATGGTTTAGAAAAAGGTCGATTCCGATTTTCAGGCTGGGAAGGGCATTCAACGACCAATTACTACTCGTATTACAGTAAGTCTCGTTTCTTCCAGAATACGGGGAAAGTTTCAACTTGCCAAAGCTTGGATTTCAAAGGCCAGTTTGAATTATTGCAAGCTAGCCGAACTCAAGCGGATCCAAACGCATACATGGCAGCGCAAAATCAAACCAGTTGGAGTTGGGGCGCTCGTGTTTACATTCAAATGATGATGGCGGCGCAGCATGAAGGTGTGCTTAAAAATGGTTGGCATTTATTGGCGCGCTTGCACCTGATTGAACGTGAGTTTAACCGCTTAAAATCGGACGATGCGCTTTGGGATGAGAGACGATTGAGTATTGGTTTCGCCAACTACTCTCGGGAAGAAGCAAATAGCATCTCGAACAACGACTGGTTGCTTATTGCTCTGAGCTACATTTCTCAGCGAGATATGACTAACTATCTCGATATGTGGGGATTCTCGTTCACAGAAAAAGCGAAACAGCAGGTTGTGGCGCTGAATCTACCACCGATGCCGCTCACTTACTTTGCAAGTAGTAATACAGGCTACTGTCTGAACGAATTCGCTCAAACACCGATAAGTATTGATGGTCAAACGGTTTGGCCGCTGAACCAGTGATTAAATGGTAATTTGTATTAAAAAGGGAGACTGAGTCTCCCTTTTTATCGGACTAAGCTTAGCGTTGAGTCTCGCTTATAGCTTTGCAATATATTACTTAAATGTTGACCAGATTGGTGCGTGATCTGAAGGCTTCTCGATACCACGAAGCTCATAGTCGATACCAGATTCAATACACTTTTCCGCTAGAGAAGGGGTTGCCAAAATGACATCAATTCGTAGGCCACGGTTATCATCAAAACCGCGAGAACGGTAGTCAAACCACGAAAATTGATCGTTTACCTCTGGGTATAGCTTACGGAAGGTGTCCACAAAGCCCCAGTCTAGTAAGGTTTTCAACCATTCGCGCTCTTCAGGTTGGAATGAACATTTACCTGTTTTTAGCCAACGTTTCCGGTTTGGCTCGCCGATACCGATATCTGCATCAATAGGGCTGATGTTGATGTCACCCATAACAATCAATTGCTCGTCGTTATTGTGATGATCGTTTAGGTAGGTCATCAGATCTTTATAGAATTGGCGCTTGTATGGGAATTTGGTTTCGTGGCTGATGTTATCCCCTTGAGGGAAATAGCCGTTTAGCACAGTGACCTTTTCGCCGTTTTCATTTAAAAACGTTGCCATGATCATGCGCTTTTGATGTTCCTCGTTATCCGTCGGGAACCCTTTTTGTACGTGTAGAGGCTCTTGCTTACAAAGCATTGCTACGCCGTAATGTGCTTTTTGACCATGAAAATACACTTTGTAGCCCATGGCTTCGACAGCTTCAATCGGGAATGCTTCATCGTGAACTTTAATTTCCTGAAGACCAATCACATCAGGTTGGTGTTTGTCGATTAGCGCTTGGAGTTGGTGCAGTCGCGCACGTAGTCCATTGATGTTAAAGCTGATTACTTTCATTATTTATCCTTTTTGGGGGCGTACTTTTTATGAATAGTATCATTGTGTAAGAGCACTGAAAACGAGTCTCGGTGAAAGGAGTGAAACGCTCTGAGCTACTTTGCTTTTAATTTGTTTTCTAAGTCGTTTTGCACGATCTTTAAAGCGTTAAGCGCAACTTCTGGATCTATCTCATTGCTCTCAAGCAAATAGATTAAATCGACAGCCAGTTTGATCTCTTCAGGTGCGTCATCTAAAGGCGAGGTTGGTTGATCAGCCATTATTGATGTTTTTCCCTATGTGTAATTTGGTTCTCTAGCTTAAGAAGTGCTGTTTCACAACGCGCTAAACGTTGCTCGGTTGCTAGTAATACTTTTTGAGCGTCGGCACGCATAAAACTAGGAGCGCTTTCGACAGCACGTTCTTTTTCTAACACCATCTCGCGCAAGCGTCTTGCCCACTCTTGATGTTGAGCGAGCTCCTGATAAAGCACGTTGATAGGCTTACGGAAATGGCTGCTATGTTTGATTTCATTCTTACGAATTTTAGTGGTAGAAATCTCGCGTTGAATCGCACCGATTTGCGCCACTAACCGTTCAGTGAGGTACTCAGCACGCAAAGCGGTGAGCTTACCTTCATTTTGCTCACGCACAATCGCACCCAGCGTGGCTTTTGCTTCTTTTACGCAAGGAGTAAGTAAGCGAGAGCGGCAACCAAATAAACGCTCATCAAAAAGCGGAACATGATGTTCGCCTCTTTGACGGTCAAGAACAGCGGCTTGCTTCGCCATTTGTTCTAGATTTTCCTGGAGTTGAGAAATGTTCATGACAAACCTACAAACCATGCGTCATAAGCCAATTTAATAGCTAGTATGCTGACGACAGTAACAAATACAGGACGAATGAATTTAGAACCAAATCTAATAGCGGAGTGCGCGCCAACAAAAGCACCAGCCATTAAACATACTCCCATTGTTAAGCCTAGCACCCAGTTGATGTGTCCGAGGAATGCAAAAGTGATCAAAGAGGTAAAGTTACTTGTAAAGTTCATTGCTTTTGCTAAGCCAGAGGCGAGCAAGATATTCAGCCGGTACAGCGCCATTGAACTTACTGTCCAAAAAGCCCCAGTTCCAGGCCCAGCGAGTCCGTCGTAGAATCCGATTGATAAGCCTTGTATGTACTGTTTTTTATGAAGTTTTGGGCAAGGCTCGGGGATTGGACTTTGATGAGCAGAGTGGGGCGTTTTATGAAAAACGGTATACAACGCTGCCGCCAAAATAACAAGTGGCAATCCTTTTTCCAGCCAATCCGTACTAATCGCATCTACAAATAGCGTACCTAATGTCGCTCCGACGAGTGTCGCCACGAATGCACGCCTCCAGCATTGAGGCTTGAATAGACGTTTTTTGTAGTACGTAAATGCCGCAGTAGAAGAAGCAAAGGTAGCGGCAAGTTTATTGGTGCCTAGTGCAATATGAGGCGGCAAGCCCAGCGACAGTAGAGCAGGTACGGTAAGCATGCCACCACCACCGGCAACTGCATCAATAAATCCAGCGACAAAAGCGACAAGCGCCAACACCAACAGCATGGTTGGCTCAATCATTTCCATAAATGGTGATTCTTCTAATATTCTATTTTACGTTTAAATGGAGGTAGTGAGTCGATTAAGGCTTGTCCGTATCGCTTAGTGACTAGGCGTCGATCAAGAATCGTTACTCTACCAGAATCTCTCTCTTTACGCAGTAAGCGACCTACGCTCTGGATCAGCTTTTTGCTTGCGTCAGGTACAGTTATTTGCATAAACGGGTTTCCTCCTTTTTTCTCAATGTATTCGGAATGAGCCTGCTCAACAGGGGAGGTTGGAACGCCAAATGGAATTTTTGTAATCACCAAGTTTTCAAGTAATTCGCCAGGTAAGTCTAGCCCCTCAGAGAAACTGCCAGTACCAAATAAGATGCTGGTTTTATTTGATTCTATTAACTTTTTATGTTTTTTTAGAATTTCTTGACGTGAGCTTTCACCTTGAACTTGCAACGCCCAGCCTTTTTTTATGAACTCCGAAGAGAGTGCCTTCGCGACTTGGTTCATCTGCCAATAGGATGAGAATAATGCTAAGTTGGCTTTCTTGTCTTCCAAGTACTTAGGCAAGATCTCAATAAGATATTCAGTAAATTGAGGCGCTGGTGGTTCATATTTCATCGCAGGGATGAGTAATTCTGCCTGGTTTTGGTAATCGAATGGTGACGCAAGCGCTAAAAACTGTGTGCCTGATTCTGGTTTTCCATCAATACCAACCTGATGGCAAAAGTAATGGAAGGAGTTTAATGCACGCATCGTTGCGGAAACCAAAATGGCGCCAATACATCTGCTCCAAATCTGTTGGTCGAGTTGCCATCCAATTTCAAGTGGCGAAACACTCACAATGAAATCACCCTCGCGATCAGGGTGGGTTTCTAACCAGCGAGCTAAAGGCGCACCTTTTTCACGAGCTGGTTCAGCCATTAAATGCCATACTTGCGCTAGGTTTTCTAACCTTTGAATGTAGAAACCGAGCTCTGCAAGCGCTGGTTCAGCCAACCTTGTCGCAAGCTCCCCGTCTTTTACTCTTTCCGCAATAAGGTCGGCAATTTTTGCCACACTCTGATTTGCTTTTTTACTGAACTGTTTTAGTTCTTTGGATTGGTTCTCTAACCACTCAGGTAGTTCACCGTGTTCGAAGCGGTAGATACCCTCTTCAAATTGAGCTGGGTCGAACTGTTTGGGCAATTGAGTCAGTGCCGGTATCAAGTTCTGAACCGCGTCTTGAAGGTCGTTGCGAAATCGAGCTACGCGTTTCTCGTCTGCGAGTGATGAAAACTTACTAATCGACTGATTTAACTTCTCAAGCCATGCTGCCGCGCCTTTTAAACTCGCAGATGCTGAAGCATGGTCACGAGCGACGTGAGGTAAGTGATGTGCCTCGTCGAAGACGTATATTGTATTTTCTGGCTCAGGTAAAATCACGCCGCCACCTAAATCTGCGTCTGCCATGACGAGAGAGTGGTTAGCAATGATGACATCGTTTTTATCCAACTCTGAGCGCGCTTTTTGGAATGGGCAGCCGCGGTGGCCTGGTAAACTGTTATTGCAACTGTGTTTATCACTGACAATCAGTTGCCAAAGCTTATCGTCGATGGGTTTAGGCCAAGAATCACGGTCACCGTCCCATTTACCTTGCGCAAGAGAGCGATGCATTGTTTCTAACAGCTCTATATCTTTTTGCTTAGGTTTGGTTTCAAACATGGCTAACTGGCCACCATCAGCACCGCTAGCAGTAGCGAGCTTTTCTGCACAACAATAGCGTTGACGGCCTTTTGCCAAAATAAAAGAAAACTCTCGGTCGGTAATCCGACGAAAAAGAGGGAGGTCTTTATTTATGAGCTGCTCTTGCAGAGCGACGGTCGCCGTTGAGATAACCACTTTTCTATTGTTATGTACAGCCACGGGAATGGTCGCCATTAGATAGGAGAGCGATTTACCAATTCCAGTCCCTGCTTCTGCAACGAGTATTCGGTTAGATTTGTGATACTGACCGCACAGCGTTTTTGCAATCTCTGCAACAAGGTAGTTTTGTGCTCTTCTAGGCACAAAGTTATCAAGTTGATCTTGAAGGTTTTGATAGCTATTACGAATCGATTTTTGAATGTTACTGGTCAGCATACGGGCCTCAAATGCGTTGGAGGCGAATAGTAGCACACATCACTAGTTGTACAGTAGTTCACAAAACGGAATGCTTTTATAAGGAATGTAGATCTCCTTCACAAAAAAATATTGAACCTTATCTTAATGAAATTAATTTCATTATATGAAAAATATAAAACTCCAACTTGGTCTGATTTGTGGGTTTTTATTCTTTTTTTTGTTTTTTTAAATTTACTTATTGGATTAAAAAACCATTTGTTAATAATTTTGTAAATTACAAATAATAATGGAGATTGGTTAGATGTTCGTCGAATAAATAAAGGTAAACTTATCAAGTTGTTGTTTTATAATGGTATTTTGTTTTTTTTACATTGGTATTTAGAAAATTTGACAGCCAGAATAATCTTTTGCACTCTTAGCTCCAGATTTTGAGGAGGTGCTGTATAACGTTTTGTTAACGCTCTACCTCAAACATATAAAAAAAGGGAACCGGACAAGGATATCCCGAACTAAGAAAAGGCAGTGGATTAATTATGAAAAAAACTCTATTAGCACTAGCTGTAGTTGCGTCTGCAACTTCAGTGAACGCAGCTGAAGTATTCAAATCTGAAGAAGGTTCTGTAGATTTCTACGGTCAGCTACGTCCAACTCTTCTATTCACAGAAAAAACTGATCACACAGCAGAGCTAAACACTAGCTCTTCTCGTACTGGTGTGAACGCGGTTTACGTTGTTGACGAAAGCCTAAAAGTTCTGGGTGAAGTTGAAATCGGTGTTGCTCTAGGTGACAACTACGACGCAGGTGCTGATTCAAGCGAGCGTACAGATGACTCTGTATACGTACGTCGCCACATCATCGGTTTTGATATGGGTGATATGGGTACTCTTCGCTTCGGTAAAGAAGGTACTTGGGCTGATGACGTATACTTCGCAGATTACTCTTACTTCTTCGGTGGTAACGCAGCGGAAACTGCATACGGTCACGCTTGGAACAACGATTCTCAAATCAAATACGCTTACGAAAATGACGCGTTCTGGCTAAAAGCTGGTTACGCGCTAGGCGAAAAAGATTCTAACGAAGAAGTACTAGAAGTATTCGTTGGTAAATCTTTCAACGACCTATCTCTACACGCTGGTGTACTTACTGCGAACAACGACATCAACGTAACTAAAGAGAAAAAACTAGTTCTTAATGGTGTAGAGCAAACAGTTTCTCACACAGAGCGTACTGATAACGAAAACCTATCTTTTGAAGTAACTGCTGAGTACGCATTAAACGAGCACACTCTAGGTGCTACGTACTACTACAACGAAAACGAAGATAAGCTAGGTAAATCAACAGTTGATTCACACTACATCGTTGTAGCTGGTATGTTCGCTGTTGCTCCTAAAACAACTCTATACTCTGGTTACGAGTACCTAGCTCAGTCTACTGACGAAGCAGGTAAAGTAGACGCAGACTCTTCTTGGTTCTACGCTGGTGTTGAATACAAGTTCTCTAAATGGGCACGTGTATTCGCAGAAGCGGGTTACACTTTCGAAGGTACTGACTTCGACAACAAAGACACAGACGACGCAACTAACTTCGGTGTTGGTGCTCGTTTCTACTGGTAATCAATACCCAGTTTGATATTGTAAGACCCAGCTATATGCTGGGTCTTTTACTATGAAGATAAGGATGAAAAATTCTATGCAGTTATCATTAAAAGTGGCAATGGCACTGTCTATTTTTGCCAGTACAAACCTCTACGCTGCAACGACTTTAGTGGTTCCAGAAGACGTGAAGTTATTGGCCGTCAACATGGAGAAGCCAGATCTAGAAGGTGGTCTTTTTTCTAGTGAGAAGACAATCGAACTACCTGACGGAACGAATCAAATTGTCTTCAAATATCAACCTACATTCGAAATTAACGAAAACCTTAAGACGGTTTACAGTGATGTAATCGTTGCTAAATTTGATGCTGAAAACGAAAAGCTAACGTTTGAACTGCCAGAGTTTAAAACTCTTCGCCAAGCGCAAAACAACATCTCGCCTCTAGATTGGCAATTACTGGATACCAAAGGCCAACCTATTGCTTTGGTCGAAGATGTATTAGAGTCAGATGGTGTTCAAATTGGTCGTAATTACCCTCAAGAATCTCGCAACTACAATATTGCTGGCGGTATCGCGAGTGTTGCCGTTAGTTATGTAACTGTGAATCAGCATCAACAATCAGTAAGTGATATCGAGCCTCGAGTTGAGACTAGTGATACCCGTTCAACAGCCGCATCGAACGACAGCCCAATGGTTGATGTATTAAAGACGATGTACCAGAAAGCGTCTCCGGCGGAAAAAGAGGCCTTTAAAAACTGGCTTGCTGAGCAGTAATCCCTTAGTTCATTAGATAGGGCTTAACTGAAAAAGTACGAATCTAAAAAGCAGGCTTTAAGCCTGCTTTTATCTTTTCTGCTTATTAGAGAGAGATTTCTCTCCATTCACCAGGCATTAGGTCGTTAAGGACGATATCACCCATCGAATGACGAATGAGGCGCAAAGTAGGGAAGCCAATGTGCGCAGTCATGCGACGCACCTGACGATTTCTTCCTTCAATAATGGTAATGGCTAACCAAGTGGTAGGGATATTTGCGCGAAAACGAACCGGAGGCGTTCTGTCCCAGACTTGTGGTTTTGGAATAACTTCAACTTCGGCTGGTAGAGTCATACCATCTTTTAGCTCTACTCCCTTTCTCAATTTTTCAAGATCTTGCTCCTGAGGAGCGCCATCAACTTGAACCCAATAAGTCTTCGGCGATTTTGACTTTGGCTGCGTTAGCTTCGCCTGCAAGATGCCATCGTTAGTGAGTACCATCAAACCTTCGCTGTCTCGGTCCAATCGGCCAGCCGCATAGACATTTTTGATTGGGATATAGTCCGCTAACGTTTTGCGACCATCGCCATCGGTAAATTGACTGAGCGTATCGTAAGGCTTATTGAAAATAATGACTTTACGATCTTTAGGGGCCACTTTTGGCTTTTGGCTTTTTGTTGGGCGATTAGGGCGGCGGTCTTGCTGAGTACGAGTCTTCGAGCCATTGCGAGCTCCTGAGTGTTTAAAATGGCCCGTTTTAGACTGGTTACGACTGCGACCTTTTTCCTGACCTGTACGAGATGACATGTTAACTACCCTGCAAAAATGTAAATGAACTGTGTTTGAAAGTTTTAAGTTTTCTCATGATCGGATATGATTTGCGCGCCTAAAACTAACAAACGCGCACAGAATGATAGACTAATTCGTGTTATTTGTTTAATTATATCAGTGCACTCATGGATTCAGAGCTTAGAGCTTCAAACTACAACAAAGAGTGCGAACCGCATGTGGCGTTAGTGAGGAGACATGTACTGCTAACGTGCAGCAATGCGTCAATTAAACCAACTCAGACGCTGAGTTGATCAGCCAACAAGTTGATTAAAAAATAGGGAAATTTCATGCCTACAGAAAAACCTACAATTATCTACACCATCACTGATGAAGCGCCGGCGCTAGCAACTTATTCATTACTACCAATCATTCAATCATTCACAGCATCGTCTGGCATCAATGTAGATACTCGTGATATTTCACTAGCAGGTCGAATTATCGCTAACTTCCCAGAGCATCTAAAAGAAGAACAGCGCATTGGCGATGCGTTGACTGAGCTTGGTGAACTAGCTCAAACTCCAGAAGCAAATATCATCAAGCTACCTAACATTTCAGCTTCAGTTCCTCAGCTTAAAGCGGCGATTAAAGAGCTTCAGGCGAAAGGTTACGATTTACCAAACTACCCAGAAGAGCCGAGCACGTACGAAGAGAAAGCGATTAAAGCGGCTTACGACAAAATCAAAGGTAGTGCGGTTAACCCAGTACTTCGTGAAGGTAACTCAGACCGTCGTGCTCCGACTTCGGTTAAGAACTACGCGAAGAAAAACCCACACTCAATGGGTGCATGGTCAGCAGAATCTAAGTCTCATGTTGCGAGCATGTCAGACAATGACTTCTTTGGTAGCGAAAAGTCTACAACTATCTCTGGTGCAACAGAGGTCAAAATCGAGTTTGTCGGTAATGATGGTACAGTTAAAGAGCTTAAGTCTGCGTTCCCATTACTAGATAAAGAAGTCATTGATACTTCAGTAATGAAGAAGAAGGCGTTGGTTGAATTTTTCGAGAAAGAGATTGCTGAAGCGAAAGCGCAAGACGTGCTGCTGTCTCTTCATATGAAAGCGACGATGATGAAAGTTTCTGACCCTGTCATTTTCGGTCATGCAGTAAAAGTTTACTACAAAGACGTTTTCGATAAGTACGGTAAGCTGTTTGAAGAGCTAGGCGTTGATGTAAACAATGGCATCGGTGATGTTTACTCAAAAATTGAGTCTCTACCTGAAGCGCAAAAAGCAGAAATTGAAGCGGCCATTCAAGCGGTTTACCAAACTCAACCAGAACTTGCGATGGTTGACTCTGATCGTGGTATCACAAACTTACATGTACCAAGTGACATTATTGTAGATGCTTCTATGCCAGCAATGCTTCGCTCTTCGGGTCAAATGTGGGGACCAGATGGTAAACAAAAAGACACCAAAGCGATGATTCCAGATCGTAGCTACGCAGGTATTTACCAAGCGGTTATTGATTTCTGTAAAGAGCACGGCGCATTTGATCCAACCACTATGGGTAGCGTACCTAACGTTGGTCTAATGGCTCAGAAAGCTGAAGAGTATGGTTCTCACGACAAGACATTCATTCTAGACGCTGCGGGTACTGTTCGCGTTGTTGATGCTTCAGGTAACGTACTGTTAGAGCAAGCGGTTGAAGAAGGTGATATCTTCCGTATGTGTCAGGTTAAAGACGCACCAATCCAAGATTGGGTTAAACTAGCAGTGACTCGCGCACGTGCAACAGGTGTTCCAGCTGTATTCTGGCTAGATGAAAACCGCGCGCACGATGCTGAGCTCATCAAGAAAGTAAACGCCTACCTACCAGATCACGATACTGACGGTCTAGAGATTAAGATCCTATCTCCTGTTGAAGCTTGTAAGTACTCACTAGAGCGTATGAAAGCGGGCCTAGATACTATCTCTGTTACAGGTAATGTTCTTCGTGACTACCTAACAGACTTGTTCCCAATTCTAGAGTTAGGTACGTCTGCTAAGATGCTATCTATTGTTCCATTGATGAACGGTGGTGGTCTATTTGAAACAGGCGCTGGTGGTTCTGCTCCTAAGCACGTTCAACAAGTAGAAAAAGAGAATCACCTTCGTTGGGATTCTTTGGGCGAGTTCCTAGCGCTTGCAGCTTCGTTAGAGCATTTAAGTGTAGCGACAAACAATCCTAAGGCTCAGGTTCTAGCAGATACACTAGATAAAGCGACCGGTGAGTTTTTAGACACCAATAAATCTCCGTCACGCAAAGTGGGTGAGCTAGATAACCGTGGAAGCCACTTCTATCTTGCACTTTACTGGGCGAAAGCGCTTTCAGAGCAAACGGATGATGCGGATCTTGCTGCTGAATTTGCACCAATTGCAAAAGCGCTGTCAGAGCAGGAAGAAACGATCGTTGCTGAGCTAAATAATGCGCAAGGCGTGAAAGGTGAGCTAGGAGGTTACTACTTACTAGACGATGCATTGGTTTCTAAATTGATGCGTCCAAGCGAAACCTTTAACGCAATCATTAACAAGTAAGTTAGTGTTAAAAAACACGTCGTTTTCGGCGTGTTTCCTATCCTGTAAGTGCGTTGTAAGTGTTCCTTTTGTAACACGTGCTCTAAATAGTAAGAAACCCGCTATCTTGGCGGGTTTATTTTTCTCTTCAAAACATCAACGTGGTGTTTCGAGAGCAATATTTTTATATTTCGACAGCGCTCTAATTATTTGGCTTGGCCTTCAAGAGGCACGACGCTACTCGCGTGACAGCCTTTGGGACCTTTTTCAATCTCGTAAGAGACTTGTTGGCCTGCTTTCAGTGTACGATAACCGTCCATCTGGATAGTTGAGTAGTGGGCAAAGATATCTCCCTCTTCTTCATCTGAACAAATAAACCCAAATCCTTTGGCATTGTTAAACCACTTTACTGTACCTGTAGCCATGCTTTACATCCCTCATGCATTTTTTACTGATGTTGTTACTGCAACCAAGTTATACCTTTAACTTGGTACTACCATTGTCAGCGAATGCCAACAAACGTCAAATCAATGATAAGTCACATTCATCAAACCACTTAAAGAAGAGATGTTTCAAAATGATGATTTATGCATCGACACTTTCCACTGTAGTCAATGAATTTCGACAGTCAATAGCAGTGAGCAACAAACAGAAACATAATTGAAAACAAATCACTTTTGAGATTAACAAAGTTGCAAACAGTTTTTCGTATATACGCAGAAGTTTAGTCAATTTGCCTATGAAGTGGTTCATACTGAAAAAGCCATACTGTCCGTGTTGCTTATGGTAGAAGAATCCTCTGACTGAATAAAAAATGAAGTTTTCGTGATAATTACCGTATTCTCAATGAGGAAGTGTGATCCAGATAGAAGATGATGGGGTGGTTTGCAATAGTCCGAAAGCAATAAATAGAAAGTTCTTTTATAAGAAAAAATGTGTAACTTATCGACAAGCATCTTTTATTTGCGCCGTATCAAGACGTGCATTAGTCTCTATATTAGGTAGCAACTTTTATCGATCAAAGATCGAATTCGGTGCCATAACTCACTACACCGCGTTGCACGCTTGTGGTAGATTGTTTTTATAGGTCGAAAACATCAACCCTTTGATACGATATCTTTAGATTGCCATGAGTAAAAATTTTGAATGGGTCACTCCGGACTCTGATCTTCTGGAGCGAGAAAGTACGAAAGTCCAGCCACCTAAGCTGTACAATGTCGTACTCAATAATGATGACTATACACCTATGGATTTCGTCATAGAGGTGCTTGAGCGATTTTTCTCACATGATATTGATAAAGCAACTCAAATCATGCTTCAGGTCCACTATGAAGGAAAGGCAATCTGCGGCACATACAGCGCAGAAATTGCCGAAACAAAAGTAGCGCAAGTTACGATGTACGCAAGGGAAAATGAACATCCGCTACTTTGCACTATGGAGCAAGCGTAAACAAAGAAGACTTGCTCGAACAACCCCAGTTGTTTTTTCGGGAGGTACTTATGCTAAATAAAGAACTAGAGTCAAGCCTTAACGGTGCATTTGCTCGGGCGCGCGATAAACGCCACGAGTTTATGACTGTCGAACACCTCCTACTTGCATTGTTGGAAAATGATGCAGCTAAGGAAGCCCTTCTAGCTTGTAAGGCGGATCTTGACGCTTTACGCAACGAACTCGATATTTTCATCGATCAAACTACGCCTCTTATCCCAGATAGTGATGAGACGCGTGAAACGCAGCCGACTTTGAGTTTTCAACGTGTACTACAACGCGCCGTCTTTCATGTACAGTCGTCTGGTCGTAATGAAGTAACAGGCGCCAACGTGCTTGTTGCTATCTTCAGTGAACAAGAGTCGCATGCCGCTTACTTACTGAAGAAAAATGACATCTCCCGATTAGATATTGTTAACTTCATCTCCCACGGTATTACTAAAGCATCAGGTGCAGGTGAGGATTCATCATCAGACTCGTTTAGCTCAGAAAGTGTTGAAGAGCCTAATTCTGAAGAACGCCTAGAAAGCTTTGCGACGAATCTTAATCAAGTCGCTAAAGATGGAAACATCGACCCACTCATTGGACGTGATAAAGAGTTAGAGCGCACTATTCAGGTACTTTGTCGACGCCGCAAGAATAATCCACTACTAGTGGGTGAGGCAGGGGTTGGTAAAACAGCCATTGCGGAAGGTCTTGCATGGCGAATTGTCGAAGGGCAGGTCCCTGAGGTTATTCAAAACAGCGTGATTTATTCACTAGATATTGGTTCTTTGCTCGCTGGTACCAAATATCGCGGTGATTTTGAAAAGCGCTTCAAGGCGATTTTGAAACAACTTGAAAAAGAAGAAGATGCCATTTTGTTCATCGATGAAATACATACCATCATCGGTGCAGGCGCGGCATCTGGTGGTCAAGTCGATGCAGCAAATCTTATTAAGCCTCTTTTAAGTAGCGGTAAGTTGCGTTGTATTGGTTCGACGACATACCAAGAATACAGCAACATTTTCGAGAAAGAGCGTGCGTTGTCTCGCCGCTTCCAAAAGATAGACGTTGTAGAGCCCTCATTGGATGATACAACTAAAATCTTGATGGGCTTGAAGCCGAAGTACGAAGCTCACCATGAAGTACGTTATACCAATAAAGCACTGCGTGCCGCGGTAGAACTGTCGGCTAAATACATTAATGAACGCCATCTACCAGATAAGGCCATTGATGTCATTGATGAAGCTGGTGCTCGTAGTCGTCTTGCTCCTGCAAGCCGTCGTAAAAAAACGGTCGGAGTGGCTGATATCGAATCAATGGTTGCCAAAATGGCGCGAATTCCAGAGAAGTCGGTTTCTTCTTCAGATAAAGACATTTTGAAAAACTTAGATAGCAAAATGAAGATGTTGGTATTCGGTCAAGATAATGCGATTGATGCATTATCCGAGGCGATCAAGCTGACACGTGCAGGTTTAGGTGTAGACAACAAACCCGTTGGTTCATTCTTGTTTGCAGGCCCAACAGGGGTTGGTAAAACAGAGGTGACGGTGCAGTTATCTAAGCTTCTAGGTATCGAACTACTTCGTTTTGATATGTCTGAGTATGGTGAGCGTCACTCCGTAAGTCGCTTAATTGGTGCGCCTCCTGGTTATGTCGGTTATGACCAAGGTGGTTTGCTAACCGATGCTGTTATTAAGCACCCACATTCAGTCGTATTACTTGATGAGATTGAAAAAGCGCACCCTGATATCTTTAACCTGTTGTTGCAAGTCATGGATAACGGTACGCTAACGGACAACAATGGTCGCAAAGCAGACTTCCGTAATGTCATTCTTGTTATGACAACTAACGCAGGTGTGGCGGAAACCGAGAAGAAATCAATTGGTTTGATTCAACAAGACAACAGTCACGATGCAATGGCGGAAATTAAGAAGGTGTTTACTCCTGAGTTCCGTAACCGTCTTGATAACATCATCTGGTTTAACAGCCTTGATGAAAGCGTTATCCATCAAGTGGTTGATAAGTTCATTGTTGAACTGCAAGTGCAACTTGATGCGAGAGGCGTTTCAATGGAAGTATCGCAAGACGCTCGCCATTGGTTAGCACATAAAGGTTATGACAAAGCTATGGGGGCTCGCCCAATGGGGCGTGTTATCCAAGAACAGCTTAAGAAGCCTTTGGCTAACGAACTGTTGTTTGGGTCTTTAGTTGACGGCGGTACAGTGAAAGTAACGCTGGTCAACGATACGCTTGAGTTTGAATACTTAAGTGAGAAAGAGACAGCGATGCATTAATCGTTAGTCGGTAACAAACGTAAAAGCGCACGAGAAGATCGTGCGCTTTTTTATCTGAACTAAATCGGAAAAAATTGTGCAATAAAAAACGGAGCAGCTTGCTCCGTTTTTTATTGCATCCGAAAATCAGAGATTAACGAGCGCGGAAGACGATGCGGCCTTTTGACAGGTCGTATGGAGTCATCTCTACAGTTACTTTGTCACCCGTTAGGATACGGATGTAGTTCTTACGCATCTTGCCAGAGATGTGAGCAGTCACAACGTGACCGTTTTCAAGTTCAACACGGAACATAGTGTTTGGTAGAGTGTCAAGGACTGTGCCTTGCATCTCGATTACGTCTTCTTTAGCCATTTAATCCTCTTTAGAAATTAGGCAATATTAGCGGGCTATATTCTGCCGCTAAATAGTAATTATGTAAAGTTGAGGCGTATTCTACCCTCGCCAACGCTGATTTACTAGCCTTTGGTGGCGTTGAAAGCGTGTTTTGTAGCTCATTGCTGGGCACTCATCAATCTGATATCCCAAATATAGCCACTGTTGTTTGTTTTCTTGGCAGTATTTAATTTGATAAAGCACTGCTAACGTGCCAAGAGATAACTCGTAGTCAGGGTCAAAAAAAGTATAAAAAGCACTCGAGCATTGAGGCATCAAATCTGTCACTGCAATGGCGAGCAATTGATCTGATTCATCGTAAATGTGTAAAAACGACGTTGTCAGCCAGCTGGTTTGAGCAAATCGAGCAAACTCATCACGCTTTGGTGGGTACATAGTGCCGTTTCTATGCCGTTTGCAGATGTACCGACTGTAAAGCTCAAACCATTCCTCATCCATTTCAGGTTTCATTTCCCAGCGTAAAGACTGTGCTTTATTAAGCAGCCTCTTCTGACTTTTTGATAGTCTAACGTCTGGAATCGAGACTCGAATTGGCTGGCAAGCGGTGCAATGCTCGCAATGCGGTTTATATATGGTATCTCCGCTACGACGAAAACCGTTAGCCATGAGCAACTGGTAATTTTCTTCAGTATGCAGCCTTTCATCAAGCGCCACCGCAACCCGCTCTTGCCGTTCAGGCAAATAACTACAAGGGTGATTATTCGTCAACCCTATTCGAATATGTTGTATATCCGTACTCATACTGAATCCTGCAAAACTTGGGGCTGATAGGCATCAAATAGTGTTTGCTTTTCTCTTAAAGATAGTAGTTTTTGCATAAATTCGTCACGCTCAAGTTCAAATGCGCCAAGTGATGCCAAGTGAGAATTCATAACTTGGCAATCGATTAATTGACCTTGCTTTGACGCCAAATGGTTGCATAAGTACCACAATGCAATTTTGGATGCGTTATCTTTTAGGCTAAACATCGACTCCCCGCAAAAAAGTTGGCCCACGCAGATGCCATATAGTCCGCCAATCAGGTTGTTGTCATGCCATACTTCTACAGAGTGACAGTGACCAAGTTTGGCTAACTCAATGTAGGAAGCTTGCATTTCCTCGTTGAGCCATGTTTCCTCTGCAGGGCGTGTTGAAGAACATAGTCTAATCACTTCTTCTGTCGCGAAATTGAGTGTTACTTTATAGTTATGTTTACGCTGAAATTTTTTGAGACTTTTAGATGGCTTAAACTGCAATGGGTCAAACACGGCGCGCGGAGAAGGGCTCCACCATAAAATAGGTTCACCAGGACCATACCAAGGGAAAATGCCTTGATAGTAACCATTGAGGATTCTCATGGGGTTTAAGTCACCACCAAAAGCCAGCAAACCATTGGGGTCGCTGAGTGCTTTATAGGGTGAGGGGAAGTTGAACGTTTCATCGAGTTCAGTTAAATAAATAGCCATAAGAAGTCGTTACCAACATTGGAGTCAGAGGAGTTTATGATGACCTGGTTAAGAAATATCGTAAAAGTATGGCTTGGGATCATACTGTTTTTACCACTTGTCGCCAACGCAGCCTATGAAAGAAATGTTGCCAAGCCAGTTAATGAAGTAGTTTACGGGAAGATTGACTCTGTCCGTTATATTACTCAACAAGAGGTTGTTCAATCGAAAAGTAACGGTTGGAAGACACTACTTGGTGCCACTATCGGTGGTTTAGTCGGTAATCAATTTGGTGGCGGTACGGGAAGAGAAGTCGCGACGGCAGTGGGTGCGCTTGCAGGTGCCGCAGTTGCTCAAAACCAAAGTAATTACCAATACACGGTTGAATATAAGTTAGTTGAGCTACTCATCAAAGTGAAGGGTGATAAGCTAATTAATGTCATCCAAGATGTTGATAAAAATATGTTATTTAGTCGAGGGGATGAAGTTCGTATTTTATATTTTGATGATGGAGTCAGGGTTGATATCACTTATTAACCCTAGGTTGTTTTAGCCTAACGAAGCCTAATCAAGCATGTACAGTCGGGCTGGCTTATTGTCAAATCAAGTCGAAATAGTTTGCTGTTTCGCCGTGCTTCTTTCGCTCTTATTTACATCGCTGGCAATGCCTTTAATTCTGTATCTTTAGGCTGCTTGAGGATATTCATAAATTAGCGCCGATTTACTCTGGTTTTGTCGTGTTTTTTTGGGTAGTCTGAATTCACGAAGAATTGTTTAGCCCTCATAAAAAATCGTATGTTGAGGGCACAAAGGATTATCAACTTTTAATGGAAAGCCTAACGTTACAACCTATCAATAAAATTCAAGGGGAAGTGAACCTTCCTGGCTCTAAAAGCGTTTCTAATCGAGCTCTTTTACTTGCTGCTCTTGCTAAAGGCAGAACTCGCCTTACTAATCTCCTCGACAGTGATGATATTCGCCATATGCTGAATGCGCTGACTAAACTAGGCGTTCAATACCAACTTTCCGAAGATAAAACAGAATGTCTCGTTGACGGCCTTGGGCGCCCGTTTTCTGTCTCAGAGCCGGTAGAGTTATTTCTCGGCAATGCTGGCACTGCGATGCGACCATTAGCTGCGGCTCTTTGTCTTGGAGAAGGGGAGTATGTACTGACGGGCGAACCTCGTATGAAAGAGCGTCCAATTGGTCACCTTGTCACGGCACTGAAAGATGCTGGTGCGAACGTTGAGTACATGGAAAACGAGAACTTTCCGCCTCTCAAAATAATTGGTACTGGCCTAAAAGCAGGTACAGTTTCTATCGATGGGTCCATTTCAAGTCAGTTCTTGACCGCTTTCTTAATGTCTGCGCCATTGGCTGAAGGTGAAATTCGCATCAACATCGAAGGCGATTTGGTTTCTAAGCCTTATATCGATATCACCCTGCATATCATGAAGCAGTTTGGAGTCGATGTGATCAACAACGACTATCAAGAGTTTGTGATCCCAGCCGGTCAGCAATACATCGCTCCAGGCGATTTCTTGGTTGAAGGTGACGCGTCTTCTGCTTCTTACTTCTTGGCGGCGGCAGCCATCAAAGGCGGAGAAGTTAAAGTCACGGGTATCGGTAAAAACAGCATTCAAGGTGATATTCAATTTGCTGATGCGCTTGAAAAAATGGGTGCAGAAATTGAATGGGGTGATGACTACGTAATTTCACGTGTTGGTCAATTAAAAGGCATTGATATGGATTACAACCATATCCCTGATGCTGCAATGACCATCGCGACAACAGCGCTATTTGCCGAAGGCACTACCGCTATTCGTAACGTTTATAACTGGCGTGTAAAAGAAACAGACCGTTTGTCAGCTATGGCGACTGAGTTACGTAAAGTTGGTGCGGAAGTGGAAGAAGGGGAAGACTACATCATCGTCAAACCTGTCTCTCAGTTAAAGCATGCTGCGATTGATACTTACGATGATCATCGAATGGCGATGTGTTTTTCGCTGGTGGCACTTAGTGATACGCCTGTGACGATTAACGATCCAAAGTGTACGTCGAAAACGTTCCCTGACTACTTCGACAAACTTAAGGCTTTAAGCTGCTAAATATTCTGACCTGAAACCGGAAAGCCAGAGTGAATAACACTCTGGCTTTTTTGTTTCCCAATACTATTTAACCAGCGTAAATTCCTTAGAAAGGTGATGCGCTAAGTATTTAAACATATTGAATACTGCAGTCGTATTTGAAGTTGGTAAACCTTTGTCATCAAGGAAGTATTCACCTTTAAAAACTAAAACACCTTCTTTTTCTTCTACGCTTGTTGCTCGCATTCCCTCGATGTAATCATCGTGCTCTTGGATGATTTGGTTAGCGATCAAAAGAAGGTCGAACTCTTCGATAAACGTTCTATCAGACATATTCTTTCTACCATTCTATTCAGTTAAGAGCGCTGAGTATACCTACAACTAAAATGGGTTTGCATGATTAATTCAGTCAATCGTTCAGTAAGACTAAACAGATCAATTTTTAGAGTATAAGCATGATGCGGAGGAAGATGGCAGAACATTGAACCAAACTATTTTGTGATGGGTAACAAAATTTATTGCATTGGATTAGCGGATGCTAAGTTTGCCTGTTTAGATATGCCGCTCAATACCTTTCAGAACCCTGTCTCTTTGAAGTATAAAGACGATGAATTGTCAACCAATCGGATCTGAATTTCAAAAAAGCAGTTGATCTTCTTTTCATCTCGCACAATAGTAAAAAAAGAAGCAATGAAATAGAACATTATGCGGGTGGCCTTTAAACAAGGTTTCTACCCGCATTATTATGAAGGACGTTAGAGTCAGTTATGGGTAAATCACTCGTTATAGTGGAGTCACCAGCCAAGGCAAAGACGATAAATAAGTACCTTGGTAAAGACTTTATTGTTAAGTCTAGTGTTGGTCATGTGCGTGATCTGCCTACGGCCGGTCAAAGCACTGGTGAGAAAAAAGCCGCAGCCATCTCAACTAAAGGGATGAGTCCGGAAGAGAAAGCGCGCGTTAAAAAAGAGAAAGACCGCAAAGCGTTGATCAAAAAAATGGGGATTAACCCATATCATGACTGGGAAGCGAATTACCAAATCCTTCCAGGCAAAGAAAAAGTTGTCAACGAACTACAAAAACTCGCCAAAGACGCAGATTGCGTTTATCTCGCAACCGATTTGGACCGCGAAGGGGAAGCAATCGCATGGCACCTTCGTGAGATCATCGGTGGCGATGAAGAGCGATACAAACGTGTAGTTTTTAACGAAATTACGAAAAACGCGATCCAACAAGCTTTCCAGACACCTGGCGAGCTGAACATGGATGGTGTAAATGCCCAACAAGCACGTCGCTTCATGGACCGTGTCGTTGGTTTTATGGTTTCACCTTTACTTTGGAAAAAAGTGGCTCGTGGCTTATCTGCTGGTCGAGTGCAGTCTGTTGCGGTGAAATTGTTAGTTGAGCGTGAGCGTGAGATTAACGCGTTTGTACCAGAAGAATTCTGGGACATTCATGCGAATACGAAAACGAAAGACAAAGCGGACTTTAAACTGCTTGTTGCGCAGAAAGACGGTTCTGCGTTTAAGCCAGTTAATGAGGCAGAAACCAAAGCAGCGATGTCTGTACTTGAGAATGCAAGTTACGAAGTATGTAAGCGTGAAGACCGCCCTACAAAGAGCAAGCCTTCAGCACCTTACATCACCTCTACGCTTCAACAGGCAGCGAGTACACGCCTGGGCTACGGCGTGAAAAAGACCATGATGCTAGCTCAGCGCCTCTATGAGGCCGGTTACATCACTTATATGCGTACTGACTCGACTAACCTAAGTGCCGAGGCTGTGGACGCTGTACGTGACTTTATTGGTTCTGAGTTTGGTGATAAGTACCTGCCAGCGAAACCATTGACGTACGGTAGCAAAGAAGGGGCACAGGAAGCGCACGAAGCGATCCGTCCTTCAAATGTGGGTGTTAAGGCGGAAGACCTGCAAGGTGTCGATGCTGATGCGCACAAACTTTACGCTTTGATTTGGAATCAGTTTGTAGCGTGTCAAATGACGCCAGCAGAATACGATTCAACAACCATCAGCGTAAAAGCGGCAGAATACACGCTTAAAGCGAAAGGCCGTATCCTTAAATTTGACGGCTGGACTCGTGTACAGCGTCCAATGGGCAAAAACGAGGATACAATCCTTCCAGCGGTACAACTTGGCGATAAGCTAAGCTTAGAGTCACTTGACCCTAAACAGCACTTTACAAAGCCACCTGCGCGCTACACTGAAGCAGCACTGGTTAAAGAGCTGGAGAAACGAGGCATTGGTCGTCCGTCGACTTACGCATCGATCATTTCTACGATTCAAGATCGTGGCTACGTGAAAGTTGATCAGCGCCGTTTCTACGCTGAAAAAATGGGTGAAATTGTTACTGACCGCCTTGATGACAGCTTTAACGATTTGATGAACTACGACTTTACTGCGCGTATGGAACAGAAATTGGACCAAATCGCTGAAGGTGAAGTGAACTGGAAAGCTGTGTTAGACAACTTCTTTGCTGATTTTACTGGCGATCTTGAAAAAGCGGAGCTGGATGAGTCAGAAGGCGGTATGAAGTTAAATCACATCGTCATGACGGATATCGAGTGTCCGACGTGTAGCCGTCCAATGGGCATCCGTACTGCTTCGACAGGTGTGTTCTTAGGCTGTTCAGGTTACGCGTTACCACCAAAAGAGCGTTGTAAGACAACCATCAACTTGGGTGACGAAGAAGGTATTATTAACGTTCTAGAAGAAGACGTTGAAACCGCAGCTCTTCGTGCTAAAAAGCGTTGTCCGATCTGTGAAACAGCGATGGACGCATACCTGATTGATGACAAGCGTAAGATGCATGTTTGTGGTAATAACCCGAACTGTGAAGGCTACCTTGTTGAATACGGCGAGTTCAAAGTAAAAGGCTACGATGGTCCAGTTGTTGAATGTGACAAATGTGGCTCTGATATGGTGCTTAAGAACGGTCGCTTTGGTAAATACATGGATTGTACGAGCGAAACGTGCAAGAACACTCGTAAGATCTTGAAGAATGGCGAAGTCGCGCCCCCGAAAGAAGATCCTGTTCATTTCCCCGAGTTGCCATGTGAAAACTCAGATGCGTATTTCGTACTTCGTGATGGTGCTTCAGGTCTATTTATGGCGGCAAGCAACTTCCCGAAATCGCGCGAGACACGTGCTCCTTTGGTTGCTGAACTGGCACGTTTTGAAGAGCGTTTACCTGAGAAGTTCAAATACCTAGCGACCGCACCGCAAGAAGATCCTGATGGTCGTCCTGCAGTCGTACGCTTTAGTCGCAAAACAAAAGAGAACTACGTTCGTTCGGAAGAGAATGGCAAACCATCTGGTTGGACAGCGCTCTTTGTTGACGGTAAGTGGGAAGTCACTGATAAGCGTAAAAAAGCGAAAGCATAAAAACGTACGATCTAAGTAATGTAAAAAGGCAGCGATATCGCTGCCTTTTTTGCGTTTTGTTTTTGCGTAAAGGCCACTGTGTTGTTCGTATAGATCTTTGCTGCTTTGACTGAGTTTTGCTGACGCGAGAAGATCCCAGTATCAATATTTCGTAGTCGCTGATGTATTTTTTATGTAAAAAATATTCGTTGTAACTTTCATTTTGCATTCACATATTTGTTATACATTGGGCTAAAAAATCGGCGGTGTAGTGAATCCGTTTGTAAATTGTTTTCACAATGTAATCGTTTGCTTTTCCATGTGTGATCTAGATATCGTCTTGAGTACGCAAGAGCTGTATGGTACACAGAATGGCGTATTAAAAATTGTAATTTAGAACCCGCTTAGATAATTTATTACAAAAATTAGTGCAACTGTGTACATTGTTTGCGTCAAAAAATAAGGAAAGAGTGGACGTTGCATACTGGAAGTGCCGTAGCTTTTTTATCCGTGTTGTAAGAGTTCACAGAAACTCAGAGACGGTTGCTAAATGTATTCGCTTGACTCCCCGAGTATGACTCATTCAAGCGAGTACCAAATCCAAGCTATAACGATATGGAGAACAACAAATGGCTGGTGTTTTGGGAATGATTCTTGCTGGCGGTGAAGGCTCTCGTTTGAGACCTTTAACGGAATCTCGCAGTAAACCTTCGGTACCGTTTGGTGGTAGTTATCGATTGATCGATTTTGCTCTAAACAATTTTGTTAATGCGGATCTGATGCGCATTTACGTCCTAACCCAATTTAAATCTCAATCTTTATTCCATCACTTAAAAAAGGGGTGGAACATCAACGGCATTACAGACCGCTTTATCGATCCTATTCCCGCTCAAATGCGTACTGGTAAACGTTGGTACGAAGGGACGGCGGACGCGATCTATCAAAACCTGCGTTTTATGGAATTAGAGGAACCAGAGCAAGTTTGTATTTTTGGCTCTGACCATATCTATAAGATGGATATCAAACAAATGCTGAACTTCCACTCAGAAAAGAAGGCTTCTCTGACGGTATCTGCATTGCGCATGCCACTAAAAGAGGCGTCGCAATTCGGGGTTATCGAAGTCGATAGTGAAGGTCGTATGATTGGCTTTGAAGAAAAACCAGCAAATCCGAAGTCGATTCCTGGTGATCCTGATTACGCTTTAGTTTCAATGGGTAACTATGTTTTTGAAGCTCAGGTACTGTTCTCAGAGTTGGTCGAAGATGCGGATAATGAAGCTTCATCACATGATTTTGGAAAGGACATCATTCCAAAGATGTTCCCTAGAGGTGATGTGTTCGTGTATGACTTCAGTACCAACAAAATCAGTGGCGAAAAAGAAGAGGTGTACTGGCGTGATGTCGGAACTATTGATGCGTACTGGCAAGCGCATATGGATCTGCTAGAAAAAGATGCACCATTTTCGCTGTACAACCGTAAATGGCCATTGCACACCTACTACCCACCATTACCACCTGCGACATTTACCGACTCTGATAATGGTCGTGTGCAGATAATCGATAGTTTAGTGTGTAATGGCAGCTATGTTAGAGGCTCAAGAATCGAAAAGTCGGTGCTTGGTTTTCGCAGTAATATTGCTTCTGCTTGCGATATCAGCGAATGTATACTTCTTGGTGACGTAAAAATTGGCGAAGGATGTGTTTTACGTCGTGTGATTGTCGACAAGGATGCCGATATTGCTCCTGGTACTCAGATTGGTGTGAATCTTCAAGAAGATAAAAAACACTTCCACGTGTCTGAGGAGGGCATTGTTGTTATTCCGAAAGGAGCTCGAGTTGGCTACTAACAACTTATCTATTCTGTTTGTAGCTTCTGAGGTTGAAGGCCTCATTAAAAGTGGTGGCTTGGCAGATGTTGCCAAGGCACTACCGGAAGCCCTTCAAAACCTACAGCAAGACGTAAGAATTACCATCCCTGCGTACAGCAGTATTGATAAACTCGCAGACGCAGAAGTTGTATTAGAAACAGAATTAACATCATGGCCGCATACGGAGTATCGAGTTTTGCGGCTCATGTTAGGTCAAAATCCTATTTACCTGATTGATTGTCCGCCGTATTTCAATCGACCATCAATGTATGCGGAGAACAACCAAGCGTATACTGATAACGGCGAGCGCTTTGCGTTTTTTAGTGCAGCATGTCTCGATATGTTACCCAAGCTCGCCTTTCAACCTAATATCATACACGCGAACGATTGGCACACAGGTCTTGTTCCATTTTTGCTCAAGCACAGGTATGGCAATGATCCGTTTTTTGCTCATACTAAAAGCGTCATTTCAATTCACAATGCGGTCTTTAAAGGCGTATTTAGTTATGAAGACGTGCAGTGTTTGCCAGAGTTTCATTGTAGAAACGTTCCCGATGCTGCGGTGAGTGCAACGCATATTACGATGCTTAAAGCTGGTGTAATGAATGCAGATAAGATAAACGCGGTTAGCCCTACGTACGCAGAGGAACTAAAAACAGAGCTTGGCAGTCACGGCATGGCTTGGGAGTTTCAGCAACGTGCGCAGGACTTAGTCGGCATCTTGAATGGTTGTGATTACAGCGCTTGGAATCCGGAAACGGATACCTACTTGCCGGTTAATTACTGCGCCGACCAGCAAAGTATGTCGCAAGGGAAGAAAGCTTGTAAAAAAGCATTACAACAACGACTAAATTTGCCCGAAAAAAATGTAGCTATGTTCGGTATGGTTTGTCGGTTGACCCAGCAGAAAGGCGTTCATTACTTGTTGCCTGCTTTGGCCGATTTTTTGAAGCACGATGTTCAGCTAGTTGTCGTTGGGACCGGAGACCCTGTTCTTGCCGCTCAGTTACGAGAGGTTGCCGCGAAGTTTTCTAGCAAATTTGCCTTTGTAGAAGCGTATGACAATGAACTTGCGCATATCGTTGAAGCTGGTTCTGATTTCTTCTTGATGCCTTCTGAGTTTGAACCATGTGGCTTAAACCAAATCTATAGTATGGCTTATGGGACATTACCGATAGTACGCGGTGTTGGTGGCTTAAAGGACAGCGTTAGCGATTATGATGTAAACCCATCTGAAGCAACGGGGTTTGTTTTTTTCGAACCGACACCGCAGGCATTGTTGTTAACGATGCTAAGGGCACTGTTGCTCTACGCTCAAAACGAGCCTGAAGTGAATAAAGTACAGTTGCACGCGATGCAACAAGACTTTTGTTGGCAAAAGGCCGCAGAATCTTATTTGCAGCTTTACCACTCAGCGTTAGTTTGACTTAAAATTGTAACGAAAGGCACCGAATGAGGTGCCTTTATTATCTTGAGTAAGGGGAGTGTGGTAGGATGGCTTTTTACTCAATAGCACGATCTTTTTGATACTCAATATGACCCAGCCGCTACTTTTTCATAAAACCTATTTGCACCCTACTAGTAATGAGTGGGTTGTATTTGTGCACGGTGCTGGTGGTAGCTCTTCTATCTGGTTCAAGCAAATTAAAGCTTACAAGCAACACTTTAACTTATTGCTGATCGATTTAAGAGGTCATGGAAAGTCAAATCAGTTACTTAAAGAGCTCATTGCTAGCCGTTATACCTTTACGGAAGTTACCCAAGATATTTTGAAAGTATTGGATCATTTAAAGATCCAATCCGCTCATTTTGTCGGTATGTCGCTTGGTACTATTATTGTTCGAAACCTTGCTGAATTGTCATCAGAGCGCGTACGTTCGATGGTGCTCGGCGGTGCTGTCACAAGGCTTAACACTCGTTCTCAGATATTGGTGAAATTAGGTAATTTTTGTAAGCATATCCTACCGTACATGTGGCTCTACAAACTGTTCGCTTATATTGTTATGCCTCAAAGAAGCCAACGAGAATCTCGCCACCTTTTTATTCGCGAAGCCAAGAAGCTTTGCCAAAAAGAATTTAAACGTTGGTTTATTCTTGCCGCTGATGTAAATCCGTTAATGAAATATTTTAAAGATCGAGAGTTACCCATTCCGACTCTTTACTTAATGGGCGACAGGGATTACATGTTTATTAAACCTGTCAAAGAAATGGTTGCAGCACATAAGCTCAGCATTCTACGAGAAATCCCGAATTGTGGTCATGTATGCAATGTAGAGCGTCCAGAAGACTTCAATCAACACTCCATCGAGTTTATTAAACAGCAAGCTGTATGTGCTTAAAACTGAGTGCATCCACTGAATAGGAGAGCCGCTATAGCTCTCCTAGTTGATATCCACATTGCCAACATGCACCAAATTGCCCTTCGTTTATTTCATGACATTTTGGGCATTGCCAATCTTGATACTCATGCCTATCGGATTGTTTTCGATATGCTTTTACTATTTCTTCAGCTTTCATCTTTTGTGCCGTGTCAAAAAGCCACACATAAGGATCGGTATCATCACCAAACGGCAGTTCTCCTTTTAAGCCGAAAATACCTTCTCCGCGAACTTCACAGTAAATTTGTTCCACTTTAAGCAGCTCACATACAATGTGTGCTTCTGCTGGGTTTTTAGCGATAAATATTTTCATCAAAATACCCACTTCACCAATTACGAGTTTTGCTGACTTGGTGTCGGCCTTACTTTATTCATAACCCATTTAGTGATGATTGGAAATAGTCCCAATAGCGCAAAAGACGCTAATACTGCGGGTGAAACAATGCCCGATAGGCTTTCAATTGTTGCTAACTGAGTACCTGCATTCAGATATACGGCTGTGCCTGGCAGCATACCTATTTGGCTAGTGAGATAAAATCGACCTACAGACATCGGTGTTAAGCCCATCAGTAAGTTGATTAGAAAGAAAGGGAATACAGGGATTAGACGCAAGGAAAATAGATAAAAAGCTCCGTCTTTTTCGACACCTTGATTAATTGCGTTGAGTTTATTTCCGAATTTGTTTTGTACCCAGTCACGCAATAAGTATCGGCTGCTCAAGAAGGCCAGTGTTGCCCCCATAGTGCTAGCGAAAGAAACCAGTAGCAAGCTTGTCCAAAAACCAAATAAGGCTGCACCAAGTAAGGTGACTACTGCCGCTCCTGGGATAGAAAAAGCGGTAATTGCAATGTAGGTAAAAAAGTAAATCGCAGCCGAGAATACAAAATTCTGATCGATGTATGTAGTTAGTGCTTCTTGTTGGGCTTTTGCATTCTCTAAGGTTAAATACTGGCCAAAGTTAATACCTAAAAAGACGATAGCCGCTAGTAGGATGAGACCTAATATCAGTTTCTTATTCATAATTTTGATTCCAATTTGGGATATATGTAATAAGACAGTAGGAAAACCGAAAAAATTTCACAAAAAAACCGCAGATTAGACTGCGGTTTTACAAGATAGTTTTTAGGCCGACTTTTATTGGAGGCCGTTCATCAACTCATCTCGGCGAGCTTGAGGTACTACACTCCAATGAGTGCCGTTGATAGCACCTTCTAGTGCCCATAGCAACTCAATGTTGACGGTTGCAGAGTGCGTATCTCTTATCGCTTTATAGGCGTTAAGCGCACCTTCCTCTTCAAGCTTCTCTACGGATTCGATGCCGGCTTTTTTTAGCATGCGCTCGGTAGCCAGTCGTAAGTTAGGCAAATCTTTCAAACGGTTAGGCTTTGTACTTGCTTGCTGTTCTTTCTCAAGCTTTGCCTTTTTCAATGATTGATTCGCTACTTCGATTAAGCGTTCGCTTGATTCCCATAAATCGCTGGAAATAGCGTAGTACTTTGTAACGACTGGAAAGCCACGTTTTTTATAAACGTAAGGCTTTAGCCCTTGTTTCTCGAAGTCAGATGAAGTTTTTTGGTCTGCTCTGATATGAAGCTGATTGTTTACCACTAGTGCAAACATTGTTTCATCAGCGAATAGTCCGAAGCCACCAAACATTGAGCGCGACTTGATATTACCAAGTGCCTCAAATAGCTTCATAGAGTCTTTGAGTATCGGTTTATCCATGTTTTGTTATCTCGGTGTAATTAATATTACGCCACCAAAAGTCAGGTCCGAGAGAGTAGCAAACATGCGTAAAAACAATGTCATTACAGAGTAAAGTCATTGCTTACACACTTGCCATCGGTAACCCCGCTACCTTCCATATCGTAATATGGTTCAGGCCGGAGGCTTTGCGTCCCACTCTTTCGAATGGTTTGCCCTGTGCGTGACACAATGAGCATACTTCTTATATTGAATTAACATCACGGTTTAGCGTTAAAAGTGTGATTTCGGTTCAATAAAAATGATAGATTGAATGCTCTATTTTGCATATGGAAAGGTGCAAATTGGCCTTTGAAAAGGAGTTCTTAATATATATTACATTTATATAAAACAGGGAGTTAACGTTAGTCAATTGTTATTAGAGCTGTGTGAAGTATTAGAGAATGCTTAATTTTCCCAAAAAAATAAGCGCCCCTGTAGAGCGCTTATTTAACACGGTTAAATACAGTGAAATTTAGTTCATTTTTTTCACAGTATTTCGAATTACAAGCTCAGGTTGCATTTCGAAAATTCGTTTTTCGTGTTCTTTATCTTTGATACGCTCAAGTAGAATTTCGAATGCATTTTTACCAACACGACGTTTAGGTTGGTGGATAGTCGTTAGCGGTGGAGAGAAGTATTCCGCAAGCTCGATGTTGTCGTAGCCGATCACTGAAATATCTTCAGGAATTTTGATCCCGTTTTGTTGCAAGCGGCTCATTAGGCCTAGAGCCATTGTGTCGTTAAAACAGAATACCGCCGTCGGGCGCTTGTCCATTGCGGTAATTTTATCTGCAACTAATACGGCCGTATCACATTCAAAGTTACCTTCAAGGATCCAGTCTTCATTTACAGCTAGGTTCGCTTCACTCATTGCGCGACGGAAACCTGCAATGCGCTCTTGGCAAGCAAGCTTTTCAAAATGACCGCTTAGACAAGCGATATCCGTATGACCATTGTCAATCAGATGTTTGGTTGCAATGTAGCCACCTTCTTCTGAGTTATCCATGATCTTGTCTGCTTGTGAGCTCTCTGGGCCCCAATCCATGACCACTTTAGGAATGTCCGCATGACGGTCAAGCATCTCTTTTAGTTCTTCGGTTAAGTCAGAACACATCACTAGGATGCCATCAACGCGCTTTTCAGCCAGCATACGAATGTAATCGCGTTGTTTTTCGTAAATCCCGCCTGTGTTACATAAAATCAGAGTATAGCCTTGGCGGTAACAGTAGCTCTCAACGCCATCAATCACTTCTGAGAAAAATAGGTTAGTTGATTGAGTTACTAACATGCCAATCGTACGAGTTGAGTTGCATTTTAGGCTGCGTGCAACGGCACTTGGCGCGTAATTCAGCTCGTCAACGGCTTTCATTACTTTTTCTTGCGTTGCTTCTGCAACGAAACGCGTTTTATTGATAACGTGCGAAACTGTCGTAGTGGAAACGCCGGCTAAGCGAGCAACGTCTTTTATCGTGGCCATAAATGGTGTCCTGTATCGAGCTACTGAAATATGTCGTATTGGATGTACCTGATGCTCTAATGGTTTCACACCTAGCAATATAAAATTGGCGCTAAGTGTCTCGGCAGCGGTTGATCCAAGTGCGACAAAAGGGTGCGTAGCAGCATCGGTCGATGAATTTTATCTTTTTTCTATCTGATGAGAAATTGCCATCAACCTGTTAAGAAAACACAAAAACCGCTATATTTCAGCGGTTTACATATAAATCATATTTAATCGTTTGCGCTCACATTTTAGCCCTATGTGGACTGACTAGCAATGTTTTCAGCACGAGATTTGTGTATTTGAAGTCACATTTTGACTGCTAAATAACCAAGCGTCTTTGCGCTAAGTTAAGGCAAACGAATATTATACCCAAGTTACTTACAATTGGTCACTTTCAGGCATACAGGAAGCCCGATAGGCAGGCTCCCTAAAAATAGGCGGCAATTATTCACCAAGAAGGTAGGCGCTGTCTAGTTTACAAAATGCAACTAATAGTTTCGCGACACTCGAGTAAAATCCAAATTCGTCGAATTTTTTACATTTGTCTGAAAACTGAGGTAACCAAGACATCAATTGTTGCTGGATAAAGTCGTTTTGTTTAACGAAGGCTTCTTCCATGTGTTTTTCTTGTTCAAGCTCGTTTGAGCGGATAATCATGTTCCCGAGAAAGTCGAGCTCAACGGCTAAGTGATCCGCAGGTTCCTTTAGGTTTTCGTCTACTTGAACGCCAAATTCAGCCATCAACTTTTCCATTTCCTCAGCTGGCTTGTCATTCAGTAAACCTGATTCACCAATGTACATGGATGCGTAAGGAAGAGCGCCGTATTTTTCTGTCTTCAAAAACAGTTCACAAAAGTCAGCTGCAAGCTCTAGTTGTGCATCTTCACGATCTTGTAACCGATTCAATGCATCAACTAGGCTATCAACAGCTGGTTTCAGCGACTCATTTTCACCTAAACCTGCGAGAAAACTGCGAATTTCAACACTGTGATAGGCTTCCAATTCTTTCTCTGTTAGTTCTTTTGCGAACAAGCTCGAAAACCACCAGTAAATTTCAGCGCGTTTTTCATTAAAAGCTTTCACTTCTTGCATTTTGGGCTCCTGAATGATGCTTCAAGTCATGCATCACAAAGTCAATTAGGGATATCCCCTAAGTGTAATCAATTAAAATGAATAGCAGTAACTATAATTGTTATGTTTTATGGTCAAAAATGACCGTTTATTAATAGCAATGGGCAAGCTTGTTTTGAATCAATAAAAACGCTAAATCTTGCGTTTTAATGTATCTATGACTAGAAATGTTACTAGTTATGAATAGAATACGTCTTGGATAATAAGAAGACAGAAAAGTGGTGTAAATGAGCTATCACGTATTAGTCGTAGAAGATGATGTTGTAACTCGTAGTAAGCTTGCGGGGTATTTCCAAAATGAGGGCTACCAAGTCAGCGAAGCAGAGAGTGGCGCAGAAATGCGTGAAGTTTTGCAAGCGGGCGATGTAGACCTGATCATGCTGGATATTAACCTGCCTGGTGAAGACGGCCTGATGCTTACTCGTGAGTTACGTAGCCAATCGGATATTGGTATCATATTAGTAACAGGACGCACGGATAGCATTGATAAAATCGTAGGCCTAGAAATGGGTGCTGACGATTATGTGACAAAACCTTTTGAACTGAGAGAGCTGTTAGTTCGCGTTAAAAACTTGCTGTGGCGTATTTCAGCAGCGCGCAGTGGCAGCTCGAAAGCGAATGAAACCAGTGAAGAGCACATTGTGCGCTTTGGGGAGTGGACATTCGACATTCAACGTCGCGCACTTAGCCGCAACGGTGAGCCAGTAAAACTAACTAAAGCAGAGTATGAACTTTTGGTGGCATTATCGTCTTACCCTAACCAGGTGTTAAGTCGTGAGCGTATTTTGAACATGATCAGCCATCGAGTGGATGCGCCGAATGACCGCACCATTGATGTTCTTATTCGACGTATGCGCGCAAAAATGGAGTTCGATCCTAAGAACCCACAGATTTTTGTAACGGTACACGGCGAGGGCTATATGTTTGCTGGTGACTAGTTTGAACATAACTCAATCGTAAAAAGAAAAAGGAGAGCTTCGGCTCTCCTTTTTTGTGGCTTCAAGATAATACTAGTTTGCTTCAACCATTGGTGTTTGGCCGACAGTATCACGCAACCTTTGCCAAATACTGCCCAAGTACTCATGCCAATAAAGCTCTGTTTGTTCTAAGTAACGCGCTTTAGGTGAGTATTTATCCCAAGGTTGACTTATCTCGCTAATAGCTAAGAAGTTGGTCGGGGCTGGGATTGGTTTAATGCCTGCTGCGTTGAACTCATACAATGCACGGCTCATGTGACTCGCAGAAGTGACTAACACAATTTCCTTTTGTTGAACGAATGCAGCCGCTTGACGCGCCTCTTCCCACGTATCTTTCGCATCTTCTAATAAAATGATATCGGATTTCGCGACTCCCAACGCAAGGGCAACGTTCGCCATCATTCGCGCGTGGCTAATTTCAGATCCGCCAGCATAGCCGGATAAGATTAATTTCGCGCCTGGATACATTCTTAAAATACGAATGCCCTCAGTTAAGCGCATTAATGCTGCACGGCTTAACTGCGAGGTGGGTGGAATTTCGTCATCGATAACATGACCATTCCCTAAAACCATCACGTAGTCGATGGTGCCAGAAACTGGCAAAAAGGCTTTATGCTCTCGCTCTAACGGCATAAGAAGCTTGGTTGAAACAGGTTGGAAGGCAACAAGAAAAATGCCAACAAAAGAGAATAGAACAACGAAGCAGCCAGTTTTACGTTTTGTAGTAAAACTAATGAGAGCAAGACCCAACAAGCCTATCAGCAGCAATGCCGGAAGGGGCATAAGCATGGCTGACACTACTTTTTTCAGCTCAAACATACATAAATAGTCCGAAAAAACATCAATTGATAATAAAAATGAGGGTATCCCTCTTTATTCCTGCTTTCCTTGTGCCAGAATAGCGGCACAATCCGTTATGATAACTCAGCAGAAGTGACAGAAGACCGCAATTTCGACGATATCGCCCACAAATTTGCAAAAAATATTTACGGCTCCGATAAAGGGGAGATCCGCCAAATCATTGTGTGGGAAGATTTTCTACAGATTCTAAGTGAATTAGATGCTGACCAGCAACCCCTAGAAGTGTTAGACGCTGGTGGTGGTTTGGCACAAATGTCGCAAAAGCTTGCTAAGCTCGGACATCGAATCGCTTTATGTGATCTATCTTCGGAAATGCTGCAGTTGGCTAAGCAGGATATTGAAAAAAACGGTTTGCTTGAGCAGTATCGCCTGATTCATTCGCCTGTCCAATCCATCGGTGAACATATGGATGTACAGGTCGATCTGGTTATGTTCCACGCTGTGATGGAGTGGCTGGTTGATCCTAAGGCCGCACTTGAAACAGTTCTAGAGCAAGTAAAACCGGGAGGCATCGCATCAGTCATGTTCTACAACCACCACGGTTTAGTCTATAAAAATGTGGTTTGTGGCAACATTCCTCATATTTTAGACGGCATGCCTCACCGGAAAAGATTTAAACTACAGCCACAGAAAGGCCTAAAACCCGAAGAGGTCTATCAATGGATAGAAGATTCTGGTTTTAGTATTTGTGGCAAATCTGGTATTCGTTCCTTCAGTGATTACATAGGCAATATGCAATACATGGGCGATTACGAGTTTGAAGATGTGTTGGCGCTAGAAAAACAACTTTGTCGACAAGAGCCATACCTCTCATTAGGCCGCTACATACACGTGTGGGCTAAGAAGAACGATAAACAGGAATAACGATGAGTGAGATGACTCTCAATGCTGCAGAGCAACCAATCGATGAGTTGGTTGGCTGGGTTAAGCAGCACGATTTCTCGTTGAACCTGACCACTGAGCGATTGGCATTTTTGATTGCTATCGCTGTACTAAGTAATGAAAGGTTCGATGAAGAATTGGGTGAAGGTGAATTGCACGACGCATTTGCCATCGTCACTCGACTTTTTGATGAGACCGGCGAAGCTTCGGCTTTCCGTGCGAACAATGCCATCAACGAGATGGTTAAGCAGCGTCTTATGAGCCGTTTTGTCAGTGAGATTACTGACGGAGCGAGCATTTACCGCTTGTCGCCATTAGCGATAGGAATTACCGACTACTACGTGCGTCATCGCGAGTTCTCGAAACTGCGTCTTTCTATCCAGCTATCGATGGTAGCGGATGAAATGGCAAAAGCGATTGAAGCTGCACAAAAGGGTGGCACTCCGGGCCACTGGAAGAAAAACGTTTACGGAATTTTGAAATATTCTGTAGGCGAGATCTTCGATCAAATCGACCTTAACCAACGTGTGATGGATGAGCAGCAACAGTCTGTTAAACAACAGATTGCTGATCTGCTTAACAAAGACTGGCGTGAAGCGATCAACAACTGTGAAGCGCTACTGTCAGAAACATCAAGCACGTTGCGTGAACTTCAAGATACGCTGCAAGCCGCCAGTGATGAACTGCAAACTCAGATCCTCGATATTCAAGAAATTGTTTACGGTGACCCTGAGCTGGAGTTTATCGAAGAAGCCTTGTTTGGTCTGCAAATGAAGCTGGACCGAATCACAAGCTGGGGCCAGCAAGCTATCGACCTTTGGATTGGTTACGACCGACACGTGCACAAGTTTATCCGTACTGCAATCGATATGGATAAGAATCGTGCGTTTAGCTCGCGTCTGCGTCAATCTGTCAAAGATTACTTCGATGCGCCTTGGTATCTGACTTATGCAGATGCGGAGAGGCTTTCCGACCTTCGTGATGAGGCCCTAGTACTGCGTGATGACGAGGTCACGGGTCAAGTTCCGATGGAAGTAGAATACGAAGAGTTTCAACAAGTCAATGATGAGTTGGCAGAGCGAATTGGTGACATGCTGAAAGCGCATAAAGATCAAGGCACACCAATCGATTTGAGTGTGGTACTGCGAGATTACCTTGCACAGCACCCTTACACTCATCATTTTGATTTAGCTCGCATTATCGTCGATCAAGCTGTACGTCTAGGGTATTCAGAATCGGATTACCAAGCGATTCAACCAGACTGGAAAGCAATCAACGAATTTGGGGCAAAGGTACAAGCGAATGTCATCGACCGATACTAATGAATACATGTCAGAGAATCTGGCAAAAGCAATTTCTAACCCTCTGTTCCCAGCGCTAGACAGCATGCTTCGAGCAGGGCGTCATATCTCAAGTGAAGATCTAGACAATCACGCGTTGTTGTCGGATTTCGAACTTGAGCTTTCTTCTTTCTACCAACGCTACAACACCGAATTGGTGAAAGCGCCAGAAGGTTTCTTCTACCTTCGTCCTCGTTCAACGTCTCTGATTGGCCGTAGTGTTCTTTCTGAACTGGATATGCTGGTGGGTAAGGTACTGTGTTTCCTTTACCTAAGCCCAGAGCGTCTTGCGCACGAAGGCATCTTCACTAACCAAGAGCTGTACGACGAACTGCTTGCTCTAGCAGATGAAAATAAGCTGATGAAGCTAGTGACGAACCGTGCTACCGGTTCTGACCTTGATAAAGAAAAGCTGTTTGAAAAAGTACGTACGTCACTTCGTCGTCTGCGTCGCCTAGGCATGATCATCAACATCGGTGAAACCGGTAAATTCAGCATCAGTGAAGCGGTATTCCGCTTTGGTGCCGATGTACGTATTGGCGATGACATGCGTGAAGCGCAGCTGCGTCTGATCCGTGATGGTGAAGCAGTAGTGCACACCAAAGAGCCAAGCCAAGGCAGCTTATTGTCTGAAGAAGATCAAGACGACCAAGCCCAAGAAGAAACAACAGAAGAGGGTGAAGCATGAGCATGATTGAACGCGGTAAATACCAATCGCTGACCATGGTCAACTGGAACGGCTTCTTTGCCCGTACGTTTGACATCGATGGTCTGGTCACCACGCTATCAGGTGGTAACGGTGCAGGTAAATCAACCACAATGGCGGCGTTCATCACCGCATTGATTCCTGACCAAACGCTACTGCACTTCCGTAACACGACAGAAGCAGGCAGCAGCCAATCGTCTCGCGACAAAGGTCTGTACGGTAAGCTACAGCCGGGCGCGTGTTATGCGGCGCTTGACGTGGTGAACTCACGTAACCAACGCCTATTGTTCGCAGTAAAACTGCAGCAAGTTGCAGGTCGTGATAAGAAAGTAGACATCAAACCGTTTGTTATCCAAGGTCTTCCAAGCCATGTGAAACCAACAGATATCTTGGTTGAAAGCGTATCTGCGACTCAAGCTCGTGTACGTCAAATCAATGAAGTAAAAGAATCAATCGCAGAATTTGAAGGCGTTCAATTTAAAGCCTTCTCTTCTATCGTGGATTACCACGCACAAATGTTTGAATTCGGTGTGATTCCGAAGAAACTGCGTAACTCTGGTGACCGTTCTAAATTCTACCGCCTGATCGAAGCATCGCTTTACGGTGGTATCTCAAGTGCGATTACCCGTTCGCTACGTGACTACCTTCTGCCACAAAACGGCGGCGTGAAGAAAGCGTTCCAAGATATGGAATCGGCGCTGCGTGAAAACCGCATGACGCTAGAAGCGATCAAAACCACGCAAGCAGACCGTGACTTGTTCAAACATTTGATTACAGAGTCGACCAACTACGTGGCAGCGGACTATATGCGCCATGCCAACGAGCGCCGTAAAAAACTAGAACAGACATTGTCTTTGCGTTCAGAGTTATTTGGTTCTCGCGAGACCTTGATTGAGCAAAACAATCTGCTTAACCGCGTTCAAGAAGAGCTGGAACTGCTGATCGAATCCGAATCTTCTTTAGAGCAAGACTACCAAGCGGCTTCTGATCACTTGCAACTGGTGCAAAACGCGCTGCGTCAGCAAGAGAAGATCGAACGCTACCAAGAAGATCTTGAAGAGCTGAGCGAGCGTCTTGAAGAACAAATGATGGTAGTGGAAGAAGCGCAAGAACGCGTGATGATGGCTGAAGAGCAAGCTACCGTTGCAGAAGAAGAGGTGGATAGCCTTAAGACGCAACTTGCTGATTACCAGCAAGCTCTTGACGTTCAGCAAACTCGCGCCCTTCAATATCAACAAGCAGTTCAAGCGCTGGAGAAAGCGAAGAAGCTACTTGGCGATGACAGCCTAACGGCGGAATCGGCTCAAGCGCTTGTCTCTGAGCTTAAGAGCAAAGAATCAGAAAACACCAATGCGTTGCTATCGGTTAAGCACAAACTGGACATGTCCTCTGCAGCGGCAGAGCAGTTTGAAACCGCGCTTAAACTGGTACAAAGCATCGTTGGTCAAGTTGAGCGCAAAGACGCGTCTGAACATGCGAAAACTGCAATCGCGAAAGCGCGTGAGTCACAACAAATCGCACAAAACGAACAGCAATGGCGAGCACAACACCGTGATCTCGAACGCAGCCTTAACCAGCAGCGTCAAGCACGTGAACTGGTTGCTGAATACAAAAAGCAATATCACGTTGAACTAACCGATGAGGTTACGTTTGAACAAGAACGTGAACGTCATGCGACGCAAATCGAATCACTAGAGATAGCTCAAGAAGAAGTTCGTGATCAGCGTGGTGAACAGCGCCGTCTAGAGCAAAACGCGGTGGCAGAAATCAGTAAGCTTGAAGCAATAGCACCAGCTTGGATCGCGGCGAACGATGCGCTAGAGAAACTGAGAGAGCAGAGCGGTGAAGAGCTTGAGGATCGCCATGCGGTAATGAACCACATGCAAGTTGTCCTTGAACAAGAAAGGGAGCTGTCTTTAGCTAAAGATAAGCTTGCTGAGCGCCGTAGCCAGCTAGACTCTGAGATTGAGCGTCTTGCTTCTCCTGGTGGTTCAAATGACCCTCGCCTGAAAGGTTTGGCAGATACGCTGGGCGGTGTATTGCTGTCTGAGATCTACGATGACATCACGATTGATGACGCGCCTTATTTCAGTGCGATGTACGGTCCGGCTCGTCACGCTATCGTTGTTTCTGACTTGTCAGGCATCGAAGAGAAACTGGTAGAGCTAGACGACTGTCCAGAAGACTTGTACATCATTGAAGGTGACATCGATGCCTTTGATGACAGCTCGTTCGATGCAGAAGAGTTAGAGGGCGCGGTTTGCGTTCGTATGAACGATCGCCAAATGCGTTACTCTCGCTTGCCTGAGATCCCATTGTTTGGCCGTGCGGCACGTGAGCAGCGTCTAGAGTTGCTGCGTAACGAACGAGAAGAAGTGGTAGAGAAACACGCAAAAGCGGCGTTTGATTCTCAGAAAATGCAGCGCTTGTACCAAGCGTTTAACCTATTTGTGTCTAACCACATTCAGGTTGCTTTTGACGCCGATCCAGAACAAGCACTGGCAACTATTCGTGATAAGCGTAACCAAATTGCTCGCGTGTTGGCGGATCTGGATGCGAAAGAGCAACAACAACGTTCTCAGCTTCAAACCAGCAAGCAAGCGTTGTCTTCTCTGGACAAGCTAGCGTCACACATGGTGCTTGTTGAAGATGAGTCATTGCAAGCGCGTTTTGATGAGCTAGAAGAGAAAATCGCTCAGCTTGCAGAGGCGAAGAACTTCTTAAGCAACCATGCAAAAGCCGTCGCGCAATTAGAGAATATTGCGTCTGCGCTTGATGCTGACCCAGAGCAATTCGACGCGCTAGAAGCAGAATACAAAGCGGCAGACGAACAGCTACAAGATCTTAAGAAGCAAATCTTTGCACTCTCAGATCTCGTTGAGCGTCGCCACTACTTCGCTTACTCAGATTCAGTAGACCTACTGAACAAGAGCAGCGAACTGAGCGAGCAGCTAAAAGCAAAACTGGTTCAAGCTGAACAAATGCGTACACGCTCTCGTGAAGAGTTGAAACAGTCGCAAGGCCAAATGAACCAATACAACCAAGTATTGGCGTCATTGAAGAGTTCACACCAAGCGAAACTGGAAACGGTTCAAGAGTTCAAACAAGAACTTCAAGAGTTTGGCGTGAACGCGGACGAAGGTGCTGAAGAACGTGCAATGCGTCGTCGTGATGAATTGCATGAGCGTCTACACACGTCTCGTAGCCGTAAGAGCGAATACGAGCGCACAATCACCTCTACTGAACTAGAGATGAAAGGCTTGGCGAAACGTCTGAAGAAAGTTCAGAAAGAATACGTTGAGCTACGTACCTTTGTGGTTGCAGCGAAAGCTGGCTGGTGCTCTGTACTTCGTCTGGCGCGCGAGAACGATGTTGAACGTCGTCTACACAAGCGTGAACTGGCTTACATGTCAGCGGATGAACTGCGTTCGATGTCGGATAAATCACTGGGTGCGCTGCGTCTAGCGGTTGCGAACAATGACGACCTGCGTGATGCGCTGCGTCTATCAGAAGACAACGCTCGCCCAGAGCGTAAAGTTCTGTTCTATATTGCTGTATACCAACACCTTCGTGAGCGTATTCGTCAGGATATCATCCGTACTGATGACCCAGTTGAAGCAATCGAAGAGATGGAAGTCGAGCTGGCGCGTCTAACGGAAGAGCTAACGCAACGTGAAAACCGTCTAGCGATCAGCTCTGAGTCGGTAGCGAGCATCATCAAGAAGACGATTCAGCGTGAGCAAAACCGTATTCGTATGCTGAATCAAGGCTTGTCGAACATTTCGTTTGGTCAGGTGAAGGGCGTACGTCTAAACGTGAAGATCCGCGAAAGTCACGAAGTGCTACTGAACGGTCTAGCGACACAACAAGAGCAGCACAAAGACCTGTTTGAATCGACTCGCTTTACTTTCTCCGAAGCAATGGCGAAGCTGTTCCAACGTGTGAACCCACATATCGATATGGGTCAACGTTCTCCTCAGGTTTTGGGTGAAGAGCTACTGGATTACCGTAACTACCTAGAGCTAAGTGTAGAAGTGAACCGTGGTACAGATGGTTGGCTACAGGCTGAGTCTGGCGCGCTATCAACAGGTGAGGCGATCGGTACTGGTCAGTCAATCCTACTGATGGTTGTTCAAAGCTGGGAAGAAGAATCACGCCGCCTGCGCAGTAAAGACATTGTGCCTTGTCGTCTGCTGTTCTTAGATGAAGCAGCGCGTCTGGATGCGAAATCGATCGCGACATTGTTCGAATTATGTGACCGTCTGGATATGCAGCTTCTTATCGCGGCACCAGAAAACATCAGCCCAGAGAAAGGTACGACCTACAAACTGGTACGTAAGGTGTTTAAAGACCACGAACACGTACACGTAGTGGGTCTGCGCGGTTTTGGTCAAACGGATAAGCCTAAGACCGAAGCACAAGAGATGATTGAAGAGTTTGAATCGTAAACTTCGAATCTAACAAAACGCCCGCAATGAATGCGGGCGTTTTTGTATCTGTTTACGAGGCAGGCTTCGAAATACATAAGATAAGCCGAGACTGTAGGACGGCAGTCTCGGCTTATTAACGGAACTTAATGAGGAAGCGACGTTTATTCCTCTGGAATATCGTCCCTGACTTCGATCATTTCAGCAAGCTCTTCGAGTGCTTGGACAGAAAGCTCAGACAAGCGTTGTAGGTGTTGGTCTAAGCTCTCTTGTTCTTCAAGCTCTGGTTCATCATTATTTGTTTCTTTTATTAGCATTTCCCAACCTCTCAAGTTGAGTAAGGGGAGCTCTCATCATACTCAAAAGGCAAAGTAGAAAAGAAACGATCTATGTTGATTTTGTTAGCTCGATCATTGATTCAACTTATATATGAGAAGGATGTGTTTAATAAGGAGAGCAAGTGCAAGGTTTTTGGATGCGGGAACAAAAACGCCAGTAATCATGACAATTACTGGCGAGTAATAACGAACATTATGTCGGAGGGTTAGAACAACGGCTTCACACCGAACTGCTCTGCCGCGTAAGCGACGCGTTCAATCGGTTTTGGATACTCAGCAGGTGTGCCAAGGCTCTCTATGTGTTTCAAACGAGGAAGCAAGCCTGCACCATTAGCGATTTGGATTGCCAGACCAGGGCGAGCGTTAAGCTCTAAAACCATAGGTCCTTCATCTTTATCCAGCACCATATCCGTACCCATGTATCCCAAACCTGTCATTTCCCAGGCACTTGACGCAAGCTCCAGCAAGCGCTCCCAATGCGGTACTTGAAGGGTCGAAAGGTCTTTACCTGTATCAGGGTGATGAGTCACTGGATGATCGAACTGCACCGCTCTGACGGCTTTACCTGTCGCGATGTCAATGCCTACTCCTACCGCACCTTGGTGAAGGTTTGCTTTGCCGTCGGAAGCCGCTGTAGAGCAGCGCATCATCGCCATTACTGGATAACCTTTAAATACGATGATCCGAACATCTGGTACGCCTTCATAACTGAAGCCATCAAAACAGTCATCAAACTTGATTAAGTTTTCAACCACAGCAACGTCATTTTTACCACCAAGAGAGAAAAGGCCAGCTAGCGCATTACTAATGTGACGCTCGACCTCATCCCTACCAATTGTAGAGCCGGAGGGTTTGGTATATACCCCGTTTTTGTGAGACGTAACAACCAGAATGCCTTTACCGCCACTACCTTGTGCAGGTTTGATTACAAAACCAGGCCAGTTCTCAACCATTTTGTGGATAGTCTTAACTTCAGCTTGGTTATGAATGACACCGATCAGGGCAGGAACTGTTGCTCCTGCTGCCTGTGCAATAATTTTGGTCTTTAGCTTGTCATCGACAAGTGGGTATTTAGAACGATCATTGTAACGGCCAATATAGCTGTGGTTACGCTTGTTCATCCCCATAATGCCTTTATGGCGAAGCTTAGACGGCGAAGTAAAACTTTCGAACATCGTTTAGTCCTCCGCTAGTGGTTTGAAGCGTCGTAGCTCAGTGAGGCGGTAACCTGTGTAAGTACCTAGTAATAGAATACCGGCCAGAACAATCAACTGTAGACCAATGAAGTTAAAGGTTAAGTGTTGAATGTATGAGTTCGTCATTGCAAGATAAACTAATACCGCTGTCAGCAATGAACCACCACCTTGCAGAGCAACTTCCTTCGCACCTTCTTCTTCCCATAGGATTGACATACGTTCAATCGTCCAAGACAAGATGATCATAGGGAAGAAGGTAATTGTTAGGCCTTCCGTTAAGCCCATCTTAAACGCAACAACGGTGAACACCGAGATGATCATGATAACGGTAATAATGACCGCAGATATCCTTGCTACCAGCAATAAGTTCAACCTAGACAAATAGCTTCGAATAATCAGGCCTGTACCTACAATTAGCAAGAAACCGACAATACCCGTTAATAGTTGAGTTTGAACAAAAGCAACGGCAATCAACACAGGCATGAAGGTACCGGATGTTTTCAGGCCGATAATCACACGCAAGAACACAACGATCAGAGCACCAATAGGGATGAGCATGATGGTTTTGAACATCGCTTGCTCTTCCAAAGGTAAGCTATGAATTGAAATATTCAGTAATCCATCTGCTTCTATTTTGTTGTTTGTAGCTTGTTGTGGTGTCATTTCTTGCTTAATCATCGAGAAATGCACTTGGCTATTTTTACCACCAACAAGGTCAAGTAAGGATACGTTTGATTCATCCCACACTAACAAGTTGGGTTTCACTGCTTTTTGTTCGGATTTTGGCGAAAACAGTACCCAATCTTTACCTGACCAAACCTGAACCATTGGTTGAATTGTTTGGCGTCGACGACCATCTTCTAGTTCGATAACACCGACGGTTTTGCTTTGTATACCTGCGGTAAGCAAAATATTATGCAGTGCATCAGTACGGCTGAAATCGTTCAGTAGTAGCGACGAGTTTTGGCTATCTGGGTCATTAAGCGCTTTGATAAGCTCACGAGTAAACGTCACATTATCGGCTGAGCGACTCATCGCACGTTCGATAAGGGCATTTGCCGCTGCTGCTTGTGGTGCTGATAGCGTTGGTGGCGTAATGTCTTCCGTTGGCGGTAAAGGAGTGACTTTAGCCTGAGGGTCTACTAAGAACTGGGCTTTGTAGTATATGGTTTGTGGCCCTTGAGCTTGGCGAATTGACCATTCTGCACGACGGCCTGAATCGTCATTGATGTAGGAAACGCCATAACCTGATGAGGAAGCAGATTCACCGATAAGTGTGTAACCACTTTGTGTATGAGGTGCTGCAAGTGACGCTTTTACTTCGTTGCCGTTAGCATTGAACTCAATACGAGCTTCTACATCCCATACCTGGCGAGTTTCGCCTGGCGTCCAAGGCACGCCGTAGTTTTCATGTCTGAAAACACTCAGAGCAATGCCCGCAATCACCAATAAGATGATAGAAAGGTAAAACGGTATTTTTGACGTCATAATCTACCTTATTATTTTTTATCTTCGTCCGTTTGGATATAGGTACGACTTACATCGACAAGTGCTATGTCGCGCATAAATTCTCTACCCAGTAAAATAGGATGGTTCATATGTGAGCGATCTGCCAACGTAAATTGCGCTTTTTCATGAATTTTTCCAACGCGCACCCAAAGTTCTACCACAGCGCGGCGTTCTAACTCTTCACTGGTAACCTGGCGGATTTTGACGTAGCGAATGACAGGAGCTTCGATCCAAGTACTTTTCTCTTCTTCGGATTTACTGGTGTCTGCTAAGTGGAATCGGACCCATTTTTTGCCATTTCTTTCGAACTCTTCAATATCAACGGCATTTAAAGACGACGTCGCGGCACCAGTGTCGATACGTGCATCAAAAGTTTGCTTAATCGACTCTACAGTGACCTTTTCGATAGAGCCAAGGACAATATCGTGAGTTGGGGTTGGTTCCACAGGAGCGGGAGATTGGACAATAATCGGCTCTTTCGGTTTTTTTACTTCTGCCATTGCTTCATCGCGAAATGTAAGAAGTTCAACCTGTAGTTTATCGACTTGTTCTTCAAGGCTGTCGATATAGTCCGATTGGTTGCTGAGCTGTAGCTCTAGGTTGGTAATGCGATTATTGACATTCGCTTCTGAATTTTGAATCGCCGCTAACGTTTCTTGGTGGTACTGTTCGCCTTTGGTTAGTGAGCATCCAGATAGTAAGGCGATGGCAACAATCGGGGTCAATCGTAATAACATTGAAAACCTTGGGATTGGATTAAGTTGTTTATTTTTTAGGAGTTTAGCTTATATCGATAAAGCCTCACAAGTAAGAATGTTTCTCTATTACTTATTGTTTGAGGAATAGTGATGAAAAGCCAAAAATCAAGGACATAAAAGCGCATCCTTATTTAGAGCGTGCTTATATTTTGACGTGAAAAATGGATTCAAAAATCAAACTCGCTCATTACGAGGAAAGAGGGTAATGTCTTAACTCGTAAAATGAGTTAAGACAATGTCAGGAATCTCAGCGAATTATGATTTGCGAGCGACAAGAACCGCGCGGCGAGGGGCAGGGTAGCCTTCTACAGTCTTGCTTGGGTCGTTCGGATCTAAGTAGTCAGGTAGAGAGTTATGCGTCATCCAATCTGTGGTACGTTGTTCATCTACGGATGTGATGTTTTCATCAACGATACGAACATCTTCAAAACCGACCAATTCTAACCACACTTTTAGGGCTTTTGCTGAAGGGAAGAAATAGACATTACGCATTTGCGCGTAACGAGAAGTCGGGACCAGTACTGCATTCTCATCACCTTCAATCACGAGTGTTTCCAATACGAGTTCACCTCCAGATACCAATTGATCTTTTAGTTGCACTAAATGATCGAGAGGCGAGCGGCGATGGTAAAGCACGCCCATGCTGAATACCGTATCGAACGCTTCTAACTTAGGTAGTTGTTCAATACCCAATGGCAATAGGTGTGCACGTTGGTCATCGCCCATTAGTTTACGAATTGCTTCGAACTGAATCAGGAACAGGTGAGATGGATCGATACCGACAGTTAAGCGTGCACCTTCGCCTAGCATGCGCCACATGTGGTATCCGTTACCACAACCTACATCGAGTACGCTGCGATTCTTTAATGGTGAAATATGCGGAAGCACGCGGTCCCATTTCCAATCACTGCGCCACTCAGTATCAATATGGATGCCGTGTACGTGGTATGGGCCTTTGCGCCAAGGATGGAATGTACGAAGTAAGCTTTCTAGCTTTTTAAGTTCCCCTTGAGGCATGGGCTCATTGTTTGAAATCGTGACAGAATCAACAATGTCGATGTTGTCCGGTCTACCCGCTGGGATTTTGTTCAGTGCTTTCAACCAGCGACCAAAGTCACCGTGCTCTGCATTTTGCCAATCCGTTAGCTGTTGCGGAAGCACATTAAGCCAAGGTTGAAGACGAGTGTCTTGGGCAATCAATTGGTAGAAATTTGCAAAGTTAAACATAGTTAGTCAATCGCTGAGTTGATGGGTATAAATTATTAACAAAAGCCGAAATCGGTATGGTTCAGGCTTGGTATGCACGGTCTATTTAATCGCGAACATGGAGCCGAAGTTAAAGCATTGGAACCAAACATCGTAGCTAGAAAAGCCAATTTTAGCGAAACGCTCTTTATGTTCTTTCTTTGAATCTGGGCGCATTACGTTTTCTATCGCGCTGCGCTTTTGGCTGATTTCTAGTTCGCTATAACCATTCGCACGTTTAAAGTCGTGGTGAAGGTCAATTAACAGTTCGTTCGACACTTCATCTTCGAAGACGAACTTCTCCGATAGAATCAAAATGCCGCCCGGACGCAGGCCTGCGTAAATTTTTTCGAGCAAGGAGTAACGATCTTCTGGAGAGAGGAATTGCAAAGTGAAGTTCAACACCACCACTGACGCGTTTTCAATTTCGATATTGCGAATGTCTGCTTCTACTACATCCACAGGAGTGTCACTGCGGTAAGCGTTGACGTGAAGTTTACAACGCTCAACCATCGCCGGAGAGTTGTCCACTGCGATGATTTGGCAACCTTCTTGTTTGATATGGCGACGCATAGACAATGTTGCAGCACCCAAAGAACAGCCTAGGTCATAGATGTTTGAGTGAGGTTTTACAAAACGCTCTGCCAGCATACCGATTGCAGAAATGATATTGCTGTAACCCGGTACCGATCGTTGAATCATGTCAGGAAATACTTCCGCTACGCGTTCATCGAACGTGAAATCCCCAATTTTATCGATTGGAGCCGAAAAAATAGTATCTGGAATGCTCTTAGGGTTCATAACTAAGTCTCTGCATACAAGCTGCCTGAAAATGTCAGGCACCAAAAAAGGCGCGTATTTTATGGGAATTTCGCGCCTCTGTCATGTGTTGCGTTAGAACATCTGTAACTGCGAGTTGCCATCGTCAGCAGGGAAAGGTGCTAACTCAGGGAGCATGATACGCTTTTGTATGTCTTTATATAGGTTTGCGGCCAACTCTGGCGCAATTATATTGTCTGCGGTATGGATCATGATATATGGCTGTTTACCTTCGGCAATCCATTGTGGCAACTTGTTGAGCCATGGTTTAAAAAACTCGTAATTTTGCTGTTCTTCTGGATGACCAATAAAGCGAATCAAAGGGTGTGAAGCGGTAGCAATGGCGTGAACAGGTACTCGTGGTTTTTTCATTTGCGCATCAATAATCGCCTCATTGTCGGGCTTAGCGGCAAAGACTGGGCGGCTATCCATAATAATGCGGTCAATATTATTCTCTACTAACCATTGGTTAAGTGCTCGCTCTTCTTCGCCTTTGGAGAAAAATGCCATATGGCGAACCTCAACACCGAGAGGGAAGTTAGGTGGAAAGCTCGCACAGAACTTTTTCAGTCGATAAAGGTGCTCAGGACCAAATGCGGCTGGTAATTGAATTGTCCATTGGCCCACACGGTCATGCAAAGGCTCCATGACTTTCATGAAGTCTCTCAGTTGTTCGCTGCAACCTCTTAGCATTTGCTCATGAGTGATGGCTTTAGGAAGTTTGAAAGTAAAGCGAAAATCATCGTGGGTTGCGGCTCTCCAGTTTTGCACTGTATTGAGCGTCGGTGTGGCATAAAATGTTGTGTTGCCTTCCACGGTATGAAACACTTGCGCATACCTTTCTAAACGTTCAGCGGGCTTTGTCCCGCTGCCGTAAAAACTTTGTTGCCATTGATTGTGCGACCACATCGTCAATCCAAGTCGAAGAGGTAAGTTATCCATTATTCTTTACTGCTTGCTACTCGTGTGAATACTTTACGAGAGTTTTGCTGAAATAGGTAATTTCACGCTATAATCCTCCCCAATTTTTTCGCTTTGGTGCGCTTTTGAACATTTGTTGTACTAAAAAGCACCAGTGAATGATAAAACACACGTAATTGTATGTTGAGTAGTCGATTTTCGTGGACATTCAGCGTATAACTGAATCTTTACTCTGCTTAGCAATGAGGCTGACAGAGCGTAGTTAACAACATTTGAGAGATTGGGAATTTCATTATGCGTACCCATTACTGTGGTCACCTGAACAAGTCCCTTGCAGGACAAACTGTAGAACTTTGCGGCTGGGTTAACCGTCGTCGTGATTTAGGCGGTCTTATTTTTATTGATATGCGAGATCGCGAAGGTATCGTTCAGGTAGTTGTTGATCCAGATATGGCGGATGCGTATGAAGTGGCGAACACACTTCGTAATGAATTCTGTATCAAACTAACGGGTGAAGTGCGCGTTCGCCCAGAGAGCCAAGCAAACAAAGACATGGCAACAGGTGAAGTTGAGATCCTTGCGAAAGGTCTTGAAATCATCAACCGTTCTGATGTTCTGCCTCTAGACTTCAACCAAAAGAACTCTGAAGAGCAGCGCCTGAAGTACCGTTACCTAGATCTACGTCGTCCTGAAATGAGCGACCGCATCAAGCTACGTGCTAAAGCGTCTAGCTTTGTTCGTCGTTTCCTAGATGACAACGGCTTCCTAGACATCGAAACACCAGTCCTAACAAAAGCGACTCCAGAAGGCGCTCGTGACTACCTAGTACCTAGCCGTGTTCACAAAGGCAGCTTCTACGCGCTTCCTCAGTCTCCACAGCTATTCAAACAACTTCTAATGATGTCTGGTTTTGACCGTTACTACCAAATCGTTAAGTGTTTCCGTGATGAAGACTTGCGTGCTGACCGTCAACCAGAATTCACTCAGATCGATATCGAAACGTCATTCATGACGGCTGACCAAGTTCGTGCAACGACTGAGAAAATGGTTCGTGAAATGTGGCAAGAGCTACTAAATGTTGACCTAGGTGAATTCCCAGTAATGCCGTTCAGCGAAGCGATTCGTCGTTTCGGTTCGGACAAGCCAGACCTACGTAACCCACTGGAACTAGTAGACGTTGCTGACCTAGTGAAAGATGTTGAGTTCAAAGTATTCTCAGGTCCAGCAAACGACGAAAAAGGCCGCGTTGCCGTTATTCGCGTTCCAGGTGGTGCATCTTTGACTCGTAAGCAAATTGATGGCTACGGTGAATTCGTTGGCATCTACGGTGCGAAAGGTCTAGCTTGGATGAAGGTTAACGACCGTGCAGCGGGCATGGAAGGTATCCAATCTCCAGTCGCTAAGTTCCTAAATGAAGACGTGATCAACGGCATTCTAGATCGTACTCAAGCGGAATCTGGTGACATTATCCTATTTGGCGCTGATAAAGCGGGCATCGTTGCAGAAGCAATGGGTGCGCTACGTTTGAAACTAGGTAAAGACCTAGAGCTAACGGATGAGTCTGCATGGGCTCCACTATGGGTTGTTGACTTCCCAATGTTCGAAGAAGATGACGAAGGCAACCTACACGCGATGCACCACCCATTCACATCGCCTCTAGGTGTGACTGCAGAAGAGCTAAAAGCAAACCCTGCTGCGGCAAATTCTAACGCTTACGATATGGTTCTAAATGGCTACGAAGTGGGCGGCGGCTCTGTTCGTATCCACAACGCAGATATGCAAGAAGCCGTATTTGATATTCTAGGTATCACACCTGAAGAGCAACAGCTTAAGTTCGGCTTCCTGCTTGATGCGCTGAAATTCGGTACGCCTCCACATGCTGGTCTTGCATTTGGTCTAGACCGTCTAGTAATGCTGCTATGTGGTACAGAGAACATCCGTGATGTTATCGCGTTCCCTAAAACAACAGCAGCTGCGTGTCTACTAACAGACGCACCAAGTATTGCGAACCCAGCAGCGCTAGAAGAGCTAGCCATCGCAGTAACTGCAGCGAAAGAAAAAGACGCAGAATAAGCGCACAACATTTGAAGAAAACTCCCGCAACTGCGGGAGTTTTTGTTTAAATAAACCCAAGAAACTTCCAAAGCAATTTCCCAAGCAACGCTTTTAGAACATGTTTTGTTATTAAGCGTCAAAATACATTAAAAGGTGAATTATGGCTGGTCATAGTAAATGGGCGAATATTCGTCACCGTAAAGCAGCGCAAGATGCGAAGCGCGGCAAAATCTTTACTAAATTAATCCGTGAAATCGTTGTTGCGGCAAAAGAGGGGGGCGGTGAGCCAGAAAATAACCCACGTTTGCGAGCCGCAATTGATAAAGCACTGTCTAACAACATGACACGTGACACTGTCAATCGCGCTGTCAGCCGAGGTGCTGGTGGTGAAGGCGACGACAACATGGAAACCGTGATCTATGAAGGTTATGGTCCAGGTGGTACGGCGGTCATGGTCGAATGTATGACGGATAACCGAAATCGTACGGTATCTGGCGTACGCCATGCATTCTCAAAGTCAGGCGGTAATCTGGGGACGGATGGTAGCGTCAACTATCTTTTCGACAAGAAAGGCGTGATTTCATATGGCCCAGGTTTAGATGAGGATGCGGTAATGGAAGTAGCATTAGAAAGTGGTGCTGATGACATTGAAACGGCAGAAGATGGCTCGATTGATGTCTACACGGCCCCAGGCGATTTTGGACTCGTAAAAGATGCTCTTGATGCCGCAGGGTTTGAGGCAGAGAACGCTGAGGTGTCTCTGATCCCATCTACGAAAGCAGATTTGGACGCGGACACTGCGCCAAAACTACTTCGTTTGATTGACGCTTTGGAAGATCTGGACGACGTTCAAGAGGTTTATCACAATGGTGATATCTCTGACGACGTTGCTGCTACGCTAGATTAAACTCAAGGTGTCGGGAGCGGTATTTGCTCCGAAGTTAGCAAGTAATAATAAAAAGACTGAGGCCGAATTAGGCCTCATTTTTAGGAACATTCATGTCAATTATTTTGGGCATTGACCCAGGTTCGCGCATTACCGGCTATGGGGTCATTCGTCAAAATGGACGCCACTTGCAATACCTTGGTAGTGGCTGCATTCGTACTTCAGAAAAAGAACTTCCGGGTCGGCTTAAACAGATTTATGCAGGCGTCACGGAAATCATTACCCAGTTTCAACCGGACGTTTTCGCGATCGAGCAAGTGTTTATGGCCAAAAACGCGGATTCAGCGCTAAAACTTGGCCAAGCTCGTGGCAGTGCAATTGTTGCTGCGGTGAATGCGGAGTTGCCGGTATTTGAATACGCGGCTCGTCTTATTAAGCAAGCTGTCGTCGGCACTGGTGGCGCGGACAAAGCGCAAGTTCAGCATATGGTTCAGCAGATGCTTAAATTGCCCGCCAAGCCTCAAGCGGATGCAGCCGATGCTTTAGGTGTGGCGATTTGTCATGCCAATACTAACAAGACTCTCGTTGCGTTAGCGGGCAAAGCAACCAGTGCCAGAAAAGGGCGCTACCGTTAAAATTAACTGGATGTCTATCCAGTTCTTTATTATCCTGTCGCAAATTCATTTCCAAAGAGTATTTATAGTGATTGGACGTCTTCGTGGCATACTGATTGAAAAGCAACCACCTGAAGTATTAATTGAAGTTAATGGCATTGGCTATGAAGTCCAGATGCCAATGAGCTGTTTTTACGAACTGCCAAATGTTGGCGAAGAAGCCATTATTTATACTCACTTTGTTGTCCGTGAAGATGCGCAATTGCTATACGGTTTCAACACGGTAAAAGAACGAGCACTTTTCCGTGAAGTGATCAAAGCCAATGGCGTTGGTCCTAAACTCGGTCTTGGTATTCTCTCTGGTATGACAGCAACGCAATTTGTTACTTGTGTGGAACATGAAGACGTTTCTACGCTGGTTAAGCTTCCAGGCGTTGGCAAGAAAACCGCAGAGAGATTGGTTGTTGAAATGAAAGACCGCTTGAAAGGGTGGGGCGCTGGCGATCTATTTACACCATTTACGGATGCTGCTCCTGCGGATTCTAGTGCGACATCCAACAACGCGGAAGAAGAAGCAATCAGTGCGCTTCTAGCTCTAGGTTACAAGCCGACTCAAGCGTCGAAAGTGGTATCTCAGATCGCTAAACCGGACATGAGCAGTGAGCAAATGATCCGTGAAGCTCTAAAATCAATGGTGTAACGCTGGTTGCACAGTGAACATTTGTTCAAGATAACTCATTCTCTAAGGTTAATGCCAATCGCTTAACGATGTTTTTTGTGTCATTCCAGCGAGCCTGGCGAGACTGGGAATCTAATAGCAGCACGCTGAGCGGTTAATGAAACAATTTGACCATAAATCGCTCGGATAGAAGATCCTGTATCACGCTCCTTCGTCGCTGTACAGGATGACGAGATATAGAAATATGCCACTTGCTGTTAAACGAGCGGCATTATTCTCTCAGGTAACCATTTTTCAAGGTAAAAAGATGATTGAAGCCGATCGTTTAATCGCGCCAGAAAACCCTGCCTTTCGTGATGAAGATGTCATTGATCGTGCTATTCGGCCAAAAAAATTAGCGGATTACCAAGGTCAGGACCATGTCCGTGACCAAATGGAGATCTTCATTAAAGCTGCTCAGTTACGTAGCGAAGCACTTGATCACCTTTTGATTTTTGGTCCCCCAGGTTTGGGTAAAACCACACTTGCGAACATCGTTGCCAATGAAATGGAAGTGAACATTCGCACTACTTCAGGCCCTGTACTTGAGAAAGCAGGCGATTTGGCCGCGCTGTTAACCAACCTCGAAGAAAACGATGTGTTGTTCATCGATGAGATTCACCGCTTGAGCCCGATGGTTGAAGAGGTGCTGTATCCGGCGATGGAAGATTATCAACTGGATATTATGATCGGTGAAGGTCCGGCCGCTCGTTCTATTAAGATCGATTTACCACCATTTACGTTAATTGGTGCGACGACCCGAGCGGGCTCTTTAACGTCACCATTGCGCGACCGCTTTGGTATTACTCAGCGCCTTGAGTTTTATAAGATAAAAGACCTCCAAGATATCGTGCAGCGAAGCGCGGATTGTTTAGGTTTATCAATGGAACCTGAAGGTGCATTGGAAGTGGCAAGACGTGCGCGTGGCACACCACGTATTGCTAACCGTTTGCTACGTCGTGTTCGTGATTATGCGGAAGTAAAAGGCAATGGTCACATTTGTGCCGATGTTGCCGATAAGGCGTTGAATATGCTTGATGTGGACGCCGAAGGCTTCGATTACATGGACCGTAAGCTACTACTCGCGATTATGGAAAAATTTGGTGGTGGTCCGGTCGGGCTCGACAACATGGCAGCGGCGATAGGTGAAGAAAAGGACACTATTGAAGACGTTCTTGAACCTTATCTTATTCAGCAAGGTTATTTACAACGCACTCCGCGTGGAAGAATCGCGACAGATCGTGCGTATTTGCATTTCGGAATTGAAAAATAAGATTCCCTCGCTGGGCCGTTGTTGCCCAGCGCTTCATTAAAGTTGACCAAACTCACATTTTTTGAATTTTTTCTCATACTGGTTTAGTAAGTAAAAAGCATTGATTGTTAACTCGATGTTTGCTTGCAACTGGTTAATTTCTCTCCTGATTACTCTCTCTTAACATCCGTATCCAATACTGGTTGATCTAGATCAATGTGATGGATTTTTGTGCAAATTCCGCGCATAAACATTGATGTATATCAAAGCGCGTTACGGCTATAAACCTTTTGAAACAATCTGTTTTTACAAGTAATATTAGCCCCAGCTATATTAGCTGATGCTTAACAATTAACTAACCAATGAAGCACATTTTTGCAACAATGAGTTGTGATAATTCAACATTTTTCAAGTGTAAATAACACCTGAATATGGATTGCAATATGTAGAGAGTGTCATTCAGCCGACACATAGGAGTTACCATGATTGACGTAGTTGATCTATCGCGGTTGCAGTTTGCACTGACAGCGATGTATCACTTCCTATTCGTACCATTGACCCTTGGTATGGCCTTCCTTCTGGCCATTATGGAATCGATGTACGTAATGACGAACAAGCAAATCTATAAGGACATGACCAAGTTCTGGGGTAAGCTATTCGGTATTAACTTTGCACTTGGTGTGGCGACAGGCCTTACCATGGAGTTCCAGTTTGGTACGAACTGGTCTTACTACTCCCACTATGTAGGTGATATCTTCGGTGCACCGCTAGCGATCGAAGCACTTGTCGCATTCTTCCTGGAGTCAACTTTTGTTGGTCTATTCTTCTTCGGGTGGGATCGTCTATCTAAACGCCAACACTTAGCGGTTACCTGGCTTGTGGCACTAGGCTCTAACTTCTCTGCTCTTTGGATTCTTATCGCAAACGGCTGGATGCAAAACCCAGTAGGCGCAGATTTCAACTTCGAAACCATGCGAATGGAAATGGTGAGCTTCTCTGAGGTTGTACTAAACCCAGTTGCTCAGGTTAAGTTCGTGCATACGGTTGCTTCTGGTTACACTTGTGGCGCAATGTTTATTCTAGGCATCAGTTCATACTACCTATTAAAAGGTCGTGACATTGCGTTTGCTCGTCGTTCGTTTGCTATTGCTGCTTCTTTCGGTATTGCAGCTATCTTATCTACCATCGTTCTTGGTGACGAATCTGGCTACGAGCTTGGTGAAGTTCAAAAAGTGAAACTCGCTGCAATTGAAGCAGAGTGGCACACTGAACCTGCACCTGCCGCATTTACGTTATTTGGTGTTCCTAACCAGGAAACGATGCATACCGATTACGCAATTAAGATCCCTTACGTAATGGGTATTATCGCGACACGCTCTTTTGATGAGCAAGTAACAGGTCTTCGTGATTTACGTGATGAACACGTCGATCGTATTCGTGACGGCATGTACGCTTATGAACTTCTAGAGAAGCTTCGTGCGGGCGACAAGTCAGAAGAAAACATGACTGCGTTTGATGAAGTGAAAGGTGACCTAGGTTACGGTCTACTTCTAAAGCGCTACACAGACAATGTTGTTGATGCAACAGAAGAGCAAATCCAAGCTGCTGCGGACGACTCAATCCCAACAGTATGGCCGCTATTCTGGTCATTCCGTATCATGGTTGCTTGTGGCTTCATCATGTTGTTTGTCTTTGGTGCGGCGTTTATCCAAACGTGTCGTCAGAAGATTGAACAGAAACAATGGATTCTAAAAGCTGCACTATTTAGCATTCCACTACCTTGGATTGCAATTGAAGCGGGTTGGTTCGTCGCTGAGTACGGCCGTCAGCCTTGGGCTGTAGGTGAAATTCTACCAGTGCATGTTGCAGCTTCTGCGCTAACTGCAGGTGAAATCTGGACTTCACTCTTCGCAATTCTGGCGCTATACACGGTATTCCTGATTGCAGAAGTTTACCTAATGTTGAAATTCGCTCGTAAAGGCCCAAGTAGCCTGAAAACGGGTCGCTACCACTTCGAGCAAAATGCTGACTCTGTTGAAGACAAAGTTAGTCGCCAAGTAGAAGCGTAAGGTAAGGAGATAACAAGATGTTTGATTACGAAATCTTGCGACTCATCTGGTGGGTACTAATCGGTGTTCTACTAGTTGGTTTTGCAGTAACAGACGGCTTCGATATGGGTGTAGGCGCGCTTGTACCTATTATCGGTAAAAACGACACGCAACGCCGTGTCATGATTAACTCAATTGCTCCTCACTGGGATGGTAACCAAGTTTGGCTTATCACTGCTGGTGGTGCACTGTTCGCAGCTTGGCCTTTGGTTTACGCAACGTCATTTTCAGGCTTTTACTTAGCGATGATTTTGACACTAGCAGCGCTATGGCTTCGTCCTCTGGGCCTAGACTACCGCTCTAAAATCGAAGATCCAAAATGGCGCAATACCTGGGATATCTGTATCTCAATCAGTGGTTTTGTTCCGCCAATCATCTTTGGTGTGGCGTTTGGTAACCTTCTACAAGGTGTACCGTTCCAATTGAGTGAGTTCTTGATGCCAACATACCATGGCTCATTCTTTGGTCTACTAAACCCATTTGCACTGTTGTGTGGTCTAGTAAGCTTGTTCATGATTTTGATGCAAGGTTCTACTTGGCTACAAATGAAAACAACAGGCGAAGTGCATGTGCGTGCGCGCAACGTTGCTCAGTTGGCTGGTTTACTGACGGTTGCTGCGTTTGTAGCGGCTGGTTTCTGGATCCAAAATATCGATGGCTACGTCATTGTTGGCGGTATCGACACTAACGCTGCTTCTAACCCTCTAAACAAAGAGGTTATCCGTGAAGCTGGTGCGTGGATGAAGAACTTTGAAAACTACCCACTACTATGGGCTGCTCCTGTATTAGGTGTTGCAATGCCGCTTCTCGCTGTATTGGCATCTCGTCTTGAAAAATGTGCGATTTCGTTCATTACTTCAAGCTTGGGTGTTGCTGGTGTTATCTTTACTGCAGGTTTTGCGATGTTCCCATTCATCATGCCTTCAGACTTAATGCCAAGCCACAGCTTAACAATGTGGGATGCAACGTCATCTGAGCTGACTCTGAACCTAATGACAGGCGTTGCGTTTGTTATGGTGCCAATCATCCTTGGTTACACATCTTGGACTTACTACAAGATGTTTGGTCGCCTTGATGACCAGTACATTGAAGACAACAAAAACTCACTTTACTAAGGAGCATTTACTATGTGGTATTTCGCATGGATTCTAGGTGTACTACTTGCTTGTGCATTCGGTATCATCAACGCTCTTTGGCTAGAGCACTCAGAAATGATGGATAAAGACAGTGAGTAACCTCGCTGATAAGGTAGCGAAACTTCACGCACCAATGGATAAGACTCTGCTACGAGTCTTATCTCTCATCCTTGGCTTTATGCACATAGGATTGGTGATGTGGGACCCTGAAGCTTACCATCAAGCAATTGGTGGTTTTAACTCAATCATCGCACCAGCACTGATTTGGTCTGTATGTTCAAGCATGGTGTATGGGGTGGGCTTCAAGCCAAGAAACTGGTACTGGCAAGTTTTGTTTAGTCCTTATTTCTCGTTAGCTATCTTAATTTATCTAACGGCACTTTATTTCATTTAGGCTGAAATATGCTGTAATAAAGTCGGTTACTAAATCATCGAATAAAAGCTAGGTATCTCGCCTAGCTTTTATTTTTTCTACAAATTTCAAAAATATTTCCTTAGCTCGGTACCAATTGCTGTCGCTTCAGTTATAGTAATTACTTTAAAGAATTGAATATATTGGTACTCCCTTGCAAGGCACATCAAATCTCTTTCACTGGCCGATCACCGTGTACTATGAAGACACTGATGCGGGCGGTGTTGTATATCATTCTAATTATCTAAAATTCTTTGAGCGCGCACGGACAGAGATGTTACGTGCTAAAGGCATTTCTCAACATGTGTTACTGGAACAAAATATCGGCTTTGTTGTCCGACACATGGATATCGATTTCAACCAAGGGGCTAGGCTGGACGAGCATCTGACAGTCGTAACCCGAGTGTCAGAAATAAAACGTGCTTCTCTGCAATTCTGTCAAGAGTTGGTCAATGATCAAGGCAAGATATTGTGCAAGGCCTCGGTTAAGGTAGCATGTATCGATAATAAGAAAATGAAACCAATAGCTATTCCAACCTTTATAAATTCGGAGCTAACAAATAGTGACTGCTGATATTTCCATTTTAGATCTCTTTCTTCAGGCCAGTCTGTTGGTAAAGCTTGTGATGCTGACGTTGCTTGGCATGTCAATTGTGTCATGGGCAATGATCATCAAGCGCAGCAAAGTGCTTTCTCAAGCATCAAAAAATGCAGAGCAGTTTGAAGACAAATTTTGGTCGGGTACTGATCTTTCTCTGCTTTACCAAAAAGTAAAAGCGCGTAAAGACGAAATTGAAGGCACAGAAGAAATCTTCTACGCAGGTTTTACAGAGTTTGCTCGCCTACGTAAGAGCAACGCAAATTCACCAGCTTACATCATGGAAGGCACTGGCCGCGCAATGCGCGTTGCTGTTTCTCGTGAAGTAGATGAGCTAGAAACAAGCTTACCGTTTTTGGCAACAGTCGGTTCTATAAGCCCTTATATCGGCCTATTTGGTACCGTTTGGGGCATCATGCACGCCTTTATTGCGCTGGGTGAAGTAAAGCAAGCTACGTTGTCTATGGTTGCACCGGGTATCGCCGAGGCACTTATCGCGACAGCGATGGGGCTATTTGCGGCTATTCCGGCAGTAATGGCGTACAACCGTCTAAGCAATAAAGTGAGTAAACTAGAGCACACTTACGCAACATTTTCTGAAGAATTCCACAGCATCCTTCATCGTCAAGCGATGGCTGGCCGAGACAGCGCGGATAAGGAATAAAGCATGGCGGGTTATCAACCTAAAAAGCGAAAAATGACAGCGGAGATCAACGTTGTTCCGTATATCGACGTAATGCTCGTACTGTTGATCATTTTTATGGCGACCGCTCCATTTGTGACTCAAGGCGTCGACGTTGATCTTCCGAAAACATCGACCGCAGAATCTATGCAAGACCTTGCTGGCGAGACTGACAGTAGCTTTATTATCATCGAAATTGATAGCGAGGGTAATTTAGGCCTAAGCGTAAATGATGAAGAAGTTCAGCGAGGTTTGTCGTTGCAAGATGTTATTGTGCGAGTGAAAGCGGAGCGAGAGGTTAAGCCGGATTCACCAGTTGCGGTAGGTGGCGACGCGGCAACACCATATGCCGATGTTGTTCTATTGCTAGATGAACTAAGTCGAGCTGGTATCCCTAAGGTAGGTCTAATGACCGATATCAGGGAATAGACATCAATTATCTATGAAAGATCACAAGAAGAAACCCAACCAATACGCCAAACCGATAGCAATATCGGTTGGTTTGCATGCAATTCTAGTTGCAGCCCTGCTTTGGGGGACGGACTTCAACATGTCTAAACCAGAGCCTACAGGGCAAATGGTTCAAGCTGTTGTCATCGATCCAAAACTTGTGCAGCAACAAGCGGAAGAAATTCGCCAGCAACGCGAAAAGGCAGCGAAAAAAGAACAAGAGCGTCTTGATAAACTGAGACGCGAAGCAGAGCAGCTAGAAAAAAACCGCAAAGCTGAAGAAGAGCAAATTCGCAAGTTGAAAGAGCAGCAAGCGAAAGATGCTCAAGCGGCGCGAGAAGCAGAAGCTGCACGTAAGAAAAAAGAGCAAGAGCGCAAGCAGGAAGAAGAACGTGTTCGCAAAGAAAAAGAGCGAGCTGCTAAGCTAGAAAAAGAGCGCAAGGAAAAAGAAGAAGCCGTGCGTAAAGCTGAGCAGGAGCGTTTAGCAAAAGAAGCGGCTATAGCAAAAGCTGAGCAAGAACGTTTGGCTCGTGAAAAAGCAGCAAAAGAAGCGGAAGAAAAAGCACGTCGTGAGCGTGAAGCTGCTGAAAAAGCTGAACAAGAGCGCATTGCAAAAGAGAAAGCGGCAAAAGAGGCAGCGGAGCGAGAGCGTAAAGCGAGAGAAGCAGCTGAGCGTGCCGAGCGTGAGCGTAAAGCTCAAGAAGCCGCGTTAGATGATATTTTTGCGGGTCTCGAGGATGAGGTCAGTAAAAACAGTGCTGCGCGCAATCAATTTATTGACGACGAACTTTCTCGTATGTCATCCATCTATACTCAAAATATTCAGCAAAAGCTGATTAAGGATGACTACTTGCTGGGAAAGGAGTGTAGGGTAAACATCAAATTGATTCCGACAGGAACTGATATGATGGTCTCTGGTGTTACCGTTTTGAGTGGCGATACTCGAGTGTGTGCTGCGGCGAAGCGAGCAATAGCTCAGGTAGGGACGTTCCCTAAATCTTCAGAATCAGCGGTCAATGAAAGACTAAAAGACATCAACATAACTGTTGCTTTGGACTAAAAGGAATAAGACGTGATTAGACGCCTTTTACTAGGAATGTTTGTACTGTTTAGCAGTATGACAAATGTGGCGAATGCCGCATTAGAGTTGGTCATTACCGATGGTATTGATTCAGCACGACCAATTGCTGTTGTTCCGTTTAAGTGGGAGGGCACACAAGCGCTTCCAACGGATGTTTCTGCTGTTATCGCCTCGGATTTACAACGTAGTGGTAAATTCAGCCCAGTTCCAACGAGCAAAATGCCACAAACACCGTTCAGTGAATCAGAAGTTAATTTTGATGCTTGGACCAATTTAGGTGTGGATGCGCTATTGACTGGTTCAATCAAGCAAAACGACCAAGGTGACTACGTTATCAACTATCAACTTGTTGATATTGTGCGTGGTCAGTTAACAGGTGGGAAGAGTAAGGCGCTTGGTAGTGACGGTGAATTGGTTCTGTCAAAAGATCATGTGCTGTTCAATAAAGTAGCCACTGTTCAAGGGCCTCGTATGCGTGAGTACGCTCACCGTATCTCTGATTTGGTGTATGAACAGTTAACTGGCGACCGTGGCGCTTTCATGACTCGTATCGCATATGTGGTAGTGAACGATAAAGACCGTTTCCCTTACCAACTTCGAGTCGCTGATTACGATGGCTACAATGAGCGTCTGGTTTTACGTTCTAAGCAGCCATTAATGTCACCAGCGTGGTCACCAGATGGTAAAAAGCTTGCGTATGTTAGCTTCCAAAATGGCCAAGCAGAAATCTTCATCATGAACATCTACACCGGTGAACGTGAGAAAATTACTTCATACCCACGTCACAATGGTGCGCCAAGATTTTCGCCAGATGGCAATAAGTTAGCGATTGTTCTTTCTAAAACAGGCTCGCTTCATGTTTATACGTTTGACCTTAACACTCGTAAGCTGACGCAAATTACGCGTGGCAGATCAAATAATACGGAACCGTTCTGGCATCCGGATGGAAAATCGTTGATTTTCACATCGGATAGGGGTGGTAAACCACAGATTTATCAAGTAAATTTGGGCAGCGGTTCTATTGACCGTTTGACTTGGCAAGGCAGCCAAAATTTGGGTGGTCAGATTACTCCTGATGGGCGATTCCTAGTTATGGTGAACCGCAGCAACGCAGGATTTAATTTGGCGAAACAAGATTTGGAAACTGGTGCTCTTCAAGTCTTAACTAAGACCTTGCTTGATGAGTCTCCTAGTATTGCCCCAAACGGTGGCATGGTTGTGTATAGCTCGATTTACAACAAGAAAAACGTACTATCGATGGTGTCAATTGATGGTCGATTCAAAGCTAGATTACCGGCAACAAATGGGCGTGTTCGAGCGCCTGCATGGTCACCGTTTTTGTAGTAATAAGTTTGATTAATAAAGGAAAATAAGATGCAACTGAACAAGGTTCTAAAAGGGCTACTAATCGCGCTTCCTGTAATGGCTGTTACAGCGTGTAGTTCAAGCGACGACGCTGCTTCTAACACTGGTGCAGCAACAAACAACAATGGCGCAGTGGAAACAACAGTAGCTACGCCAATTGATCAAAGCGGTCAGTTGACAGAGCAAGAGCTAAAAGAGCAAGCGCTACGTGAAACTCAAACAATCTACTTTGCTTTTGACAACTCAACAATTGCAGCAGATTACGAAGAGATGCTAGCGGCTCACGCTTCTTACCTAAGCAAGAACCCAGCACTTAACGTAACTATCGAAGGTCACGCTGATGAGCGCGGTACACCTGAGTACAACATTGCTCTAGGTGAGCGTCGTGCACAAGCAGTAGCGAACTACCTACAAGCACTAGGTGTTCAAGCTGACCAAATCTCAATCGTTAGCTACGGTGAAGAGAAGCCACTTCTTCTAGGTCAATCAGATGAAGTTTACGCTAAGAACCGTCGCGCGGTTCTAGTATACTAATTCGAGGTAATCCTCATGTTCAGTAACACTAAGCGCGCTGTTGCGCTTACGTTACTGGCAAGTGCAGCGAACTTTGCGTTCGCTGCACCAGCTCCAGTATCCGATCTCAACAGCACATCATCCGTCTCTAAGAGCCGTTCATCTGAAACGGAAGTAGAGCGTCTAGAACGTTTGCTACAAAATCGCAATCGCGTTCAGCTCCAAATGCAACAGCAAATTGACCAAATGTCACAAGAGATCAGTGAATTGCGTGGTCAATTAGAGCGAAATAGCTACGAAATGAAACAAATGTTGCAACGTCAACGTGAGTTGTTTGTCGAGCTGGATCGTATTCGTGGAGAGATAAAATCCGCACCTGCACAAGAAGCACAACCTGTGAAAACAGGTGGTCAGTACACTCCAAATGTTGATGAGCAAACGGCATATCAGAATGCAGTTGACCTCATTCTCAAAAAGCGTGATTACACTGGTGCAATTGCAGCGTTCCAGCAGTTCCAGAAAGATTATCCTGATTCTACATATTCAGCGAATTCTCACTACTGGTTAGGTCAGTTGTACTTCGCTAAAAAGCAGGATGAGGATGCAGTGAAAAGTTTTGCCGCTGTTGTGTCTTATAAAGACTCCAACAAGCGAGCCGATGCGTTGCTTAAGTTAGGCGAAATCGCTGAGCGTAATAACAATGCAGCTCAAGCGAAAAAGTACTACCAACAAGTGGTTGATGAATACCCAGGTAGTGCATCTGCAAAACTTGCCAGCTCTAAGCTGTAAGACGTTATGTTTTGAAAAGGAAGCCTCGGCTTCCTTTTTCTTTTCCATTTTTTGTTGGTGCAGAACGGCTAAGTCGATAGCAATGATGCAGAGCCTCTGACCTTGTGTTGCACCGAATTTCGCTACTCGGAAATGCTACCTGTAACAAAGATATACGGCTAGACCGCTAGAAATCCCCGCGACAAGTTGGTTTTTGAAAATTAACGAGGTTACAATACTCGGATTAAAGGAAGTTGCGTAGAGCAAGAGCAATGAGCCATATATTAGATAAAATCGACACTGTTTACCCATTCCCACCGAAACCAGTTCCATTAAGCGAAGAAGAAAAAGCATCTTACATTGAGCGTATTAAAAAGTTACTCAAAGAAAAAGATGCGGTACTTATCGCACACTATTATACCGACCCTGAGATTCAAGCCCTAGCTGAAGACACTGGCGGGTTTGTTGGTGACTCGTTGGAAATGGCGAAGTTTGGTAATCGTCACCCTGCAAGTACATTGATTATTGGTGGTGTTCGCTTTATGGGCGAGTCGGCAAAAATTCTGACACCAGAAAAGCGCATTCTAATGCCAACGTTGGAAGCGGAATGTTCGCTCGACCTTGGCTGTCCTGCGGATAAGTTCAGCGAGTTTTGTGATGCTCACCCTGATCATACGGTTGTAGTTTACGCAAACACCTCAGCAGCGGTTAAAGCCCGTGCCGACTGGGTCGTTACATCGAGTATTGCGCTTGAAATCGTGGAACACTTAGACGCTGAAGATAAGCCAATTATTTGGGGACCAGACCGTCACCTAGGATCGTACATCGCTAACAAAACTGGCGCAGATATGCTGCTTTGGCAGGGTGAGTGTGTGGTTCATGATGAGTTCTCTGCTGATGCGCTACGAAAAATGAAGAGCGTGTATCCAGATGCGGCTATTTTGGTTCACCCTGAGTCACCAGCAAGCGTCGTAGAACTTGCCGATGCCGTTGGATCAACGAGTCAGCTGATCAAAGCAGCGAAAGAGCTTCCTCACAAACAAATGATCGTTGCGACAGACAAAGGCATTTTCTTTAAAATGCAGCAACTTGTGCCAGAGAAAGAACTTATCGAAGCGCCAACCGCAGGTGCAGGCGCAACATGTCGCAGCTGTGCACACTGTCCTTGGATGGCAATGAACGGTTTGAAAGCAATTGAGAAAGCGCTTAGTGAAGGTGGTGAAGAGCACGAGATTTTTGTTGACGAAGAACTGCGTGTTAAATCCCTTATACCGCTTAACCGCATGCTAGGTTTTGCTGAGCAGCTAAATATGCAAGTGAAAGGTAATGCTTAAAAAGTAGGCGTAACTGAAAGTAAATCTCAAAAACCAGCCGAATATGGCTGGTTTTTTTGTGTCTTACTATCAATGAGTTACTATTGATGCAATCAATGAATATCGAGGTCATAAATTTATGGCGGTGTGGTTAGTAGTTAAAAAGTGGCTTAGTTCCCACCTTCTTAAATTGAGCAACCGAAGCCTTCTCATCTTTAGTGGCTTATATGTGAGCCTTTCATGGTGGCTGCTGGTTCTCGCTGGTGAAACCGCATTAACAGACAGTTTCGCTAACTTTATCTATTACCTCATGGTTACGGCGAGTACGGTGGGTTATGGCGACCATTCTCCTGTAACTGATTTGGGTAAATGGGTTGTCGTACTATTTGTAATCCCCGGCGGTTTGAGCTTATTCGCCGCATTATTGGGGCGTGTCGCTGGAGCAGCGATGGACTATTGGCGAGCGGGTATTTTAGGAAAACGGAGAGTAAGAGTGGAAAACCATATTGTATTGTTGGGCTGGAATGGATCGAGAACGATGCACCTTATTCGCATGTTACAACATGAAGAAGAGGGAAAGCGCCCGATTGTTTTATGCAGCCGTTCAGAAATAGAGAACCCGTTACCTGGCGAAATCAGTTTTATCAAAGTGACCAGTTATACCGATTCGCAAGAGATGAAAAACGCCAATATTGCCGAAGCCGCTTGCATTATTGTGGATAATCTCTCGGACGACATTACCTTGTCAGCCGCTCTATACTGCGCATCTGTAAACCCTTCCGCTCATTTGGTCGCTTACTTTAAAGATGAAGCGCTAGGCCGACTTCTAAGTCAGCATTGCCCGAAAGCGGAATGCATACCTGCTGTTGGCGCAGAAATGTTGGCAAAAGCGGCGGTTGACCCGGGCTCAAGTGCGCTTCATCAGGAGCTTTTGGCTTCAACACGAGGTATGACGCAATACTCAGTTATTTATCCCGAGGGTCAGTCTGCCACCACTATTGAGAATCTCTTCGTTTTTCTCAAAAGACGCCATCATGCCACGCTGATTGCTTTTGATATTGGCGATGGTATTCAACTCAACCCAGATTTAGATGCTGAAGTACCCGCGAGTACCAAGCTGTTTTACATTGCAGATGAACGTATTGAAGATTTTGCCTGGAAAGAAATGAACAAGGAACAATAATGCACATGATTGCCGGCCTGTTAGCAGGCTTCCCAAACTTTTTACTCTATTTCTCTGTTTCTATTATTTTTGTATTGGCGTTTAAGTTCATCTACGTCAAGTTGACGCCATACGATGAGTGGCATCTGATTAAAGAAAAACAAAATACAGCAGCAGCGATTGCGCTAAGTGGGGCTTTCCTTGGTTACTGTCTCGCGATTTCGGGGGCGGCAAAAAACTCGGTCAATATCGTCGATTTTATGGTGTGGGGCGTTGTTGCAATGCTTGCTCAAATTATCGCATTTGCAATTGTACGCTTTATTTTACTTCCGAAAGTGGCAGAGCGTATCGAAAAAGATGAACTGCCAGCCGGTATCGTATTAGCAGCAGTTTCTGTTTCGGTTGGCGTATTGAATGCCGCGTGCATGACCTACTAGGAGGAACGATGAAGCGGAGTTCTAACGTTAAACGTTCTTCCATGGACAAAAGCTTAAAGCTTGGGAAAATTCTTCCCTTTGCTGCCTTTGGTGGTATTTTCTTCTTTGCTACGTACGAGTCAAAAACAGAAGGGTACATTTTTTCTGATGCCGATGAGTGTAAATCTAACTCGCCTGAGTTTAGTGAACAGTGTGACATTGCATACCAAGAAGCTTTAGCTCGTGCCGAACAAAATGCCCCTCGCTACCGCAGCGAGTTCGAATGCGAGAATGATTTCTACGAGGATGATTGTTACTACAGTTCCAGTTCCCGAGCTTATGTACCTAACTTTGGCGGTTTTTTTTACAGTCGCTCATTAAGCGGGTTGAAAGGTTATAACAAGAGCTATTACTCAGAGCCGATGTACCGTTATAAATCCAAATTCTATAATGGAGCAGGGCAATTCTTTGGCTCCTACCGAAATCAGCCGACCAAAGTTGCGACGAATAGCCTTAATAAAAGTGGTGGCGGCACCATTGGCAGGGCGATGTCTCGAGGCGGGTTTGGTAAAGCGGTGTCGGTCAGTCGAGGCGGTTAAAAAGAACTATGTTTCGACGAGAAATACAAGAGCGCGAAAACTGGCGTGAATTAGCACGCCAGTTTGGTTTTGGTTTCCATACCATGTATGACCAACCGTATTGGGATGAGAGTGCTTACTATCAATTCACGCTGGAGCAAATTGAGCGCGATATAGAAGCGCCCACTGAAGAGCTGCATCAGATGTGCCTGGTTATTGTGGATGAAGTCGTTCGGAGTGAGCGGTTGCTGACGCAATGTGCGATCCCTGAATCTATGTGGGAGCAGGTCGCTTCTTCATGGAGACGAAGCGAACCTTCGCTTTATTCGCGGCTGGATTTCGCGTACAACGGGACCTCGCCTGCAAAATTACTGGAAAACAATGCGGATACGCCAACCAGCTTGTTTGAAACTGGCTTTTGGCAGTGGGTGTGGCTAGAAGATGTTGTAAATAAAGGTCGAGTTCACCAGAGCGCGGATCAATTCAATATTCTTCAAGACTTTTTGATCGAGCGCTTTGCCGAAATAGCAAAATACCAACCAGGACAAACACTTCACTTTAGCTGCTGCAAGTACACTGAAGAAGATAAAGGGACTGTCCAGTATTTAGAGGATTGCGCGCGAGAGGCAGGGTTAGCAACGGCATTCGTGCATGTCGAAGATATTGGAGTGACGGAAGATGGTCTGTTTGTGGATGCTGACGACAGAGCGATTCGTTGGATGTTTAAGCTTTACCCTTGGGAGTTTATGTTTGAAGAGGAATATGCGAAGTACTTAGCGACTGCGAACGTAAACTGGTTAGAACCGATGTGGAAGTCGATTCTATCCAATAAAGCACTTTTACCGTTATTGTGGGAGCGCTTTCCTAATCACCCGAACCTTTTGCCCGCTTATTTTGCTAACGATTCAAAAGCGAACACTATGAGAGATTGTGTCATCAAGCCACTATTTTCTCGAGAGGGCGCGAACATCGAGATCGTCATCGATGGAAAACGTTTTGTTAAAACGTCAGGGCCTTATGAATCTAAATTCAATATCGTCCAGCAATACCATCCACTACCTAAGTTTGGGCAAAACCATACGTTAATTGGCAGTTGGTTGGTCAATGATAGAGCTGCCGGTATTTCGATTAGGGAAGACAGTAGCTTAGTGACTCAAGATATGGCGCGGTATATTCCACATGTAATTTTAACATGATCAAAAAAGCTCTCCATTTGGAGAGCTTTTTGTCTATTCAGCCGTTCAATCTTGATGGTCGACAGCGTTGCGTCTATTGTTCTTCAGCTAATGCAACACCGCGCTGGGTAAGACCACATAACATCACTGGCATTGCATTGAAGATCTCTTCAAACTGCTCTAAGCCTTCCATACCTTGTTCGGCCAATGTTTCAATGGTTGTTTCTGGGTCGTAAAGCATAGTAAGAGAAAGTAAAACACCACCGAGTAGGGCATTATCTTCGCTATCCTCAGGCATCAACGTTTCCCAGTCATCACGCGCAAGTTGCCAGCCTTGTAATACACCTTCACAGAAATCGCGAGCCTGACTTGTTACAATGTCTTGCTCATCTAGCGCGCACCCTGCAGGCCACTGCCAAGTGCCTTCTAGGAGAGCGGGACGAGTTTGGTTCCACATTTGTACAATCTCGTCAATGTACTGCTCTAGTTGTTCACCGTCAGTAAATGGCGCTGTTTCTTCTCCACCCCATAAGAATGGCAACCACTCTTGAGGCATTAATACGTTTGGCGCTGCAGCCATCGCTGTTACAAAGCCTTGAGTTTTTGCTAGGTTTAGTAGTTTACCGTCAAGTTCTGGGAGAGAAAGGATGTCTTGTAGTTTCAAAATAGAATACCATTTGTTAATGGGCTGGTTGATTGCGCTCATCTTACCAATCAATTAGTGATAAATCGATATTAGGGAATGATTCACACATCTATGGAAATTCGCTCATCACTTAGAAAAAAAAGCATTCTCGCCCTAACACTTTACCTGTGCTTCTTTATCGCCACTATCGGTTCTGTCGCCTATTTGGTTGTTGAGCCACCGGTTAGACAAAAGCTAGAGCAAAACCTAGAGTTACGTACCCAACTCCTGGCTCTTGAGATAAAAGAGCCCCTCCTCAGTTCTACAGGTGTATTGAGCAGCTTAGTAGGGCTAGCCCAAGGGACTGAAAATATTCAATCTCTCAACACAATAATTCCACATATACTTCAATTGAGTGACAAGATGCTTGTTAGTGGTGGCGTATGGCCTAAACCCGAACTAAAAGCAGAACAATGGAGATATCAAAGTCTATTCTTCAATAAAAACAGTGATAGTGGTATTGACCAAATTCACTCCTACAATAACCCCGAATCTGGCGGTTATGATAATGAAGCCTGGTATGTCGCTGCCGCCGATGCTCCGGTAGGTTCTGTTAGTTGGTCTACGGTTTACATCGATACCTTTACTCAGGTCCAGATGATTACCGCGTCTTCTCCGTACTACCAAAACGGTCGATTCGCTGGAGTTGTAACGGTAGACCTATCACTTGATGCACTTTTTCAGTTTATTCGAGAGCACACGAACCAGCATTCTTTGGGGGTAGTGGTTCGCGATGCTGACTCAAACGTGATTATTGAACACAACTTTCAACTGACGGACGAAATTTATGTCAGCGAGCTTGATTTCGGAGAGTTCGATTGGCGCATGGAAGTTGTCAACGCAAAAGCTAAAGTCGCCGATCAAGTGTTTGAACAAGTGATGAGCGTTGAGGGGAGGATCATTCCATTTTTGCTCTTGTGTGTCTTGGTCGGTTACTACTTACTGAATCGCTATATTGTTGAACCAATTGTTCGCATTGCCGCTAAGATTGATGACTCGAAAACTGGTGGGATCATAGATATTGACTACGATAGCGATGACGAAATCGGACAGCTTATCGAGAAGTTCAATGAAAAGACGATCTATTTAGAGCAGGAGAGAATAAAAGCTCAGGCTTCGACAAACGCTAAAACGGCATTCTTAGCCACATTGTCCCACGAGATTCGCACACCAATGAACGGTGTACTAGGAACTGCCCAGATACTGTTAAAAACACCACTTACCGATGAGCAGCGTAAGCACCTGAGAACACTTTATGATTCAGGTGATCACATGATGACATTACTCAATGAGATTTTAGATTACTCAAAAATTGAACAAGGGCATGTTGAGTTTGAAAATAAGCCTTTCCCAATTGAGTCGATTATCGGCAGTATCAAGAGTGTTTATCAAACGCTATGTGCAGAAAAAGGTCTTCGCTTTAGAGTAGTCTCGCATTTACCAACGGGTCGTTGGTACAACAATGACAAAGCCCGTTTGCGTCAAGTACTGTTCAATCTACTCAATAACGCTGTTAAGTTCACCGATCGTGGCATCGTAGAGGTAGAGCTAGCCGAGAAATCGAGTAAGGCTGGCACCAAGCTGATACTAAAGGTAAAAGATACAGGGATTGGTATTTCAAAAGAGGCACAAAAACGCATTTTTCGTCCTTTTGAGCAAGCAGAGTCATCAACGACTAGACGGTTTGGTGGTACAGGGCTTGGTTTAGCAATAGTCAAAGAAATCGCGGAACATATGGGTGGGCAAGTGGTTGTAGAGAGTCAGGAGGACGCTGGAACGACTTTTACTGTCGAAATTGCCCTTACACCTTGCAAGCCGGGTAAAGTAGAGTCAATCAATACACATAAATTGAACTGTAAAGGGTTGAAAGCACTCATTGTTGAAGACAACCGAACAAATGCGATCATTATGGAAACTTTCCTCCGAGCCAAGGGCTTTGAGTGCACAAGTGTCGAAAATGGTCAGCTTGCAGTCGATGAGGTTGCGATCAAACCATTTGATTTGATACTGATGGATAATCATATGCCTGTTCTAGATGGCGTTGGGGCCATATCAGCCATTCGAGCAATGAGTTCACCTGCTAAGTCGGTACTGATTTTTGGCTGTACAGCGGATGTGTTCAAAGAAACACAAGAGCGTATGATTAATGTAGGAGCAGACCACATAATAGCGAAACCAATAGTGGAGTCTGAATTAAATGATGCACTGTATCTTCATGCGACACAGTTATATCAGTACCAATCGGACTTTGATGGAAATGCAGCAGATAGCTTTAATGCTGAAAAGTGGTTACTCAACTTCTATGTCGCTCTAGATAATGGACATCTTAATGAAGCACTTGAGGCTATTTCAGCGATCATTGCGGAGGCTCCCCTTGAACTCAGTGGCGACGTTTCTTCAGTCGCTGAACGGATAAGAAGTAACTTAAAGCGTCAGCAATCCCCGGACCAAGATGATATCGATACATTAACGATTTTGCTGGCCTCACCATAACTGAATCAATATGGCGCAACTGTAAATTGTTCTTACTATTCATACGTCATCCAGCGTCGTCACAAACTCTTCTAACCTGCAATGAACAGGCTTGCAGTTTTACTTTTACGAGTAAAGCAGCAAGACCTTCTACTGTGATTATATCGGTAATACTCTGAATTTTCGCAGCTTGGTAGCATAAGCTATAGGAGTGACTGTTTACAGTCCGAGTTTTGTTCTAACTTTACGTCAAAATAATTATCGTAACCCCTTTTTATGTAAGTGAAATCCGTGTTTTTGTACCATTTTTACGTAATTTTAGGCGTTTTTACTCGCCATTGGTGAAAAAAACTACTTTTACTTTAAAAGTTGGTTATAAATTTACAACTTAATTTTAAATACAGAGCCATAAGCTAGTTTTTGTGTGTTCTAATTGCATCATTAACTGGCTTGATGTCTTTTTAGTGGTTAATAGTTTTATTATTTTTATTAATTGCAGTGTTTGATTTTAAGGGTTTTGTAAATGAAGTCTCGTGGACCATTTTGTATTCGTCACGCCGCAGCGGATACCTTTGCTATGGTTGTTTTTTGCTTTATCACAGGGATGATTGTCGAGATTTTGATTTCAGGGATGACATTTGAGCAATCTCTAGCATCGCGTACGCTATCGATTCCAGTGAATATCGCCATTGCTTGGCCGTATGGGGTTTTTCGTGATTGGGTGCTGCATCAAGGTAGTAAGGTGTCGCCGTCTTCCTTTATGAAAAACATCTCTGATCTGGTCGCTTATGTACTATTTCAATCTCCAGTTTATGCGGGTATCTTATTCGCGGTTGGCGCGTCTACAGATCAAATTGTGACCGCAGTGGCAAGTAACGCTGTTATTTCTTGTGGCATGGGTGTGTTGTATGGGTACTTCTTGGATATGTGCCGCCGTTGGTTCCGTGTTCCCGGTTATTCTCAAAGCATGTAAATGCCCCAGTTTTGCTCAATTTAGTTACTTAGTGAGCAATCGATTCGAAAAGGGCGCTTTTTTTTATGTTTAGCCTTGACCATCAGGCACATAATCATTAAATTAGCGCCTCGTTAGCCAATGATGCTAACCAAAATTTGATTCGGTGAGTTGTCCGAGTGGCTGAAGGAGCACGCCTGGAAAGTGTGTATACGGCAACGTATCGAGAGTTCGAATCTCTCACTCACCGCCACATTCTAAAAGGTCTGATTTGTCAGGCCTTTTTTCGTATCTACACTAAAGTAATGCGTAATTGAAAGTACACAAGAGTGCTCAAGGTGCAAGCGCCATTCTATCTACAAGCCAACTATTCACATCTCACCTCTATACAACGCCAAAATTGAAGATGCTATACAGAGGCAGCCATAATCTGATTGGTGCGGGTTAGCACATCCGCTTTAATCTAGAATTTAGCACCCATATCACATGAGGTATGAATACGGCCACAAGAATGAACGTAGTGCTACTAGATGCTAAGCAAAACAGCCATGAACACGAATACAACAGCAATCATACCAAAGAGATCTGTGTTTAGATTGAGGTCATCAGGGTTAAATTTTTCAATGCTTTGCGTCGTTTTGCATCTTATCTTCATGTTCTTGTCCTTATTTCATGTACGATTTCAACAGCAACATAACATGCAATTGAGTGTTCACAAGTCATAAAAAGCATAAGTATACTTGCACCACATTGAGCGCAAAAAATACTCAAAGCGTTTTAAAGTGGCGGTCTACCTTTTGTAACATCAAATATTCTTTCTGTTTTTGTGCCTGTATCGCTATAGTTGAGAAACGGTTATCTCGTTCTAGTTAGGAACAAACTACTGGCTGCCGCTACATTCTCTCAGCGTTCCCACTCAGTCGCCTTGGGTAGATACTTTAGTCGTTGAGTACTGCAAAAAAACGCCGCATGAGCAGCGGCGCTTTGTTGAGGAATTCCCTTTCCTACTTGTAGCTAAGTTCTGTCGCTTTGCCTTTGAAGATCCGGTATACCACAAAGGTGTAAAGCAATATCACCGGCATAACAATCATCACACCGTAGCCCACGATTATTAACGTCGCAGGCGAGGAGGCAGCTTGTTGTGCGGTCATTAATCCCGGCACAACTTCTGGGAAGAAGCTATACGCAAGCCCGAGAAAGCTCAACGCGAAAATGACAGTGACACCAAAGAAAGGCCAGCGCACACCCAGATCATTCACCATTGGAACCTGACGCAAATAGCGATCAACTAGGAAGATGGTTGCCAATACAATTAACGGAACTGGGGCAAGCAACAAGATTTCTGGGAAGCTGAACCAACGCAAGGCAACTTGTTGATTTACAATTGGGTTTACAACGCTAACCACCAAGATTCCTAAGGCTGCTAACCAACCAGCACGGCGAGACCAACGGGCCGAGCGTATTTGCAAATCACCTTCCGTTTTTAGTACTAACCATGCGCCACCGATGTAAACGTACGCCGCCGCTACACAAAGTGCGCTTAACCAAGCAAAGCCAAATGCTTCGGTTGATTGTTCAAATCCCATGATGTAACGACCCACCATGTAGCCTTGGGTTAGCGCGGTGACTAACGAGCCAATTCTGAAGCACCAATCCCAGTGAGGTTTATGATCCGAGTTCGCTTTGGCTCGGAAGTCGAACGCCACGCCACGCATGATCAGTGCGATAAGCATAATCGCGGTCGGCATATAAAGTTCCGTCAAAATCAAGCTATGAGCAGTAGGAAAGGCAATTAGCAGAATACCAACGGCTAACACCAACCACGTTTCATTCGCATCCCAGAAAGGGCCGATAGACGCTATCATTCGGTCACGTTGCGCTTCATTATCACTCGGTAAAAGGATACCGACGCCAAGATCGTAGCCGTCGAGCACGGCATACATAAAGACCGAGAAGCCAAGCAGCAGAAGATAAATTTCTGGTAGATAGTCGAGCATGATTAGGCCTCTTGTTGTGTCAGTGGGACTTCATGGGCTGCAACGTCTTTGCGCGCCAAATAGAATAGGGTATGGATGTACGCAACCAGCAATGCAGCATAAATGGCTAAGTACATAATGAGCGAAGTCATCACGCTACTGCTCGCAACCGTGGTGACGGCTTCGGATGTTCGCAATACACCGCTGACCAACCAAGGTTGTCGACCAATCTCAGTAACATACCAACCCGCCAGTGTGGCTATCCAACCAGAGAACGTCATGGCTAATACCGTGTACAGGTAAGGTTTAGGTAGCGCTTTTTTACGTGCTAGCTTCACCGCGCCATACCAGCTAACAAGCAACATAAGGACACCAACACCAACCATCACGCGGAAACCAAAGAACAAGGGCTTCACTGGCGGGTGGTCAGGTGCAAACTCGTTAAGTCCTTGGATTTCCCCATCTAAGTCATGCGTAAGAATCAAACTCGCCAGCTTTGGGATGCCCACTTCAAAATCATTGCTGCGAGTTTCTTCATTTGGCATCGCAAACAGAAGAAGAGGCGCGCCTTGCTCGGTCTCCCACACGCCTTCCATCGCTGCGATTTTTGCAGGTTGATGTTCAAGCGTGTTTAACCCGTGAAGGTCACCGACAAAGATTTGAATTGGGATGAATCCAGCCGCCGCGAACAGCGCGACTTTTAGGCCAAGTTTGGCTGAGCGGTGATCTGGCTTTTTCATTATTTGATAAGCTGAGATACCCGCAATCAAGAAGCTGGCAGTCAGCGCCGATGCTAATAGCGTGTGCAGAAGACGGTAAGGTAAAGAAGGATTGAAAATAACTTCCTTCCAACTGGTTACATGTACAATTCCGTCAATCACTTCATAGCCACTTGGTGTGTGCATCCAGCTGTTAAGCACTAGAATCCAAAACGCGGACATACTTGTCCCAACAGCAACCAGAACGGTGGCGAGAGTATGAACCCATTCCGGCACTCGTCCTCGTCCAAAAAGCATCACGCCAAGGAAGGTGGCTTCCATAAAGAAGGCGGTCATCACTTCGTATCCGAGCAATGGTCCTGCTACGTTACCGACTCGTTCCATAAAGCCTGGCCAGTTGGTACCAAACTGGAAACTCATCGTAATGCCGGATACTACACCTAAGGCGAAAGTAAGAGCGAATATCTTGACCCAGAAGTAATAAACATCGAGCCATACGGGGGCTTGGGTGCGGTTATATCGCCACTTGAAAAACACCAACATCCATGCCAACGCGATGGTGATGGTCGGGAAGAGAATGTGAAAGCTGATATTGGCCGCGAACTGGATCCGCGACAGCATGAGGGTATCTAACATCTTGGTTCCTCAAAAACGTGCCATACTAAAAATCGTGTCTATCTGTAATTTAGTTACGAAAAGTCGGGCAGTTTGGATTCATGTATCGAGAAATACAGGTGATTCTGTTTTCTTCTAACCATGATTTATATCAACTAAGGGAAAGAAAGGAGTGTAGGAAATTGTCTCAAAATGCCACTAATAGTCGCGAGAAGTGAGTAAAAGAAAGCAAATGTAACTGAAGGAGCATGGATTAAGATTAGTTCGAATTATCCTTATGATGGTTTCGATAATCCTGAAATAAAATTACAAAAACAATATTTTTAGTAAGGAAAATTGCCTTGCCTTCACTTTGAACCTCCATACTATTTATACACTAGTCATGTCGAGATCATCTCAAACACAGCAAACTTACTGGCAGTTAAGGTGGGAAACTTTAGCTAATTGATAAACTTAAAATTGCACTGCTAATGACATATGCATCATAAGTTCGTTAGCACTCGACCAGAAGTGCGATAGGCTACATTTTTATACTAGCGAACGATTTGGCGCTAGGTAATTCGGCTTTCACTAGATCAACAAGTCGACTGCGGACCATTTTCGATTTCTGATGAGTTTCAATCCAAACTGACACTTACTTTTCAGCAAGTGTGCTAGTGTCTTTCTTATTATTTATTAAATAATTAATAGATGCCGATATGGTAAAGAGAGTTGTGGACAGCTATCTCGAGCAGTAGACTGGCGCTAGCCAGAGAGTCTGACTTTGAGGGGGGCATTCTACATGAATTTTGGATTCTGCCACCGCAAAGCTGATATTGAATTTGATGGAGATGGATAATGAATGACAGTTGGGCTAATTTCTTTCCTTACTTTGCTGGAGCTTTTAAGCTTATTGTATTAGGGATAGGAGCCTACTTAGCCATTAAATGGCATTTTGACGAAGAGCGAAGGGTAAGAGAAGCGGAAGGTGTGGTGTTTGATAACCCAAGTCTCATGAAAAAGTTTGCGAAGACGCTAACTCTGCCATTCCTTTTGTGTCTTCTCGTTCTTCTTGTTATATATGCTACCAACTGGTTCCTGTATTGACGGCTTTATTGTTTGTTGTAGTAAAGCTGAATGCTGCCGCCTCTGAGAGTCGAGCCGTAGTTGAAGTTAACGCCTATGCCGAAATTGTCCAACCAATCAAAGGGCTTTGGTGCATAAAATAGCCATCCTATAGAAGCTTCGTAGTAATGCGGACTTCCCAGTTCATCGCTTAAATCATGCGAAAGGTCGACTCTTTTAATCCCGGTAAATAAAGCCTGCTCACCGTGATAAATATTGTAGTAACCGGTGATTTCATTAGATAGGTACCAACCTTTAGGGTTGCCTATATTGCCGTTATTTGCGCTTCCCCAGCTGTGCCCAATGAATGAATTCAATGTCGAACTGGCATGCCATTTCCCCCAAATTGTGGGAGACGTGTATTTGGCTTTAATGGATGGTTGAACTATTGCCGCCCATGCTGAAACGTTAACGGCACGGCCGTCTAGGATTCTTCCAATGATGGATGAAAGTTTATTATCGGTAGAGAATGAGTTTTTATAACGCATAAGGTGAGTCGTCGTTCTGGTGCTAAGGGTGACGTTTTCACTTGCTTTGTATAGATACCCATAACCAATCGATGCACCGTATGTCCTTTCCTTGAGAAGATCCTTACTTGTGCCGAATAGTTTGAGATCATTCTCTGTTTGTATCGTAAATGCCTTAAACGACAGCTCATGTAAGTCCTCGCTGCCCTCTATGTCAAAGTTAGTCGTGTAAGGGAGAACATATACGGATTTGCTTCGACGTTCATTGATTGACTCGTCAGTCCCGAACTCTGGGTTGGCGGTATCAAATAATGCATTCGGATCAAAGTCGCCAATACCAAACGCAATTGCGTCAGTGTCGGACAGCAAAACCGCGATAGAAAAACGTTGTTGGAGAAGGTTGCTAATTTCCTTATCTAGTGGATCCGCTTGAGCTGTGTTAGGAAGAGAGAGTAGGAGAGCGAGCGAAACGACTCGCCACTCCACTGAGGCGAAGTTGGGTTGGAACATTTTGGCTCTTTCAAATGGTTCATGCATGGAGTTTTTGGACGTACCGGTACGCTAACATTAGTTTAATCGTTGAATGGTCGGTGTAACTTTGAGAAATCTATGTTTTCTCATATTGATATGAAAAAGTTCCTTAAACGAGTTTAGCTTCAATGTGTATGCTGCACCAGATTTGTTTAGCAACATCATTCTTTTCTGAAGATGTAGCAAGACTTTGTGACTAGGTTGCATTATTTTCTTTAATGCGTCTCTTGAGAGGAAAATAGCAAACTTTTTTATTGCCTTGGCGCTCAAGAAAATCTGAATCGTTCACTGTGCTACTGGTTAACTTCGAAAACTTGTAAGCATCCTGTCTGCCAACATCACGACTAACATCATCAAGGAGTACCCTTAAATACGTCAGATAAACAATGGTTTTTTTGAGCTTTAGAAGAAATGTTCGGACCTTTGCATATTCCGCGGTGGTGCTCAATCCAAGAACTGTGTTTTGTATGTGTTCTCAGTAAATCATTGAGTCGATCTATTCTTCAAAATGTGGTCCCTTTTAATTCACTTTCTGTTACATATTTTTCGTTTTGAAAGAGCATTTTAATTTGCATCTTTTGAAAAGATCTCTTTGTTAAATTTTGTATAAAATCAACTAATTGTTGAAATTAGAACCCTTGTCAAAAAGTCATTAGATTTCATGTTGAATAGCCTCTTTTACCTAATAGTATACTCTATTTGTTTGATATAATTTCCGGCAGTTTGTATACCATAAATAAAGAGAGTCTATTCATGTTCCAGAACTTAACGATCAAGCAGAAGATAGTGATTCCGCTGTCATTGATTATTGGATTGTTTATTGTGAGCTCTGTATTAAACGTTATGACAAGTTGGAAGCAATCTGAATTGAGTGAGACACTCAACGAACAGATCGTGCCGAACTTATTAACGATTGAGGATGCTTACCGCGATCTTTACCAAGCTACATCTGCAATCCAAGGTGTTGCTCTTTCTGATACTCAAACCGATATTGATCACCACATCGGTGAATACAAAGACAACGCATACAAAGCGCTGCCGCGTATGGAACAAATGATTGAGCTATCGCAAGCCGGTGTGACGCCTTCTACACATGGTAATGAAGTTCGAACGCTTGTCTCTTTGGGTGAAAAATGGTTAGCAAGTTATGAGGCGATGCTACGTTTACCTCAATCTCAATGGCGTGGTTACTACAATGAGCACAAACATACCTTTGAAGACCAATTTATCGAGGTTAGAGCGCAGCTTAACGTTGTAAAAGATGCAATAGAAGAAAAGCAAAGCCAATTGAAGGACGAAATATCAGCGGCTGCAACAAGAGCAGAACTCATTCTTGAAGCGGGCATTGTGATTGTTATTCTGGCCGCTATTGCGATGGCGTTTTTGTTGTTGCAAACGGTTGTGAAGCCTATCAATGATATTAAAAATGCGATGACAGAAATTGCGTCCGGTGAAGGTGATCTAAGTCAGCGAATCGATGTAAAAACACAAGACGAAATTGGCAATTTAGCAGACGCATTTAACCAGTTTGTGTCCAAAATTCAAGTGACAGTCGCTCAGGTAATTGAAAGCTCAAATACCCTACGTAACGAAATGGCAAATCTTAGCTCGTTGACCAAGACCATCGCGAACTCGACCGTTTCTCAGCAAAAAGATAGTGAGGCGGTAGCGGCGGCAGTGCACGAAATGCAAGTCACCAGCAGAAATGTAAGCGATAGCGCTAACGAAGCCGCGGTTGCGAGCCAAACAGCGAATGATGAACTTACCAATACCAATGTTATTTTGGATCAAACGGTTAGCTCAATTCGCAGCCTCGCAAGTGAAATCGAAAGCGCAAGCCACGTCATTAACACATTGGATCATGATGTGAGTAACATTGCGTCCGTACTGGATGTAATTCGTGGTATTGCCGAGCAAACAAACTTATTAGCGCTTAACGCAGCCATTGAAGCGGCTCGCGCTGGAGAGCAAGGGCGAGGCTTTGCTGTGGTAGCGGACGAGGTTCGTTCTTTAGCCAGTCGTACGCAACAGAGTACGGGAGAAATCCAAACCATGATTGAAAAGCTACAATCTGGTGCAGGACAAGCTGTAGAAGTGATGCGCGGTAGCCAAAATAGCAGTGATGAAACGATCAAGTCCGCTGGCCGAGCGAGTGAATCCCTTTCTGAAATCTTGAACGCGATTTCACGTATGAACGAGATGAATACACACATTGCAACGGCTGCGAGCCAGCAAAGTACAGTAAGTGACGAAGTAAATAGCAACGTACAAGGCATTGCAGACAGTAGCACTTCAATTGTGGAAATCGTAAACCAAGCGCAAGCTTCTTTAGCCATGTTGTCAGAGCAAACTCAACGTTTAGATCATCAGGTCAGTCAGTTCAAAGTATAAGCTGAGAACAGCAATCTCACTGACGAAATAACCCGCTTCTTAGCGGGTTATTTTTTAGATAAGTGGCGAACCTGACTTGTGAAATTTCGACTATATTTACATTCCTTTCTCACTTTAGTTCGTATACCAGAGTGGGCAAATAACCCTAGACAGCGGTAACAAACTCTGTACAGCGTGATGATGCTTTTATCATCACTTTTGCTGCTTTTTAACCATTGCAATTGCACACAGGAAAATGTGATTTCCAACCCAAAATCTTCAAATTTGAGAACTTCATAACACCTTTACCATAAACGTTTTTCGTAAGCGTATAGAACTGTAAATTTTGTTGTATGTACAACACTGGGTATTTATCATCCTAATTAATTTGTTCTGGATATACATCCATTAGTCATTATTAAGTCATTCTAGAAGCTTTTAATAAGGAATCTTGAAGGCTTGTCGGTAGATAAGAGAGAAAAATTCATGAGACGTAAAACCACGCTATCTCTGCTGATTGCGTCGAGCCTTTTTGTGGTTGGATGTCAACCTAGCGAAGAAGGATCGAGCCAAGGTGGGGGGCCTGCGCCCGTAACCGAAGTAGAAGTGTTAACAGTGCAGCCAACGCGCCAAGCATTGACAGTAGAGTTGCCGGGTCGTAGCAGAGCATTCAAAGAAGCAGAAGTTCGTCCGCAAGTCACTGGCATTATTTCGGAGCGAAATTTTGTTGAAGGTGGCCTTGTTGAACAAGGACAGTCGCTATATCAAATTGATGATTCATCATTTCAGGCGGATTTGCTGAGCGCTGAAGCGGAATTAATCCGTGCGCAAGCTGCGGCAGAGTCGACCTATGCCACGGTGAAGCGTTACAGAACCTTGATCACCAAAAAATCCATCAGCCAACAAGACTTGGATGAAGCAGAAGCGGCATACAAAGAAGCGAAAGCGCAGGTCCTAGTCGCAAAAGCCAAGATCAACACAGCAAAAATCAACTTAGATTATACGCAAGTCAAAGCTCCGATTAGCGGGGTGATCGGTAAATCGAGTGTGACAGCGGGTGCGTTGGTTACGGCTAACCAAGCTGCCAAATTAGCGACCATTCAGCAGCTTGACCCTATCAATGTTGATATTGTGCAATCATCCGCGCAACTGCTGCGTTTGAAAGCATCACTCTCCCAAGGCCATATGCAAGAAGATGACTCTGCGCAAGTTACATTGATGCTTGAAGATGGCAGCACTTACGAACACAAAGGCACAATGAAATTTACTGAGGTCAATGTGAACGAAAGTACGGGCAGCGTGACGCTTCGTGCCGAATTCCCAAACCCTGACGGTTTGTTGCTACCTGGAATGTTTGTTCGTGCGACGGTCATTACTGGTGTCGACCCTGATGCGATTCTAATACCACAAAATACGGTATCTCGTGATGCGACAGGTAAAGCGACAGTGATGACGGTTAATGGCGAGAACAAAGTGGAAGCGAAACCAGTGAAGACTGCCGAAGCGATCAATAGCCAATGGCGCATTATTGATGGTTTGAACGCGGGTGATAAAGTCATTACCGCCGGTTTACAAAAGGTAGGGCCAGGCAGTTCGGTAACTATCCAAAACGGTGAACAGGAGTAATCATGGCACGATTTTTTATCGATCGTCCGGTATTTGCTTGGGTTCTCGCGATTCTAACGATGTTGGCGGGGGTAATGTCATTATTCAATTTACCCGTCTCGCAATACCCAACGATTTCACCGACGACGATCACCATCAGTGCTCGCTATCCAGGTGCATCAGCAAAAACCGTTGAAGACTCGGTAACGCAGGTTATCGAGCAAAACATGACAGGATTAGATTACCTTCGCTACCTATCATCGAGCAGTGATGCATTTGGTAATGCGACAATTACCCTGACGTTTGATAGCGAAGCTGATCCTGATATCGCGCAAGTACAGGTGCAGAACAAACTGCAATTGGCATTGACTTCATTGCCGATGGAGGTACAAAACCAAGGTATTGTCGTCAATAAATCCAATACGGCATTTCTCATGGTTGTCGCAGTTTATTCTGAAGATCCTGACTTTAAAGAAAACGATATCGGCGACTTTGTTGTAACGAATATTCAAGACCCGATAAGTCGTGTAACTGGCGTAGGACAAGTGCAGGCGTTTGGTGCGCAGTATGCGATGCGAGTTTGGCTGGATCCATTTAAGCTTACGCAATTCAACTTGACCGCGATCGACGTAGCAAATGCAATCAGTGAACAGAACGCGCAAGTTTCTTCAGGTCAACTTGGTGCGGCACCTGCGCAGGAGGGTCAGTTGTTGAATGCTACGATTTCTTCTGCAAGTCGTTTGAGCAGTGTAGAAGAGTTCCAAGACATCATTCTTAAGTCCGACGCCAGTGGTTCGAATGTTTATTTGAAAGATGTAGCTCGCGTTGAGCGTGGTGCAGAAAGTTATGATATTCGAGGCCAATATAATGGCTTCCCAGCATCGGGGTTAGGTATTTCATTAGGTACTGGCGCAAACGCGCTTGAGACAGCCAATGCGGTAAAAGAGCGCTTAGAACAACTGAGTGCAACGTTCCCAGAAGGGTTGCAGATTGCTTACCCATTTGAAACAACACCATTCGTCAAAGCCTCGATTCAAGAAGTGGTTAAAACGCTATTAGAAGCTATTCTTCTTGTGTTCTTAATCATGTACCTGTTCTTGCAGAACTTCCGTGCGACGATCATTCCAACGATCGCAGTGCCTGTCGTATTGCTCGGAACCTTCGCTATTTTGTACGCGACTGGATTTAGCGTAAACACGTTAACCATGTTCGCGATGGTTCTGGCTATCGGTTTGCTGGTGGATGATGCCATCGTTGTGGTGGAAAACGTCGAGCGTGTGATGCATGAAGATGGTTTAGAGCCCAAAGAAGCGACCAAAAAATCGATGGGGCAGATTACTGGTGCCCTGATTGGTGTCGGTTTGACGCTTTCAGCGGTATTCGTCCCTATGGCGTTTATGTCTGGTTCTACCGGGGTTATTTACCGTCAGTTTTCAATAACTATTGTGGCGGCTATGACGCTTTCCGTTTTGGTTGCGATAATTCTGACTCCAGCATTGTGTGCTACGTTGCTGAAAAAAGGCGATGCTGAGCTTCTAGAGAAGAAAGGCTTCTTTGGCTGGTTTAACCGCAAGTTTGATGCGATGACAGCAGGCTATGAAACCGGCGTTGCCAAACTTCTAAAACGCACAGGTCGCATGTTGGTTGTATTTTTGGCAATGAGTGCAGGTGCTGGCTGGTTATTTATGAACCTTCCAACGTCATTCTTGCCGGATGAAGACCAAGGCACGGTATTCTCAATGGCCATTTTGCCGCCTAACTCAACGCAAGAGCAGACGGAAAAAACACTTGAGAAAATGCGCGACTTTTACCTTGTGGATGAGAAAGACAACGTGAAATCCGTCTTCTCCGTTGCGGGCTTTAGTTTTGCAGGCCAAGGCCAAAACATGGGGATGGCATTTATCGGTTTGAAAGATTGGTCTGAGCGTGAAGCGCCTGGCGCTGATGCGGCTTCCATTACGGGCCGAGCGATGGGGTACTTCTCTACCATTAAAGAAGCTTTGGTGTTTGCGTTCGCCCCTCCAGCGATTCAAGAGCTAGGTAACTCGACAGGTTTCGATTTCTATCTCCAAGACTCGTTGAATAAAGGGCACGATGCATTAGTTGCGGCTCAAGGGCAACTTCTGGGCATGGCAGCACAAAACCCGAAACTTGTCGGTGTTCGTCCAAACGGTCAGGCAGATGCGCCAATGTACAAAGTGAACATTGACCACGTCAAACTTCGTGCTTTGGATGTCAGTATCAATGACGTAAACCAAATCCTGTCAGCTGCATGGGGCGGGGCTTACATTAACGATTATATTGATCGCGGTCGTGTGAAGAAAGTGATGGTGCAAAGTGATGCGGAATACCGCATGCAGCCAAAAGACTTCGATTCATGGTACGTACGCAACGCTAAGGGAGAG